>CAZEBW010000001.1:0-17159 GCA_964510205.1 uncultured Anaerolineae bacterium
TCGCCTCCTGTCTGACCATCCCCTGCTGGCTTCCCACGGCCTCGCCCCGCCAAACATCAAGCACCATCGCCTCCCCGCCCCCGACCTGAGCTTCACCCGCCCCAACCTGCCGTTTCTGGTCGAAGAAATCGAGCGCCAGGTGCTGCAACAGAGCGAAGTGTAAGGAACGAGGCCACAAGTCTCTCGATTTCCCCGTAAGCATCGCCGACGACATCAAACCAGCGGATGTTTTCGTCGTCCAGGCTGAACCAGTTGTACTGGTGGCGAACGAAGCGATGGGTGTGATGCTTGATGAGCTGGATGGCTTCCTCCAGGCTCACTTCGCCCCGCAGGTATCGGCCGATCTGCTGGTAGCCCAGGCCCGACATGGCCGGCAGGTCGTAGCTGTATCCCCGCTCCACCAACCCCCTGACCTCCTCCACCAGCCCACCCTCGATCATCCTGTCCACCCGCTGGTCAATGCGGCGGTAGAGCTCTTCACGCTCCAGGGTCAGGCCGAGCTGCAGGATGCCATAGGGCGGCGGCTTTTTGCGCTGCAGCTCGGAGATGGGCTGGCCGGTCTCCAGGTAGACTTCCAGGGCGCGAACCACCCGCCGCACGTTGCGGTAATCAATTCGCTGGGCAGCGGCTGGGTCCACCTCCCGCAAGCGGGCGTGGAGGGCCTCCGTCCCTTCGACCTCCGCCTGGCGATAGAGCTCGGCCCGCAGCTCTTCGTTGGGCGGAACGCGGGGGATGCCCCATCCCTCCACCACCGCCGTCACGTATTGCCCCGTACCCCCGACCAGGAAAGGAACCTGGCCTCGGGCCAGAACGTCGTCAATGGCCTGGTAGGCCAGTTCCTGGTATTGGGCCAGGGTGAATGCCTCGTTGGGGGCGGCCACGTCAATTAGATGATGGGGCACGAGCGCGCGCTCCTGCGGGGTGGGCTTGGCCGTGCCGATGTCCATGCCCCGATAGACCTGGCGGGAGTCGGCGGAGATGATCTCGCCGTCGAGCTCCTGGGCCAGGCCCAGCGACAGGCGCGTTTTCCCTACCGCCGTGGGGCCGACGATGATGATGAGGATTTCCGATTTGCGATTTTCGATTTCCGAATTTCTGAGCTGATGGTGCGCAAGGCCCATGCCTACCTTCTCCTGGCACGGAGAGGCTATCGCGTTCCCATGCAAGAGGACCTCAAGTCTCCCCCTTCAACCCACGCCGTCAGTGGCTTATGCACAGCCGAGGCCGCACGGGCATGAAGTGCCCGTGCTACGAAACAGCGCCCGATGAAATCGGGCTTCTCACCCAGGAACATTGAGGAAACCACCGTTCAAGGGTGATTTATCACCCGCTGTTCCGTAGCCCGACGATGCTAGTGCACTCAACTGGCATCGTCGGGCTACGGGCGATTCCGAGCCACTTTCAGCGGCCTGAAAAGTTAGTGCCATTGGGCTCAGCTTAACCTACTCCCCGTCCGAGCATCAAACAAATGCAGCCGCTCCTCGTCGAAACGCAGCCACACGGAATCGCCAGGCCGCACCGGCACCTCGACCCCTGCCCGGACGACGCAGACACCTCCATCAAGTCGGGTGCGAATGATCTGGACGCGCTGGGTCACCCGGGGCTGGATCTGCTCCACTCTGGCCCGCAGGAGGCCCTCCGCGCTGATGGCGATGTGCTCCGGGCGAACGCCCAGGATCACCTCCTGGCCGGGATGCAGCCTCGTTCTCAGGCGCGGCAGGAAGGGGAGGCTGAAGTCGGCGAAGCGCAGCGCCCCGTCCTCCACCCGCCCGCGGAAGAAGTTCATGGCCGGCGTGCCCACGAAGCCAGCCACGAAGACGTTGACAGGCCAGTTGTAGATCTCCCCGTGGGTGCCCACTTGCTCGATGCGGCCCTCGTTCATCACCGCCAGGCGGTCGGACAGGGCGATGGCCTCGGTTTGGTCGTGGGTGGCGTAGACGCTGGTGATGCGAAAACGCCGCAGCAGCTTCTTGATCTCCACTCTGGTCTGAACGCGGAGCTTGGCGTCCAAATTGGACAGAGGCTCGTCGAACAGGAAGACGCGGGGCTGGCGGATGATGCAGCGGCCCACTGCCACGCGCTGCTTCTCTCCGATGGATAGGGTGCTCGGCAGCCGGCCCAGCAGCTTGTCGAAGCCCAGGCCCATGATCTGGGAGGTGACCCGCACCCGCTCGGGGATTTCCTCCTCCCGCTGCTGCACCACAAAGGGGAAGGCCAGGTTCTCCAGGGAGGTCAGGTGGGGATAGAGCGCGTAGCTCTGAAAGACCATGCCGATGTTGCGCTCCTTGGGCGACATCTTGGTCACGTCCTGACCGTCGAAATAGACCGCACCCTCGTCGGGCGCGATCAGCCCGGCGATGACTTTGAGCAGCGTGGTCTTGCCGCAGGCCGTGGGGCCGATGAGGCCCAGGGTCTCGCCGTGGCGGACGAGCAGGTTGACCTGGTCCAGGGCCTTGATCGCGGCTTTATCGCCCAGGAGCCCCTTGATGCTGTCCAGAACCGGGCCTTCTATCGGAAAGACTTTGGTCACGTTCTCCAAACGCACTTGTGTCATAGCAGCTCCCAGTCCGTCACCGCGTTCTTGATCAACTCTACCCGCCGCAGCTTGCCCCCAGGCGTCATCTCCACCGCCACTACGTCAATGCGCCAGTCGCCGTCCCAACGGTGCTCCTGCAGATAGGTCTGGGCGACCTCCACCAGCTTGGCCTGCTTGGCGGGCGTCACCGACTCCTCGGGCGTGCCGTACTTTCGGCCCCGCCGGGTGCGCACCTCGACGAAGGCCAGGCACTTGCCAGCCTGGGCCACGATGTCTATCTCGCCCACTGGGCAGCGCCAATTCCGCTCCCGCACCACGTAGCCCCGCTCTTCCAGATGGGCCGCCGCCAAGTCCTCGCCCCGCTGCCCCAGCTTCTTCCTAGCCCCTCTCATCCACCACCCTCCCTCATCTCACGTTTCACGGTTCACGTTTCACGTCTTCACGTTCCACGTTCCACCATCCGCCGCGAAATCCGATTGTGACGGGCCACGATCTCCCCCAGGTCAACACCCACCAGGCGACCCTCCTCCACCACGATTCGACCGTTGATGACCGACAGGTCCACGTTGATTGGCGCACAGAAGACCAGCGCGGCCAGCGGATCCTGCAAGGCGCCGGCGTATTCCAGCCTGTGGAGGTCAATGGCGATGAAATCGGCCGCCTGGCCCGGCGCCAGCGAACCGATGTCGTCGCGGCCCAGAACGGCGGCCCCGCCCAGGGTGGCCATCTCCAGGGCCTGCTGCGCGCTGAGCGCCCCCGCCCCCTTCTGCACCCGCTGCAACAGCATAGCCAGGCGCGCCTCGGCCAGCAGGTGGGAGCTGTCGTTGGACGCGCTGCCGTCCACCGCCAGGCTCACTTTGACGCCGGCGTCCAGCATCTCGCGAACGGGGGCGATCCCTGAGCCCAGCCGCATGTTGGAGCTGGGACAGTGGGCCACCCCGGTGCCGGTCTCGGCCAGCAGGTCAATCTCGTCCTCGCTGAGGTGGATGGCATGGACGTAGGAGACGTCAGGACCCACCCAGCCCAACTGCTGCATGTATTCCACCGGTCGGCAGCCGAATTTGTCCAGGCAAAAGCTCTCCTCGTCCAGAGTCTCGGCCACGTGGGTGTGGAGGTGCAGGCCGTGGCGCCGAGCCAGGGCCGCCGACTCGCGCATCAGCTCCGGCGTCACCGAGAAGGGGGAACAGGGGGCCAGCACGATGCGGCCCATCGAATAGGGCGCGGGGTCGTGGTGTTTTTCGATGACGCGCTGGCAGTCGGCCAGGATGTCGTCTTCGCTTTGGACGACGCGGTCGGGCGGCAGCCCCCCCTGCGACTGGCCCAGCGACATGCTGCCCCGACTGGGATGGAAGCGGATGCCCAGCTCGCGGGCGGCGCGGATCTCGTCGTCCAGCGAGACGTCGTTGGGAAAGAGATACAAGTGATCGGTGGTGGTGGTGCAGCCGGAGAGAATGAGCTCAGCCAAGCCCACCAGTGCGCTGACGTAAACGGCTTCCCCGCTGAGCTCCGCCCAAATGGGATACAGGCTGCGCAGCCAATCGAACAGCTCCACGTCTTGCACGGCGGCCAGGGCGCGGGTCAGAGTCTGGTAGAGGTGGTGGTGGGTGTTCACCAGCCCCGGCAGCACGATCATGCCCGAAGCATCAATAACCCGATCGGCCTCCTGGGGCAGTTCCGAAGCGTCAGCCGTGGATCCCACCGCCTCAATGACGTTATCCCGCACCCAGAGGCCGCCGTCCTCGATGCGCCGCCTCTCCCCATCCATAGTGACCAGCAAGTCCGCGTTCTTCACCAGCAAAGTAGACATCAGTGATTTCCTCCTCCGACGATTCCCTCGTCGCCCCGTCGCCTCATCGCCTCGTCGCCTCACTCCGTAAGTATATCACAAGCTCGCACGGCATGCAAAAACGGGTCAGCGTGACAGTTGCCCAGACCTTTAGGGTTTCCGGAAACCCTAAAGGTCTTTTCACGGCGTTTGACGTTTGCCCTTTTTTATGGTACACTGAATATGGTTCGGCGGAAGTAGGGGCTATCTTTGATGCGTCCACTTCCCATCGGTCGAGATTCGAGTCCTAGAAACGGAAAGGTGACAGCAAATGCCATTAGTAACCAGCAAGGAAATCCTACAGTTCGCTTTGGAAGAGCGCTTCGCCGTGGGGGCTTTCAATGCCAACAACATGGAAATGGTGCAGGCCATCGTGGAGACCGCCCAAGAGGAGCGCGCGCCGGTCATCCTGCAGGTCAGCCAGGGAGCGATTCGCTACGCCGGCCTGGATTTTGCAGCCGGCATGGTGAAGATCGCTGCTGCCCAGGTGGACGTCCCCGTGGTTCTCCACCTGGACCACGGCACCAGTTTCGAGCAGAATGTGCTGTGTCTGCGCGCGGGCTTCACCTCCCTGATGTTTGACGGCTCTAAGCTGCCTTACGAGGAAAACGTGGCCATCAGCCGCAGGGTCTGCGAAATCGCTCACGTCGTCGGCGTCCCTGTCGAGGCGGAGTTGGGCTGCGTGCTCCAGTCCACGGACGATGTGACGCCCAAAGAGGTGGAAGCGGCCATGACGGACCCCGATCAGGCGAAAGAGTTCATTGATCTGACCGGGGCCGATTCTCTGGCGGTGGCCTGTGGCTCGGTTCATGCCATGAAGGCGCGCGAGGCCACCCTGGACATCCCGCGTATTGAGGCCATCCGCCGGAAAGCTGGGGTGCCGCTGGTGTTGCACGGCTCGTCGGGCGTCCGACACGACAGCGTGGTCGAAGCTATCGAGCACGGCATCTGCAAGGTCAACGTGGCCACTTATCTCAATCAGGCTTTCGTGCGCGGCATGAGAGAGGGGTTCGAGAGACATCCCGCTGAAGTGGATCCCCGTAAATACCTGGCCATCTCTCGCGAGAACACCAAAGAAGCGGTGCGGGAGAAGATCCGCCTGTTCAAGAGCAACGGCCGCGTTGATTCCAGCGGCGGTTTCAAGAGTCCGCCCAGGCAGTACCGCAGTGCAGAGCTTGGGGGGAGTGAAGAGTAAAACCTGTGATGAGAGAGCATCCTCAACGAGGAGGGAGCTATGACTGCAACGATCGTTACCATTGAGCGCCACATCCTGGAGCAGGAGCGGAGCTTTCCGGAAGCGACGGGCGAGTTCACTAACCTGCTGTACGACATCGCTCTAGCAGCCAAGATCATCGTCCGTGAGGTGAGCAAAGCGGGCCTGGTGGAGATCTTGGGCCTCACGGGCGAAGAGAACGTCCAGGGCGAGCAGGTGATGAAGCTGGACGTGTTCGCCAACGAGACCATCGTGCGCATGAACGACCACACCGGACGGCTGTGCGTCATGGCCTCGGAGGAGATCCCCGACATTATCCCCATCCCTGAGCGGTTTCCTACGGGCAATTACGTGCTCGTCTTTGATCCGCTGGATGGCTCGTCCAATATTGACGTCAACGCCAGCGTGGGCACGATCTTCTCCATCCACCGCAAGGTCTCAGACGGACCACGGGGCTCGCTGGAAGATTGTCTGCAGCCCGGCTACAAACAGGCCGCCGCCGGCTATATCATCTATGGCTCCAGCACGATGATGGTCTACACCAGCGGTCAGGGAGTGCATGGCTTCACCCTGGACCCCAGCATGGGCGAGTTTCTGCTCTCTCACCCCAACATCCGCATCCCGCCGCAGGGCAAGTACTACAGCGTCAACGAGGGCAACTGTCATTACTGGAGCGAGGGGGTTCGCCGCTACGTGGACCACCTGAAGACGTCCGAAACGGCGACCGGTCATCCCTATTCGGCGCGCTACATCGGCACGCTGGTGGCGGACTTTCACCGCAACCTGCTGGCGGGCGGCATCTTCATGTATCCGGCCGACAGCAAGGATCCCCAGAAGCCGCACGGCAAGCTTCGCTTGCTCTACGAGGCGGCGCCGATGGCCTTCATCGTCGAACAGGCTGGCGGGCGCGCCTCCGACGGCGCGCGGGACATCATGCAGATACAGCCCGAGTCGCTGCACCAGCGGGCGCCGCTGTTCATCGGCAGTCGGGAAGACGTGGACGAAGCCGAGCGGTTCATCCGCGAGTTTGGATAGATCAGACTAACAGGAGGAAATTGATGAGAATTGGAATTCTAACTGGCGGCGGGGATGTTCCCGGTCTAAACCCCGCCATCAAGACAGTGGCCTATCGGGGCGAGAATGAAGGCGACGAAGTAATCGGCATTCGGCGCGGCTGGATGGGTTTGCTGCACTATAACCCAGACGATCCGGAGAGTCACGAGACTTTTATTCTCCCTCTGAACAAGGCCAACACACGCACCATTGACCGCACCGGGGGCACTTTTTTGCATACCTCACGGGTCAACCCCAGCCGTGTGCTGCCGGGGAAAGCCCCTGCCTTCTTGAAGCCAGAGGAACAAGAGCCCGACGAGGAGGGGTTCCTGGACTTCACCTCCCATGTGCTCAACAACCTGGAACACTTGGGAATTGACGTGTTGATCCCCATCGGCGGCGACGACACACTGGGGTATGCCGCGCGGCTCTACCGTGAGGGGTTCCCCATCGTGTCCATCCCCAAGACGATGGATAACGACGTCTTCGGAACCGATTTCTGTATTGGGTTTTCCACCGCCGTCACCCGCAGTGTCGGTTTCATCCATCAACTGCGCAGCACCGCTGGCTCCCACGAACGCATCGGCGTCGTCGAGCTGTTTGGCCGCCACTGTGGAGAGACTTCCCTCATTTCCGCCTATCTGGCGGGCGTGGATCGAGCTATCATCTCCGAGGTGCCTTTCGACATCGAGAGACTGGCCGATCTGTTGATGAAGGACAAGCGCGCCAACCCCAGCCATTACGTGATGATGACCATCTCCGAGGGGGCCAAGATCTTAGGTGGGGACATTGTCATTAAGAAGGACAAAGCTGATCCTTACGGACACAAGAAGCTGGGCGGCATCGGCGCCGTGACCGCGGACCGACTGGAGAAGATTACGGGGGAGAAGACAATGATTCAGGAAGTCGCCTACCTCATGCGCTCTGGGCAGCCGGATGCTTTGGACGTCATGGTCGCCGTCACCTACGCCAACATCGCCGTGGACCTGATCATGACCAAGAGGTATGGGCGCATGGTGGCCCTGCGCGATGGGCGTTACACCGACGTGACCGCAGAGTCGCCTATCCTGGGGGTCAAGACGGTGGACGTGCGCGCCCTGTACGACGTTGAAGAGTACCGGCCCAAGGTCTGGCACGCCCACGGCAAGCCCATGTTCCTGTACTAGCAAGTTTAGACCCTTGGGGTTTCCAAAACCCCAAGGGTCTCACGTAATGATGAAAACGCTCGGAGGGCCTGTACGCCTCCGAGCGTTTCTGTTTTCATAGCATCATCGCAACTACTCAGCCATCGTGTCATTGCGAGCGCTTTTTGTGAAGCAATCCCCAGTCTCAGCAACGATGCTATCTGCTCTGCATTGTTGCTTGGGGATTGCGCCGTTTCCACTTCCAAGTTCGGCGCAAACTGCGCCCTCGCAATGACAGGCTGAGCAATTACGCATCATCAAGCAAATTGGACCTGCTGGCAGGGATTCACGCTTCACGTTTGACGTTTCACGTTTCACGTTTCACGCCATCCTAGCTGATGACCTCTACTCCCCCCATATAAGGCCGCAGTACCTCTGGGATGACGATGCTGCCATCAGCCTGCTGATAGTTCTCCATGACGGCGATCAGAGTGCGGGGCAGGGCCAGGCCGCTTCCGTTGAGGGTGTGGACGAACTCGGGCTTGGCGCCGGGCTCCGGCCGGTAGCGAATGTTGGCCCGGCGAGCCTGGAACGCCTCGCAGTTGGAGCAGGAGCTGGCCTCCAGCCACTCCCCGCAGCCCGGGGACCACACCTCCACGTCGTACTTCTTGGCGGCGGCGAAGCCTAGATCGCCGCTGCACATCTGCACCACCCGATGGGGGATGCCCAGCCGGCGGCATACGTCTTCCGCGTTGTCCACCATCTTCTCCAGCTCCTGGTAGGAGTTCTCCGGGGTGGTGAACTTGTACATCTCCACCTTGTCGAACTGATGGCCTCGCTTGATACCCCGCGTGTCTTTGCCGGCGGAGAACTTCTCTCGCCGGAAACAGGGCGAATAGGCCACGTAGTGCAGCGGCAACTGGTCCGCCTTCAGGATCTCCTCGCGGTGCAGGTTGGTCAGCGGGATCTCCGCCGTGCCGATGAACCAGAAGTCGTCTTCGACGTCGTGGTAGATGTTATCTTCGAACTTCGGCAGCTGGGCCGCTCCGACCATGCATTCCCGCTTGACCACGAAGGGGGGGTAGATCTCGGTGTAGCCTTGCTCATTGATGTGCAGGTCGAGCATCCAGGTGATCAGCGCGCGCTGCAGCCTGGCGCCCAGCCCCTTGAGCACGTAGAAGCGACTGCCGGAGAGCTTCACCCCCCGCTCGAAGTCAATGATGTCCAGCACCGGGCCCAAGTCCCAGTGGGGCAGCGGCTCGAAGTCGAATTGGCGGGGATCCCCCTCGGTGCGCACCACCACGTTCTCGCTGTCATCCTTGCCGATGGGAACCGTTTCGTGGGGCATGTTGGGCGCCAGCAGCATGGCCTCCTCAAGCCGCTCCTCCACATCGCTCACCTGGTCATCTAGAACCTTGATGCGCTCCCCCACCTGGCGCATCTCTGCGATGAGCGACTGGCGATCCTCGCCCTTCTTCATTCGCCCTATCTTGGTGGAAGTGACATTGCGCTGGTGCTTCAGAGCTTCCACCTCCGTCAGCAGACTGCGCCGCTCCTCGTCCAGGGCCACGATCTCGTCAATCGGCGCGTCGGTGTTGAGTTTGACCAACGCCTCTTTGACTCGGTCTGGATGCTCGCGGATAAAATTGAGATCAAGCATGATAAATCTCCTCCTCTGTGTGCACTTGTGTGTTGAACAAAAACGCTCTTCAGCCCTGATAAGGACGAAGAGCGCTCGTGGTGCCACCTTTCTTCGTTGCCGCCTCGCGGACGGCAACCTCGCGGAGTCCTCGGACTCCAGCTCGATAACGGGAGCACCCGGCCTGGCATAATCTGGCGCGTCTGCCATTTCCGCTGGCGACTCAGGAGGGGATTTCAGCAGCCTGTGACTGTCGCCTTCCACCCATCGGCGACTCTCTGGAAGTCTAGCGCTGCCTACTCGTCTCCGTCATTGTCTGTCTATCTCTTTGGCTGTAATGGCTCTGCCCGGTTGTCGTTCTGTCGCTAGGCGTAGGCCATTGCCGGCATCTCGACGTAGCGGTCCGGCTTTTCGTCTTCACGCTGAATGGCAAAGAAACGCCGCTCGATCTCTTTGAGGACGGCTGCATCGTAGTAAACCATTCCGCAGTCAAGACAGACCTCAACTGGGGTATTCGGTACCAGCAAGTACTCGCCCTTGTGGCTGTAGAGATATTCGATTCGACGTTCTTCGTAGCGGTCACTGCCGCAGAAGTTACACTGAATTCTCCGCATCAGTCTTCTCTCCCCGTGTCCACGGGTCAACAAACTTCGGTGGGCGTGGAACGTAGATGGTGATGAGGGCTACTCTCTCCCCATGCCAACCACAAACAGCGTGAATGGGTATATCCTTCGCAAATCCCACAATCAGACAACTTTCACCACGACCGGTGTCAGGGTATTGCTCGAGTATCTCTCCGTTCAGCAGAGCTTCTTCAACTTGAGCGAATGTTAACTCATCCGCCTTGCGCTCAATATCCGCATGGTGGGTATAGACATACTGGTCTGCTCGAAGTCTGGCTTTGATCTTCTCAATGTCCATGCTCAACTGGCCGCTTCGCTCACAGAACCACTGGGAAGCAAGATTCTGAACCTATTATATCCCAAAACGCCGCTTTTGTCCAATGAGCGCATCACCGCCAGAAGAGGCGCTCGACCACGGCTTGTAATCTATGCCTCAGGGGAGCGGCGAGGAAGGCGACGATGAGGGCAGAGATGAGGGTGATGAGTAGAGTTCCCCAGGACATGACCGCTCCGAACAGACGCGCCAGCACAACAACTGCTGCGAGGTAAAGGGCGGCCACGGTTATCCCCAGCATGGTGTAGACCAATCCCCAACGGACCAGGCGGTCCAGGTTCAGCAGCGAGCGCTGTTTGAGGATGGCGTAGGTGAGGGCCATGGGGAAGGCGATGGCCGAGGTGGCGACGATGCGCACATCCACCAGGGCTCTCCCTGCCAGGACGTTAGATACCAGCATCACGATGAAGGGCAAAAGGGTGAGGGTAATCCCCACACCCATCTCCCTCAGTTGTTCCCTGATCTCAGTGGAGGCCGTGGTCAGGTAGGTGTGGATCAAGCTGGCGACCCAGCCCAGAAAACTCAGGGCCGGGCTGAGGAAGAGCAAGTTGAATAGCAGGGTGTACTGTCCTTTGAGCTGCAAGGGGAACAGATAGGCGTTCAAGCAGCCTAACACCAGCCCAGGCAGGTAGAACAGTGCCAGAATAAAGATCCGCCCTCTTCGGCCTAGCGGCTTTTCCTCAGGGAAGGTGAGGGAGAAGTGCAGGAAGAGGCCCACTGCCAGTCCCGTGCTGACGCGCTGCAGCACGCTGGCCCAACGTATGAAAGAGACGTTGACGTTGGTGTTGGTGAACGAGGCCACGGCCACTGTCAGGCAGAACACGAGGTAAGCCGTCGTCGCCCTGTCCTGGCCTCGGCCAAGATAGGCGAGGATGCCCGCCATCCAGAAGACCAGTGCCATCAGGTAATAAATGCCGTAGCCCTCCAGGAAGGGAGGCATGGCTTCGACAGTGAAGAGCAAGGATCTCTCTTGGCCGCCGCGTTCAATTGTGACAGAGGCGACCCGGCGGCTCTTGAGCTCTTTCCAGGTCTGCCTGAACTTATCTCTTTCCTCCAGGGGCGCATCGTCTAGTCGCAGTAAGATGTCACCCTGTTGCAGGCCCGCTTGCTCCGCCGGCCCACCTTCGCGAACGGCAAATACCACGCCAGTTGTGTTGTTCCAGTTGAAGCCCAGGGCGGGTAGATTGATCTCATAGAGGTACGAGGCCAGGCCAAGTCCAAACACCAGAAGAGCGAGAATGAGAAACGGCAGCCCGCTCAGGAGAGTACGGGCATCTTTTGGGATGATAGAGCCTTTGTCAGTCAGCGTCTCCACGACAGATCCCTCCTTGTTGCGCTCACTTGTTCTCAGTAGATGAGAGAGTCTTGCTCACGGGCGGCGTCTCCGCCGCCCGAACGGGGCGAGACGCCCCTTTTCAGCGACTTTTCTCAGGTACTGATTCTACCCTATTTCCAGCAAAATGTCCATCCCATGCCGGTGAGGTGGATTGGGGGCTGAGGCGTATTTCACTTTGGGGGCGAGTGTCATTGCGAGCCGAAGGCGAAGCAATCCCCACCCCGCGAATTGGAGATTGCGCCGTTTTCACTTCCAAGTTCGGCACAAAAACCGTGCCTCGCAATGACGGAGCGAGCAGGCCCTCAGTCCCGCCTCAGAACTGAAATGCACCTGGTGTGCGGCGCAGCAATCGCCACGGGCTGACAAGCGGAACCGAAGAGCAAACCTACCCCGCCCCACAGTGCATCAAAAGGGCCACCGCTTCATCAAGGACCAGATAGTCGCGAGAAAGCTTGAATAACGAAATAACGGTCAAAAAAGTTCATAAAAGAGCCATAATCAGTTGAAATTTCAGACTATAATGTTATTATCAAGTAAATCATGTGAAATAGCTTGAAAAGTACTCCAAAGCATAGTCTTCAGCCAGAATCTGCGCATTTCTACCGGCTAAAGCCTCCACTCCAACGCTCCCCCGGTTCAAGAAAGGCCCGTCTGCATCAACCCTACAAGGGCGGCTCTTCATCACGTGACCAGGCCTGTTTCTAGCGCGTCGCCCATTTGCGCAATCTCACCTCCCATGATATAATTTGCGAGGTCAACAAGCGAGGAGGCCAACATGGATACCGTGATTGATGCCAGCCAGATGGACCCAACTTTCGCCGATCAGATCGCCACTGAGCCCGGTGGCGAGCACATCCGGCGCTGCTTCTCCTGCGGCGCCTGCACCGCCTCCTGCCCCGTGCGCGAAGTCACGGAACGCTACAACCCTCGCCGCATCATCCGCATGGCTTTACTGGGACTAAGAGAAGCGGTGCTGTCCAGCGACTTCATCTGGCTGTGCTCGACCTGCTACTCCTGCTACGAACGCTGCCCGCAGGACGTGCGCATCACCGAGTTGATGCACGCCATCAAGAACATCGCCGTGCGAGAGGGGTACATCCACCCCTCGTTTCGCATGCAGGTTAACCTACTGCGCGACCACGGACGGCTGTACGACATCACCGAGTTCGAGAACGAGCGGCGAACGGACCACGGGCTACCGGCCATCACTGAGCGAGCCGAGGACTTTGGCCAAATCTTCGCTGTGACCGAGTTGGACGCGCTAGTCCAGCCAGAAGGGGAGGGGGCGTAGGAATGAAATACGCGCTCTACTTGGGATGCACCGCCCCAGTGCGGGCCACGAACTACGAATTGGCCGCCCGCAACACGGCCAGCCGACTGGGGATTGAGCTGGTAGACATCAACGACTTCGGCTGCTGCGGCTTCCCGCTGAAATCGGTGCATCACGAGACCGCGCTGCTCCTATCGGCCCGCAACCTGGCCCTGGCCGAGGAGCAAGAGGTGGACATCTGCGCTCTGTGCAGTTCGTGCACCGGCACCCTGGCCGAGGCCAACCACGCTCTGCAAGGCGACGAAGCACTACGCGAGCGCGTCAACGACGAACTGGAAGCGGCTACTGGCCGAAGGTACCACGGCAGCATCAAGGTGCGACACTTCGCTCGCGTTCTTTATGAAGAGATTGGCCTGGAGCGCATCCGGAAGGCGGTGACCGTTGACCTCTCCGACCTGCGGCTGGCAGCGCACTACGGCTGTCACTATCTCAAGCCGATGGAGGCGCACGACAGCTTCGACGATCCGGAGAACCCGCACAGCCTGGACCGCCTGATCGAAGCCCTTGGCGCCAGCTCGATCTACTACGAGGGCCGCGAGCAGTGCTGTGGCGGCGGCATTCTGGGCGCCGACGAGAAGACGGCCCTGGCCCTGCCTCACCTCAAACTGGAACGCATCGCGGCCGCCGCCGCTGACGCCCTGGTGGTCATCTGTCCATTTTGCGACATCATGTACGAGTTCCAGCAGCGCCGCATCGAGAGGCTGCACGAGACCCGATACAATCTGCCGGTGGTGTTCTATCCCCAGCTTCTGGGACTGGCGATGGGGCTGTCGGCTGAAGAGATAGGGCTGCGATTGAACCGGGTGAAATCCAGGAAGCTGATGGAGATGGCGAGGTAGAGGTTGGAGGTTGGAAGTTGGAGATTGGAGGAGTGATGAGTACAGTTGCTACGAAGTATCAGGATATCTACCAGCAGATTCTTGAGCTGCCCCAGGAAAGCCTGGTCGAGTTGGTGAAGTTCATCGAGTTCTTGCGCTTCAAGGCGGGCAAAACCAAACCCAAGTCAGAAGACGCGGACGAAAGACCCTTCCGCCCTGTCAAACTAAAGGGATTGCTGAAAGGCTATGATTTCTCGCCGGAACTTATCGCTGAAGCACGCCGGGAAATGTGGGGCAATTTCCCCAGAGACATTGAGAGGAGTGGAGCCGATGAGTACAGTTAGTATGACGTATCAGAATATTTACCAGCAGATTCGAGAGTTGCCTCACGAAAGCCTTGTTGATCTGTCGAAATATATCGAATTCTTACGTTTCAAGGCAGACGGAGCTAAAGAGGGTAAGCAAGAAAAGAGACCTGTGCATATCAGGGAGCTGGAAGGGCTCCTCGAAGGTTACGACTTTTCACCGGAATTCATTGCCGAGGCACGCCGGGAAATGTGGGGCAACTTCCCGAGGGATATCGAGATAGACATCGCCACGGAAGAGTCATGAGACGCTACGTTGCCGATACTCACAGCATTCTCTGGTATCTGGCTAAGGACCGCCGTCTATCCAAGCGTGCACGCGCTGTTTTTCAGACAGCTAAAGAGGACCGTGCCCAGATTCTTGTCCCGAGCATCGTGCTAGTGGAGGCGATCTTCTTGATGCAGCGGCAGCGGATACCAGAGGCTCAGGTCTCGAAGTTGTTCGAGTTGTCGGAGGATACGGAGGCCAGCATTTGTGTTGTGCCGTTGAATATGGCAGTGGCCCGGGCGGTAGGTGATTTCGGTCCGGTAGCGATCCCAGACATGCCAGACCGCATCATTGCGGCAACGGCGCGAGCCTTGAACGTACCGCTGATCACAGTGGATCCAATCATCGCCGAAAGTGAGTTGGTGGAGGTGATCTGGTGAGTTCTACACTTCGCAAACCCATTGGCGCCGCTCTGGTGGTTGGGGGGGGGATCGCCGGCGTGCAAGCCGCGCTCGACCTGGCCGAGTCGGGGATCAAGGTCTACCTCCTGGAGCGCTCGCCGGCCATCGGCGGGAAGATGGCCCAGCTCGACAAGACCTTCCCCACCAACGACTGCGCCATGTGCATCATCTCCCCCAAGCTGGTGGAGGCCGGCCGCCACCGCAACATCGAGATCATCACCACCGCCGACCTGCTCAAGCTGCAGGGCCAGGCCGGCGACTTCACCGCCGCCATTCTGCGGCGGCCACGCTACGTGGACATTGAGAAATGCACCGCCTGCAACGACTGCGTTGAGGTGTGCCCCATCCACATTCCCAGCGAGTTCGACGAGGGCCTGGCCCAACGCACCGCCGTCTTCAAGCCCTACGCCCAGGCCGTCCCCAACGCCTACGCCGTCACCAAGAAAGGCACCAGCCCTTGCAAGTACACCTGTCCCGCCGATACCAGCGCGCAGGGCTACATCGCGCTCATCGCCGAGGGACGCTACGAAGAAGCGCTGGAGGTCATCAAGCAGTATAACCCCTTCCCGGCCACGGTGGGCCGGGTGTGTCACCATCCCTGTGAGAGCGAGTGCAACCGGGGGAAGGTGGACGAGCCGGTGGCGATTTGTGCTCTGAAGCGCTTCGCGGCGGACACGGTGTATGCAATTGAAAGGGACGAGGGACAAGGGACTAGGGACAAGGGACTAGGGGCAGGAAGCATGGAAGCGGGGGAGCTGGGGAGCAGGGAGTTGGCGCCTTTTCCATTAGCTCCTAGGGAGTTGCCGCCTGAGGAGAAGCAGCGGGTGGCGGTGGTGGGCTCTGGACCCTGCGGGCTGACGGCGGGCTACTTCCTGGCCCGCATGGGCTACCAGCCGACGATTTTCGAGGCACTGCCAGTGCCAGGGGGGATGATGCGCGTTGGCATCCCCGCCTACCGCCTGCCGCGCCAGGTGCTGCGCCGCGAAATTGACGAGATCCTCAAGGCGGGCGTGGAGCTCAAGCTCAACCACGCCGTGCGGGACATCAACCGCTTGTTCGACGAGGGCTACAGCGCGGTGTTCCTGGCCATCGGCGCCCACGAGCCGCAGCTTCTGGGCATCCCCGGTGAGGACGCCGAGAGCGTCTTCCAGGGCGTGCCTTTCCTGCGCAGCATCAGCCTGGGCGAGGAGATCAGGCTGGGGGATCGGGTGGTGGTGGTCGGGGGAGGAAACACGGCCATAGACACCGCTCGTACTGCCTTGCGGATGGGCAGTCGGGAAGTGATCATCGCCTACCGCCGCAGCCGGGCCGAGATGCCGGCCAACTCCTGGGAGGTGGACGACGCCGAGACGGAAGGGGTGCAGTTGCAGCTTCTGACTCAGCCGATCGAGGTGCTGTCCGACGATGGTCACATCAGCGGTGTGCGCTGCGTTCGGATGCGCCTAGGCGAGCCCGACGCCAGCGGCCGCCGCCGCCCCATCCCCATCGAGGGATCCGAGTTCGTCATCGAGTGCGACGCCATGGTGGCCGCCGTGGCCCAGGCTCCGGAGATCAGCTTCCTCGACCCTGACCACGGGCTGGAGATTACCCGCTGGGGCACTTTCGAGGTGGACCCGCAAACTTTGGCTACCAATCGGCCCGGCGTGTTTGCGGGAGGCGACGCCGCCGCCGGGCCGGGCGCGCTGATCGAGGCCATCGCCCACGGGCGGCGCGGCGCGCTGTCCATTGATCGCTATCTGCGCGGCGTGTCGCTGCTCACCCCCCGCGAGATCACTCCCCTGCCGGTGGCCGAGCTCACCGACGAGGAGATCGCCGAGATGCGGGCGCGGGGCGAGGTGGACCTGCGGCCCCGCCAGACGATGCCCACCGCCCCGGCTGAGGAGCGGGCCAGGGATTTCCGCGAGGTCGAGCTGGGCCTGACCGAGGAGCAGGCCCGCGCCGAGGCCCTGCGCTGTCTGCACTGCGGGCTGTGCTCCGAGTGCTACCAGTGCGTGTTGGCCTGCAAGGTGGGGGCCATTGACCACCAGCAAGCCCCTTACGAAGAGGAATTGCAAGTCGGAGCCGTCATACTGGCCCCCGGCTACCAATTGTACAACGCGGAGCGCTCAGGGGAGCTGGGCTACGGTCGCTACGCCAACGTACTCACCAGTATGGAGTTCGAACGGCTGCTCTCCGCCTCCGGGCCGACAGGAGGCCATGTCGCCCGACCGTCGGATCACGAGGAGCCCAAGCGGATCGCCTTCTTGCAGTGCGTCGGTTCCCGCGATCAGAACCACGACTACTGCAGCTCCGTC
>CAZEBW010000001.1:17169-74292 GCA_964510205.1 uncultured Anaerolineae bacterium
GCTCCATCTGCTGCATGTATGCCACCAAGGAGGCCATGCTGGCTCAGGAGCACCTGCCCGGCGTCGAGTGCCACATCTTCATGATGGACATGCGGGCCTTCAGCAAGGGCTTCGACGCCTACTTCGAACGAGGCAAGCAGTTGGGGATCAAATACACCCGCTGTCGCCCCTCCTCATTGAAGGAAGACCCCCGCACCAGGGACATCCTCTTCCAATATCGAACCGAAGACGGCCAATTGCACAACGAGCGCTTTGACCTGGTCGTTCTCAGCGTGGGCTTGGAACCTGCGGCCGGTGCGAAGGCCCTGGCAGAGGCCGTGGGCATCGAGCTGGACGAGCGGGGCTTCTGCCAGACACAGCCCTTTCAACCTGTGGAGACCAGCCGGTCGGGGGTTTACGTCTGCGGCGCTTTCGCCGAGCCCAAGGACATCCCTGAGAGCGTCGTCGAGGCCAGCGGCGCGGCGGCGGCGGCCCTATCGCTCATCGGCAGCGAGCGCGGCACCCTGGTCGAGGAGAAGGTGTATCCGCCGGAGATCCCCGTGGCCCTCACCGACGAACCGCGCATTGGGGTGTTTATCTGCTCCTGCGGGTCGAACATCGCCGGCGTGGTGGACGTGAAGGCTGTGACAGATTACGCCAGGACCCTGCCCAACGTCGTCCACGCCGAGAACACCATTTACACCTGCTCCGCCGACTCCCTGAAGCTGATCCAGGAGCGCGTCGCCGAGCACGGGCTCAACCGCGTCATCGTTTCCTCCTGCACGCCGCGCACCCACGAGCCCATCTTCCGCGACACCATCTGCGAGGCGGGGTTGAACCCCTATCTCTTCGAGATGGCCAACATCAGAGACCAGTGCTCCTGGGTGCACTCCTCCCAACCCGAAGCGGCCACCCAGAAAGCCAAAGACCTGACTCGCATGGCCGTCGGTCGCTCCCGCTGGCTAACGCCGCTCTACACCGCGCCCCAGCCATTGAGCCACGAGGCACTGGTCATCGGCGGGGGCGTGGCGGGGATGACCGCCGCGCTGAATCTGGCCCAGCAGGGCTTCGGCGTCTATCTGGTGGAGCGGGAAAAGGAACTGGGCGGCCGCCTGCGTCAGATCTACTACACTGCCGATGCCGCTGACCCACAAACCTACTTACAAGAACTGGTGGGCAAGGTCCAGGCCAATCCGAACATCGAGACCCTGACTGGCTGCGAGGTTGTGAAGTACAGCGGCTTCGTGGGCAACTTCAAAACCACCGTGACCAGCGTAGACGATCCCACCCAGCGCCTCATTGAGCACGGCGTGACCATCGTGGCCACCGGCGGGCAAGAGTGGCGGGGCAATGCCTATCTGCTTGGCCAGGACCCGCGGGTTATCACCCAAGGCGACTTGGAGAGGCTGTTGTACGAATCAGCGAATCAGCGAATCAGCGACCCGCAATCGAAAATCGGAAATCGGAAATCGAAAATCGAAAACGTGGTGATGATTCAGTGCGTCGGCCCCTGGGACGAGGACGATGACGCGCCTTTCTATTGCAGCCGCGTCTGCTGCGGGGTGGCTATCAAGAACGCCCTGCAACTCAAAGAGCTCAACCCAGACTGCAACGTTTACGTCCTCTACAAAGACATGCGCACCTATGGCTTCAGCGAGTCGCTCTACACCGAGGCGCGGGAGAAGGGCGTCATTTTCCTGCGCTATGACGACGAGAATCGGCCCGATGTACGATCAGTGGACGGCCAATTGCAAGTTTCGGTCTTCGAGCCGGTCTTGGGACAGCATCTCGCTCTCAACCCTGACTTGCTGGTCCTGTCCACCGCCGTGGTGCCGGCCGAAGGCAGCCAGGCCCTGGCCGAGTTGCTCAAGTTCTCCTGCACTTTGGAGGGCTTCTTCCTGGAGGCCCACGTCAAGCTGCGGCCGGTGGATTTCCCCGCCGAGGGCCTTTTCCTGTGCGGCGCGGCCCACTATCCCAAATTCATAGACGAGACCATCGCCCAGGCCCAGGCAGCGGCGGCGCGAGCAGCAACCATCCTCTCCAAAGAAGCTCTGGAAGTAGGCGGGATGGTGGCCGTGGTGGACGAGGAGAAGTGCACCGGCTGCCTGACCTGTGTGCGCGTCTGCCCCTACGATGTGCCGCGCATCAATCCGACCAAGATTGGCGCTGGGGCCATCCTAGGCGTGGCCGAGATCGAGGCTGCCGCCTGCCAGGGCTGCGGCACCTGCGCAGCCGAGTGCCCGGCCAAGGCCATTCAACTGCAGCACTATCGGGATGAGCAGGTGCTGGCCAAAGAGGTGGCGCTGTTTGAGGAGTTGTTGGCGGCGTCGAGGATATGACAGCGAATCAGAGGATTGACCGAATCGGATTCGATAAATCCTGGATTTCGTTGTCATACGCAGGTAACAATGAGGTGAAGTACTGTGGATAAGGCCAAGACCTTGAACTATCACTACGACAGGGAAGAAGACATTCTTTACGTAACTTTGGGAGATTCCGATTCGGCTTTGTGTATAGAGCAGGGAAACGGTTTTCTGGTTAGAATTGATCCGGAATCAGGCGAGGTCGTAGGGTTCACGATCATTGATTTTTCGCTGAGAGCGACGGAACGAGTAGCCGTCCCTGTTTACGCTCAGTTCGCTTTGTCTCGGGAGGTAACACTATAATGGCTGAGAGGACTTTGGACAGCAAACTCATTTACGCCGAATTAGATACGCTGAAAGAGGAAATGCGAGGCCTGAAACAGATGGTAGGCGAAGTGGTTACCAGAATTCGTCCAACTATCCAGACGGAGCATCCCCACATCGTGCGGGTTGAGGGAATACGCGGTGGAGAGCCCGTAATCAAGGGCACGGGCATCAGTGTCCGTACCATCGTTGAACGCACACGCCTAGGTGACAAACCCGAGCAGATTGTAGATGATTATCCATATCTTACTCTGGCCCAGGTGTACGATGCTCTGAGCTATTACCACGAGCATCCGCAGGAGATTGAGCAGTAGAGTGGTGGGAAGCGGGTAAACAGCACTACGGTATCATCGTCTCTGAGCAACTTGGATTTGGTGAGATGTTGCGCCGCGTTTTGAATCTTCTCAACTCTGTAACTGCTGATGAGATGCGGAACAACTACAAGAATCTAGCGGAGTTTGCAACAAGGGAGTGGTAATGAACCAATTCGAACCCCAGATCCTGGCCTTCTGTTGCCACTACTGCGCCTACGCTGCAGCCGACCTGACAGGCTCAATGCGCCTTCAGTATCCAACCAACGTCAAGATCATCCGCCTGCCCTGCACCGGCAAGCTGGACGTTCTCTACGTCTTGCGAGCCTTCGAGCGGGGCGCGGACGGCGCCTTGGTGGCCGGTTGACTGAAGGGCACCTGCCATTACCTGGAAGGTAATCTGCGCGCTGAGAAAAGGGTGAACTACGTCAAAGAGATCCTCGACCAAATCGGCCTGGGCGGTGAGCGGTTGGAGATGTACTTCCTCTCCTCGGCCGAAGGAGCCCGTTTCGCCGAGATCGCTACGGAGATGACGGAGCGGATTCGAGAGCTGGGGCCTAACCCCCTGAGAGATAATGGAGGCTAAACGATGATCATAGGCGAACAGAAGCCTCTGGATGAAATCAAACAGATGATCGCCGATTACCACAGGGTGCTGATCCTGGGCTGCGGCACCTGCGTCACGGTGTGCTTCGCCGGGGGGGAGAAAGAAGTGGGCATCCTGGCCTCCAGCCTGCGCATGGCCACTAGGCTGGAAGGCCAGTCCAAGGAGCTGTTGGAGGCCACGGTACAGCGCCAGTGCGAGTATGAGTATAATGAAGAAGTAGCCGACCTGGTGCGGGAGGCCGACGTGGCGCTGTCCCTGGCCTGCGGCATCGGCGTGCAGACCATGAACGAGCAGTTCCCTGAAGCCATCACCCTGCCTGGCCTCAACACCACCTTTTTGGGCCAGCCCACCGAACAAGGCGTCTGGGACGAGCGCTGCCAGGCCTGCGGGAACTGCATCCTAGACATCACCGCTGGCATCTGCCCCATCGCCCGCTGCTCCAAGAGCCTGCTCAACGGGCCTTGCGGGGGGTCCGTAGGCGGCAAGTGCGAGATTGATTCCGAAATAGACTGCGCCTGGCAGCTCATCTACGACCGCCTCCAGGCACTGAACAAGCTAGAGTTGTTGATGGAGATCCAACCGGCTAAAGACTGGTCCACCAGCCGCGACGGCGGCCCGCGCAAGATCGTAAGAGAAGACCTGCGCCTGTGAGAGACCCTAGAGCGAGAGACAGATGATCACGATTCAAGCTCTGAGCAAATTTCCAGTCTTCCAAGACCTGACCGACGATGAGTTGGAGAAAGTCGCTGCTCTCTGCCGAGAAGAGACCTTTGAGGCCGGAACCATTGTCCACGAAGAAGGCAGTGAGGCACAATACTTCTACATCGTGCGAGATGGTAAGGTCGCCTTGGAGCTGGAGCTCGAACTTCAGCCATATGCCTCCACCAGGCGAACGATTATCGAGGAGATCACAGAAGGCCAGGCCTTCGGGTGGTCCTCTCTTGTGGAACCCCACATTCGCACCCTATCATCGAAATGCACGGAAAGAACCAGCGCCATTGTCTTCGAGAGGGCCGCGTTGCTTGACCTGTTCGACAGTGATCCCCGCATCGGCTATAAGGTGATGACAGCGGTTTCCAAGATAGTGGGCTCCCGACTCAGGGATACCAGACAGACATTGATGAGTTTTCTGAGAGGGGAACAGCTCTCCTTTGAGTACACGCCCGAAGAAGCCACCTTGATTCAGAGGATTCATTATTCCATCAACTTCAGGTGGATGGCTGCTGCCGGGGTAGCAGTCCTAGCACTGTTCGCCAACAATGTCCTCCAGATAGGATTCCCTGTCCTGCCGGTCTACCTCATTGCCCTTTGCATCGCCGTGTACAATGCGGTATTTTGGCTGTACGCCAGGGACTTGAGGCCTGAGGACACCCCCGATCTGGTGGAGAAAGCCAGAAGGTTTGCAGCCATACAGGGTGTGGTGGACTTGCTAGCCCTAACGGTACTTCTCCATTTCACAGGGGGCATAGAAAACCCGCTCGTTTTCTACTTCGTCTTTCACATCACCATCGCCAGCATCCTGCTCCCCTACAGGGCGGCCTATTTGCTGGCCACGCTAGCCGTCTTGCTGCTCTGCTCATTGACCGGCCTGGAATACTTCGGCGTCATCCCCCACGTCCATCTAGAGGGGTTCGTTTCACGTGACCTGTACCGCCAAGAATCGTACATTATGGCCATCCTATTCACTTTTGCCACCGTCCTGTACATCTCTACCTATATGGCTACTTCCATCTCCGGGGAGTTGAGGAAGAGACAGCGCGAAGTCGCCTCGTTGAGAGATCGCTGCCTGATAGACTTCAGCGCTTTGGAAGAAGTCAACAGGAAGCTGACAGAGATGGACAGGCTCAGGACCTATTTGCTGGGCATGGTCTCTCACGACTTAAAGGCCCCGTTGGTGGCCATTGAGAGCTATCTCCAGGTGATCTTGGGTGGCTTCGCTGGCGAGATCAACCAAGAACAGCGGGAGATGTTGGAGAGAAGCAGCCACCGCATCGGAGAATTGCTCAATTTGATCGGCGACTTGTTGGACGTGTCGCGCATTGAGGCGGGGCAGATCGCCGAGGAGTTTGAGGCCATTTGCCTGTCCGAGGTGGTGGAGGGTTCCCTGGAGGATACCCAGGCCATGGCCAAGGAAAAAGGGATGGAACTGCGGGTGGAGATGCCGGCAGAACTGCCCGTAATTCAGGCCGCTCCCCATCGTTTGCGGCAAGTGCTGAACAATCTGCTGAGCAACGCCATCAAGTTCACTCCGCCTGAAGGCTTGATCACCCTTACTGTAGAAGAAAAGGAGGACCACCTTCAAGTCGAGGTGAGAGACACTGGTGTGGGCATCCCCCCCGAAGACCTGTGCTACGTTTTCGACGAGTTCTTTCGCGGTCGAGACGTGGAGAGGACCGGGGCGGGCTTGGGACTTTCCATCGCCAAGAAGATCGTGGAAGCGCACGGAGGGAGGATCTGGGCGGAGAGCCCCTGCACTGCCGACGGGAAGGGAAGCCAGTTCACCTTCATCTTGCCTAAGGTCGTAAATTCGTAGATTCGGGATTCGTAAACTCGCGACTTCCGAACCTACGAGCCCACGAATTTACGGCTCTACGAATTTACGAATCCACGAATGGACTGACCAGCCGACCACAAAGGAGTAGGATCATGAAAGCGGGAAGCAATCTGGAGGCTGTACTGGAAAGCGGCCAATTCGCGGTAACGGCCGAGCTAGGCCCTCCCAAGGGGACGCGTCGCCAAGTGGTCGAGAAGAGGGCCAGTGAGGTCAAAGGCTATTGCGATGCCGTGAACGTCACCGACAACCAGACGGCCATCGTCAGGATGAGCAGCCTGGCCGCCTGCGCCATGGTCAAGCAACTGGGCATGGATCCCGTGCTGCAGATCACCTGTCGAGACCGAAACCGGCTGGCCATCCAGAGCGATGTCCTGGGGGCAGTTGCTTTCGGCATCAAGAACATCCTTTGCCTGTCTGGCGACCATCAGAAGTTCGGCAACCACCCCACGGCTAAGAACGTTTTCGACATAGATTCCATGCAGTTGATCCAGACTCTCAAGAAAATGCGCGAGGAGGGTCAGTTTATCAGCGACGACAAGTTCTTTGGCGATGCTCCCTTATTCATCGGCGCGGCCTCCAATCCCTATGCTGATCCCTTCGAGTTCCGGGTGGTGCGGCTGGCCAAGAAGATCAAAGCAGGAGCCGATTTCATCCAGACTCAGGGGATTTTCGACGTGCCTAAGTTCAGAAAGTTTATGGCGATGGTATGCGATCAGGGGTTGGATGAGCAGGTGCACATCCTGGCCGGGCTGATCCCCATGAAGTCAGCGGGGATGGCCCGCTACATGAGAGACCACGTGGCCGGCGTGGAAGTCCCCAATGAGCTGGTGACTCGCATGAAAGAGGCGCAGGACGCCAAGCAAGAAGGGCTCAAGATATGTCTGGAGACCATCGAACAGCTCAGGGAAATGCCGGGCATACATGGCGTTCACATCATGGCCGTGGGCTGGGAGGAGATGGTTCCGGTTATCGTGGAGGAGGCTGGGCTGCTGCCCCGGCCGGCGTTCGAGGGAACAGGAGATGAGTGATCAAGCCAAAATCTTGGTCATTGTGGAGAAACCCATCCGCCCGTTGGACCTACTGTATCGGGTGGAGAAGCTTTTGCTGAAAGCCTTGGCCGAGCAATGAATTGCTCGGCTGAGACACAAAATGCGACAAATCGCATTTGTTCTGAATCCGTTTCAACGGATTTCCTGTATCAGCCGAGGTCTTCAGACCGAGGGCCAATCTAAAGAAAGGGGAGAAAATGGAAGAGCGAACTAAAATCCTGCTCATTGACGATGACCCCGACTTTGTGCAGGCCACAAAGAAGGTCCTGGAAAGCAAGCCCTACGAGGTGATCGTGGCCTACGACGGGGAAGAGGGGTTGCAAAAGGCACGGGACGAGAGTCCAGACCTCATCCTCCTGGACATCATCATGCCCTTGGAGGACGGATTCACGGTTTGCGAGGAGCTCAAAGGCAATCCAGAATTCGAAGACATCCCGGTGTTGATGCTGACCAGCTTTGCCCAAAGGGTGGGACAAACGACGCTGTCCATGAGCCGAGGCTTCACCTTAGAAGCCGAGGACTACATTGACAAGCCTGTCAAGCCCACGGAACTGCTGGCTCGGATAGAGAAGCAATTGCGAAAAAAGGGGAAATAGGAATCCAATAGATCAAGTATTTAGGAAGCCAGTTCGGTGCTTCGAGGCTGGCTACTGCGGAAATCCTGCGAAGCGTGACCCGTGGAGATGTGAAGAGGTGTTCTCACGTCTCGCGTTGTCACGCATCATGTCGAAAAACGCATTAGGGGAAGAGTCACACTACGCCACGGCTGGATCTGGCGATTGAGCCGGGGAGGCGATGGATTGGACAATCTGTCGCGAGCGCAAGTGTCCCTTCTGCCTCAATGCGAAAAAACTTACTGAGGAGAGAACCCAATGTCAATAGATGATGTACTCGAAAAGGCTTTTCAAAGTCGAGCCTTTTCCAAAGCTTTCTTCGTTGTTGAGAGGAAAGGAAAAGAATGGCTCTTCGATTGCCAATCTTGCGGCAATTGTGTGCTGAGCCACACTGGCCTTGTCTGCCCCATGCGCTGCCCCAAGGATCAGCGCAATGGTCCCTGTGGAGGAGCCATGGACGGCATGTGTGAGGTGGACATGAGCAAGCGGTGCGTGTGGGACGAGATCTGGGAGAGCACCGTTGAGCTCGACCGGGTGGACTTGCTGGAGGAGAACTACGAACCACCGCCAGATTGGCGATTGAGCGGCACCTCCGCCTGGGAAAACATGGTGGTCGGTCTGCTCGATAGCCCATCCATCTTTGAGACCCTTTTTAGGAAAGATGAACCTCTACTTCGTGAAGGCCCCAGGGTCATTTTGCAGCTTTGGCGCAACTGGGTTTGCCTGATCACCGGCCCAAGCTGGCGCCGGTACGAGGGCAGGCCACCGTTAAGCGGTGAGGGACACTAAGGAGGTCACTGAAAAATGACGAAACTTCAAGAAATGTTCGAATCTGGCCAATTCGCTGTGACTTCAGAGGTTGGCCCGCCCAAAGGCGTTGACATCGAAAAGATGTTAGAAGAGGCCGAGATCATACGCGACAAGGTGCACGCCATCAACGTAACCGACCAGCAGAGTTCGGTGATGCGGCTGGGCTCTCTGGCCGTCTGTCGTATCCTCAAAGAGAGGGGAATGGAGCCGGTCTTCCAGCTCACCTGTCGGGACCGCAATCGCATCGCCCTGCAGTCCGATCTGCTGAGCGCCTACGTGTTGGGCATCGAAAACGTTCTCTGCCTGACCGGCGACCACATCTCCCTGGGCGATCATCCAGGAGGCAAACCCGTCTTCGATCTGGGTTCGGTCTCTCTGCTTCACGCCGCCTCCGAATTGCAGCAGGGGCGCGATCTGGCGGGGGAGAAGCTCAAGGGCAGCCCCAGTTTCCATTTGGGAGCGGTGGTCACTCCAGGCGCGAATCCTCTGGAGCCCCAGATTATGAAAATGGAGAAAAAGGTCAAAGCTGGGGCTCAGTTCTTTCAAACTCAGGCGGTGTACGACCCCAAGCGGTTTGAGGAATTCATGAACCAAATCCAACACCTGAACGTGCCGGTGATGGTGGGCATCGTGTTTCTGAAATCCGCTGGTATGGCTCGCTTCATGAATAGGAACGTGGCCGGAGTGCACGTGCCTGAGAGCCTGATTGACGAGATGGATGAGGCAGAGAGCAGGGTGAAAACGAGCATCGAGATTTCGGCCCGCCTGATTCGGGAGATGAAGGACATGTGTCAGGGCGTGCACCTGATGCCCCTCGGTTGGGAGAAGCACGTGCCGGCGGTGTTGGAAAAGGCTGGGCTGTGAGCTAGAGATTGGTAATCAGAGCTTGAAACTCTGCGAGAAACAAGAGCCATCCCCGGTGAAGACGGGGGATGGCTCTTGTCTTGAGAAAAACAGTGGCTTCCTGGACTGGCTCAGGTCAGGCCGCAGCGCTTGTGTTCTTCCTACCGACAAATCAACATAGGCCGCCGACTGGCGCGCAGCACCTCGTCCACCGCGCTGCCGAGCACGACCTCCAGCACCGGGCTGTGACCATAACCTCCCATGACGATCAGATCGCTCTCGTGCTGGTCGGCGGCGTTCAGAACCGCCTCGGCCACCGGGCCACTCTCCTTCACGAACTCGGCTTGCACGCCGTGCGTCCCCAGGTACTCTTCAGCGCGGGCCAGCGTGTCCAACGTGGTGCGGCCCGGTTCTATCACAGTCACCACGGCCAGGGGGATGTTCCATCTGCCCGATAGGTAGGCAGCTACGAAGAGGGCCTCGTCGGCTTTGGCGCTGCCATCGTAGGCCAGCAGCGCGCAACTCAGGCGCGACGAAAACCTCGGCACGGCCAGCACAGGCCTGGGGCAGCGCCGCAGCAGATTACTCAGCCCGGAACCGAGCCTGGCCATGGCTTGAGGCGGAGGTGGGTAGGAAAGGCTCAACACCACCAGATCGGTCCAGCGGGCCCGTCGGCAGATTTCGCGCGGCACTTTTCCAACTTCGAGAACCAGCTTCCCCGGAATGCCCGCTGCCTGGCAGCGACGGTCGAACTCGGCCTGCACAGCGCGCGCCTCTTCGCTTTCTCTCTGCTCTTCTGAGGGCGTCACGTGAAGGCCGCGCAGCCGCGCCCCCTCGCGCCGGGCCACTTCCAGCGCCTGCTCCAGGGCGCGCCAGCCGGTCTCCTGGCCGTTGACGGCCACTAGAACGTCGGCGAACAGGCGATCATCCCGCCGAGCCGCTAATCGTTCTTCCCGCCACTGTCCAGGAGACGGGCCGCCCTCCAGCTCGTCAGGTGTCACCGCGTCGAGCAACCTCTCACTGACGCGGGCTATCAGGTGTTGCCGCCTGGAGCCGAATTGAGCGGCCAGATCGGCGGCCGCGTCCTCGGTGCTGATCTCCCATCCCAATTCCTCCTCCAACTCAGCGCGGTGTTCCGACAGCCACAAGTAGAGGTCGGTCTCCGTTCGATCGGGGAAGTCCCGCAGTATGCCCCGTTGGCGGATGGCCTGCACCACGGGCCAATAGACTTCATCGTACCAGTGGGCGACGGCTTCATCGTATGGGATCTCCCGGCCTTGCTCCAACCCCATGAAGTAGCGATGAACCGCGATGTGCTCTTCGAGTACGCGATACTGGCCGGGGGCGGTCACGCTCAGGTCGGCCTGCGGGCGGAGTTCGTCCAGGTGGGTATGTTCCAAGAAATCGGCGTACTCGGCCTTGAGAATCAGGTCGTCGGGCTGGGTATCGGGCGAGAGGGGCACTTTGGTGCGAACCTCGGTCACGTAGGCTTGGATGCTTGGCGCGCCGAGCTGCCGGGCGACCGATACGCGGTGATTGCCGTCGAGGACGAAATAGGCATCGCCTACCTGATAGACTTCGATGGGCGGCAAACCGCTCAGACTAGTCTGTGCAACCTTAACCCTGGCCCACCGCTCTTGGTCGCTATCCTGCCGAGGCAGAAAGCTGCGGGTGAAGTCGGCGTAACGCCCCACGCTGCCAACGATGGCGTCCAACGGGATGTCCTTCAATTCCTGCCTGCCCCTGGCCTTGACCTTCAGCTTCTGGCTCACCTCTTCGTAGGAAAGGAGATTCACGGACTTCCCCGTGAGGCGGGCCATGATCTGCTCCAGAGCGGCCTGCCGACGCGCTTGGCGAAAGTCCTGCACTGCCGATGGAAAGCTGAGAGTGTTCTGCCCTGTCACGACAACGGCCTCCTTTTCACCCAATCCACTCCCAATCAATCACCTGGTAGCCGTAGGTGTTCACCACCTGAGTATGGCGGTACGCAGTGCGAATGGTGGCATTGGGGCTGTAGACGTGCTGGTGACCGTGGATTAGGTAGCGGGGGCGGTAGACGTCCATCATGCGCAGAAAGGTCTTGAACCCGGTGTGGCAGACGTCGGCGCCGTCGTGGATGCCGTAGGGTGGGGCGTGGGTGATCAGAATATCCAGAAATCGGCCATGCCGCAGCCGATTCAGCCACAGCGCCGGCGTCATCCGCAACGCTTTCCACCGCATGGTCTGCTCGGTATACTGATAACTGCCACGGCCGCTGTAGCGCATCGAGCCTTCCAGTCCGCCGATGAGCAGCCCTTCGACCTCCACTACCCGCTCGTCCACGTTGATGCAGCCCGTGGGCGCTTGAACGAATCTGCCATCGGCGGTGTGGATTCCCTGGTCGTGGTTGCCGAACACGTAAAGCAGCGGCACGTTGAGCACGGTGACGATGAATTCCAGGTAGAGGGGCGACAGATCGCCGCAGGCCAGCACCAGGCCCACGTCGCCAAACCGCTGTTTGATGGCTTCGCTGTAGATACTCTCGATTATTTTGTCGCTAACGGTCAGGATTTTCATTTTCGCGCCACGATCACCAATCTCCTGGCCAGGTGATCATAAGCACTGCCGTCAAGGTTGCCATAGGCCTCAACGTGCGCAAAACCACACTCGGTCAGCAATGAAGCCAGTTCCACGGCCGAATAAATGCGGTGCGACAGGTTGAGCTCAGTGCGGCTGTCGCCCGCCAGGAGAATCCAGCGGTTCTCCATCCAACTCCAGTTCTGGGCGATCTTTCGCTCCTGCAGGACGAGTACGCCGTCTTCTTCGTACCAGTCCCTCTCCCGAAAGATGCGGGCCAGAACTTCCTTGCCCATCATGTCTATGAGAAAGACCCCGCCCGCTTTGAGGGAGCGATACATATTTGCGGCGACCTGCCGATCGTCTTCTGGGTCTTCAAAATAGCCGAACGACGTGAACAGGTTGACAACCGCGTCGAACGCATCCGGCCGACAGAAGCTCCTCATGTCGCTCTGGACAAACTCGACCTCCAGCCCTTCCGCCTCCGCTTGCTCGGCTGCTCTGTCCAGATACGGCTGTGTCCTGTCCACCCCGGTCACACAGAACCCACGGCGGGCCAGCGCCAGGGAGTGTCTCCCCACTCCGCAGCAAAGGTCGAGAACGTGCGCGCCCGGTTCAACCCCAAGCAGGGAGACGACTTGATCCACCTCGGCTGGGGCATCCTCCCAGCGCTGCTGAGTAAACAAAGTAGGGGCCACCGTTTCCCAAAAGGTATTCTGCTCGTACCAGGGTAGGTCCTCAAGCCGTTTTGACTTCATGGTCGGACTCCTTCTCGTTCGACATTCAAGACAAGTGGATTGGCCCCCATCGCACCGTGCTCCAGTGCACATCGCTGGACTGCATTGGCATCCGAAACACGCTGCTCATAGAGCATTAAACTCCTCTATCGCCAGCCCTGCCTGGCGAACGACGATGTTATGCAACGTGCCGCGAGGGATGTCGCGTCCCCTGTGGACCGGCACCACGACGAGCCGGCCGGTATCGTAGTTCTTCAACACGCGGTGGCTGCCTTTACGACGGATTTCCACAAAACCGGCTCGCTCCAGTTTGCGCAGCACCTTGACGGCTTTCATTGGCCGAAGCCTGGCACTCATGCCCTGTCTCCGGCCATTACTTCTTCAACGTCAGACACTCGCAGGAAGGTGCCTTCACGTTCCCTCACGCTCCGGGGCAGCAATTCACCCTCAGCGAGCAGTGCTTCCAGATAGGCTGCAACCGCCTCCATGATGTTTTGCTCGGCCTCGGCAAAGTCGGCTCCGAAGGATGAAACGTAGTTGAGTTCAGGCACCATAGCCATCACCTGACCTGTCTCCTGATCGAATTGATAGATCACGCGATACTCAGTCATCGAACACCTCCTTGGACTGTACGCGCCCATTTGCTACCGAACACCTTTTCAGTTACTCCCCTCCCTCTCCCCAAACCACCGATAATCCATGTTCGGGAACAGCTTGTCTCGCTCGTAGAGGTCTGCCACCAGGGCCGGATCCGCCTGCCCAACCTCGGCCAGCTCGGCCAACTGATTGAAGCGGTCCAAGTGCTCGTTGAAGCGCAGGATGGCGTACTCACGGGCCTGGCCGGTGGTGACCAAGAAGGGCCAATCGCTGGACTGCAACAGCAGCAGCTCCCGCGCGGCCTGGTTGAGGACGGCGGCCAAGTCGCCCTGGGCGGCGGGGTGCTGGGCCACCAGCTTCTCCATGCGGCGCTCCGATTCGCGGATAGGCTTCCACATCCAGTGGGTCTCGTGGTTGTCCCAGGTCCAGTGCCCTCCCCCCATGCCCCACGAGCCTTCCGACAAGGCCAGCACGTCCTCAGGCGGGTGCTGCTCGATAAACTCGCTGGCCGTGGTCAGTTCCACCGTCTCGCTCTGGCTCAAGATTCTCAGCACCTCTCGCATCCAATCAATGCCCTCGAACCACCAGTGGCCGAAGAGCTCGGTGTCGTAGTTAGAGGCGATGAGACCAAATTCGCCGCTCTCGGAAGCGGAAGCCGTCTCCGTTAGCGAAGCGGCCTCGGTTAGCGAAGCGGCCTCGTCGTAGTACTGAGCCACCAGGTCATCAACCAACCAGGCGAAGTGACGGGAGTGTTCCCCCACTTTGTACTCAGCCCAGTCGGGATGATAATAGTCCTTCTGCCCCAGATCAACGCGCGGCCCACTCACTCGCCAGTACCTGAGGCCGGAGACGCCGTCTTTCTTATGGAACTCCAGGTAGTCGTAGTCGCCGGGATACCCCCAGTCGGCCGACCAGACCTGCATCCCCGTGCGGTTGTTGCGCCCGATGACGACCACGGGCGAGTAGGCCCCCTCCCCTCTGCCGCCGGCCACGTAGTAGGGCTGATAGGTGGTTTTCTCTGTAGGCTCCACGTAGTCGGGCAGGGGCACGGCGATGCGCTGGGGCACGTCCCCGTAGCCCACGGCGTCGCCAGCGGCCTTGCCCACCGGCAGCCCGCCCTCAATGGTGTGGGTCTCGCTGAAGAAGCAGCCGAGGTCTAACTCAGCCAGGAACTCCTCCAGACCAGGCTTGTAGTAGCGCTCCCCATCCGCCTCGGCGTAGAAGGCGGGACGGTAGGCGCACTCCGGCAACCAGACGGCCCGTGGATCCCGCCCGAACAGCCGGCGATAGCTCTCCACGCCGGTTCTCAGTTGGCCGTAGATCGAGGAATCGCGGGAGAGCAGAGGGAGATAGCCGTGGGTGGCGGCGGAGGTGATGATCTCCAGATAGCCCTCGTCCTGGAGCTTTTTGAAGGCGCCCACGATGTCCCTTCCGAAGCGATCTCTAAAGGTGGCCAAGATGTTCCCGTACCAGTCGCGGAAAAAAGTAGCCAGGTACTCCAGGTGAGGCTCGTCCGCCTTCTGGAAGCGTTCGACATCGCCCTCGGCCGCCTCGATGTTCTGCTCCAGATAGATCTCGAAGTGATCCAGCACCAGCGGATCAGCCAACTGCTCGGCCAGGACGGGGGTCAGGCCGAGGGTCAGCTTGATGGGATAGCCCTCCTCCTTCAGGTCGTAGAGGGCATTGAGGAGGGGCACGTAGGTCTCCGAGGCGGCCTCGTGCAGCCACTCCTCTCCGTGCGGCCAGCGCCCCGCCATGCGACAATAGGGCAAATGGCTGTGCAGTACGAAAGTGAAAGCTCCTTTTTTCATTGGATTCTCCTTTGTGAGACTACATCGGATTGAGAAACAAACGGATGCTTCGACAAACGCATTGCGAGTTTCCCATTCTTGATCCGTTCTATTCTAAATCCGCTGTAGTGCTGACTGGCGGCCACACCCGGCAGCCTTATCGGGAATCTAACACACCAAGTTAAGTTAAGTATACACTCAAATCAGACAGTTAGCAAGAATGGGGCCTTATCCGTCAATCCTGCCACCTGTCCTGAGCCTGTCGAAGGGATCCGCTGTTCTCCGCCCCAACAACCTGAACAGGTAGGGCAAAATACGGCGGCTGAGGTCAGAGTAGGTTACTCGATCGTTGAGCATCGCGGCGAGAAATCGCGTGACCTTAGGATCGGGGACGACGAGGCGGAAGCAGAGGCGCGGCAGCCCATAATAGAAGAGAGCGGCTACCCAACGAGCGCGACTCAAGTTGGCGCCGATGTCCCTCTGCACCCACGCCGTGTACTGGCCCAGCTCCCCCTGGACAATGGCTTCCGCAGCCAGGCGCGCGCTCTTGACGGCGTAGCGGATGCCCTCACCCGTCAGGGGATCCATGAGACCGGCCGCATCGCCCACCAACAGGGAACGGGCCGTGTTCAGCCTCTCGGAGCGGACGTAAATGGGCAGGGGATGGCCATGCAGAGTGACGCCGCCCAGGCCGATGCCGAACTTGGCCATCTCCTGCCTCAGGATGTCCCGCAGCTTGGCTTTCCCTTTCCTGAAAGCGCCGACGCCGACCGATAGGTGGTCTCGCTTGGGAAAGATCCACAGGTAGCCACCCTTGAGCGCACCAAACTCAAAGAGGGCCGTTTGCGCCCAGTCCGCCAGGGCACGCGGGGGCAGAGGGACCTCGGCCTCGATGGCTGCTCCCAGAACCTTGCCCCGCCGCAGGCCCAGCTCCCTGGCCGTGATCGAATTGGCGCCGTCAGCGCCCACCAGGTAGCGCCCCCTGAACCGCTGGCCGTCTTGGGTCGAGACAAGCACGCTGTCCTGGCTCTCCGTGACCTCCGTCACCGACACGGCTTCCCGTACCTCGCACTTGGCCTTCCCCAGCACCAGAGCGTCGAACTTATCCCGCATCACCATGGCCACCGGCTCGCCCGGCAGCGGAACGGTGACTTCCTCTTGTCCCCGATAGGAATAGCGGATTCTGGTTACTTTGGTCTCAATCGCCTGGTCGAGAGGGAAGGGGAAATGGCGGAGAACCGAGCCAGGCACACCGCCCCCACAGGGTTTGTATCTGGGCAGCCGCTCTCTCTCCAGCACCAGCACCTTGCAGCCCGCTTCCCCCAGGTGGTAGGCCGCCGCCGCGCCGCCAATGCCCGCTCCGACTACGATCACGTCGTAATCCATTGCCGTCTGCCTCCATAAGCCAAATTCTAGCATCGCCAGGACGATTTGTCAAAGAGGGAACGAGGCAATGAGGCAACGAGGCAACGAGGCAACGAGGCGACGGGGTACTCGTTTCCCCCCATTACTCCCTTATGACTTTCGTCACAATCCCGAAACTGACCAATGACACTAGCGCGAGCGCCCGTTTTCTGGTACAATAAAGGCACAATGAATTTGAACACACCCCAATGAATAATGGAGAGATGCAAATGGAACCCCAGAAGAAAAGCAAGCGTACTCGTTGGATCGTGTTAGCTGTGGCGGCCGTGGTGGTTGCGGCAGCCGTGGTCTGGTTCGCCAATGAACGCCCCCTGGCGCAACTCCGCCAACGCCGCGCACAGGCGGCTAATTCAGATTCCAGCCAGATGGTCACGGCCTTCATCGGCGATCTGTCGGCCGGGGCGACGGCCAGCGGCTGGCTGCTCCCCCAGCGGGAGGCTCACCTGGCGCTGGGAATGGCCGGCCAGGTGGAAGACGTCTACGTCGAGGTCGGCGACGAGGTGCAGGCCGGCGATGTCTTGATCCAACTGGGGGACAGCAGCCTGGAGCGAGCCGTCCGCTCGGCGGAACAGAGCTTAGCCATCCAGGAAGCTAGCCTGACCGAACTGCGGCGGGGAGCGTCCGAAGAGGATATCGCAGCCGCCCAAGCGTCGGTGGCGCAGGCCGAGGCGGGCGTGCTGCAAGCGAAGTCGTCTGTAGCCCAGGCCAAAGCCAACCTGACCGAGCTGCTAAACGGAGCTTCCGAGGAAGAGATCGCGTCCGCCGAAGCCTCACTCGACAGCGCCAAAGCGAGTCTAGCCAAAGCCCAAGCCGGACTGACCAGCGCCAAGAGCGCACTGACCACGGCCGAGTTGGCCCGCGACAGCCTGTCCGACGCCGACGTGACCGCCGAGGCGAACCTCAAGAGCGCGAAAGCCGGGCTGAGCAGCGCACAGGCGCAGTTGGACGCGCTGCTGGAGGGCGCGGAAGCCGAGACGATTGAGCAAGCTCGCCTAAACTGGGAGCAGGCCAAGAATAGTCTATGGAACGCCCAGTTAGAACGAGATGCGGCGAAAGGCAATCCGGCAACCCCCGCACACGTGAAGGATCAAATGGACATCGCGGTGGCCAACGCCGAGATCGCCGTCCGCGTGGCCGAGATCAACTACTTGCAGGCCCAGGAGGGGGCGACGGAGGAGGTCATCGCCTCAGCCAGAGCCTCGGTGGCGGCGGCAGAAGCCCAGGTGGCCAGCGCCCAGGCCCAGTTAGACGACATTGACGACCAGATCGCCCAGGCCGAGGCGGCGGTGGTCCAGGCCCAAGCGGGGGTGAAGCAAGCCGAAGCGGGCGTGCTGCAGGCGGAGGCCGCCGTGACCCAGGCCGAGGCCAACCTGGCGATGCTGCTGGCGGGCGCATCGGATGAGAAGATCGCCGCAGCCGAGGCGCAGGTGGCGCAGGCCGAAGCGGGCGTGTCGCAAGCCGAGGCCCAGGTGACGCAAGCTAAGGCCAATCTGGCCACGCTACTCAAGGGCGCGTCGGAGGAGAAGATTGCCATGACCGAGGCGCAGGCGGCGCAGGCGCGAATCTCTCTGGAAGAAGCTCGGGACAACCTAGCTAAAGCCGCGCTGGACGCTCCTTTCGACGGCGTGGTGACGAAAGTGTACGTCGAAGTCGGCGAATGGGCCAGCGGCCCGTCCGTGGACCTGATGGACAAAGACAGCCTGGAAGTGGTGCTGGACGTGGACGAGATAGATATCGGCGGTATAGCGGTCGGACAGCAGGCCGTGGTCACCCTGGAAACCTGGCCCGATGAAGAACTGAGCGGAGAAGTGGTCTCCATCGCGCCCCAAGCCAAGAGCGGGGCCGAAATCGTGACCTACCAGGTGCGTCTGAGAGTGGATGCCGGCGAGTTGCCCGTTCGCTCCGGCATGACGGCCAACGCCGAATTGGTCACCGCCCAGCACAAAAACGTGCTCCTGGTCCCCAACCGGGCCATCATCGCCGACCGCCAGGCGGGCAAATACTACGTCAACCTGGTGGAGGGCGATGCCGTGACCAAGACAGAGGTCACCATTGGCTTGCGCGACAAGGACTATACCGAGGTCACCAGCGGCCTGGGAGAAGGCGACCAACTGTTCATTGGCGAGGTTAGCGAAGCGTTGGACTTCAGCCAGGGTCCCCCCGAAGAGATCAGGAGATTGCGACCCAATGATTGAAATCACCGACATCGCCAAAGAGTACCACATGGGAACCCAGACCGTGCACGCCCTGCGCGGGGTGAGCATGACCGTCCAGGATGGCGCGTTTATAGCCATCATGGGCCCCTCCGGCTCTGGCAAGAGCACGCTGATGAACATGATCGGCTGCCTGGACCAACCCACCAGCGGCACGTACAAACTGGACGGCATAGACGTGAGCCAGATGAGCGACGACCAACTGGCCCGCATCCGTAACCAGCGCATCGGCTTCGTCTTTCAGACCTACAACCTGTTGCCTCGCACGCCGGCCATCAAGCAGGTGACGATGCCGCTGATGTACGCGGGTTATGCCCGGCGCGAGCGGCGACAAAAGGCGGAGGAGGCCCTGCGCGCCGTGGGCTTGGGGCACCGAATGGACCACCGCCCCGACGAGCTCTCTGGCGGGCAGCGACAGCGAGTGGCCATCGCCCGCGCACTGGTGACAAAGCCCAGCATCATCCTGGCCGACGAGCCGACGGGCAACGTGGACACGGCCACGGGGGAGAATCTTCTAGACATCTTCGACGACCTGCACTCGCACGGAATCACTATCGTCATCGTCACCCACGACCCAGAAGTGGCCCAACGCGCCCGGCGGAAAATATACCTCAGAGATGGGTTAATTGAGAGTGATGTGGAGAATGGGAAACTCGTAAATTCGTAAACTCGTACATTCATTAACTGAGCCACGAATCTACGAATCTACGAATCTACGAATTTACGAATCTACGAATCTACCAGCTTACCGGGAGGACACTATGAACTTGACCGAAAGCCTCTTAACCGCCTTCGACAGCCTGCTGACCAACAAGATGCGCGCCGCGCTGACCATGCTGGGTGTGATCATCGGCGTGGCCGCGGTGATTGCCCTGCTTTCCATCGGCAACGGCGTCAGCGCCTCCATCGAAAGCGAGATTCAGGCCATTGGCTCCAACTTGATCTCGATCCTGGCCGATACGGACAATAGCGGCGGCTATCAGACCTTGAGCCTGAGGGACGCGGAGATGTTGGCCGATCCATTTTATGCTCCGGCAGTGAAGGAAGTGGCCCTCCTGATACAGGGCAACCAACCGGTGGTCTATGGCGGCCGCAACACCCGCATCACCGTGGCCGGCGTCACCGCCAACTATTTAGATATCCGCAGTTTGACGCTAGAATTGGGAGATGGGCTGACGCAGAATGACCTGGACACCAACGCTCGAGTAGCGGTTCTGGGGGCCAATGCCGCCGAGGATTTGTTCTCCGAAGATGAATTCCCCATCGGTAAGGTTGTGAAAATCAGGGGCGTTCAGTATGAGGTGATTGGTGTGCTGAAGGCCAGGGGCGGGATGGGATTTGTGAGTGACGACGATCAGATCTACATCCCCCTCACCACCGCGCAGAGTCGGCTCTATCGCCACGCGCGCACCCGCAGCGGCGAGCCAGCAGTACACACCATCGTTGTCCAGGCGCGGAGCGAAGAATTGATGGACGAAGCCACCCAGCAGATCAAAGACACGCTGCGCGAAAGCCACGGCATCGCCTATCAGGCCGACGACGATTTCACCATCCTCAGCCAGACCGATGTTCTGGAGGCCTTCGACGTCATCATGGGCACCATCACCATCTTCCTGGGCGCCATCGCCGGCATCTCGCTGGTGGTGGGCGGCATCGGCATCATGAACATCATGCTGGTCAGCGTCACTGAGCGGACGCGGGAGATCGGCATCCGCAAAGCCGTGGGCGCGCTCAAACGCGACATCCTGGCCCAATTCCTGATCGAGTCACTGATGATGAGCCTGATCGGCGGCCTGTTGGGGATCGCCATAGGGGTGGCCACTTCCAACGTGATCGGCAATCTATCCGCCGACCTGACCCCCGTGGTGGACGCCGGCACGGTACTGATGGCCTCCGGCTTCGCCGCCGCCGTCGGCCTGATCTTCGGCATCTATCCCGCCTGGCGAGCGGCCAGACTGCGCCCCATCGAGGCGCTAAGGTACGAGTAGGGTGCAAGGTGCAACGCACTTTGAAAGTGCGTTGCACCTGATTACTGGCCCCGCGAACAGAATAGGATAAGGGCTTTCTCAACATGAAACAGCCATTAGCTTTGCGCGAGGCGCTGCGCATCTTTCGCCTCACGCTGATCATCAAGATAGTTTTCCTGGGCCTGGGCCTGCTGGTGGCGATGGGGTTGGGACCGTCAACCCAGTTGGCGATCTTGCTGCGGGCAGCCCCCACGCTGCTGCTGGCCCTGCTGGCGCTGCCCCCCTGGCTGGAGCGGGCTCTAGGCCGGCGGTTTCTGGCCCTGGGCTTGGGCCTGGACGTGCTCACGGAGAGCCTGTTCGCAGCTCCCTTCTTCTTCGAACGGCGACCTTTCTGGCTCCAAGATTTGGACCTCTCGCAGCCGATGATCCGCCACCTGACAGAAGCCCCCCTGACGGAGCCTTTCTTCTTCTTGCTCATCCCCCTGGTGTTGCTGGCCTGGGGATACGGACGGCGGGGGGCGGTGTGGGGGAGCACCTGGGCCACGATGCTGCACCTGGGCACTGGCTGTTGGGCCTTGCGGCAAGACATCCTGGCGCGACCTTTTTTCGCCGGCGCGCTGATGCGCATCGCCTTGCTGTACCTGGTGCCCCTCCTGGTCAGCGTGCTGGCCCAGCGCGAGCGGAAGCAGCACGCCGAACTGGAGGCCGCTCACCAGCGGCTGCGCCGCCACGCCGCCACCGTGGAACAGTTGGCCGTCAGCCGCGAGCGCAATCGCCTGGCCCGCGAACTGCACGACACGCTGGCCCACTCCCTGGCCGCGCTTTCGGTGCAACTGGAGGCCCTGCGCACCCTGCTGACCCACGATCCCGCCGCCGCTCAGGACGCGCTGAACGGGGTCACCACCCTGGCCCGAAATGGGCTAGAGGAGTCACGGCAGGCCATCCAGGCCCTGCGCACCGATCCGTTGAAGACCCTGGGCCTGGTGGGCGCGCTGCGCAGCACGCTTCAGGCTTTCCAGGCGCGGAGCGGCGTGCAGGCCGACCTGATCGTGGCTGGCCAGGAGCCTGACCTGACGGACGAAGAAGCCCAGGCCCTGTTCCGCATCGCCGACGAGGCGCTGACCAACGTGGAGCGCCACGCCGCTGCCCAGCAGGTGACCGTGCGCCTGGCCTTCGGCAGCGACCGCATTGATCTGGTGGTCCGCGACGACGGCGTGGGCTTCGATCCCGCCGCCGTGGATCCCGACCGCTACGGCCTGACCGGAATCCAAGAGCGCGCAGCGATGATCGGAGCGAAGCTCAAGGTGCACAGCCGTCCTGGCGGCGGGACCAGGGTTTGGTGTTCGTTGAAAAGATGACCAAACACTGAAATAGATCGGAGCGCAATTCCGCATGATTCGATTGGCAAAATATCTGAAACCTTATCTGGCCATGATCCTACTGGCCATTGTCTTGTTGTTTGCGCAGGCAAACTTCGATCTGGCGCTGCCCGATTACCTCTCTCGGATCATCAACGTCGGCGTCCAGCAAGGCGGCGTGGAGAACGCTGTACCGGTCGCCATCCGCCAGAGTGAGATGGACAAGCTCCTGATCTTCATGAGCGCCGAGGAGAGGGAGGCCGTGCTCAATGCTTACACCCTGGTGGATCAGGATTCGCCTGACTATGCCGGCGCTGTCAAAGACTATCCCGTTCTGAAAGAAGAGCCGATCTACGTCCTGAACGAGGTTGAGGGGCAAGAGCTCAACTCACTGATAGAACGTTTGAATCCAGTGATGGGCAAAGCGATCCTGGTCGTGTCCAGTATCGAGCAGATGGTGGCTGACCCCTCCCTGGCCGCAGAGATGGGCGGAGATTTCGCGTTCGACCTTAGCATCGTACCACCAGGAATGGACGTTTTCACCCTGTTGGAGCGACTGCCCGCCGACCAGCGCGAGCAAATCACCGACATGATTGACCAGCGATTTGCTTCGCTGGGGGACAACGCCGCTTCGCTCACAGAGATGATCGTTCAGGCAGCAGTAGGCCCCGTCAAGGCCGAGTACGAGGCTCTGGGCATGGACACGGACAAGCTGCAGAGAGACTATATCCTGCGCGTCGGCGGTTTGATGCTGCTGCTGACTTTGCTCTCCGGCATCTGTATCGTCACCGTTGGCTATCTGTCGGCCAGGACAGCGGCCGGGGTGGCGCGCGACGTCCGCCGGGACGTGTTTCGCACAGTCGAGAGCTTCTCTCCCGCCGAGTTCAACACCTTTTCCACCGCGTCGCTCATCACTCGCTCAACCAACGACGTCACTCAGCTGCAAATGATGGTCATGCTGTCGGTGCGCCTGGTCTTTTACGCGCCCATCATGGGCATAGGCGGCGTCATACGGGCGTTGGGCAACGGCGGATCCATGTGGTGGATCATCGCCGTGGCGGTGATGGTGCTGATCAGCCTGGTGCTGATCGTCATCTCCATCGCCCTGCCCAAGTTCAAGATGATCCAAAAACTCATTGACCGCATCAACTTGGTGGCCCGTGAAAACCTATCGGGCATGATGGTCATCCGGGCGTTCAACATGCAGGCCTTCGAGGAGGCCCGCTTTGACAAAGCCAACCTCGACCTGACCGCTGTCAGTCGATTTATCAACCGCCTGATGGTCATCATGATGCCGCTGATGATGCTGATCATGAACGGGCTATCTATGGCCATCATCTGGGTCGGCGCTCACCAGGTGGCCGAGGCGAACATGCAGGTCGGCGACATGATGGCCTTCATTCAGTACGCCATGCAGATCGTGATGTCCTTCCTGATGCTGACCATGCTGTTCATCTTCTTGCCGCGCGCTTCGGTGTCGGCTGACCGCATCGCCGATGTGTTGGAGACCGATCCCGCGATCCGCGATCCCGAACATCCCAAGCTGCTTCCCGTCAGCGGGGCGCCCCCCGTTAGCGAAGCGGCCTCTGTTAGCGAAGCGGCCTCCGTTAGCGAAGCGGCGTCATCCCCAGGACTGATCGAGTTCCGCGACGTGTCATTCCGCTATCCCGACGCGCTGGACAACGTGCTGTGCAACATCACCTTTACCGCCCAGCCGGGCCAGACCACGGCCTTTATCGGCTCCACCGGCTGCGGCAAATCAACCCTCGTCAACCTGATCCCCCGCTTCTACGACGCGACCGAGGGCGCCATCTACGTGGATGGTGTGGACATCCGCGAGGTCAGCCAACACGACCTGCGCGACAGGATCGGCTACATTCCGCAGACCGGCACCCTGTTCTCGGGCACCATCGAAAGCAACCTGCGGTATGCTGACGAAAGCGCCAGCCGCGAAACCGTGCGGGAAGCGATCGCGATTGCCCAGGCGAGCGAATTCGTCTTTGCCGAGCCGGAGGGTTTGAGCGCCGAGATATCTCAGGGCGGCACGAACGTATCGGGGGGACAGAAACAGCGGCTGTCCATCGCCCGCGCCCTGGTCAAGAAGCCCCCCATCTATATCTTCGACGACAGCTTTTCAGCCCTGGACTTCAGAACCGAGTACGCTTTGCGGGCTGCGCTCAAGGAGAAAATCGGTCAGAGTACCGTGCTGATCGTAACCCAACGCGTGGCCACGGTCAAAACCGCGGATCAAATCATCGTGCTCGAAAAAGGCCGCATCGTTGGCAAGGGCACGCACCAACACCTGATGGATACCTGCGAGACCTACCGGGAAATCGCGCTATCGCAGTTGAGCATGGAGGAACTGGCATGAGCGTGCGGCAGGAGAGGCAAGACAACAAATCGAACCGTCGTACAGAGTCGAAGCCCAGGTTTGGCCCTGGCAGCGGGCGGGGTCCGGGCGGCCACATGGGAATGATGAAGGGCGACAAGGCCCGCGATTTCAAGGGCACCATGGCCAAGCTGGTCGGATATCTGGGCAAGTACAGATGGACCGTGCTGATGGCGCTGATATTCGCGGTCGCCTCTACGGCCGCCAATATCGCCGGGCCCAAGATGCTGGGCAAGGCCACCACCAAGCTGTTTGAGGGTGTGCTCGCCCAACTGAGTGGAAGCGGGGAGATTGACTTCGAGTACATCGGCCGAATCCTGCTGCTGACGCTCGGCCTGTACCTGCTTTCAGCTCTCTTTAGCTACATCCAGGGCTGGATCATGGCCGACGTATCAACCAACATCGCCTACCGATTTCGCCGCGATATTTCCGAGAAGATCCATCGCATGCCGCTCAAGTACTTCGACGGCATCACCCAGGGCGAGGTGCTCTCCCGCATCACCAACGACGTGGATACCGTCAACCAGACCTTGAGCCAGAGCCTCACCCAGATCATCACCTCGGTGGTCACGGTGATCGGCGTGCTGATCATGATGCTGTCCATCAACTGGATGATGACCCTGGTGGCGCTCACGATCCTCCCGCTCTCGACGGTGACCGTGGCCCTAATCGTCAAGCAATCGCAAAAACACTTCAAGCGGCAGCAGGACTACTTGGGGCACGTCAACGGGCACGTGGAGGAGATGTACGGCGGCCACATCGTGATGAAGGCCTTCAACGGCGAAGAAAAAAGCATCCGCAAGTTTGACCACTTCAACGACACCCTCTACGATTCGGCCTGGAAATCCCAGTTCCTGTCGGGCCTGATGATGCCCATCATGATGTTCATCGGCAACCTGGGCTACGTGGCGGTGGCCGTCCTGGGCGGCTGGCTGGCGATCCGCAACGCCATCACCGTTGGCGACATCCAGGCGTTCATCCAGTACGTTCGCTCCTTCACCCAACCCATCCGCCAGCTCGCCAACATTTCCAACGTGCTCCAACAAACCGCTGCCGCCGCTGAACGGGTGTTTGAATTCCTCGACGAAGAAGAGGAAATCGCCGAAACGGCCGACCCCGTTAAGCTGGAGAAGGTAAGGGGGGCAGTTGAGTTCAGAGACGTGCAGTTTGGATACGACCCGCAAAAAATCGTCATCAAGGATTTCAGCGCGGTGGCCAAGCCCGGCCTGAAGGTCGCCATCGTGGGACCGACCGGCGCCGGCAAGACGACGATGGTCAAGCTGCTCATGCGGTTCTACGACGTGAACAGGGGGGCGATTTTGGTGGACGGTCACGATATCCGCGATTTCACCCGCCACGACCTGCGCGAGATGTTTGGCATGGTGCTGCAGGATACCTGGCTCTACAACGGCAGCATCATGGAGAACATCCGCTATGGCCGGCCGGGGGCGACCGATGAGGAAGTGATCAAAGCGGCCCAAACGGCACACGTGGACCACTTCGTCCGCACTCTGCCCGAAGGTTACCACATGGAACTCAACGAGGAGGCCAGCAACGTTTCGCAGGGTCAGAAGCAGCTTCTGACCATCGCCCGCGCCGTCCTGGCCGATCCCAGCATGCTCATTCTGGACGAAGCCACCAGCTCGGTTGATACCCGCACCGAGGTGCTGATCCAAAAAGCGATGGACAACCTGATGGAGGGCCGCACCAGCTTCATCATCGCCCATCGCCTGTCCACCATCCGCAACGCTGATGTGATCTTGGTCATGAACGAGGGGGATATCGTGGAGAGCGGCAAGCACGAGGAACTGCTTGAGCGGGATGGCTTCTACGCCGAACTGTACAAAAGTCAGTTTGAGATCCCCCAGATGAGCTAAAAACTGTTGAAACACCTCCCAGGTATAGAGCTGGAGAACTACCCTGGCCGAATCGGAAGCTTCTGATGAGCTCTTTCATCCCATGCTTCCAGGGGTTTTGCATTTCTGGTCCCATTGGTGTATAATGTATTGGGCTTGTTCGTACAAGCTTCTTGAAGGCAGGCAACTCTCATGCATTTTGAGTGGGATGAACAGAAACGCAAGGCAAACATCCGCAAGCATGGTTTTGACTTCAGAGATGCCTAGAGGGTCTTCGAGCTTCCGATGCTTGTGGCACCGGATGACCGGCAGGACTATGGTGAAGATCGGTGGATCGGGATTGGTATGCTCAACATACGGGTTGTGGTTGTGGTATTCGCTGAACGTGGTGAGGATACTATCCGCATTATTTCGATGATGAAGGCAACGACTAATGAGAGAATCAGATATGAGCAACTCCTCAGAGACCAATTGGGCAATGATCGATTCGCTAACGGACGAGGATATTGATCGGTCAGAACTTCCGCCGTTAGACGAGTCGTTTTTCTCCAGAGCTACCTGGCGAATGCCAGAGGGGCAAGCGACCATCACCGTGCCTGTAGACCCCGACTTGCTCGCCTGGTTTCAGGCACAAGGTAGTGAATGTGAACAACGCATAATTGCTGCCCTTCGCATCTATGCTGAGGCGCACAAAGGCCTTGCTCGCCAGCCGGAGCCGGCGACCCCTTAGCGTTGCGTCGCCCGCCAATCAGGTAGCGATTGCCCACTCGTCGTGACGGTTGGCGTGGGGGTTGCTCGAGAGAGATATTGAACATCAGACGAGCAATAGAACAGGGAGCGTGGACTTGAGCCGCGCTCCCTTTTGACGTGCGCCGTTCTAGGTGGTATAATTCGCATGGAGTTTTTCTCAAGTCATCCTTGCGACACCTGTGAATAGCTTGGGCGACAGCCAGCTTCAGGTGGACGGAGGCGCTTTCGGCTTCGCAAGGGTTCTCGCTGGAAAGGTGACGTAGAGTGAGTGCGATCCGCGTTCTACTCGTAGACGACCAGGAAATCGTTCGCCAGGGCTTGACGACCATCCTCAGTTACACGCCAGGCATTGAGGTGGCCGGTCAGGCCGGCGATGGGGAAGAGGCGGTGGCCCTGGCCCGCGCTCTGCGGCCCGACGTGGTGCTCATGGACCTTAAGATGCCTCGGCTGGGGGGCATCCCGGCCACGCGGCGCATCTGCACGGAGCTGCCCGACACCCAGGTGATCATCCTCACCACCTACGACACCGACGACCTGGTCTTCGAGGGGATCAAAGCCGGGGCCAAGGGATATCTGCTCAAGGATGCCGCCAGCGAGACGCTGGTGGAAGCTATCCGGGGCGTGATGCGGGGGGAATCGCGGATTGACCCCAGCGTGGCCCGCAAAGTGCTGGGCGAGTTCCAGCGATTGGCGACCGAGATGGCGGCTCGCAGGCCCGCGCTGCAGCCCCAGGACGAGGGCCAACCTCGTTGGCGCATCATCGAACCCCTCACCCCCCGCGAGGAAGATGTGCTCAACCTGCTGGTGGAGGGGCTGTCCAACAAAGACATCGGCGCCCGCCTGCACCTGACCGAGGGGACGATCAAGAACTACGTCAGCAACATCATCGGCAAGCTCCAGGCCAACGATCGCACCCACGCTGTGGTCACGGCCCTGCGTCGCGGCCTGGTGGATTTGGGTGACTAGGCAAAGTCATTTGGGTGTGTTTCAAACGAGCTGGCTGGTATTGTTGGTCGGAATGATATTCCGACGAGTTGACGGATTGGCAATCCGTCCTACAACCGAGATGAAACACACCCAATTCATTTGAAAACCAGCGGGAGATAGGCGCGAAAGAGCCAGTACTCCGGATTGGTCGCTCGTGTGGCCAGGCTCCACTCGCACAGCTCATCAGCGACGTCGCGTCGAGGTTCTGGATTGAAGGCAGTGGCCGTGTGTACAAAGGTGTCGAGAGCATCGAGGAGGTAGTTGTTTTCCGCCGTGAGGGGAATGGAGCGATACAGCGGGAGATCGCTCTGTTCAGCAAAGGCCACCAGCTCTTGATAAAGCGCTATGGTGCCGCTGAGCGTCCGCTGGCTGTCGGGGGTGGAGCCAAACTCGACTTCGTGCATCAGCCAACGACAGGGCCACAGCGGATCCTGGCGTCCGCTGACGGCCACGTGAGCGGCGAAGGGCTTGCCTTCTGCATCAGCGGCAGCGATACATTCCTGGTGTGACCAGTAATCGCCCAGCGAGTGAAGATAGATCGCCAGGGCTTCCAGGCTGCCCGCTGCGATTCCTCCGGTATCCACTTCTACAGTCTTCGTGACGAAGCAGGCCGTGGTGTCGTAGATGTTGACCAGGCCATACCAACTGAACGGAATCGTGCTGCTGTAGCCGTAGGTGGCCACGCCGGCCAGGGTGGGCGTCTCGCCGAAGGCCCAGGCGCGGATAGCTCCCAGCTCGTCGGGGCGGTCGTGGGGGAAGTGGAAGAAAATGTTGTAAGGCCCCCAGCGCGAGGTGAAACAGCCATCGCACTCAATGGCGGTGGTGATGCCCATGGTCAGCGTGGGCGCGGTGGTGCTGGGGGAGGGACAGTGGGTGGTGGTCATCACGCTGGAGATGGGCGGTGCACTGGGGAAGCTCGTCGCCGCGAAAGAGTAGACCTGGCTGCCTGTGATCAGGCCAGAGTCCACCAACTGAGAGTAGAGCTGGATAGTAGCGGCGTCCGTGATGGAAAAGCCAGCGGCAATGGCCAGCGCGCCTGCCAGGTCGAAGTGGATGCTGCTTACCTCGGTGTCGCTGTACACGGCACGAGGTAGGGCATAAGGATCATAGAAATAGAGGTCTTTTTCCTCGTCCCAGGCCTGCACCCGCGAGAGGGTCAGGAGCATCACAGCTACCAAAGCGGCAGAGAACAGAATCACAGACACCACCTTCAGTATTCGGTCGGTACTCTTGGTCAACTCGGTCATCGTGCTCGCACCTCCTAGCTTCAAATCGGAATCGTCAGACTCTCCAGATCGCGGGGATAGTAGGTGATCACTTCCAGGCCGTCCTCGGTGATGACCACCGTGTCGGAATGGCGAAAGCCGCCCAGCCCGGCGACGTAGAGGCCCGGCTCGACGGTGAGCACCATACCCGGCTGCAGCACTGTGTGATCACCGCTATCCAGAAACGGCCCCTCGTGATAGCGCAGGCCGATGCCATGACCGGTGTGGTGTTTCCAGTAGGGCATCAGGTCGTGCGCTTCGTAGTAGCGCCGCACGGCCCGGTCCACCTCGCTGCACCTAGCCCCTGGCCGCAGGGCCTCGAAGGCGACCTCCTGGGCAGCTTTCATGTGCTCAAAGAAGCGCCGCTGCTCGTCGCTGGCTGGGCCGTGTCCTGAGCCTGTCGAAGGGCCGATAATCATGGTGCGTTCCAGCTCCGAGTGGTAGCCCCACATGGCCGCGCCGGCGCCGGTGACCAGCACATCGCCAGCCATGAAGGTGACGTTCATGGCTAGGGCGTGGGGAATGGCCGCGTGGCGCCCGATCTGCCCACGATAGCCCGCCCTCGCCCCCTGGTGGAACATGCTCCGCGCCCGATACAACGGCCCTAGCGTGTCCACCAGCGCTAGCGTCGCCTCCTGGCTGGCCCGCAGGCTCACCTCCGTCTCCGTCGCGCCAACCCGCGTGTACCGCTGCAGCAACCGATGGGCCAGATTCCCCCATTTCGCGCTCTCACGGATGAGAGCCAGCTCGGCGGGGCTCTTGACCGCCATCTGCGCTTCCACAAAACCGCTGATGCGGATCACTTCCGCGCCGGTCAGCTCAGACAGGGCCGGCCCCTGGTAGCCCAGGATCCAGGGGTAGCCGTCGGTGTCGGCGCCGATGCGGCCTGCGATGCCCATGTCCTCCAAAACGCTCTTAAGAACGACCATGGGGTGCGGGTCATCGGGATACTCCGGGTAGTGATCCACCCGATCCACCACCGCCTCGCCCTGAGCGTGTTCCAGCTCCAGGCGCGGCACGAAGAGCGCGCGTTCGCCGCTCGCGTTGACGGCCAGGGCCATGGGCCGTTCCGTGGGGATGAAGGCGAAGTCGGTGAGATAGGTCACGTGGTAGTTGTCGAACAAGACCGCGCCCGACAACGCCTCGGTGTTGAGATACTCTACCAGCCTTTGCGCCCGCGCCTCGAACTCTGCCTTGGGAATTCGAATCGTCTGCTGCATTCCTCCTCCTTGAAAAATAGCACCTCACGCCCAGGCCCAGATGGCCCACAGCGCGATCATCACCAGCCCCACCCCAAACCGCAACACGAACCCCCATCCCCAGCCAATGGCCATGCCTTTGGTCACCGCCAGGGCCTTTCGACGATCCTTGCTGGAGACGAACTCGGACAGAAAGAGCGCGCCCAGCGCGGCAGCGATCCCGCCCAGGGGGCTGAAGACGACGCTGCCCACTACACCGGCGATGAAGGCGATGAGGACAGACAAGCACCCGGCACCTTCCTGACGAGCCCTCTTGCCCATGAAGATGTTATCGGCAATCTCGCCCAAAATGGCCGACACAGTGAGGATGAGGAACAGCGCCGCGCCCAGCGTCCCGAAGCCAGTGACAATGCCATAGAGCAGCGCCAGCAGCCAGATGACGACGAGGCCGGGGAAGACGGGGACGATGAGGCCGCAGAGGGTCATCAGCATCCCCAGGAGTATGAGCAGGTTGAGTAGAAGCTCCAGTGTGGGGTGCATGTTATCTCCTCGTCCAGCGCATCAATCTGCGCACGTCCGCTGAATCACTGAAGCCCTTCAGTGTAATCAGTGACCTCAGTGCCTCAGTGATTCCCTCGTAAGCGCAATTCTAACACCGCCAAGGCGATTTGTCAAAAGAGAAGCCCCGATCCGGCCCTAAGGGCAAGATTGGGGCTTTCACTCTGGAATCAGAGGGAAGCTAATCGGGGCTATGATCCTTGAAGAGCAAAGGTAGATAGCTCTTCCAGCACTGGGTTGCATACACACCGGTTACGGGAATGATGATCGGGCTGTGCTCGGCATTGGTCATGATACTGATGGCGGTGATCCCCGCCGTATAGACGCCGTAATCTGCCAGAGCGCCCTTGTCTATGGAAACCACTGCCGAAGACGGCGTGAGGCCCTGCGGGCCGCTGATAGAGAGCCAGTCATCGGTCGGCACAGCGCGCCACGTAGAAGAGTTCGTGTTGGGATTGGCGATACTCCGTGACGGGGTAATGCATTGGTCACAGACGCAGCCGAAATCAAGGCGATTGGCTTCTATCTCAAAGTAGTGGGTGGTTGCCATCACAGCGGCGGCCGCATCAATGCGTCCGTGGCCGAAGTAGTCATCCCGGCCTGGCTCTCCCAGGTCAACGGCCGTGGACTTGATGATGTCCTCCACCTGGTCGGGCGTCAAATTGGGATTGACCGACCAGATCAACGCTGCCAATCCCGACACGTGGGCAGCGGCCGCATGAACATCAAGGAGGGGGGCAGTTGGTTCACCACAGCTAGGATGGATACAGACGCCATAGATTCCGACTCCAGGTGCAGCGACGTCCACCTTGTCATTGTAGGCTGAGAAGTCAGGGTGTCTATCGTAACGGTCAGTAGCAGCGACGGACACGACGTGATCAAGCGCTCCTGGATAGAAGTATCCACCTGGGGGCAGAACGGGATAATCAGGATTTAGAACGCCCGACCCGGCAACGATAAGAGCACCCTTGGAGTAAGCATGGTTTATTGCGGCCTGCAGCGGCTGGAGTTGTTCGGAGCCGGAAAACGTAAAACCTAGGTCTATAATGTCTGCTCCATTATCAACTGCATAGGTAATTCCCCCATTTATGCGATAAACGTCCACCCTCCCTACTGGACCGAACACTTTAACGGGCATGATCTCAGCCCCCCAGGACACGCCGGCGATGAGTATGCCGTTGTTGGTCTCCGCTGCCGCGACGCTTGCCAGATAGGTCCCGTGCCAAAAATCATCAGGTTTGCTGTCCCAATTGACAAAGTCCCAGCCATGCACGTCGTCTACAAAGCCATTCCCGTCGTCGTCTTTCCCATTGCCCGGTATCTCGCCTGGGTTCGTCCACAGTTTATCCTTCAATTCGGGGTGGTCCAGATCAACCCCCGTATCAACGATGGCAATAACCACCTTCTGACTGCCGGTGGTAGTGTCCCAGGCAGCAGGGGCTTCAATCTTGGCAAGATTCCACTGAGCGCCATTGAAAAAATACGGATCATTGGGCCAGACAGCCGTAATGGGAGGGCTGTAATGGGGCTCAGCCTCAATAGTAGTATGTGCAATCTGAACGACGTAGTTTGGCTCGGCGTACTCCACCAGGGGGTGGCGCTTTAGCTCCTCTATCTTCTCCAACTCCTGGCCCTCGGCCACCGATAGCAGCAGGATGCCAAGTTGGTCCATCTCGTCCAGAATCTCCAAGTCCTCAGCGAGGAGCAAAGACTGGACACTGGCCTTTGGCATGCCCTCCTTGAACTTGACGATGATCTCGCCCGCCTTGAACTCCGCCGCGCCATAGGCTGGGTCGGCCGTCGTCGGCGTTGGCTCTTCGGCGGACGAAAGGCAGGGGAGAAGGAGGAGAAACACGATCAAGAGAAAGAGCGAAATCCTTTCGAGCATGGGTACATTTTTCATCAGCTCTTCACCTCCGTGTAAGCAATCTACTGAAAGTCTCTCTTTTCGCACACTCGGCAGGTAATAGTTCAACCAATCAAAGACACCTTCGCACCCATCGGCCAAGCTTCGTAAACCACTTTCATTATACCACATTGGAAGCAATTTGGCAAGGTGCGGTTGACTTTCGGCCATAAGGTGGTAAAATAGGGGGAGCCGCACCAGCCTGAAGAGCTGGTGCTGGATGGTATTCTGGCCCAGCGCCGCCTGTTCACGGCGGCGTGCGTAGCTAAGACAAAAGGAGATTGGAATGTCCAAAGGAAAAGCCGCTGGTGCTTCCAAGGCCGCTCACGCTTCCAAGCTAGTGCTCATTGATGGCCACGCGCTGGCCTACCGCGCTTACTACGCCCTGCCGCCGAGTTTGACGACCTCCAAAGGCGAGCTGACCAACGCGGTGTTCGGCTTCACCTCCATGCTGCTCAACGTGCTGCGCGACGAGAAGCCCGACTACATCGCCGTGGCCTTCGACGTGGGCAAGACCTTCCGCCACGAGGAGTACGAGGAGTACAAAGCCCACCGCATCGAGATGCCCGACGAGCTGCGAACCCAGATGGCCCGCATCCAAGAGGTCGTCCAGGCCCTGAACATCCCTGTCATCGAGGCGGAGGGCTACGAGGCAGACGACGTGCTGGGCACTCTGGCTGAGAAGGCGGAAGAAGAGGGGCTAGAGACTCTGATCGTCACCGGCGACACCGACACCTTCCAACTTGTTGACGAACACACGCGGGTGCTGACCTCCCGCCGCTCCTTCTCCGATACCGTGGTGTACGACCAGCAGGGCATCGAGAAACGCTACGGTCTCCAGCCCCATCAGCTCATTGATTACAAGGCCCTGGTCGGCGACACCTCCGACAACATCCCCGGTGTGCGGGGCGTAGGCCAGAAGACGGCCACCCGGCTGCTGCAGCGCTACGGCAGCGTGGAGGGAATCTACGCCCACCTGGACGAGGTGGAGAGCACCCGCTTCCGCAATGCCCTGGAGCAGGGCCGCGAGAGCGCGTTCCTCAGCAAGTTCCTGGCCGCCATTGTCACCGACGTGCCCCTCGAGCTGGATTGGGAGGCCTGCCGGGTGTCCGAGTTCGATCGGGACAAAGTGATGGAGCTGTTCAGGGAGCTGGAGTTCCGCGCGCTGGTGGATCGGCTGCCTTCCGAGCCGGGGACAGAGAGAGCGCGCCGGGCATCCCCTCAGCCCTTCGACAAGCTCAGGACACAGCAGCTCACCATGTTCGGAGAAGCCGAGGAAGAGGAAGAAGAAGCGCCCTCTGCCAACTATCAGATCGTAGCAGATGAAGAGGCCCTGGAAGCGCTGCTGACCCAACTATCGAAAGCTAAAGCAATCACCCTAGACACGGAGACCACCAGCGCCGACGCGATGGTGGCTGATTTGGTGGGCCTCGCCTTGACGGATAGGGAGGGGGAGGGGCGCTATGTTCCCGTAGGGCGTGGATCGGGAACCCGGAAACCCGGAAACTCGGAAACTGGTCTACGAATCCACGAATCTACGAATCCACGAATTTACGAACGTACCAGTCTACCAACCGATTATGTCTTGGAAAAGCTTAGGCCGGTGCTGGAGGACGAGTCCATTGCCAAGGTCGCCCACAACAGCAAGTACGACCTGACCGTTCTCGATCGTCACGGCGTGCAACTCAAGGGCTTGTCCTTCGACACCATGCTCGCCGAGTGGCTGGCCGATCCGTCCAGCCGCAACCTGGGGCTTAAGAACCTGGCCTGGGTGCGGCTGGGGGTGGAGATGAAGCCCATCACCGACCTCATCGGCAGCGGCAAGGGGCAGATCACGATGGCTGAGGTACCCGTCGCCCAGGCAGCCCGCTACGCCTGCGCCGACGTGGACATGACCCACCGCCTGGTGAAGGTGCTCGAGTCCGAGCTCAGGGAGAAGCAACTGTGGCCTCTGTTCACCGAGGTGGAGATGCCCCTGGTGCGCGTCCTGGCCGATATGGAGATGAAGGGGGTGAAGCTGGATGTGGAATACCTGGGGGAGATGTCCGACCGGCTTCACGAGCAACTGAATGACCTGGAGCGGCAGATCCACGACATGGTCGGCCAGCCCTTCAACGTCAACTCCACCCAGCAGCTCAGCGACGCGCTGTTCATCCAATTGGGACTGCCAACTCAGGGGGTGAGCAAGACCAAGACGGGCCACTACTCCACTGCCGCCAGTGTGTTGGAGAAGCTCAAGGGAGAGCATCCCATCATTGACCTCATCCTCGATCATCGGGAGCTGGCCAAGCTGAGGTCCACCTACGTGGACGCCCTGCCGCAGTTGGTGAACCCACGCACGGGGAGGGTGCACACCTCCTACAACCAGACAGGGACGGTGACCGGCCGCATCAGTTCCAGCGACCCCAATCTGCAGAACATCCCCATTCGCACCGAGCTGGGGCGGGAGGTGCGCCGCGCATTCGTGGCCGAGGAAGGCTCGTTGCTCCTGGCCGCTGACTACTCCCAGGTCGAGCTGCGCGTCCTGGCCCACATCTCCCAAGACCCCGCCATGCTGGCCACTTTCGCGCGCGGCGAAGACATCCACACCAGCACCGCCGCCTTTCTCTTCGACGTGCCCTTGGATCAAGTGGATCGAGAGATGCGGCGCGTGGCCAAGAGCATCAACTTCGGCATCAGCTACGGCATGAGCGGCTACGGCATGGCCTGGCGCACGGGCCTTTCACAGGAGGAGGCGACTCGTTTCATCGAGGGATACTTCTCCAAGTACTCGCGGGTGAAAGCGTACCTGGATGAGACCAAGCGCCAGGCTAGCGAGGTGGGCTATGTGGAGACGTTGTTAGGCCGGCGGCGCTACTTCCCCGAGCTGAAAAGCGACAGCAAAGCGCATGGCCGTGTCAAGCGGGCCGCCGAGCGGATGGCCATCAACGCTCCCATTCAGGGCTCTGCGGCCGACATCATCAAGATCGCCATGATCCGCCTGCACCACGCGCTGCAGGAGCAAGGCCTGAGAAGCAGCATGACCCTTCAGGTTCACGACGAGCTGGTGCTGGAAGTGCCTGAGGACGAGCTCGATGTGGTCGCTCCGCTGGTCAAGTCCATCATGGAAGGGGCCTTCGAGCTAGACGCGCCGCTGAAAGTGGATATGAAGGTGGGCGAGAATTGGTTGGAGATGGAGTGAATAAATCATGAGAGCATCCACGATGACCTTGGAACAAGTTCGCTTGACCGGACTGAGGGCTTTGTCCCGTGATCTGGGACCTGTGGGCTTGGTACGGTTCTTGCAGCAGTTCGAAATGGGGGATGGAGATTACACCGCAGAACGTCATCGTTGGCTTGGTGAGCGCAGCATTCAGGATTTAGTCCAGGAAATCGAGCGCCGACGCAAAACCGCCAGGGACTTGGCTTAACATTAGGCTGGCGAACAAATAAAGGATTTCCATGCTATGAGCTACCAAGCACCCTTCAAGGCCGCGCTGCCCTGTGGCGTGCGCGACCTCTTCCTAGAAAATGCGGCTAAGCTCTCCAAGCTGATGGCTACCTGGCGTCAGCTCTTCGAGAGCTGGGCCTACACGGAGATCATCCCTCCCACCTACGAGCACTACGACGTCCTGATGGCCGGCAGCGACGCCGCCTTCGAGAGAAGGATCTTCCGCGTGCTGGACCGCGAGGGCAACATCCTGGCCCTGCGCCCCGACATCACCACCCAGGTGGCCCGCATCGTGGGGACCAAGCTGCACGACCTGCCCCTGCCTCTCCGCTTCTACTATCTCAACAACGTCTTCCGCTTCGAGGAGCCCCAAGCAGGCCGCCAGCGGGAATTCTACCAAGCAGGACTGGAGCTCATCGGCGCTCCGGGGCCGCAGGCCGACGCCGAGATGGTCAGCGTATTGATCGAGGCCTTGCAGGAGGTGCGCCTGCGGGGCTTTCAGATCAATCTGGGCCAGATGGCCTTTTTTAGGGCCATCGTAGCCGAGCTGGACCTCTCACCCGCCCAGGTGGAGAAACTCAAAGGAGCTATTGATCGCAAGGATGAACTGGGTTTGAGCCAATCTCTGAGGGAATGGGACATAGAAGATGGCCACGCCGCGGCCTTGAGAGAACTGCCAAATCTCTGCGGCGGTGAGGAGGTGCTGGCGCGAGCGGCCAGCCTAGCGCCCAACGCTGGCGCCCGTCAGGCCATAGAGAATCTGACCCAGGTCTACAACCTGCTGCTGACGCGAAACCTGGCCGAGCACCTGGTGATTGATTTGGGGGAAGCGCGGGGCATGGACTATTACACAGGCATCACCATCGAAGGATTCAGCCCCGGACTGGGCTTCTCCATCTGCAACGGGGGGCGCTACGACGAGCTCATCGGCCTCTACGGTCGCCCTATGCCGGCTGTGGGCTTCGGCATCGTGGTGGAGCGAGTGCTGCTGGCCCTGGAGGAGCAGGGTGAGCAAGAAGTAGACCTGGCTCCCCACCTATTGGTGTCTGCCGAGGTGGCTTTGGCCGCTAGAGCCACCCTGCAACACTTGCGCCAACGAGGCCTGAGGGTAGAAGTGGACGTGATGGATCGAGACGAGACGGACCTTCTAGAGCATGCGCGAGTGCGAGGAATCCCTTGCCTCATCGTGGCCGCGGATGCAGAAAAGGCCCTGCTCGCCACAACGGATAGCCGGCGCTGGGTAAACTGGAAAAGCCTGTTGGAACTTCCGCCCCAAAGCGGTGTCCTGAGCTTGTCGAAGGGTTGGGGGGGGACGCGAGGAGGTTCTACATGAGTGAGACCTACTCCCCTGCTCCCCTGAGAGTTGCTTTGCCCAAAGGCCGCCTCCTCCAACCATGCCTGGAGCTCTTCCAAGAGCTGGGCTGTGTTGATCTCATGGGCATCCTCTCCACTCGCCGCCTCCTCTGGGATGAATCGGAGCAAGGCTTCAGCTTCATGGTGGTCAAACCCACAGATGTGCCTATCTACGTGGAGCACGGCGCGGCCGACCTGGGAATCGTGGGTCACGATGTCTTATGTGAAGAACAGCGGGATGTCTATGAGCCCCTAGGTTTGGGCTTCGGCCGCTGCCGGCTGGTGGTGGCGGGGCCTCCAGAGGTCCGAGACGAGAATCTTCACTTGCGCCGCAGGCTGCGGGTGGCCACCAAGTATCCTCGCCTGGCCCGCCAGCATTTCCTGAAACAGGGCCTCTCGGCCGAGGTGGTCAGTCTCTCGGGCTCAGTGGAATTGGCCCCCCAGGTGGGCCTGGCCGACCTCATCGTTGACGTGGTGGACACGGGGCGCACCCTGCGCGAGAACAACCTGGTGGAGATCACCGAGATCCTATCGTCCGAAGCCTGCCTGATCGTGAACCGCGCCAGCCACAAGCTCAGGCTGAGGGAGATCAACCGCCTGATGAGACAGATCGCGGATGTAGTACGAGATCGAGAGTAGTTTGGCAGAGTTAGATTCCAAGGTGTCATTGCGAGGAGCGGAGCGACGAAGCAATCTCCACCGATGCTTGCATTTGAGGCGGGAGATTGCGTGCAACCTGCGGTTGCCTTACGCTCGCAATGACACAGACGGTACAATTGTGGGAGACGAGTTATATGGCTGCCTTCAATATCGAGGATTTGCTCCGCCCTGACATCTACGAGATGGAAGAATATACGCCCATCGAGCCACTTGAGGTGCTGAGCGCGCGCTTGGGTCTGCCCGCGGAGCGCATCATCAAGCTGGACGGCAATGAGAATGCCTACGGCCCCTCGCCGCGGGCCATCGCCGCCCTGGCCGATTACCGGACTTATCACATCTATCCCGACCCCCAGCACACCTTCCTGCGGAAGGCCATCCAGGAGTACGTTGGCGTGGACAAGGCCCGCATCCTGTTCGGCCACGGCTCCGACGAGCTCATTGACCTGATCATGCGCCTCTTCTTGCGAGCGGGCGATGCCGTCATCAACTGCCCGCCCACCTTCGGCATGTACTCCTTCGACGCCGCCATCTGCGGGGCGAAGGTGGTTGAGGTTCCCCGCCGAGCCGATTTCTCCCTCGACGTGGAAGGCATACGCCGGCAGGTTCTTGAGCACCCGACCACCCGACCATCCGACCATCTGACCAGTAAGTTGCTGTTCGTAAACTCCCCCAACAACCCCGACGGCAGCCTAACCTCGCGGGAGGATCTGTTGCAGTTGTTGGAGCTGCCCCTGGTGGTGGTCGTTGACGAAGCCTACGCCGAGTTCAGCGGCAGCAGCGTGGTGGATTTGGCGCCGGAGCATCCCAACCTCATCGTGCTCAGAACCTTCAGCAAGTGGGCGGGGCTGGCGGGCCTGCGCATCGGCTACGGCGTCTTTCCGCTGGACATCATCCGCCACCTGTGGAAGATCAAGCAGCCCTACAACGTCAACGTGGCCGCCCAAGCCGCAGCCCTGGCCTCGCTGCAGGACCTGGGCTACCTGCGGGCCAACGTGCAGCGCATCGTGGCCGAGCGGGAGAGACTCTACGCTGAGCTGAAGAAGCTCGACTTCCTGCGTCCCTACCCCAGTCAGGCCAATTTCATCCTGTGCCGCGTCCTGAGCTCGTCGAAGGGCCGCGTCCTGGGGCGGGACGCCCGCCAGCTCAAGCTGTCCCTGGAGAGGGAGGGGATTCTCATACGCTATTTCGACAAGCCCGGCCTCAAGGATTGCATCCGCATCAGCGTCGGTAAGCCTGAGCAGACCGATGTCTTGCTCACAGCGTTAAGGAGGTTGAGTTGAAAGTTGAATTGATCGCCGCCACCAGGTACCTGCAGGGCGATGGGACGCCGGAGGAGCTTGTGGAGCACGCCGGCAGGGTGTGCTACCGCAGCGAGAGAGCCGCTTCACTTAGAGAGAGCAAAGACGAGGCAAGAAGATTTCTGCAAGCCAGGATCCGAGAGGGGCATGAAAGCATCATCGAACACGCCTCCCTCACCTTCGAGATCAGCGGCATTTCGCGGGCCTGCAGCCACCAGCTCGTGCGACACCGCATCGCCAGCTACAGCCAGGAGTCGCAGCGCTACGTGGAGTTGTCCGATCCCGAGTTCCTGGCGCCGCCGTCCATTGCCGAGAAGCCAGCGGCGATGCAGGTGTGGGATGAGCTCGTCGGCAAAATGAAAAAGGCCTACGGCGAGCTGCGGAGGCTAGGCATCCGGAAAGAGGACGCCAGGTTCCTGCTGCCCAACGCCACGGCCACGCGGATCGTGGTCACTATGAATCTCCGCGAGCTCCGGCATTTCTTTAGAGTGCGCTGCGACCGCGAGGCCCAGTGGGAGATTCGTGCCCTGGCCAAGGAGATGCTGACGCTGGCTTACCAGGTGGCGCCGTCCGTGTTTGAGGACCTCTATCGAGAATTCGTCGTCGAAGAGGGCGCCGATGGCTAACCGCCTGAGCTTAGACGACTATTTCATGGGCATCGCTCGCGTGGTGGCCAGGCGCTCCACTTGCCTGCACCGCCAGGTGGGGGCGGTCATCGTCAAGGGCAAGCAGATCGTCTCCACCGGCTACAACGGCGCCCCCAGCGGCCATCCCCACTGCCTCGATATCGGCTGCGCCCGCCAAGGGGTGCCCTCGGGCCAGCGCTCCGAGCTCTGTCGTGGCGCTCACGCCGAGCAGAACGCCATCAACTTCGCCGCCCGCTACGGCATCAGCATCGAGGGGGCCACGCTGTACACCACCCACTACCCCTGCTCCTGGTGCGCCAAATCGCTGATCAACGCCGGCCTCGCCAGCGTGGTCTACGACGAGGATTACCCCGACTCCCTGGCCAAGGAAATCTTGTCCACCATTCGAGTACGAAAGGCGAACGAGCATGCGTCAGGCCGTCATCCATCGTCAAACCAAAGAGACAGAGATTGAGTTGACCCTCGAACTGGACGGTCGAGGAGAATACGAGATCGAGACCGGTATACCCTTCCTCGATCACATGCTCTCCCACCTGGCCCTCCACGGCCTATTCGACCTGAGGGTGCAGGCCCAGGGCGACCTGGAGGTGGACGCGCATCACACCGTGGAGGACGTGGCCATCTGTCTGGGGAAGGCCCTCGACCAGGCGCTGGGGGAGCGGGCGGGCATCGTGCGCCTGGCCCACAGCTACGTGCCCATGGACGAGGCGCTGGCCTTCGTGGCTGTGGATTTGAGCGGGCGGGCCTACGCCGTGGTGGAGGCCGATTTCGCCGCCCCTCGCGTTGGCAGTTTGGCCACCAGCCTCATCCCCCATTTCCTGGAGACCCTGGCCGATCACGCCCGCCTGAACCTCCACGCCCGCGTCGTCTACGGTCGCGACGACCACCACCAGGCCGAGGCCCTGTTCAAGGCGTTGGGACGCGCGCTGGGCGCGGCAACGAGGATGGATCCCAGGAGGGAGGGTGTCCCCTCAACCAAAGGGGTGTTGTAGGCGAATCAGCGAATCGGCAAATCAACAAATCGGCAAATTGGGGAAAAAGATGATTGCCATTATTGACTATGGAATGGGGAATTTGCGCAGCGTGCAGCGGGCTTTTGAGCACGTGGGGGCGGAGGTGGTGGTTACCGCCCATCGGGGCGCTATCGAGTCGGCGTCGGCGGTGGTGCTGCCTGGCGTGGGGGCCTTTGGCCAGGCGATGGCCAATCTGGAGCGAGCAGGGCTGGCCGACGTCATCCGCCGGGTGATAGCTGAAGGTCGCCCCTTCCTGGGCATCTGCCTGGGCTTGCAGCTCCTGTTCGAGGAGAGCGAGGAGATGGGCCAGCACCGGGGCCTGGGCATTTTGGGCGGCGGTGTCAAGCGGTTCGAAGTTGATCTCAAGGTGCCCCACATCGGCTGGAACCAGATTCACATCCAGCGGGCCAGCCCTCTCCTGGAAGGCGTGGCCGATGACAGCTACGCCTACTTCGTCCATTCCTACTACGTCGCCCCTGCCAATGCCGAGATCGTCCTCGCCACCACCGACTATGGCATTGACTACGCCTCCATCGTCGGCCAGGGCAACGTCTTCGGCATCCAGTTCCATCCTGAGAAGAGCCAGGCAGTGGGGCTGAGGATTCTGCGCAACTTCACGGCGCTCGTCATTGCGAGGAGCGGTAGCGACGAAGCAATCCCCTTCTCACTTAGTCGGGAGGAGATTGCTTCGCTGCGCTCGCAATGACATAATAGGGGTGAGCTATGATCGTCTTTCCTGCCATTGATCTGCGTCGAGGAAAGTGCGTTCGTTTGCGCCAGGGCCGCCCCGATGCGGAAACCGTCTTCTCCGATGATCCCGTGGCCATGGCCAAACACTGGGCCTCTCAGGGCGCCGAGTGGCTCCACGTGGTCAATCTCGATGGCGCCTTCGGCCAAGCCTCGTCGAACCTACGGGTGGTGGGGGAGATGGTGACTGCGGTGGGGATTCCCGTCCAGTTCGGCGGCGGCTTGCGTACCCTGGCCGACATTGAGGCGTCGCTGGAGTTGGGCGTGGCGCGAGTTATTCTGGGGACAGTGGCGGTGAAAGAGCCGAGTCTGGTGGCTGAGGCGGTCACGCGCTTTGGGGCGGAGAGGGTTGTGGTGGGCATTGACGCTCGAAGGGGAAAGGCAGCCACCCACGGTTGGCAGGAGGTCTCGTCGGTGACGGCCATTGAGCTGGCTCTTCGAGTGAGGGAGCTGGGCGTGGAGCGCGTGGTCTATACCGACATTGCCCGCGATGGGATGCTCAGCGGGGTCAACGTCGAAGCCACCAGCGAGTTGGCTCAGCGGACAGGGTTGAAAGTGATCGCCTCCGGAGGCGTCTCCTCGTTGGACGATGTGCGTCGCCTCAAAGATAGCGTCCTGAGCCTGTCGAAGGAGACCGAGGCCAGCGGGGTGGAGGGCGTCATCATCGGCCAGGCCCTGTACAGCGGAGCGTTGGAATTGCGGGAGGCAATAGCAGTAGCGAGAGGGGGCCAGGATGTTAGCTAAGCGGATCATCCCTTGTTTGGATGTCAAAGACGGGCGGGTGGTCAAGGGGATCAATTTTGTCAACCTGCGGGACGCGGGGGACCCGGTGGAGCAGGCCCAAGTCTACGATGACGAGCAAGCCGACGAACTGATCTTCCTTGACATCACCGCCTCCCACGAGCGGCGCGACATCACCATCGAAATGGTACGCCGCGTGGCCGAGGCCGTCTTCATCCCCTTCACCGTGGGCGGGGGCATTCGCACCGTCGCGGACATCAGGGCCATCCTGATGGCCGGCGCCGACAAGGTCTCCATCAACACCGCTGCGGTCCAGAATCCATCATTGATCACCGAAGGGGCGAGGCGCTTCGGCAGCCAGTGCATCGTGGTGGCCATTGATGCCAAGCGCGTCACAACGGACAAAGGGATTGAACGGACGGACGCGGGGATTAAACGGACTGGGCCTCAGTGGGAAATCTACATCCACGGGGGACGCACGCCGATGGGGCTGGATGCCGTGGAGTGGGCGCGAGAGGTGGATGAGCGAGGGGCGGGGGAAATCATGTTGACGAGCATGGACTGCGACGGCACGCAGGGGGGCTACGACATCGAGTTGACCCGAACCATCGCCGAGGCCGTGTCCATCCCGGTCATCGCCTCCGGCGGGGCGGGCACACTGGAGCACTTCTACCAGGCCCTGACCGTGGGCCAGGCCGATGCCGCACTGGCCGCCTCCCTGTTCCACTACCAGCAACTGACCATCGACCAGGTGAAGGCATACCTAGATGCACGCGGCGTGCCCGTGCGTCTGTGATGGAAAACGAGACACGCAATACGCACGCTTTGTTTGCTACAGAAGGGCGTCCCCGCCCTGTTTGGCGCCACACCAGACGTAGCGGGGACGCCACTTTCTAGCGAGAGAAGAAACTGCTGAGCAGACTACATGGTGGCTAAGCACGCAATCGGAGGACACGGATGAAAGAGACGGCGAAAACGCCCAGCCCGGCGGATTTGTACTGGGACGAGCGGGGCTTGGTGCCGGCCATCGTCCAGGACGCGCGGACAGGGCAGGTGCTGATGCTGGCCTACGTAAATCAAGAGGCCCTGGAGCGATGCCTCTCCACGGGCGAGGCCCATTTCTGGAGCCGCAGTCGGTCGGAATTGTGGCACAAGGGCGCCACCTCGGGCAACACCCAGCGCATCGTGGAGATACGCACCGATTGCGACGCCGACGCCCTGCTGCTCCGCGTCGAGCCGCGCGGCCCGGCCTGTCACACCGGGCAGCAGAGTTGCTTCTATCGCTGCTTGATCAAACGGCAGGGATCAGGGACTAGGGATTAGGGATCAGGGACTAGGTGCGCCTAGCCTCTTGTCCCTTGTCCCTTGTCCCTTGCCCCTTGCCACTTATCACTCCAGGCAGAGGGCTGAGGGAAACAAACAATGAGCACCATCCTAGCAGATCTGTTCAACCTCATCCAGGACCGCAAAGTCAACCCCAAGGAAGACTCCTACACCTGCCGCCTTTTCGCCGCAGGAGAAAACGAGATCCTTAAGAAGATGGGCGAGGAGGTAGTGGAGACCATCGTGGCCGCCAAGGGGGAGGGCGACGAACGGCTGGTCTACGAGGTGGCCGATCTGCTTTATCATACCCTGGTGCTCCTGGCCTACCGCGACATCGAGCTGGCAAATGTAGAAGACGAACTGACCAAGCGCTTCAAACCCGGCTGAAGGGGGAAATGGCCATGAAGATCCAACGAGCATTGCTCAGCGTTTCCAACAAAGAGGGCCTGATCGAATTCGCCCAGGGCCTGGCCGAACTGGGCGTGGAACTGATCGCCACCGGCGGCACAGCCCGCGCCCTGCGAGAAGCGGGACTCGCTGTGCGCCCAATCGAGGACGTCACCGGCTTCCCGGAGATCCTGGACGGGCGGGTCAAAACGCTCCATCCAGCTATTCACGGTGGCATCTTGGCCCGCCGCGACCCGGCGCACCTGGCGGAGCTAGAATCCCAGGGCATCACCCCCATTGATCTGGTGGCGGTCAACCTCTATCCTTTCGCCGAGACCGTTGCCCGCCCCGGCACAACGCTGGCTGAGGCCGTCGAGCAGATTGACATCGGCGGCGTGGCCCTGCTGAGGGCGGCGGCTAAGAACTTCACCTACGTGGCCGTGGTGTCCGACCCCGCCGACTACGCCCCCGTCCTGGCCGAACTGCGAGAGCGGGGCGACCTCCCCCCCGCCGCTCGCCAGCACCTGGCCCTGAAGGCCTTCCGCCACACGGCCAGCTACGATGCGGCCATTAGCCGCTACCTGGCCGCTCATTTTGAGAAAGAGACCTTCCCGGACGCACTGCACCTCAACTTGATCAAGTTATCCGACCTTCGCTATGGGGAAAATCCTCACCAGCAGGCCGCGCTCTACGGCCTGGACAGCCCCCCCTCTTTCCCCCCCAACCTTGGGGGGGAAGGCCCCCTGGGCGGGGACTTGTTGCAGGGCAAGGCCCTGTCCTACAACAACATCCTGGACCTGGACGCCGCCTGGCGAATCGCCAGCGACTTCACCGCCCCCACTCTAGCCATCATCAAACACAGCAACCCCTGCGGCGTAGCCAGCGACCCCAACCTGGCCGACGCCTTCCGAGCGGCCCTGGCCAGCGATCCCGTCTCCGCCTTCGGCAGCATCATCGCTGTCAACCGCCCCTTCGATGACGAGGTGGCCCTGGCCCTGGGCGATCTGTTCGTCGAAGCCATCGCTGCCCCAGCTTTCACGGCGGAGGCGCTGGAGGTTCTGGCCGAGCGCCCCGACTGCCGCCTGCTGGAGATGTGGGGAGCAGGGGAGCAAGGGAGCAGAGGAGCAGAGGAGCAAGGGAACAGGGCAGCATGGGAGATGAGGAGTGTGCGGGGTGGGATGCTAATCCAGGAGGAGGACGCGATTGCTGAGGATGAGGCGCGTTGGAAGGTGGTGACGGAGCGCGAGCCGACGGCGGAGGAGCTGGAAGCGCTGCGCTTCGCCTGGAAGGTGGTGAAGCACGTCAAGTCCAACGCCATTGTCTTGGTGCGGCGAGCGGCTACGGTGGGAGTGGGGGCGGGACAGATGAGCCGCGTGGATGCCGTGCGGCTGGCCATCGCCAAAGCCGCTCACGCTTCCAAGGCCGGCGAACGCGCACGCGGGGCAGTTCTGGCCTCCGACGCCTTCTTCCCCTTCCCCGATGGGGTGGAGGAGGCGGCCCGGGCCGGGGTCACGGCCATCGTGCAGCCGGGCGGGTCCAAGGGCGATGCCAGCGTCATCGAAGCCGCCGACGCTCATGGCCTAGCTATGCTCTTTACCGGAGTGCGCCACTTTCGACATTAGCAGGCGCTCAGACCCTTGGGGTTTTGGAAAACCCCAAGGGTCTCACCGCGAGGAGGGATCATGAAGGTCCGTCGTCTCAGCCAGATGACCACAGACGAGCTAGCCGCGTTGAAGAGGAGGGCGGGGCTGGACATTGAGGGGCTTATCCCCTCGGTGAAGCCCATCGTCGAGGACGTGAGGGGTCGCGGCGACGCCGCGCTCATCGAGTACACCGCCCGCTTCGACGGCGCGCGTCTCTCTGCTGCAGAGCTCAAAGTCTCCCAGGAGGAGATCAAACGGGCCTACGAGCAGGTTAGCCCCGAGACCCTGGACGCCTTTCGGCAGTCGGCGCGAAACGTCCGACGGTTTCAGGAACAGAGCTTGCCCCAGGGGCCTGCCCTGAGCGGAGCCGAAGGGATGTGGCTGATGGAAATCGTCGAAGGGGTGCTGGTGGGGCAGCGGGTCACGCCCATCGAGTCGGTGGGCCTGTACGTCCCCGGCGGCAAAGGCGATTTCCCGTCGGTGATGCTGATGCTGGGGATCTGCGCCCAGGTGGCGGGGGTGAGGAAAATCGTGGCCTGCACCCCTCCTAGCCCCCCCTCGGTCCCCCCCAATTCTGGGGGGGAGGTTCTAACTCCCACAGTGGGCGTCAACAGCGGAACGCTGGTGGCCGCCGACCTGGCTGGCGTGACGGAGATTTACAAGGTTGGCGGGGCTCAGGCCATCGCGGCCCTAGCCTTCGGCGCCGAGACCGTGCCCAGGGTGGACAAGATCGTGGGGCCGGGCGGCCCCTACGTGGTGGCGGCCAAGCAACTGGTGGCCGGGGTCGTGGACGTGGGCACGGTGGCCGGGCCGAGCGAGGCCATCGTCCTGGCCGACGAGGAGGCCGATCCCCAGAACGCGGCGCTGGACCTGCTGGTCCAGGCGGAGCACGGCGAAGACGCGGCCTCCCTGCTGGTTACTCACAGTCCGGAGCTGATTGACCGCGTCCAAGAAGCTCTGGCCGAGCTGCTCGCTGAACTGCCCGATGAGCGGCGGCGGATCTGCGAGACCGTGCTGTCCCGGTACGGCGGCGCCCTCCTGACCGAATCCCTGGCCCAGAGCATCGAGTTCGCCAACGATTACGCCCCGGAGCACTTGCAATTGGCCGTCCAGAATCCCCTGGCGGTGCTGCCGCGCATACGCCACGCCGGCACGATCCTGTTGGGCCAGCGGACGACGTTCACTTTCGGCGACTTCTCCCTGGGGCCGACCAACGTCATCCCCACCGGCGGCTTCGCCAGGGTTCAGTCCCCCGTGTCTGTCCACGACTTCCTGAAACACAACTCCGTGTGCTACGTCCTCGACCGCGCCGGCTTCGATGCCCTGGCCGACGGCAGCGCAGCCTTCGCCGAGTACGAGGGCTTCCCTGCCCATGCCCTGGCGGTGCGAAAGAGAAGAGATGCAGCAACGAGGCACCGAGGCGATGAGAAATGAGGGCTTACCGTTCGTTGCCAAGAATCCTGAAAGCTGGTATAATGGGGAAAATACGGCGAGAGAGGATGAACGATGATCAAGCATGAGATTATCAAGTTGATCCAAGAAGCGATTGTGGCTGCTCAAGAAAAGGGTGATCTGCCCTCTTTCATTGTGCCCGAAATCCCCTTGGAGCACCCCAAGCAGGCTGAGTACGGCGACTACGCCACGCCCGTCTGCCTGCAACTGGCCAACCTGGCCCGCATGGCTCCCTTCAAAATCGCCAACCTAGTCGTCGAGCATCTGCCTGACACCGACTATTTGGGCCAGGTCGAGGTGGCTCATCCGGGCTTCATCAACTTCACCTTGGATGATACCTGGCTGACGCAGCAGGTGGGGACGATCTTGGCCGCTGGCGAGGACTATGGCAACATTGACATCGGCCACGGCCAAAAGGTGCAGGTAGAGTACGGCAGCGCCAACCCCACCGGCCCGTTGCACGTGGGCAGCGGGCGCAACGTGGTGTTGGGCGACAGCCTGGCCAACGTGCTGGCGGCGGCGGGTTACGACGTCCAGCGGGAGTACTACGTCAACGACGCGGGTTCCCAGATGCGCCTTTTCAATGAGACCCTCTACGCTCGCTATGCCCAGGCCCTCGGCTGCGAGGGTCCAATCCCCGAAAAAGGCTACCACGGATCGTACATGGTCGAGTGGGCCACGGAGATCGCCGAAGAAGAGGGCGACAAGTACTTGAACATGCCCCACGCCGAGGCGGTGACGGCCATCGGTAAAGTGGGGCTGGCCAAGGCGCTGGACTGCATTAAAGAAGACGTGGAGCTACTGGGCATCCATTACGACCGCTGGTACTCGGAGCAGAGCCTCTACGACGACAGCTACTTCGCCAAGATCATGACCATTTTGCGCCAGGGCGGGCACATCGCCGAGCGAGAGGGGGCAATCTGGTTCACGGCCACTGAATTGGGTGGAGACAAGGACGAGGTGATTATTCGTTCCGATGGCGAGCCTGGCTACTTCGCGTCGGACATCGCCTATCACTACAACAAGTTTGTGGCGCGGGGCTTCGATTGGGTCATCAATATCTGGGGCGCGGACCATCAGGGCCACGTCCCTCGGATGAAGGCCATGATGCGCGCATTGGGGCTGGACCCGGAGGCCCTGACCCTGATCATCTATCAGTTGGTCACCCTCAAGCGCAGCGGCGAGGTGGTGCGGCTTTCCAGACGCACGGGCGACATCATCACCCTGCGGGAGGTCATCGAGGACGTGGGACCCGATGCGGTGCGTTTCTTCCTCCTGGCCCGCGCCGCCGACAGCCAGATGGACTTCGACCTGGACCTGGCCGTGGAGCAGTCGTCCGAGAATCCGGTCTACTACGTCCAGTACGGCCATGCCCGCATCGCCAGCATCCTGCGCTACGCCGAGGAGCGGGTTCCCAATCCTTCGGCTACGCTCAAGACAAGTTTCGCCGATGGCGATGTATCGCTGCTGCAGCACCCAGCGGAACTGGCCCTCGTCCGCCACATGCTGCTGTTGCCAGAGGTGGTGGAGAAGGCAGCCGAGAACCTGGCGCCCCACCATCTAACCTATTACGCGCAGGAATTGGCCAGCGCCTTTCACTCTTTCTACAAAGAGTGCCGCGTCGTCTCCTCCGACCCCGCCGACGCCGAGTTGAACAAAGCTCGCCTCAAGTTGGTCTCGGCGGCCAAGATCGTGCTGGCCAACACGCTGAGACTGATGGGGATGACTGCGCCAGAAAGGATGTGATTATGGAACGGACAATTGCGATGCAAATCCCACGCCAATGGCTGGAGGGGGTATCAGAGGAACAGATTACCATGCAGCAAATCTTTCGGCTGGGGCTCTATCAGTACAAAGTGGAGCGTGCTTTGACTCTCTATCGTGACGGTGTTGGCTCCCTGGGCTACATCGCCGAACAACTCGGGCTGTCCAAGCGAGACTTGATCCGAGAGGCCCGGATGCGGGGCATCGAGCCGGATTTCTCTGAAGAGACAGTACGAGAGGAACTGGCTTGATGTCCCAGGCTGTCGTCGCTGATGCCGGACCATTGATGGTCCTCGCCAAGCTGAACCTGCTCCATCTGCTCAAGCAGCTCTACGGGCAAGTGCAGTTCCCTCGCTCGGTCTACGAAGAAGGTCGTCGAGGGGATACAGCGGGGCTTTGAGGATGCCAGCACGCTTCAGTGGTTCCTTAGGCAAGAGGGTTGGAAGCCGACTGAGGTCAAGGACGTGCCAGATGACCTGGCCTCCCTGCATCTCGACCGGGGCGAGCGGGAGAGCATCGCTCTGGCCCTCGCCCTGCACGGCCTGCTCTTGATTGACGAGGAGCGGGGGCGGAAAGAGGCTCGTCGGCGCGGGGTGACGGTGCGGGGGACGTTGGGCGTGCTCATTCAGGCCTATCGTTCTGGTCTCATTACTGCCGACCAACTGCGCTTGTACTTTGGCCAGATTGAGGAACGGACGGACATCTGGATTAGCCCAGCTCTGTGTCGTCGCCTGCTACAGGAGGCGTTGGGCTAGACGATCTAAGGCCATGGATTCGAGGGACGCGAGAGAAACATTAGGGGATGCAGAGCAGCAGAAAGCGAAGCCCATCGCGCTGGTCCCCGTCGGCCAGGTGGACGAAGCCATCCTGACCGCCATTAGCCAGGGGCTCTGGGAGGTTTTCGGTCGGGACTGCATGATCGCTGCTGCTTTGCCTCATCCTGATTACGCTCACGACCCACGGCGGGGCCAATATCTCGCCGATGACATTTTGGCCCAATTGAGCCGCCTGGATCTTGACGCCGAGAGATGGCTGGGCGTGGCGGATCTGGACTTATACACGCCGGGCCTAAACTTCGTCTTCGGCCAAGCGCGGATGGGCGGGCCGGCGGCCTTGATCGCCCTCCCCCGCTTGCGGCAGGGCTTCTACGGCCTGCCCGACGACGAGGCCCTGTTCCACCAGCGGGCAATCAAAGAGGCGGTGCACGAGTTGGGACACACCTACGGCCTGAGCCACTGCCGCAGCCCGCGCTGCGTGATGTGCTTTTCCAATTCCCTGCGCGACGTAGACAAAAAGGGGCGCGGCTTCTGTTCCTCGTGCCGTAAGAGGTTGCCATAGCCTCGCTGTCACCTGACAAGGCGCATCCCAGTCCGTTAAAATCCTCCAGTCCGTTGTTCCTCGTTTGACAACTCCACCTATCTGAAGTATAATCCAAGCTGAAGGGCGAATAGCTCAGCTGGATAGAGCGCTTCCCTTACAAGGAAGAGGCCACAGGTTCAAGTCCTGTTTCGCCCACCTGGATAGGCAACAGCCCTCAAAACAAAAGGTTCTGGCCAATGCCAGTGAAGTATACTGGCGTCCGCCAGAACCTTTTGCATTACGATCTACCCTCACCCATCAAGCCTCCCGCGTCACCAGCACTTTCAACGTTCCGGGCCGGGCGGCGTGCTCGAAGGCGGTGAGTACCTCAGAGAGGGTGTAGCGAGCCTCGATCATAGGGGCAACCTTCACCAGCCCCCGCTCCAGCAGCCGCAGCGCAGGAGCGAACGGCCCACAGCGCGAGCCGACCAGCGTGATCTCATCCACCACGGCCTCGGTCAGATTCGCATCGAGCGGTTCTTGGAACTTCCCCCCCAGGGTTGGGGGGGATTGAGGGGGGGCGTGATAAGTGGATTTCAGCACGATGGCGCCCCGGGGACGGACCAGTCGCCGCGCGGCTGCGTATCCTCCTGGATGACCGGTGGCTTCGACCACGACGTCGGCGCCTCCCTCAATGGCCGCATCGCTCACCGCCGTGGGGATGCCTTGCCGCGCCACGATCTCCAGTTTCTCCCGATGGTGTCCCACCACGGTCAGATCGCAGCCACTGAGGGCCAACACCTGGGCGCAGAGCAGGCCCAGTTTGCCGTCGCCCACCACGACGACGCGGTCTGTAGGGCGCACGTGCATCTGCTGGACGATCTCACAAGCGGCGGCCAGCGGCTCAGTGAACACGGCGACCTCGTCTGAAACGCTGTCGGGCACCGCATGGAGATTGGCGATGGGCAGGGTCAGATACTCGGCGAAAGCGCCGTCGCGCCCCCGGATGCCCAGCGTGGTGCGATGGGGGCAATGGGTGGGCCGGTTGGCCCGGCAGGTCGGACAGTCGCCGCAGGCCGCGTTGATCTCGCCCACCACGCGGCGGCCCTCCCATGCCTCCGCGCCCGGCGCGCGCTCCACCACGCCCACGAACTCGTGGCCGGGAACACCCCGGAACTGGTGGTAGCCCTTCACCAGCTCCAGATCGGTGTTGCACACCCCGGCCACGTCCACGCGGATGAGCGCCTCACCTGACAGCGGCTCTGGCGTGGGGTAATCTTCCACCAACTTCAGCTTTTCATCAAGCAGCAGTGCACGCAATGAAACACGTCCTTCAATCAGGCTTCCACCGCAACACCGGATGCCGAGCCGCTCTGACCTCGTCCAGGCGGGTGACCGGGGTGGTGTGAGGCGCCTGGTGCAGGAGGTCGGGATTCTCCTCCGCTTCTTCGGCAATCTTGAGCATGGCCTCGGCGAAGGCGTCCACGGTCTCTTTGCTCTCGGTCTCGGTGGGCTCGATCATCAGGGCCTCGGGCACGATGAGGGGGAAGTAGACAGTGGGTGGGTGAAAGCCGTAGTCCATCAACCGCTTGGCGATGTCCAGCGTGTGCACGTCGGGGGCCTGCGGCAGGGGACCCGACAGCACGAACTCGTGCATGCAGGTGCGGTCGTAGGGCAGCGGGTAGACCTCCCTGAGCTTGGCCAGCAGGTAGTTGGCGGCCAACACCGCGTCCTCGCTGACCTGCCTCAGGCCCTCGGCCCCCAGCATCCTGATGTAGGCATAGGCCTTGACGAACACGCCGAAGTTGCCGTAGAAGGCTTTGACTCGACCGATAGAGGCTTCGGGCATCTCCAGGCGGTAAAGCTGGAGGTTGGAGGTTGGAGGTTGGAGGTTGGATATTGGGTATTGGATATTGGAGATTGGCGATTTTACTGCGATGGGGCCGGGGAGGTATTTTGCTAGTCGCTCCGAGGCGCCGACGGGACCAGAGCCAGGGCCGCCGCCGCCGTGGGGAGTGGAGAAGGTCTTGTGCAGGTTGTAGTGCAGCACGTCGAAGCCGAGGTCGCCGGGCTTGGCGATGCCCATCAAGGCATTCAAGTTGGCTCCATCGCCATACACCAAGCCGCCGCAGCCGTGGATGAGACCAGCTACCTCCAACACCTGCTCCTCGAACAGGCCCAGGGTGTTGGGATTGGTCAGCATCAGACCCACCACGGTGTCGTCGCACTGGGCGCGGAGCTCCTCCAGGTCCACATTGCCGCGCTGGTCGGATTTGATCTCCACCACCTGGTAGCCGCTCATGGCCGAGGAGGCGGGGTTGGTGCCGTGCGCTGAGTCGGGGATGAGGACTTTGGTGCGCCTGATGTCGCCGCGCTCCTGGTGGTAGGCCCGCATCATCAGAATGCCGGTAAACTCGCCGTGAGCTCCCGCCGCGGGCTGCAAGCTCACCGCAGCGAAGCCGCCGATCTCCTTGAGATATTCCTGCAACTCGTACATGAGCCGCAAGTTGCCCTGGACGGTGCGGTGATCCTGGTAAGGATGGGTGCGCGTGAAGCCGGGCAGCTTGGCCGCCTCCTCGTTGACCTTGGGATTATATTTCATGGTACAGGAACCCAGGGGGTAGAAGCCGGTGTCCACGGCGTGGTTGAGCTGCGAGAGGCGGACGTAGTGGCGCATGAGGTCCACTTCGCTGACCTCGGGCAGGGGGAGGTCTTCGCGCAACAGCTCCTGCGGCAGCTTGGCCTCAGGCACGTCGAGCTGCGGCAGAAACACGGCCTTTCGGCCTGGCGAGCTGATCTCGAATATCAAAGACTCAGTCATGGCGTCACCTCCTGCAATGCCTTCACCAGGCGATCAATCTCGCCCCTCGTGTTCATCTCCGTCACGCAGAGGAGCATGTGGTTCTCCAGACGGGCATAGTCACGGCCCAGGTCGTAGCCGCCGATGATGCCCCGCTCCAGCAGCGCCTCATTGATCTCGCTGGGCGGCTTGGGACAGCGGACCACGAACTCTTTGAAGAAGGGCCTGTCGCTCACCAGATCGAAGCCGGGAAGGGCCGCGATTTGCTGGGCGGCGTAGTGGGCCTTGTGGTAGCACAGCTCCGCCACTTTGCGCATCCCGCTCTTCCCCATGGCCGCCAGGTAAGCCCCGGCGGCCAGAGCGCACAGGGCCTGGTTGGTGCAGATGTTGGACGTGGCCCTCTCGCGGCGGATGTGCTGCTCGCGAGCGGCCAGAGTCAGGACGAAGCCCCGCCGACCCTCGGTATCCACCGTCTCGCCGACCAGCCGGCCCGGCAGCTTGCGCATGGTCTTCTCCCGACAGGCGAACATGCCCAGGTAGGGTCCGCCAAAGTTGAGCGGATTGCCCAGGGGCTGCCCCTCGCCCACCACGATGTCGGCCCCGTATTCGCCAGGGGGCGTGAACAGGCCCAGAGAGATGGGGTCAACCGCGACCACGAGAAGCGCTCCAGCCTCGTGCACCGCCTCGGCCAATTGCTCCAGTTCGCTGGCTGGCAGCAACTGGCCGAAGAAGTCTGGATTCTGGATGATCAGGCAGGCAGTATCATCGTCGAGCAGGGCCTCCAAATCTCCAACTTCCAACCTCCAACTTCCAACTTCCAAATCGCCTATGACCGTCAGGTCCGGGCCTGGGGTGTAGGTGCGCAGGGTGGCGCGGTACTCAGGGTGCACCGTGGGGGAGACGATGATCTTGGTCCGCCTGCCTCGGAAGGCGTTCACCGCCATGAGAGCCGCCTCGGCCAGGCTGGTGGCCCCGTCGTAGTGGGAGGCGTTGGCCGCGTCCATGCCGGTGAGGTCGCAGACCATGCTCTGATATTCAAAGATGGCCTGCAGTGTGCCCTGGCTGATCTCGGGCTGGTAGGGGGTGTAGGCGGTGTAGAACTCCGAGCGGCCGATGACGTGGCCCACCACGCTGGGCACGAAGTGATTGTAGGCTCCCGCGCCCAGGAAGCAGGCGTGGTGGTCGAGATCGGCGTTCTCCTCGCTCATGGCCCGCAGCTCCCCCAAGACCTCCATCTCGGATAGGGGCGCGGGGAGTTTCAAGTCGGGATAACGCACGCTTTCCGGCACATCCTGGAAGAGGTCGCCGATGGTCTCCGCCCCGATCTCGGCCAGCATCGCCGCCCGGTCGGAGTCGGTATGGGGGACGTAGGACATCACTGTCATGCCCCGCCCCCTTCTTCTTCGGCCACGTGCTCCTCGTACTCCTCAGGCGTCATCAGATCGTCCAGCTCCGAGAGATCACTGGGGATGAACTGGATGAACCAGCCCTCACCGAAAGGATCCTCGTTGACGATCTCGGGGGAGACCAGCGCCTCATTGATCTCGGTGATCTCCCCGCCCAGAGGCATGTAGACGTCGGCGGCGGTTTTGGCCGACTCCACAATAGCGAAGACCTCGCCCTGGTCGAAGACGTCGCCCACGACAGGCAGTTCAACATAGGTGACATCGGAAAGCTGGGATTGAGCGTAGTCGGTAATGCCCGCCGTAGCCAGGTCGCCCTCCACCCGCACCCATTCGTGGGTCTCAGCATAGCGGCAATCCTTATCAATTTTCATTTTTGCGTCTCCTTTCTTCATTTGGATTTTGATGTTTGTCTTCTGCTTTCAGCAAGCGACTATTCCTGCGATGTCTTCATCTTCGGCTCCTCCTCTTCGGGAAAGCGGGTGAGCACGGTAGCCTTTTCGTGGAGGAGCATTTTGTCCCCCAAAACCAGCTCTTCCACCGGCTTGGCGGGCGGGACTCTGCGATGAGGGAGGGAGATGATGCCGATTTGCACTCCCTCCCGGTTGTACTTTCCTTCCACATAGGCCAGGCCGACCTGGAATCCCTCGGTGTCCAAGGCGCAACTGGTGACGCGGCCAATGTATTGGCCTCGCTTGTCAACCACCGGATCTCCCAGCCTAGCCATCCTGACCCCCTTCTCGTCCATTCGAAAACGAAGCACCTCCATTTTCCTGGTGGCTTCTTTCTCCAACAGGGCCCTCCTGCCGACGAAGTAGGGTTTGTGGAATTTCACATAGGCCCCAAAACCGGCCTCAATGGGAGAGATGTCGTAAGGCCCGGCCAGCTCGTGTCCGTACAGCGGCAAGCCGGCTTCGATTCTGGTTGAGTCTCTCGCGCCCAGACCGGCTGGTTTCAAGCCGTAGTCTTTACCCCGCTCCAGCAGCAGATTCCACATGCGGGGGGCGTCGTCGGGGTGCACATAGAGCTCGTAGGCCACGTCTTCCCCCGTGTAGCCGGTACGGGACACGATGACGTCCATGCCCGCCAGCTCGGTCTCGATGAAATCGGTTCTGCTGATCCGGGCCAACTTCGCCCGCAGCTTTGTAGCGTGTGGCTTAGCTTCGCACGCTGTAGCTAAGCCGTCTTCGGTCAGGCTCTGGAGGATGGCCAGGGAGTTGGGCCCCTGGAGGGCCAGGTCAACCCGCTGATCCTCCCCAGACGACGGATCCTTCAGGTCGCGGACGATGGCAGGCCCTTCGATCTCAATATCCGGATGCTCTCTGTCAATCAGATACCTGCCCGAGTTGACGGCCTTCAACCAAGCCAAATCCTTCTCCGCATTGGAAGCGTTCACCACCATCATGTACCGATCCGCCGCCCGACGATAGACCATGATGTCGTCAATCACGTTGCCGTCGGGGTCGAGGAGGTAGGCATATTGGGACTGGCCATCGCCGATCCAGCGCACGTAGTTGGAGGTGACCGCGTCGAGGAAAGCGGTGGCGTGTTCGCCAGCCACCTCCAGCACGCCCATGTGAGCGACGTCGAACAGCCCCGCCGTTTCCCGCACCGCTTGGTGCTCCTCGCTGACGCTGGTGTACCAGACCGGCATCTCCCAGCCAGCGAAGGGGATCACTTTTTTGGTCAGCTTGAGGTGCTCTTCGTAGAGAGGGGTTCGCTTAAGCTCGCCCTCTTTCTCATCCCAATACCACTCCTTCTTCTCCACCGTGGGCCGAACGCTCTCCAGACTCTTCTGACCCACGAAGTAGGGCTTGGAGAGGCGGAACAGGGCATCGTGGCCTGCCTGGTAAAGTGAGAGGCCGGTTGTGCGCTGGAGGTTGGAGATTGGAGATTGGATATTGGATATTGCGTCTTCGTCTAGCTCTTTCACTACGACCGGACCCTCGACTTTGCGGAAGATGTCGTCTTCATCGAACAGGACGTATCCATCGCCCAGGCCGCGGAACCAGGCTTTCACTCGCTCGGTGTTGGCAGGATTGGTCCTCACGACATAGTGGTCGCGGCCCCACTGGTCCGGCTCCAAGCGCAGGATGGCAATGCTGTCAATGAGCTGGCCCTGGGCGTCCAGCAAGAAAGACCGCTGGCTCTCGCCA
>CAZEBW010000001.1:74302-153033 GCA_964510205.1 uncultured Anaerolineae bacterium
GGACGCAATTTGGACACATCGTTGGTGGACACCTGCTGCAGGAACGGCGTCGCCCTCTGGCCGAACACCTCCAGCAGTCCCATGTCGCTCAGGTCAAAGAGCATTGCCGAGGTTTTCGTGGCCTCGGGCTGGATATTGGATATTGGGTATTGGATATTTCGCTTGATCCGTAAATCCTGCTGATCCGCTGTTCTATTCTGCGACGTTTCACCCAGGAAATAATAGTGAGGATATCCAATCCCTTCCGCCGGTATCTCCACCTCCGCCCCTCCCGCCAACTCTTCCACTTCGAGCTTCACTTCCTCCAGGATGTCCAAATCAATCTTCCCCCTCCACAGCGGCCCGGCTAGCCCAATGTAGGTGAAAGGCTTGATGTTGACAACGATGCGGTGGACCAACTCAGCGATCTTGTCCATCTCCGCCTCGCCCATGCCCCGCTGGGTGAGCCAGGGCGTGCCCATGCGGATGCCGCTGGCCTCGCCGGCGTCCTCGTCGCCGGGGATGGTGTTCTTGTTGACCACAATGCCCGCCAGGTCCAGGATGCGGGCCGCCATCTCGCCCTTGAGCGGATAGCCCTCGGCGGATTTGAGGGGATTGAGATCAATGACCAGCAGGTGAGTGTTCGTCCCGCCATAGGCCAGCTTCAGGCCGCGTTTCTGCAGCCCCTCGGCCAGGGCCGCGCAGTTGCCCACGATCCTGTGCTGCAAGCGCTTGAATTCATCCGTCTGAGCCAGCTTGGCGGCGACGGCCACGGCTGCGAACTTGTTGGCGTGGGGGCCGCCTTGACGGCCGGGAAACACAGCATTGTCTATCAGCGTGGCCAAGTCCTCGTCGGTGGTCATGACCGCCGCCCCACGCGGGCCGAAGAAAGTTTTGTGGGTGGTGAAAGTAGTGACGTCGGCGATGCCCACGGGGTTGGGATATGCGCCGGCGATGGCCAGCCCCGCCGTGTGGGCGATGTCGGCCATGAGCAGCGCCCCGCAGGCGTCGGCGATGTCGCGGAACTTCTCCCAGTCGGGGGCCCAGGAGTAGGAGGTGTATCCGCCGACGATGATTTTGGGCCTGTGCTGGAGGGCCAGCTCCATGATCTGGTCGTAGTCCAGCTTTTCGGTGGCCCTGCTGGCGGCGTAGGAGACCACGTTGTAGCGGCGGCCGGAGATGTTGAAGGGACTACCGTGAGTGAGGTGTCCGCCCTGGGGGAGGGCCAGGCCCATGATGGTGTCGCCTGGCTCGAGCAGGGCCTCGTAGACCGACAGGTTGGCGGGCGAGCCGGAGAGCGGCTGGACGTTCACGAAAATCTCATTGGTCCTCACGCGGTCGTTGGCGAAACACTGGGCCACCCGCCGCTGAGCCAGGCACTCCACGAGGTCCACGTAGTCAACGCCTTTATAAAATCGCCGGTCGGCGTAGCGCCGGTAGTGGGCCAGCTCGTGATCGAACTGGAGCAGCAATTCTTCCTCGTCTTGGGTCATCTGCAAGCGGGGATAGCCCTCGGCGTAGATGTTGTTGAGCACGCTGCCCAGCGCCTCGCGCACCGGCTGGGGGCAGTAGCTCTCCGAGGGGATCATGATCAGCTTGCGGGCCTGCCGCTCCTCCTCGAAAGCGATCAGATCGGCCACGTCAGGATCCACCTCGTTCAGGTCCTTGCCGAAGACCAGGTCCCAGTATTCTTGTTCTTTTTCTGTTGTGCTCATTAGTTCAAACTCCTTTGTTTGATTCTGGTTTGGAATCACTGAGGCAAGAGAGGGCACTGAAGTGAACACTGATTGCGCTGAACACTTCAGTGCCCTTAACGATTTACCTGAATTCCTGCAGAAAGCGGACGGTGTTATGTATTTCCTTAGCAGTCAGGGCGTTAAGCAGATTCAATGTGCAGCGCAGCAACTCACCAAACCGGCGACCGGTCAGGTGGACAGAGACAATAATGCCAGAATGTTCTTTTCCAGCCTCGTACCACTCACGGGCATAACGCACGAAATCTTTGATGTTGAAGGTCAGAAAGGCCCGTCCTTCGGCCACGGCGTAGTCCAGTTGCTCCTCATCAGACAGCCCTATTCTGCTGACTTCTTGAACGGCAATAGCATCAAAACCTCGCCGCCGCAAAGCAGCAGCCAGTTGAGGGCCTTTAGAGACATCCTCATCAATGAGCAAGCGAATCTTGGCCAAGGTCTCACCTCATGGTCTGGCAGGGAGTAGTTGACCTTTTGCACCAAGCTTAAGGCCATATTGCTCCATTACCCGCTCCGGCTGATTCTCCTCGATTAGCGCCTCTATCTCCTCCTGATGATCCAGGTAATAACTGATGGCATCGAAAACAGCAGCGGGAGGTACGTGGGGATAAGCCTCCAGAATCTCGTCGAGCGTCTCGCCGGCCTTGTAATGCAACACGATGGCGCGTACCGGCACACGCGTCCCTTTGATGATCGGTTCACCACAGGCAATGCCAGGCACGCGAACGATGTAAGGATGCTCCGTGGGCTTCTTCTCTAACTCATCTACAAGCTCTCCCACAAGCCTCATCTCCGCATCCACTTCGCCTCGCCTATATTCCGCCCTCGCTTCCCTGATGCTGGCCAAGTATTTGGGGTCGGCCAACTCGCCAACGGTCTCCATCAAGTCCTCGAAGTCATCCATGTTGAGCAGTATGGCTATGGGGAGACCATCCTTCTCAATCAACAGGCGATCTTTGCTGTGCCATATCTCCTCAACCAGCTTTTCGAAATCCGCCCTGGCCTGTTTAACGCTGATCCTCCTCGTCATCTTATCCTCCTCACTTTGGAAGCTGGAAGCTGGAAATTGGAGGACTACTCTCCAATATCCAATCTCCAATCTCTAACCTCCAACCTTTCAGTGTTTCAGTGTTTCCACATGCCTGGCCAAATCCTCACCCCTGGCCCAGGCCGCCTCCACCAGGGCGTACAAGCCGCCCGCGACCAGGGAGTGGCCGCCCAGCACGACGGGGATGGGAGCGGCGATGGCCGCCTCGGTGAAGCGGCGCACCCAGGGATCGCCGATTTTCTGCGGCTGGCGCAGGTCGGAGTAGAAACGGTCGGCGGCGGACGGCCAAATCCCTCTATGAGCGAAGAGGACGCGGTCATCCAGAAATGCGGCCTGGCTCATCCTACCCAGAGTAGCGAAGAATTCCTCCAGTCCCACTTCGCCCAGATAGAACCCCAACAAAGACAGCGCTTCGCCCCGCGTCTGGCGGCCACTAGCGCGCATGCCCCGCTCCTCGGAAAACAGGCGCACCCGACAGGCGGTCTCGTGCTCCAGGTAGGCCCAGGTTGAGGCCGACACCCGCCCCGCCACTAGAACCTCGGCGTCTCGGTCGGTGAAAAAGCCCAACGCCTGCTCAATGTGCGAAGTGTCCAACTCAAGGCTATCCAAATAGCGCCGGGTGTGTGACCCCAGGCTGGGGTGCGGCTTCAGCGTCATCAGATCGGTCGGTGTGTCTACATCTAGTTGAGTAGCAGCGCTGCGAGGCAACTCCCTGCAAGGCAGGCCGGCCTGCTCCACCAGGCGCCAGGCGAGATCGTTGTCAAGAGTCAGGGTCGAGGGCTCTATCAAGTTGATGGCTTCAGCAGGGGCGAAAGCAGCGAAATCGGTGGAGTAGAAGTTGTTGGCGACGACGCCACTTCGTGTATATGATGAAGTGGCTTGGTCAGCGCAGAGGAGCGCCTCGGCGATGCCAGACATATCCTGGCTGGACAGCAGCGCGCTGCTTCCACCGCCAATGTAGAAGACCCTTTCCATACCCTGCTGGTTGATCAGGTCTCGCAATCGCCGCCCGAAATGGAATTCCTCCCCAGGCGATCCCAGTTCGACGTGCAGCGGCTTCCCTCGCAGCTCCTCGGCCAGGGAAGCGGAGTTGGTGGCCAGCACGATGGGACCGATGTTTTCAACGGAGAGAGCTCTCTCAATCGTATCGAGGGTGATGGCCTCACGAGCCAGGGCCACCATCCTCTCCACTTCGCTCCCCTCGCTGGAGCCGGTCATGATTACCAGGGACACCTTCGAAGCGGACATATCTAGCTCACCTAATCTTGGGGAATGTTGGATATTGGGTATTAAACATTATAAACCCCGACTTGGTTTTTGTCAAAAGGTGAATTGCGGAGACGTCTCGACGAGAGGGTGGACGGCCACCACCTGCCCGCCTTTGAGGTAGACCCTGGTCACCCGAGGCAAGATGCTGGTGGTCACCTCGTAGTTGATGGTCTCGGCCCAGGCGGCTATTTCCTCAGCGGTGATCTCATCGCACTTGTCCTGTATGCCAAGTACAGGGTCACCTTGCCGCCCCAGCAGCACCACCTCGTCACCCTGCTGCACATCGGGGATGTGGCTGACCTTCACCACGAACTGGTCCATGCACACCCGCCCCACAATGGGGGCGCGCCGACCACGGATGAGCACCTGTCCTCGATTGGAGATGAGACGATGATAACCGTCGCCGTAGCCGACCGGCACCAGAGCCACGCACGTAGGCTCGCTGGTGGTATAGGTGCAGCCATAGCTGATGGACGAACCAGCAGGGAGGGTGCGCAGCCGGGCCACGCGGCTCTTGAGGGTCATGGCCGGGCGCAGGGGAATGCTCGGCTCCACTTCGTCTGAAGGGCGCAGGCCGTAGAGGGTAATGCCGCAGCGCACCACGTCCAGGTGCATCTCTGTCAAGTCCAGAGTGGCTGCACTGGCCGCCGCATGTTTGATAGGGATGGTGAAACCCGCTTTCTCCAAACTTCTCACCACTTCGAGGTAGGTCTCAAACTGCTGAAGAGTGTAACCCTTGTCCACAGCATCGGCCATGGCGAAATGGGTATAGAGACCCTCAAGGATGAGGCCAGGTAGTTCGGATATGGCCCGAACGAAATCCACCACTTCACCAGGTAGGAGCCCGAAGCGGCCCAGCCCCGTGTCCACTTTGACGTGGGTGGGGAGTGCCCCCCCTTCATCCCCCCCAAATTTGGGGGGGAAAGAGGGGGAGGCAGAAGCCGCAGCGGAGAGGGCTTGGGCCTGTTCGAGGGTGTTGACAGTGGGGGTTAGGTTCCAACGGACGATGGTTTCCGCATCGCTGGGCAGCGTGTAACCCATGATCAACACAGGAACCGTGATCCCCGCCTGGCGCAACTGAACGCCTTCCAACACGCGATGCACCGCCAGACTGTTGGCCCCATTGTTCAAAGCCGTTTCGGCTACGGGCACTGCGCCGTGGCCGTAGCCGTTGGCCTTGACCACGGCCATCAATTGCGTCTTCTCTCCAACGTGTCGCTTGAGCTCTCGCACATTGTGCGCGATAGCGTCCAGGTCTATCTCGGCCCAAGTCAATCTGACGTTTGACGTTTCACGTTTTACGTTCGCCCTCATCCCTCATCCTCCAGAAAATGGCCTTCGCTCCACGAACTCCCCCCCTCCCACCTGGCCCACGAACTCGTTGTCTTTGACGATGACCCGTCCACGGGAGATGGTCATCACGGGATAGCCTCTGACGGTGATGTGTTCGTAGGGGCTGTAGTCCACGTTCATGTGCAGGTTTTCTTGCGTCAAGGTGCGCTCCTGATGAGGATCGAAAATCACCAGGTCGGCGTCGGAGCCGACGGCGATGGCGCCTTTGCGGGGCCAAAGGCCGAACAGCCGGGCAGGAGCCGTGGACACCAATTCCACGAATCTGTTGATGGAGAGGCGACCCTCGTTGACGCCGAAGTGGTGGATGAGGGGCAGGCGGGTCTCGATGCCCGGCGCGCCGTTGGGGATCTGGGTGAAGTCGTTCCGTCCCCGTTGTTTCTGAGTAGCGAAGTTCCAGGGGCAGTGGTCGGTGGAGATGGCCTGGAGAGCGCCAGCAGCCAGGGCCTGCCAAAGCGGCTCCCAGTTGGACCTGTCCCGCAGGGGTGGGGAGAGTACGAACTTGGCTGCCTCGAACCCTGGTCGTTGGTACTCGTCCTCGGAGAGGACCAGATGCTGGGTACAGACCTCGCCGTAGACGCGCTGCCCCTGGGCCTGGTACCTTCGTACAACCTCCAAAGACTCCCGACAGGTCAGGTGGGCCAGGTAAACCGGGCACTCGGTGAGGCGGGCCAGGGCGACAACGCGGTTGACCGCTTCCGCCTCGGCCAGGGGGGGGCGGCTGCAGGGGTGATAGCGAGGCGCGGTCTTGCTCTCAGCCAGCAGCTTCCTCTTGAGGTACTCGATCATCCAGTGGTTTTCGGCGTGGACAATGGGGAGGACGCCGCAGGCAGCGGCCACGGCCATGAGGTCCAGCATCTCCGCATCGTTCACCATCAGGGCCGGGTAGGTGGTGTACAGCTTGAGGCTGGTGTAGCCGGCGGCGGCCAGCTCTTCGATCTCGGCCAGCGTTTGGGGACGGGCGTTGGTGGCCGTCAGATGCAGGCCGTAGTCAATGGCCACGCGCCCATCGGCCTGCGCACGCCGCTCGGCCACCGCTTGGCGCAGGCTCTGGCCGGGCTGGGGATCAATGAAATCTATGACCGTGGTCGTGCCCCCGCAGGCGGCGGCGATGGCGCCGGTGGTGAAGTCATCGCTGGAGGTGATGTCGCCGAAAAAATTGCTACCAAGGGGCGTCCCCGCCCCAATGGTCATCTGCAAGTGAACGTGGACGTCCACGCCGCCCGGCAGGACGTACTTGCCGCGTGCGTCAATCACTTCGCCCCCCCTCTTTCCCCCCCAACTTTGGGGGGGAGGAAGGGAGGGCTGCCCGATGAACGCGATGACGCCGTCCTCAATGCCGATGTCAGCCTGATAGGTCTCGCTGGCGGTGACGATGGCGCCGTTCTTGATAATCATTGGACGTTGGAAGTTAGAGGTTGGAGGTTGGCTTTCCAATTCCCAGCTTCCAGCTTCCACCTTCCAACTTCCAACCTCCAATCGCTCATCCTCCCAGATAGGCTCTCTTCACCTGCGGGTTTTCGGCCAGTTCCTCAGATCTCCCCTCCAGCACCAGGTTGCCGGTCTCCAACACGTAGCCCCGCTGGGCGAATTGCAGCGCCATACGTGCGTTCTGCTCGACGAGTAGGATAGTGGTTCCTTCTTGGTTGATGTCTTCTAGCGCGTCAAACAGGCTCATCATCAACACGGGGGCCAATCCCATGGAGGGTTCGTCCAGAAGCATCATCTTCCTGCCGCTCATGAGAGCCCTGCCGACGGCCAACATCTGCTGCTCGCCGCCGCTCAGGGTGCCGGCCTCCTGGTTCTCCCTTTCTGCCAGACGCGGGAAGAGAGAGAACACCAAATCAAAATCCCGTTCGATCTGTTGGCTATCCTGGCGGGCAAAGGTAGCCAACTTCAAATTCTCCATCACGGTCAGGTTGCCGAAAAGGCGCCTTCCCTCGGGGACGTGGGAGATGCCCAGTTCGCTGACCACCTTGTCGGCGGGATAATTGGACAGGTCTTTCCCCATGTAGGTCATTTTGCTTCCTGGCTCGGCGGGGACCAGACGAGAGATGGCCCTCAAGGTGGTGCTCTTGCCGGCTCCATTAGCTCCGATGATGCACACGATCTCGCCCTCATCTACCTGGAAGCTGATGCCATGCAGGGCCCGGATGCCTCCATAAGAAACCCTCAAGTTCTCAACCGACAACAGCATCAGATCACCCCCTCTTTGCCCAGATAGGCATCAATCACCTTGGGATTACTTCGGATTTCTTCCGGCGCGCCCTCGGCGATGACCTCTCCGAAATCCAGGGTCTGGATGATCTCGCAAAGATCCATGACTACTTTCATTCTGTGCTCGATGAGAAAGATGGCCAGCCCCAACTCGTCTCGTACTCGCCGAATGACTTCCATCATCTCAACCAACTCTTCTGGATTCATCCCTGCGGTGGGCTCATCCAGGAACAGGAGTTGGGGTTCAGAAGCCAGCGCCCTGGCCATCTCCACCCTTCTCTGCATGCCGTAGGGCAGGTTGATGACCACCTGGTCTGCGACGTGGCTGACCCCCACCATCTCCATAAGATCATAGGCCATCTTTTCGCTCTCGGCTTCTTCCCTGTGGCGCCGACCGGTGCCGAAGAAAGCGCCAATCAACCCGTAGTGGATTTTTGAATAGCGGGCCAGCTTCACATGATCTAGGACGGTCATATGCCTCCACAAGCGCAGGGTCTGAAATGTGCGGCAGATGCCCTGGGCGGCGATCTGGTAAGGTTGAAGTCCCACCAAGTTCTGGCCGTTGAAGAGGATTTCTCCCTCAGTAGGCTTGTAGATGCCAGTGATGAGGTTGAAGATGGTGGTCTTTCCCGCTCCATTGGGACCAATCAGCCCCCTGACCTGGCCCAGCTCAACCTCCAGATTGTAGTTATGGACGGCCTGCAGACCACCGAAGAAATGGGTCATGTTCTTGACTTGAAGCAGCGGCATGTCTCACCTCTTTCCCAGACCCTAAGGGTTTTGGGAACCCTTAGGGACTCTTGGGCTGTAAGAGATCCTCGATGTTGACTTCCGTGAAGGCGATTAGGCCCATTGGCCGCCGGATCATGAGCACGATGAGCAGCACAGGGATTACGATCCATTTGAAGAGCTCCAGAGGACGAAGCACCTCCATCAGAAGCTGGAGGCCAAGCGCGCCAGTGATGGAACCAACCACTGAGTTCAATCCACCTAAATAAAGCATGGCCAAGATCTCGCTGAGCTTATAGACGCCGAAAGTGCCAGGGTTGATGTAGCCGATCACGTGGGCAAAGAGCCCACCCGCAACGCCGGCCCAGAAGGCAGCGAAGAGGAAGGTCACCATTTTTGTGCGCTGGGTGTTCACTGTCATGGCCCCGGCAGCGATTTCGTCATCTCGCACGGCGCACATTGCCTTTCCAATCGTAGAGCGCGTGAAGTTGTAGATCACCCACAAGCAGATGGCCATCCATGCAAACACGGTGGGTAGATTGGCCCACTTCGGCTGGTTCATGAAGCCGCGAGGCCCCCCGATGATTTCCAGGTTCTCGATCAGGCTCTTGACGATGAACATGAAGGCCAGGGAGATGATGGCCAGGTAGTCGCCCCTGGTGCGGAAGGAGGGGATGGCCACCACCAGAGCTCCCACGGAGGCCAGGAGTCCGCCAGCGATCAAGGTCAGGGGAAACAAGAACGGTCCCAGTGCTGGCGGGAGAAGTGGAGCCCCGAAGACGTCATCGTTGACGAAGAGCAGGACGGTCAGTACCGAGGCGCCGTAAGCCCCCAGCGCCATGAACCCCGGGTGTGAGCAGGAGAACTCGCCCATATAGCCATTCACCAGGTTCAGGCTGAGGGTGAGGATGACGGATATCAAGATAAACCTCAGAAGGAGCACTCGGTAAGCGCTAATATCCCCCCACAAGTGCAGCGCAGCGTAGAACAGCCCCAGGTGAACGATCAGCGAGACCCAGAGCGGAAACCTGTCGAGGAGCTGCTGGGCCACTCTGTTCATCAGGGGAGCGCTCAAGCGAGCGACGGCCAACGTCGGTAGGATATAGACCAGGAGGACATAAGCCACCGAACTAGGGATCAGCGTGAACTCGGTCAGCATCATGCGCAGGCCAGATAGCAAGTTAGGGACGTCTCCAGAAAGAACACCAAACAGGGGAGTCAAGGGGGCCAGCATGATGCGCAGGCCGAACAAGCCGGGTATGCCAGACAGGCCGAGGGCTAGAGCCAAGGGACGGCCCACGACTTGCTCGATCACCGTGGCGATGAGAGTTCCGCAAAGCCAGCCCAGCAGCGGAATCCGGCCTAACTGCGATCGGACTTTCGCACGCAGCGTGTTTCCTGCATCGCGCTCCTTGCCTCTTGCACCTTCTGCAGACGGCACGGTGCCCCCTCGTACTCCCATCTCGATTTCTCCTTTTCGTTGATCGCGTTGTTGTGGCATCTTGTGGCTACCTCCGATCACAGTCTAAGCTGGGCACTGTACGGCTCACCGAAGAAACCATGCGGCCTGAAACTCAGAATGAGCAGGATGATCGAATAAGCGATCACATCGCGCAGTGTAGAGGGGAAGACCGCGGCCACAAAAATCTCGATGAATCCCAGCAGAAACCCAGCCAGCGCTGCTCCCAGAATGGAGCCTCTTCCCCCCAGGATCGCGGCCACGAAAGCCTTCCACCCGACCAGCAGCCCCATGTAGGGCTCAAGGATGGGGTAAGCTACCCCGAAGAGAATGCCCGCCGCGGCGGCCAGGGCCGAACCGATGCCGAAAGTCAGCGCGGCGACGGTGTTCAACGGCACCCCCATCAGGGGGACGACGACGAAGTCGTAGGCCATAGCCCGCATGGCCATACCCCACTTGCTCCTGCGTACGAACTGGTGCAAAGCAAAGGTGAGCAGCAAGGAGAGGAAGACGATCATGATCTTGGTATTGGTGACCGTGACCGACCCGAGCTGATAGCCCTGCGTCTCGATCAACACGGGAAAGCTGCGCCTTCGGGCGCCCAAGAGAGCCAGGTTGCCCGTCTCCAGGACGATGCCTATCATCAGACCGGTTATGGCAGCCGAAGCGCGAGGGGCATCCCGCAGTGGTCTGTATCCTATCCTCTCGACGAGCATCCCCACGAAGGATGTCAACAACATAGAGAGGAGGATGGTCAGCACGAGGATCAACCAGTTGGGTAAGGCGATAATCCCCAGTGAGGCCAGAGCCACCAGTCCGCTTGAGATGAAGAATCCAATGTAGGCTCCGACCATGAAGATGTCGCCATGGGTGAAATTGAAAAGCATCAGAACGCCGTACACCATGGAGTAGCCCAAGGCGATTAAGGCGTAGAAGCTGCCCCACTGCAAAGCGTTTAGCAAGTTCTGAAAAAACATCGCTAGGGTCACCTATGCACCTCCCTTGAAAATTGAGCTCTCCCGGAAAGTCCTTGGGAATGCTCCCAGCCCCCGTCCCCGGGGGCGTCGCCAGCGAAATCACCTCGCGGAAATCGCCCCGGGGACGGGGCTCAGAGCACTTTCCGGGAGAGCTCAATTGGAAGTTGGAGAATGGAAGGGGGAAGGGGGAAAGGGGAAGAGGGAAGGGGGAAGGGGGAAGATGGAGGATGGGAGGGGAAAGACATATTCCAACCTCCATCCTCCATCCTCCATTCTCCATTTTCCATCCTATGGGCAAGCAGACTTGTAGAACTCGAACTCGTGCTCCTTGTTGATTTTGACGATGACCGCGCACTTGATGGGGTCACCCTCTTCGGTGAAGGTCATCTTGCCCGTGATGCCATCGAAGTCCTTGATCTTGGCCAAAGCGTCGCGGATGCATTTGCGATCCGTCTCGAGCTCGCCAGTAAGCTTACCGCAGTCCTCAATGGCTTTCTGGACGATCAGCGCTGTGTCCCAGGTCAAAGCCGCCACGTCGTCCGGGACATAGCCGTGCTTTTCGGTGTAGCGGTCAATGAACTCCTTGGTAGCGCCTTTGGCTCCAGCGGCGGCGTAGTGGGTTGAGAAGTAGTACCCTACGCAGTCGTCGCCGCAGAGCGGCATCAGCTCCGCCGAGCCCCAGCTATCGCTGCCCATGATCGGCATGTCCAACCCCAGCTCGTGGGCCTGCTTGGCGATCAAAGGCACCTCGTCGTAATACTGGGGGGTGAAGAAGAACTCGGCGCCCGAGTTCTTGATCTTGGTCAACTGGGCGCTGAAGTCCCGGTCCTTGGTGGTGAAGGTCTCGAAGGCCACCACCGAGCCGGCGCCATGGAGCTCCTCCCAGGCGGATTTGAAGAACTCGGCCAGGCCCTTGGGGTAGTCGCTGGCCACGTCGTAGAGTACCGCTGCCTTGGTGAACCCGAACTCCTCGGTGACGAAGTTGGCCACTACCGGCCCCTGGAAGGGGTCGAGGAAGCAGCCGCGGAAGACCCAAGGCCGGTTCTCGGTGGTCCTGGGGTTGGTAGACCAGGGACTGATGCACGGCGTCTTGTTGGCGTCAGCGACCTCGCCGGTGGGGATGGCCTGCTTGCTGGCATAGGCACCGATGATAACCAGCACCTCGTCCTCCACGATCAGCTTCGTCGCTGCGGCGGCGGCGGACTCGCCTTTGGATTCGTTGTCCTCGTGAAGCACTTCGACCTCGTATTTCGTCGCGCCAACCTCCAGGCCACCTGCTGCTTCAATGTCCTCCAGCCACATCTCCAGGGAATACTTAGCCCCCTCCCCTACCTTGGGGATGTCGCCGGTGAGGGGAGCCACGTTGCCGATTTTGATCACCCCTCCATAGGCGGCCTTAGGCGCCTGCTGGCACGCCGACAAGATGGTGACCAGCAAGGTCAGCACCAAAATTGGAACTACGATCTTCTTAAACATTTGTCTCCTCCTAACGGCCTGTTCTAGCCCTCTATGTTACTTACGGCTGCGGTCAGGAGACCTTGCCGAACTTTCGAGGGCATGTTTTAGCCCAGGAACAATCCCCAGGCCTGTACAAAGGAAACGGAAAAGAGGGGGGACAGCCCCATGCTCCCTCGACTACAACCACCGTTGACGTCCACTATCACCTCCTTGTCTTCTATTCAGTTTGGTCGAGCAGGTGGGATACTTTGGGTTCAACGACTGAAGAACACGGAGAACCGTCGGCCGTGATGAGAATCGCCTACCAAGCAGAGAAATTAGCGAGGAATTCAGCATCGTCCTTGATCGCCTAAAATCGTTGATGAAGGGGATGTGAGGAACAGTACAAGTCTGTTCTTGAGTAAATATTATAGTGCCAAAGCATCGTCTTGTCAAAAACTCAGTGAAGCAACAGTTGGCTCACCGATGAAAAACTCATGGCTCGCTCAACATCGGGATTCGCACGCCGTGCTGCTTGGCGAACTCAACGGCTTCTGGATACCCCGCGTCGGCGTGGCGCATGATGGCCGTGCCCGGATCGTAGGTCAGCACCCGCTCCAGTCGCGCTGCCGCCTGGGGCGTGCCGTCGGCCACGATGACTTGCCCGGCGTGCTGGGAGTAGCCGATGCCCACCCCGCCGCCGTGATGGAAGCTGACCCAGGTCGCGCCACCCACGGCATTGAGGGCGAAGTTGAGGAGGGGCCAGTCGGAGATGGCGTCGGAACCATCGCGCATGCCTTCGGTCTCGCGGTTGGGCGAGGCCACGCTGCCGCCGTCCAGGTGGTCGCGGCCGATGACGATGGGGGCCTTGATCTCGCCGCTGGCCACCGCCTGGTTGAAGGCCAGGCCCGCCTTCGCCCGCTCGCCGTAGCCCAGCCAGCAGATGCGGGCCGGCAACCCCTGCCAGGCGACCTCTTCGGCGGCCAACCGAATCCAGCGATTCAGATGCTCATCCTGCGGGAAAAGCTCCAAGATGATGCGGTCGGTGACGTAGATGTCTTGCGGATCGCCCGACAGCGCCACCCAGCGGAAAGGCCCCTTCCCCTCGCAGAAGAGGGGGCGGATGTAGGCGGGCACGAAGCCGGGATAGGCCCACTCGCCGTGGGGATCGCCGCCGACCTTGGCCTCCCTGCAGCCGGCGTTGAAGGCCTGCTGGCGCAAGTTGTTGCCGTAGTCGAAGACCACCGCGCCCTGCTTCTGGAATTCCAGCATCGCCTCCACGTGGGCGGCCATGGACTCCAGGGAGCGCCGCGCGTACCCCTCGGCGTCCTTCTGGCGCAGCTCCTCCGCCTCCTCCAGGCTGATGCCACGCGGGACGTACATCAGCGGGTCGTGGGCCGGCGTCTGGTCGGTGACCACGTCGGGCGTCACGCCGCGCACCACCAGCTCCGGCAAGACGTCGGCGGCGTTGGCGATGAGGCCGATGGACTTGGGCTGCTCCCGTTCCAGCGACTCCTCGACCAGGGTCATGGCCTCCTCCAGCGTGTCCACCACCACGTCCAGATAGCGCGTATCGAGCCGCCGCTGCGCCCGTCGGGGGTCAATCTCCACGATGAGTCCCACCCCCTCGTTCATGGTGATGGCCAGCGGCTGCGCGCCGCCCATCTCGCCCAGCCCAGCGGTGAGGACGAACTTACCCTTGAGACTGGGCCAGCCCTGGGCGTGAGCCAGCGCTCCCAGCGTCTCATAGGTGCCCTGCAGGATGCCCTGGGTGCCGATGTAAATCCAGGAGCCGGCCGTCATCTGGCCGTACATGATGAGGCCCTCTTTCTCCCAGCGGTCGAAATTCTCCTGCGTGGCCCAGGCGGGGACGATGTTGGAGTTGGCCAAGATGACCCTCGGCGCGTCGGGGGTTGTCTTGAAGATGCCCACCGGCTTGCCCGATTGCACCAGCAGCGTATCGTCTGGCTGCATGGTCTCCAGGGAGCGCAGGATGGCGTCAAAGCAGTCCCAGTTGCGAGCCGCTCTGCCCCGCCCGCCGTAAACGATAAGGTTTTCGGGATCGCCGGCCACCTCCGGGTCTAGGTTATTCTGCAACATGCGATAGGGCGCTTCCAAAAGCCAGCTTCGGCAGTTCAGTTTGGTGCCCCGAGGGGCATGGATTTCACGCGTCATCACTCAATCTCCTCTCGCTGTTTCAAGCTCCAAGCGGACGAGGTTCCGCGTTTTCGCCCTTGGACCGTCGTCCAGTCAGAGCGAATTGGATCCACTGAGTCCGCCAACCTACCGACCTCTACCGCGATTATACAACGGCTTCCTCGCAATGTCAACAAAATACGCTAAAACACGCAGCACTCCCGGCCCTGCACGATGCTCAGACCTAACTCCGTGGCCAGTTGCACAGCTTGGCGGGCGGGACTCACGATTTTGTTGACGCCAGCCCGCACGGCCAGGGGATCTAAACTAGCCCGATACTTGCCGTGGGGCCGCATGCAGCCGAGGTGAATGGGTTTGTCGGGGAAGCGCAGCCGGGCCTCGGCCAGAATGTTGACCACAGCCTCAATGGGCGGCGGCGGGCGGTCGGCGTAGCGGGTGCCGCTGGTGGGCGTGAAAACGATAAGCACCAGGCCATCTACCCCCAGCTCCCGGAGCTTTTCCATGGCTGCGCGCTCGTGGCCCAGATCGCCCCCGCGCAAGCCGATGGTGATGTGGGGAATCACCGTGGTGTGTCGGCGGAGCATCTGGTAAGTTTCCACGTAGTCGGCAATGGTACGATCGAGACCGTAGACCTCGCGGATGGTCTCATCGTCGCCCACGAAGTCGAAGGACACCACATCGGTGTAGGAGGCGATGGCGCGGAGGTCTGCCTCCTCAATGAGTCCCACGTGCCAATTCATCTTGCGCCCCTGGCGGATGGCCTTGATCTGTTCAAGATGCTGCGTCACCGGCACGCGCCCTGAGGCGTCGCAGCCGCCGGAGATGAGGCAACTGCTGGCTCCCCCCATCTCTGCTCGCCAGACGGGGGTCATGTGCTGAAGGTAATACCCGCCGCAGTGGGCACAGTCCAGCTCGCAGTGATGCCCGGTGAGGCTGATGAGGGCGGTATCGAATGGATACACGAACTCGATTTCTGGGGAGAAGTGCGCCTGTCTGACTCGCCAGGCCTCTTCTAGACTTTCGTACATGGTGTCTCCAGCTTCCAATTGTTGACCCTGCTTTCACCTGGGATTCATGGGGTTCGTACTGAAGTATAGCAAATCTGGGGCGAGTTGGCAAATGTAATTCGTCAAGAAAGTCGGGTTGTGGTATAATAGACGCCAGAAGGAAAGCATTCATGGCATTCGGTTTTGAGCTGCTCAAAAAAGACCCCCACAGCCGGGCACGCGCGGGCGTGATTCATACGCCGCACGGCCAAATCCCCACTCCGGTCTTCGCTCCGGTGGGCACGCAGGCCACGGTCAAAGCGGTCTCTCCACGGGAGCTCCAAGAGCTGGACGCGTCGCTCATCCTGGCCAACACCTACCACCTCTACTTGCGCCCTGGCGCCGACACGATCGCCGCCCTGGGAGGGCTGCACAATTTCATGGGCTGGGACGGGCCGATCATGACCGATTCGGGCGGCTATCAGGTCTTCAGCCTGGCCCACCTGCGGGAAGTGGACATGACGGGCGCAGCTTTCCGCTCCCACCTGGATGGCTCCGAGCACCTCTTGACTCCGGAGAAGGCCATTGACATCCAGGAGAAGCTGGGGGCGGACCTCATCCTGTGCCTCGACGAATGCCCGCAACCGCTGGATTACGACTACAACGTCCAGGCTCTGGAGCGAACCCACCACTGGGCCAGGCGCTGCCAACAGGCTCACACTCGCCACGACCAGACGCTCTTCGGCATCGTGCAGGGGGGCGTGTTCGCCGATCTGCGCCGCCAAAGCGCGGAGTTTATCACCGCCCTGGACTTTCCCGGCTACGCCATCGGCGGGCTGTCGGTGGGGGAACCAAAGGAATTGATGCACGAAATGCTGGAGGTGACCATGCCTCTCCTGCCCGCGGACAAGCCCCGCCACCTGCTCGGCATCGGATCGCCGGAAGACATCTTCGAGGGCGTGGCCCGTGGCATTGACATCTTCGATTGCGTCCTGCCCACCCGCATTGCCCGCAACGGCGCGCTCTTCGTTCGCACGGGCCGCCTCAACATCAGAAACGCCCAATACGCTGACGACGCCGCTCCCATCGAGGAGGGGTGCCATTGCTACACCTGCCGCCGCTTCTCCCGCGCCTACCTGCGCCACTTGATCAAGGCCAAGGAGATCCTGGGCCTGCGCCTGGCCACTTTGCACAACCTGCACTTCATGCTGAACCTGCTGCGCGAGATCAGGGAAGCGATCCTGGCCGGCACCTTCTCGGCTCTGAAACAAGAATTTCTGGCCAATTACGAAATCGTCCCCCACGAAGTGCGGCGACAGAACAGAGAAGCAAGACGCAGGAGGCAGGGAGCATGAGCCTCGTTCAAGCCCTCATCCTGGGCATCGTGCAAGGCGCCACAGAGTTCATACCCATCTCCAGCTCGGGACACCTGGTGCTGGTACCTTGGCTGCTGGACTGGCCCGAGCCGGGCCTGGTCTTCGACACCATCGTCCACTGGGGCACCCTGGCGGCCGTCCTGGCCGTCTTCTGGCGCGACATCGCTGCCCTGGCCAGCGCCTGGGTGCGGAGCCTCGTGGAGCGCAGTCTGGAAGCGGCCGAGGCCCGGCTGGCCTGGCTGATCGTCGTGGGCACCCTGCCCGCCGCCCTGATGGGCTTCCTCTGGGAGGACTTCTTCGAGAGCTTGTTCAGCTCCCCCGGCGGGGTGGCTACACTCCTGCTGGTCACGGGGGCCATCCTGGCCGTCAGCGAGCGGCTGGGCAGGCGGCAGCGTTCGATGGGCGATCTGGGCTGGCTCGACTCCCTACTCATCGGCCTGGCTCAGGGCCTGGCCATCGCGCCCGGCATCTCCCGCTCAGGGGCGACTATAGCCCTGGGATTACTGCGCGGGGTCAAACGGGAGGCAGCAGCGCGCTACAGCTTCCTCCTGGCCACACCCATCATCTTCGGGGCCGGGCTGCTGCAACTGATCAAATTGCTGCAAACCGAAGTCATCGGAGCCCAGTTGCCGCTTCTCACCGTCGGCTTCCTGGCGGCAGCCCTCAGCGGCTACCTGTGCATCAAGTTCCTGCTGGCATACCTTCAACGAGGCAGGCTCTACGTTTTCGCCGCCTACTGCTGGCTGGCAGGGAGCGTGTCTCTGGTCGTATTCTGGATGAGAGGTTATTGACCTTGGCAAGAAAAGTCACGATAGCTCTCTGCCTGATGAGCCTGCTGCTAGCTGCGGGCTGTGGCGGAAATGCGGCGGAGCCTTCGCAGCCGGTGCATCTCAAAGTGGTCGGCTCCACCTCCATGCAACCTCTGGTAGAGGAGTTAGCCCAGGCTTACGCCGAACGCCACAAACAGGTAACCATCGCCGTGGAGGGCCGGGGATCGCTGGTGGGAGTGGAGTTGGCTCGCCAGGGAGAGGTGGACGTCGGAATGACTTCGGGGAAGCAGCCGCAAGACCCGCTGCTCTGGTCAACGCCCATCGCCCTGGACGGTATCGCCATCGTCGTCCACCCCCAGAATCCAGTCCAGGGGCTGACGCTGCTCCAGCTCAGGGACATCTTCTTCGGCCGGGTCTGGGATTGGCGGGACGTGGGAGGCAGGGCGGGGGAGATGGTGGCCATCAGCCGCGAGGACGCTTCGGGGACGCGGGCGGTTTTCGAGGAGATGGTGATGAAGGACAAGCGGGTCACACCGACGGCAGTGGTCATGCCCAGCAGCCGGGCCGTGGTGGAGTACGTGGCCCAGCATCCCGAAGCCATCGGTTACGTTTCGATGGCCGCTATCGGCTACGTGTCTATGGGCTACCTCTCCCAAGAGGTCAAAGTCCTGGAAATCGAGGGGATGGCGCCGACCCCACAGAGCGTCCGCCAGGGGAGCTACCACTTACTTCGCCCCCTCTTCTTGGTAACGCGCGGGGAGCCGACGGGCCAAGTCAAGGGCTTCATTGACTTCGCCCTCAGCCCCACGGGGCAGTCTATCGTGGGGAGAGAATACGGGCCAGTGCAGGGGAACTAACCTGCTCGTCATGACCGCAATTGCTGAGTTGAACCATCCCGCTACGAGAGGAACGGATTGCCGCGCCGCTCGCGGCCGATGGTGGTGGCCGGGCCGTGGCCGGGGTAGACCGTTGTCTCATCGGGCAGGGCCAGCAGCCTCTCGAGGGATTCCCTCAGGGCGCTGCCGTCGCTGCCGGGCAGATCGTAGCGCCCTACGCCCATGTTGAACAGGACATCGCCGTCGAACAGCACGCCCTCTTTTTCACTGTAGAGGCAGACGCTGCCCGGCGAGTGCCCTGGCGTGTGCAGAACCTGCAGCTCGATCTGGCCCACGGTCAGCACCTGGCCTTCATCCAGAATGACGTCGGCCGGCGGACTGGCCTTGCCCATCAATCCGAAGAAAAGGGCGCCGCCGCCCTTGGTCAACATAGGCGCGTCGGCGGAGTGGATGACCAGAGGCGCTCCCGTGGCCTCCACCACCTCTTTGTTAGCCAACGTGTGGTCGAAATGGCCGTGGGTGTTGATGACGTATTTGATCTCCAGCCCCAACCGTTCCACCTCCGCCAGGATGCGCTTTGCATCCCCGCCGGGGTCAATGATGGCCCCCTCTTTCGTATCCTCGCAGCCCACGATGTAGCAGTTGGTCTGGAGCCTTCCCACACTCAGTTTCTTTATGATCAATCTTCCCTCCCCATTCCGCGCATTTTCGTTTGCCAAGCGTCAGGGGTATTATAGGGTTTCGGTCTCCATTGTCAAACGGGCTACCCAGAGCCAAAAACGGAGCCGGTGGGAGGGGAGCAATCCTCCTGCCGGCTCCGCTGTTCTGTGATGATCCAAGACGAGAGAGCACTACGGCAGCTCTAGCCTCTCCTTCACCTCGCTCAGCTTCTCCTCAACGTCCTCGAAGTCTCCCCTCTGACCAGGAGGCAACAAGGCAGCTATCTGGCACATTGCCAGCCGCGAGATATCCACCAACAGGTCGCCCATCTCGAACTCGCCCAGGTTCTCCACCTGGGGCGGCTCTATCGGTTCGCCGAACCTGACCCCAATCACTTTGGGTCTCCCGTCTTTTTCCGTGGTCACCATACCTGTCGGCACCAGGGGGATGTTCTTCTTGAGGGAGAACAGCGCCGCTCCGGTCCTCAGATCGCGCTCCGATAGACCGTTGCCCCTGGTATTGCCCGTGATGGAAAGCCACAAAACGCTCCCGTGACCGTTGAGGTGCGCCAGAACCTTCTTGAGTGTTTTGGTCTCCAAGGTATATTTGCCGGAGGGATCCTTGTGGGCGGGGAAGATGTTCTGAGCCACTCCCAGAGCTTTGTGCAGCGCATTGGCTCCGGTCACCAGCTCTTCCCTGGCAATGGCTTTCAAGCGGGATTCTTGCCCAGGCAGAAGGCAGCCGACTTTGATAACCGCCTTCAGCGTCTGCGTCACCGAAGGATAATTGCTCACCAAAATCACCCGCTTACCCTCATCCAAGCTGGCGGGAATGGGTTCCACCTCAATACCCGCTATCGCCAACCCCGTCATCCTCCGCAGCCACCTGCTGCGCTCCAGCAGCCGCCAGGAACGCAGCGCAGCATCAATCCTTTGGGGGACTCTCTCGAACACCCTTGACACCTCTTCAGCTAAGCTGGAAACCTCTTCCACGATTCTGACCTCCTAAATAAGATATAGAAAACCAAAAAAACAAAAATATTAGCCAAAAAAAGAGACTATATCCCTACAATCTTCATCACCTCCTGGGCGAATTCGGACACCCTTTTCTTGTTCTCCGCGCTCAGCCTGGCCAGGTGATCCTGGTACCTCTGCGTGTAGGAAACCAACAGCGTAGTGACGCGGCGATTGGCCTTTTCCACCATGGTCAGGCCCAGGTTCAGGCCCGCCAGGGCGTTAAGCCCCAGTTCGCCGGGGAATCCCAGGGAGCGAAGGTTTTTGAACAATCCCTTGGCCTCCGCCTCCTCCTTGATCTGGTTCAGATTGAGGATAGCAGCGGTGATCATTTCAGTGACGTAAAGCATGGGCGACTTGCGCTCTGGGATGCGACTTAGAATCTCGTCCAGGAGGTTCTGGTAATCAGGCCCCTTGACCTCCCGCAGAGATTGCAGGATATTCCCTCTGGCTTGCTCCCATTCTTCCCTATCCCAACGCTCTCCGCTCGCCTGGGTCATCACCCTGGCCGCCTCGTCTGTGGGGCGAAAGACGATGCTGGAGCGGCCCGGCCCGCCCCCTTCGGGCAGCACGTACTCCGAGACGACCAGCCCGCGTTCCTCCAGAACACGCAGCATGTCGTAAGCCGTCGGCTTGCTCACCCCCAGGCTATCGGCCAGCGCCGCGTAGTGCAAGGGGTGGTTAGACTCGCGGTACAGGTCGAGGAATTGATCAAGAAAGTCTTTCTGGCGGCCAGTCAGTTTCATAGCAAGTTACGTCCCCCAAGAAGGCAGAAAATCCGAAAGAACCAAATAAACTATAGCATGATCTCAGATTCTTGTCAAGGCAGCATCTTGCCCAGGGTGCATTTCAGTCGGGTGTGTTTCAGGGGAGTTGGCTGGTACTGTTGGTCGGAATGGTATTCCGACGAATTGACGGATTGCCAATCCGTCCTACAACCGCGTCGAAGGGCACGTCTTTGCAAGACCCCCAGCGTAGGGCCATCCATGCGGCGTCCGCTGTTGCCAAGCGAGGCGAAATCTGCTATAATTTAGGACAGTGGCAATTACTCAGCCTGCTCGGCTTGGATCGCCAGATCCAAGCTACAGTGCTCAAGAGTGGCACGCACTTCGGCCTGCCAAACCGCTGGATTTGGCAATCCAACGGGAGCCTGAGCAGTTACGGACAGCGAGAATTAGAGAGGGGTAAAGCAGATGCGGACATTTCTCAAGGCGTTGGTAACCATTGTGGTCGTGGCGATGATCGCTGGAGCATCCTTCCTGGCAGGCTTTGGAGTGAATCGGCTCATCAATCCCGCCCCGGTCAATCCCCGTGCCGGCGAATCCGAGCAGTTCGATCTCTTTTGGGAAGCCTGGCAGATCATAGAGCAGGAGTTCTTCGGCGATCTTCCCGATACGAAAGAGGTGATCTACGGCGCCATCCAAGGTGCATTGAGGTCCCTCGACGATCCGGCAACCATGTTGGTGGAGCCCATGCCCTCGGAAGACCAGACGATTGATCTGCGGGGAGCCTACGAAGGGATTGGGGCATTGGTGGCGGCAGACGAAACCGAGCAGATCGTCATTGTCTCACCTTTCGATGGCTCTCCCGCCATGGAGGCGGGCGTCATGGCTGGGGACGTGGTCCTCAAGGTGGACGATGTGGCGGTCACGGGCATGCCGCTGGGGGAGGCCGTGCGCCTCATCCGCGGGCCCGAGGGCTCAACTGTTCGCCTCACCATCATGCGGGAAGAGGAGGCCGAGCCTGTGGTCATCGAGGTGACCAGAGGCGAGGTTGAGCTGACCACTGTGGCCGGGCTGATCTTGGGAGAGGATATCGGCTACGTGCGCATTTCCCTTTTCAGCGAGCGGACCAGCCAGGAGTTGGAGGAAACCTTACAGGAGTTGATGGCGGAAGACCCATCGGGCCTGATCCTCGACTTGCGCAATAATCCCGGCGGCGTCTTTCCCTCAGCGGCCACCGAGGTGGCCAGCCAGTTCCTGGATGGAGGCATCATCGTCTACGAGCAGTTCAGCGATGGCCGCGAGCAAGCGTACAGTGCCCAGCGAGGCGGTTTGGCCACCGACGTTCCTCTAGTAGTCTTGGTCAACCAGGGCACGGCCAGCAATTCAGAGGTCGTGGCGGGAGCTATCCAGGATCAGGATCGCGGAGTGCTCATCGGCGAGCAGACCTTCGGCAAAGGCTCAGTGCAGCGCGTCCACGCGCTGAGCGACGGGGCCAGCCTGCACGTCACCATGGCCCGGCTGCTGACCCCTGACCGCCACGCCTTCCACGGGGAGGGCCTCACTCCCGACATCGAGGTGCCTTTCACCGAAGAAGATTTCTTGCAGGGCATGGACCCCCAGCTCGATCGAGCGATCAAGTATCTTGAGATCGGTCGCTGAGAGCGGTATTTATTGAAGGAGACAGAAGAAATGGCCCAATTGACATTCACTTTCCCCCGGCCAGCAAGATATCGCGCTGAACAACCAAGCAGAGGATATGAAACCATGAAGAAGTGCTTTCGACTATCCATCATTTGCATCGTCCTAGCCCTCCCACTGGCCGCCTGTGAGCAACCGACCGTCGTGCCCCCCGACGCTGTCGAGGCATTAGCTACCAGAGCCGTTGATGGAGACACCATCGAGGTAGAAATCGAGGGGGAGAGCTACAAGGTGCGCTACATAGGCATAGACACCCCGGAGCTGCACCATCCTGAGAAGCCGGTGGGATATTACGCTCAGGAAGCCTACGAGAAGAACAAGGAGCTGGTGGAGGGGAAAACGGTTTATCTGGAGAAGGACGTCTCGGAGACGGATCGCTACGGACGCCTGTTGCGCTATGTCTACACAGAAGACGTTTTCGTGAACGCCTACCTGGTGCAGCACGGCTATGCCCAGGCATCAACTTACCCGCCGGACGTCAAATACCAGGAGCAGTTCACAGAGTTGCAGCGAGAGGCGAGGGAAGCCGGACGGGGGCTATGGGAGCCTGTCCTGACGCCTGTTTCGGCTGGCGAGGTGGTCATTGACGCAGCCTGCTCCCAGTTTGATGCGCCAGGAAACGACCACACCAATCTGAACGAAGAGTACGTCTGCTTCACCAATCAGAGCGATCACTCGGTGGACATGACGGGCTGGAGCGTGAACAAGAGGCCCGATATGTGGTACACTTTCCCCGAATTCATCCTGGGTCCAGCAGCCAGCGTCAGATTGCACAGCGGCAAGGAGATGGACACGGCCACCGATCTTTACTGGGGCAGCAACGCGGCCCTGTGGCGAAACATCCACGATGCAGTCTACCTCTACGACGCCGACTGGAAGCTGATGGACGAGTATTCGTGGTAGCGCCGGCCGAGTAGGAGCGAGCGGAGGCTACGCATCCGAGCGACGTATCGAGGCCAAGCGGGTCATGCAGAGAGCCGCTCGCTTGGTTTCGATACGCCTGCGGCTACTCAACCGGCGCTCGCTGGTCCTCTGCCCAAAAGACCCTGGGTGGGTGAAATGAATTGGACAAATTCACCAAGATAGTGTATACTACTTACCACACAGCGTAACTGTTCATATCGTGTCATTGCGAGGCGACGCTTTTCCGCCGAAGCAATCCCCGTGCATTGGAGATTGCTTCGCTTCGCTCGCAATGACAGCCTGAGTAGTCGCGACACAGCTTGAAAAGGGAGGCAAGATTTGGCTAACATTAGATCGGCTATCAAACGAATCAGGAGTTCGGCCAGGAAGCGAGAGCGCAACCAGGTGTTTCGGTCGCGAGCTCGCAGCCATGTCAACAAATCCAGAAGGTTCATCGCCGAAGGGAAGATCGAGGAGGCGCAGAAAGAGGTCCAACTGGCTATCGTCGCCCTAGACAAAGCCGCCTCGAAGGGCATCATCCACAAGAACAAAGCCGCGCGCTCCAAGTCGCGGCTGATGAAGAGACTTAACCAAGCAGCATCGGTGGCCAACCAGTCTGTACAATAGAAAGTCAACGCGGTACAGTCAGCAACAGGAGAGAAAATATGGCAAACGAGGGACGTGGGAAGGCACTGGAGGTTACCTTGTCCAACATCAAGAAGCGATTTGGCGATGGGGCCATCATGAGGTTGGGCGAGGCCACTCACCTCGACGTGGAAGTCATACCCACCGGTTCCATCTCCCTGGACATTGCCCTGGGAGTGGGCGGTGTACCCAGGGGAAGAGTGACCGAGATCTATGGTCCCGAGGCTTCGGGCAAGACCACCCTGGCGCAACACATCGTGGCCGAAGCGCAGAAGAGGGGCGGCCTGGCTGCTTTCATTGACATGGAACACGCGCTGGACCCAAGCTACGCCCGCAAGTGTGGGGTGGACGTAGAGAACCTATACATCTCCCAACCCGATACCGGCGAACAAGCGCTGGAGATCGCTGAGGCCCTGATCAGATCGGGGGCGGTGGACGTCGTGGTCATTGACTCAGTGGCCGCGCTCGTACCCCGCGCCGAGATCGAGGGCGAGATGGGAGACACTCACATCGGCCTGCAGGCCCGCTTGATGAGTCAGGCCCTCAGGAAGCTCTCAGGCGCCATCAAGCAGTCCAATACCGCCGTGGTCTTCACCAACCAGCTCAGGATGAAGATCGGCGTCATGTTTGGCAACCCAGAGACCACTTCGGGAGGCCGAGCCCTCAAGTTCTATTCCTCAGTACGTCTGGACATTCGGCGCGTGCAGGCCATCAAGCAATCGGGGGAGATCCTGGGCATCCGCGCCAAGGTTCGGGTGGTGAAGAACAAGGTAGCTCCCCCATTCAGGTTGGCTGAGTTCGATATCATGTACAACGAAGGCATCTCTCGGACGGGGGATATTCTCGACATAGGTGTCGAGATGGACCTGATTGACAAAAAAGGCGCTTACTATTATTATGGCGAGGAGCGCGTGGGCCACGGACGGGAGAACGCCAAGGAATTCTTGGGGGATAACCCCGAGCTAGCCCTGGAAATCGAGAACAAGATTCGCGAGAGGGCGGGGCTGCCCCTGACAAGTCAGCCCGTAGCCGACGACGAAGCCGCTCCCAGCGAAGTGGATGAGGAGTCTGAAGAAGACTGACCCTCGTCAGCGAGAGCGTTCTGAAGGGGCCGGCGAGGACGTCCAACGGTCCCTATGAATTACTTGAAAACAGAGGAGCTTGCACACTGCCTACCCAGGGCTCCTCAGCCACAGCTATCCATTGCGAAATGTCGAAGGAGCCTCTACCTCTAGTCCCATTGGCACAGCACACCAAGTTTTGGCTTCGCTATCCCGCCCTGCGCAAGGGCATAGAGACTTACTCAACTATCTCGGTTAGCTCCGAATCCACCTTCCCCAGCTTTCGGAAGGATTCGAATTTGTGTTTGCGGCACGTGTCATTGGGTATCTAGTATTTGAGCTCACCCAGGTGACCTCCGAGTCGAGGCGAATGCCCTGAGAGAAAGGGCGACTCGGATGCGTGAAAGAAGGCAGCAATCGCAAGAGTAGAATGTCGTGTTCCTTGTCCTTAGTTCATTCCAGCGGCGAATGCTGCTAGACAAAACCGTTCTGTCACTGAAGGGGTTCTCTTCGCTCGTTGTTTAGAGCGAGCCGAAGCAACAGACGCTCCTGCGCACCAGCTTAGCGATAGCTGTGGCAACCGATTGCCACGGCTATTTTTTGTTTTGACAGCGTAATCGCCGACGAAGATGTAGCTTCCGACAGCGTGCGTCGCCAGAGGATAAGCCAACCATGGCCGGCAAGATAACGGCCCTCAAAGTCCAAAAGAGAGACCCCAATCGGGTCAATGTCTATTTGGATGGTCGCTTTGCTTTCGGCTTGGCAGCCATCGAAGCAGCCAGGCTGCAGCGCGGCCAGATGCTCTCCGATGAGGACATCAAAAGGTTAAAGGAGAGGGATTCCTTTGAGAAGGCCCGCAACCGCGTTTTGCGCTTTCTATCCTACCGTCCGCGCAGCGAAGCCGAAGTGCGACGCTACTTGCAGGACAAAGACGTATCCCTGGCCATCGCAGACGAGGTCGTCGAGCGCCTAACACGAGCCAAACTCCTAGACGACCTGGCCTTCGCGCGCTATTGGGTGGAAAACAGGGAGAGATTCAAGCCGCGCGGTGTGCGGATGTTGCGCCACGAACTCCGCCAAAAGGGCGTGGACGCCAAGATCATCGCCCAATCGCTGGCCGACCTCAACGAGGAAGAGATCGCCTATCGAGCCGCGACTCAACGAGGCCGCAGGCTGGCCCACCTCGACCAAGCCTCCTTCCGCAAGAAACTAAGTGCCTACCTGCTGCGGCGGGGCTTCCCATACGGGGTGGTGAAACCGGTCGTAGAACGCACCTGGCAGGAGTTCGGAGCGGAGGATGAGAAAACATAAACGAAGATGAAAGTGAGGATATGAGATGAATGGACCACCTTTGTCTGGATTCCCTTTGGTTGTTGTAGGCTCCGTGATTGCTCTCTCGCTTGGCGTGATCCTCGGCTATCTGCTCAACCGCTATCTGAGCCAAGCGCGCCTTGAATCGGCGGAAGCGAAAGCCAAGCGCCTAATGGCCGAGGCTCAGACCAAATCTAAGGAGTTATTGCTGGCAGCGAAGGACGAGGCTCTGAAGTTCCGCGACCAGGCCGAGGCTGAGTTCAAGAGAAAGCGGCAAGAACTTCAAAAGGAGGAGGAAAGGCTACAAAAGCACAGAGAATCTATTGACCTCAAGATGACGCGCATTGACGACAGGGAACGCCAGCTCAATAAGCGTCAAAGCAGTCTGGACCGCCTGCGGAACGAACTGGACAAGATGCATGAGCAGCGTACGCAGGAACTGGAGAGGATATCGAACTTAACCCAGGATGAAGCAAGAGAGGTGCTGCTGCAAAACGTTGCCGAGACAGCTCGCCAGGATATGGCCCGCGTGATCAGGGAAGTAGAGGCCCAGGCCAAAGAGGAAGCGGATCGCCGGGCCCGCGAGATCATCACGGTGGCCATTCAGCGGTTCGCTTCCGATGAGGTAGCGGAAACGACCGTCTCCACGGTGCCTCTGCCGAGCGACGACATGAAAGGGCGCATCATTGGCCGTGGCGGACGCAATATCCGAGCCTTCGAAAAGGCCACAGGGGTAGACGTGGTGGTGGACGACACGCCCGAGGCCGTGCTCCTCTCCTGTTACGACCCCGTACGGCGCGAGGTTGGCCGCGTGGCCATGAACAAGCTGGTCTTGGATGGACGTATCCACCCCGGCCGCATCGAGCACATCGTGAGCAAGTCCCAAGAGGAGGTAGCGGCCGTCATTCGCGAGACAGGAGAGCAAGCAGCCTACGATACCGGCGTGCCCGGTCTGCACCCCAAGCTGATCGAGTTGCTGGGCCGGCTCAAGTATCGCACCAGCTATGGTCAAAATGTGCTGGCCCATTCACTGGAGACGGCTGGCCTGGCGAGTATGATGGCCGCCGAACTGGGGGCTAACGTTGACTTGTCCAAAAAGGCGGGGCTTCTGCACGACATCGGCAAGGCCGTTGACCACGAAGTAAATGGCCCCCACGCCCTCATCGGCGCCGATATCGCCAAGCGATTGGGCTTATCGGCGGAGGTCGTCAACTGCATCGCCGCCCATCACCGGGAGGAAGAGCCGCAATGTCTGGAGGCCATCCTGGTCGAGGCCGCCGACGCCATCTCTGGCGCCCGCCCCGGCGCTCGCCGCGAAAGCCTGGAGCACTATCTCAAGCGCGTCAAAGCCCTGGAAGGGGTCGCCGATTCCTTCGAGGGTGTGGATCAGTCCTATGCCATTCAAGCTGGCCGCGAGATAAGGATCATGGTCAAGCCCGAAGAAATTGATGACCTGGCTGCCATCCACCTCTCCAAGAACATCGCCAAAAAGGTGGAGGAAACACTGGAGTATCCAGGGCAGATCAAGGTCACCGTCATCCGTGAGACAAGAGCTGTAGAGCACGCCAAGTAAGCACGCAGCATTCCAGCTCGACAATGTTAACTTCCGCGTCAGTGTCATTGCGAGGCGCGCTGTCTGCGCCGAAGCAATCCCCAAGTCGCTGATAGGAGATTGCTTCGCCCCTGCGGGGCTCGCAATGACATTAACTTAACATTGTCCAACTAGCCACAAGGACAAAGCCCTGCGGACTAGAAGTCAGTTCGCAGGGCTTCTTTTTGTTCTGCTGGCAGTTCAGCTTATCCCTAGCCGATGTGTTGACGGCGTCTGGCAGCCAGCGTGGCTACGGCTAGAATGAGAACCAGGGATAGCAAGCCGATTTCGGCAACGCGCCACAGCGCCGACTCCGACCTGCCGGATCGAGCAGCAGGCGGGGCAGCCGTCGGCAGAGGGAGGGGGGTAGAGGGCACAACCTCAGCAACGGCTGTGGGCGTAGAAGCAGGCTCCACTGGACCAACCGCCTCAGCCGGCTGCGGCGTGGGCATTGCCGTGGCTTCAGCCCAATCCTCTCTGGCAGCTTGAGGACCCTCGGCTTGCGCTCCCCACTCGGGCGTGGACAGCATGAGAGCAGACGGGGCCTCCGCCTCTATCTCCTCTGCCACGGTGGGGAGGGGCGACGGCTGCGGTACCCGCTTCGGCTCTCCTTTGCCCGCGGACGGAGCAGGCGAAGGCGTCGCCGCGTAAACGCGCTCGCTCTCCGCCAGCGGCGCCTCGCTGGGCGCTTCTACCACCGCCTCCTTCTCAACCTCCTTCTCGACGACCACTTCCTTCTCCAGCACCACGGTCTCAGCCACCAGCTTCTCCACTGGCGCCTCTCGCACCACCACCTCGGGCGCCCTGGCTGGGGCCAGATCAGGGAACGGGCCGCTGACAAAGACATCGCCAGCCAGCACCACAGCGAAGAGGATGGCAGCCACCGCGGTGGCCGCTCTCAGGAAGTCATAGGCTCGCCTCGTCTGGAAGAAGCTGGGGCTTGGGGCAGGCTCGACAGGGCGGATGGTGAAGGCGCGCGGCGCGACCACGGGGGACAGCTCTCCCAGGAGGGCCACTGTCTGGCGCAGGGTGCGCAGATTCTGAGTGCAGTCGGCGCACTGGGCCAGGTGCTTTTCCACCAGGGCTCGCTCCGTGGGCGAGAGCTCCCCATCTATATAAGCAGAGAGCATCTCCTCCACACGTTGATGCTCGGATTTGAATAGGCGATCGAATATCACTTGGCTCCACTCCAGTGACTAGTACACATGGGCGTAAATCCTTCCCCGGTTAGGCGTTGGGCGAGAGCGCCGGTTGAGTAGGAGCAGAGCGACGTATCGAAACCAAGCGGCTTGTGAAAAGCACTGTTTTGGGCAGAAAACGCTTGGTTTCGATACACTTCTCCGCTGGCGCTACGAAGTTACTCAACCGGCGCTTGTCCTGTAACTACCGAAGGATTTCCGCCGCGATGTACTAGTCGCACAGATAACCAGCCGATCTCACTCGTACCTCAGCGATGGAGCCCCCAACTTGTTGGGGGGCAAAGAACCCGAACAAGTTCGGGACTCCGCTGCCAGAAGGCCCTTACCCAACTAACAAAATCAATGTGATGGACTACTCGCTATTAAGACGGTATTGAGAGGGCAAAAGTTCCCCCTGCTCTAAAAGGAAATCTCGCAGCCTGGCCCGGGCGCGGCTCAGGCGTGATCTGACCGTGCCCAAAGCGACGCCCGTGACCTCGGCGATCTCTTTGTAGCTGAATCCCTGAACGTCGGCCAGGACCAACGTAATGCGCTGCTCTGACGGCAGGTTCGCGATGCCCATTTGGATGACCTTGCTCAGCTCCTGGCGCACGGTGTACGCCTCAGGCGACTCCTCAAAATCGGTGAGGGATTGCACAGGGGCTGGATCGAGCACCAGGAGAGCATCTAGAGACGCCGTCGGCCGCCGCTGCTTGCGGCGAAGCTGATCGTAGCAAGCGTTGGTGACGATGCGCATCAGCCAGGCCTTGAAAGATCCCCCCCTGAACTTGCCTATGGCCTTGAAGGCGGAGATGAAGGCCTCTTGAGTTGCATCCGACGCAGCGTGGCGGTCGCCCAGGATGCGATAGGCAAGGTTGTAAACCATGCTTTGATAATCCAGCACCAATTGGTTAAAAGAGTTGACATCGCCCTGGCGTGCGGCGTCAATGAGGGCCTTCTCGTCCATTTGGCTGTCCAGGCGATTTGACTAAATTCGCGTCTTGGCTTATACTTTACATCAGGTCTGGGCCGAAGTGGCGGAACAGGCAGACGCGACGGTCTCAAAAACCGTTGAGGCTTTCACCTCATGTGGGTTCGAATCCCACCTTCGGCACCTGCTGTATTATACCAGTTTTTTCCCAGAAAGGCTAGAAGCAGTTGATACCGAACGCAAAAGGGGCTAATCTCTGATGGGAGAATAGCCTCTTTGCAATCTGAATGCGGGAGGTTACGGCCGATGACCACAAAGACCAACAGAACCAAGCTTCCTAGACGAGATGAGGCGCTGGCCACCTTCTCCATCGTGGCCCACGACCCCAAGAGCGGCGACCTGGGAGTGGCGGTGCAGTCCAAGTTCCTGGCCGTAGGCGCGGTGGTACCCTGGGCCAAAGCCGGGGTGGGAGCCGTGGCCACTCAGTCCTACGCCAACACCACCTACGGCCCCGAAGGTCTGAGACTGATGGCCGAGGGACTGTCGGCGCAAGAGGCGCTGGAGAAGATGGTCGAAGCCGACGAGGAGCGCGCCCTGCGTCAGGCGGGCATGGTGGACGCCCGAGGAAACGCGGCTGCCTACACCGGCCAGGATTGCTTCGATTGGGCCGGCCACATCGTCGGGAAGAGCAGGGACAAGTCCGCCCCCTTCGCCTGCCAGGGCAACATCCTGGTGAGCGAGGAGACGGTGCAGGCCATGGCCCGTACTTTTGAGGAAAGCGAGGGCGAGCTAGCCGACCGGCTGCTGGCTGCCCTGGAGGCCGGGCAGGAGGCTGGCGGGGACAAGCGAGGGCGACAGTCCGCGGCCCTGTTGGTGGTGCGGGAGAAGGGCGGCTACGGCGGATTCAACGATCGCTACCTGGATCTGCGAGTTGACGACCACCCCAGGCCCATCCAGGAGTTGAAACGGCTGCTGGAGCTCCACAAACTGTACTTCTTCAAGAGCAAACCCCAGCATCTGCTGCCCCTGGAGGGAGACGGGGCCCGCGAGGTGCAGCAGATCCTCTCCGAACTCGGCTACTACAGCGGCGAGGTCCACGGCGTGTACGACGAAGCCACCAAAAAGGCCCTGTTCGACTTCTCTGGCGTCGAGAACCTGGAGGAACGCTGGCAAGAAAGCGCTCGCATAGACCAAGTCGTGCTGCAATTCATGCGGCAGAAGAGGGGCGCTGCATGAGGCGATAAGCCACGGATGGGGCTTTCATGCCACTAGCCTCAATCCCCTTCTCATCGAACATCCTTTTCCAGCAGACCAACGCCGCCGACATTTCTACGTACATTCTGCTGGCGAACCCCCACTCACCAACTCGGCGTCAGATTCAATCACCGCCTCGCTTGACTCCGCATCTACGCCCCCGATTTCAATCGCTTTCTCGTTACATCATACCATTTCACATTTTCCTTTAATCTATCTTACGTCAATCTGTTTTCACGCCCCTCGTTTGACAGCGTTTCTTCGCCGATTTTTACGTAAAGTAGACTTCCCGCCCCCGTTTACCAGCAAACCTCAAAGCGAATAGCTGGCCAAGTCCTCGGCCAACTCCACAGGGCCATCGAACTCGGCCTCGGCCGCTCGCCGCAAACCCTCGAGCTCGCTATGCGGCGCGGTGAAGTGGATGAGCACCAGCTTGCCCGCCCCGCACCGCCTGGCCATCGCTCCCGCCTGAGCGGGGGTCGAATGTCCCGCGTAGTCCCCCGTGCACTCGTGGATAAGGAGGTCCGCTCCCTGCGCCAGCCTGACCAAGGCGTCACAAGGCTCGGTGTCGCTGGAGTAGACGATGGTCTTGCCACTCTCCCTGGACGTCGCCTTCACCGCAATGGTGGGAACATGGTGCTTCACTGGCGCGGTGGTGATCTCAAACTCGGCTGTCTCAACGACCTTATGCCCCACCCTCATCTCCACCTCGTGGAAGTCCACGGGCATCTCACGGGGCCAGTCGCGCCATCCCACCGCATCCATGATCGAATCCAGGGCAGCCACGCTCCTCCGTGGGCCGAAGATGCGAAACGGCTCCCGGCGGCCATAGAGCCACAGACCCTGCAGCAGAACGGGCGCGCCGTAGATGTGATCGGGGTGGTGGTGAGTGACGATGAGAGCGTCGAGGGTATCAAGATCGAGGCCAACTTTTCGCAGCTTGTGCAGCGGGCTGCCACCGCAGTCAATCAAAACCGAGCTCTCCCGCCCCTCGAGAACCATGTAGGTGTTATCGCGGGAAGCATCCGCCAGCGCCGCCCCCGAACCCAAAATGATCAGTCTGGGCATGGCCTTGCTCCTCTGCTATCCATCCTCCCCATCCGTAGCCCTCCAAACGTGGTACATCCGCTGAAAGGCGGTGAAGTTGGTCAAGATGGCCAAAATCCACAAAGCGATAGACATCTGATCCAGGATCAAGGCGATGGTCAGCACAGTAACGCGCTCTAGACGGGTGAGGAGTCCCACCTTACAATCGAAGCCCAGGCCCTCGGCCCGGGCCCGGGCATAGCTGACCATCAGGGAGCCAACTATGGTGGCATAGATGAGCAGGATCTCCCGGCCAGCGCCGAGCCGCGTGTAGAAAACAAGAAGCCCTAGGTAGAGAATCGCCTCCGAGAAGCGATCCATGGTTGAATCGAGGAAAGCTCCAAAGCGGCTCCTCTTACCGGTCAAGCGGGCCAAGGTCCCGTCCAAGGCATCAAAAAGTGCGACCAGGGGAACCAACAGGCCGCCAATCCTCATGTGGCCCTGCGCCAGCACCCAAGCAACTCCCAGGTTAAGCACAACGCCCATCACCGTCACCACGTTGGGGGAGACGCCCGTCCTGCCGATGAGACCGGCGATCGGCTCCAGCACGCCTCCAAACCGCTTCCTGAGCAAATCGGTGAGGGTCCACGTCTGGTCCCCCCTCGTGTCATTCCACCCTCGTATTCGGCCCCTAATGAATCCTAGCCACTTCTCTTTCCTTTTCAAAGTCTTTTCCTCTCCGACAGCTCTCGGTAGCAATTCAAAACCTGCTGGGCTACTTTCTGCCAAGAATAATCGGCTGCCTTGGCTTGTCCCTGGCAGCCCATTCTCTCCCGCAGGGACGGATCTCTGAGCAGGCGGATCAAGGCCTGGGCCAAGCGCCGCTCATCTTCCGGCGGCACAAGCAGCCCCTCCTCCCCGCCAGTCAAGACGCCGCGATAACCGTCAATACTGGAGGCCACAATGGGCTTCCCCGCCGCCATTGCCTCCAGCAAAATGATGCCGAAGCTCTCGAAGCCGGTGGAGGGGGCGCAGAAAACGTGGCAGGTTCGATAATAGCGCGGCAAGTCGTCCTCCGGTACGTAGCCGATAAACCGCACATCGTGCAGGCGATTCTCGCGGGCATAGAGCACAAATGGCTCCTTATCCTCCTTATCGTAAGCCCCCACCACCATGAGTCGGGTTTGGGGAACAGCTTGCTTGACCAGGGCGAAAGCTCGGAGGAGATACTTGAACCCCTTGCGCTTATCCAGACGCCCGACGAAAAGAATATTCAGTTTACCATCGTCAAACCGCTCTATCGGACGCAGGGCCGGGTCGCTGAACCGCTCCACGTCAATGCCGTTGGGGATAATGCGGTAATGGCCTGGGAAATAGCCCACCAGATAATCTCGAACCGCCTTAGAGACGGCGATGCGGCCATCTAGGCGGCCAAAGAAGGGCTCGAAGATGGGTTTAGCGTACTCATAGCCGGGATGGTTGTCTTCACGGTAGGCGTGGAAGGTGCCCACAACCACGGACTGGGGAGACACGGGGGCGTGTCGCAGGACGGCCAGGGGCAAGGCCGGTGTCATGGGCTCGTGGAGGTGAATGACGTCGAACTGCTCCTGTTTCAGGATCTTTTTCACCCGCCGATAGACGCGCGGCGAGAGGGTAATGCGGGCCACGGAGCCGGCAGCGGGAATGGGCACAATGGAGCCAGAGACCTTGATAACCTGTTGGGGCACATCCCCCATATCCTCGGAGCAGGCAGCGATGATGCGGACATCGTGGCCCAGACGACGAAATTCCCTGTCCAGAGCGGCAATGTGCTTGACCACTCCTCCGGGGTAGGGATAGTCATAAGGCGAGACCAGGGCGATCTTCATCAGCTTTGTTTTCCAACGAAAGAAGTGCGGACGCAAGTCTGCCTATAGAGCGGACTCGCGTCCGCACTCCCGGTTAATCAGCTATTCTCCGTTTGCCAAATGGGCACCGACATGACCCATTGTTCGGGATGCTCCCCAATGTAGCGCTCCATGATGGCTACCACCCTCTCCACGCCGGCCCTGACGTCACGGTTCCGATCGCCCGTGTTCTCCAGTTCCAACGGCGGCTCGAGGTGGGCAGCAAAGGTATTGTCAGGCAGCCGCCGGCTGAAGCCCGCGATGATCGGCGCGCTGGTGCGCAGCGAGAGTTGAGCATAGCCATCGGGCAGGCGGGCGGGCGCGCCGAAAAAGTCCTCCACGATGCCGCTCTGGGTGATGTCCCTGTCGGCGGCCAGGCCCACGGCCTCGTTGCGCCGCAGGGATCGGAAGAGTTCCAAGAGCGGACCATCAATGGGAATCAATCGCAGGCCCTTGCTGGCCCGCAAGCCGCGGACATACTGAAACAACACCTCCGGCTGAAGATGCTCAGCAGGGGCCACGACGGGGATCTCGCGCAAGACCAACACTTGAGCCACGATGTCGGTATTGCCAAAGTGCACTGTGACAAGGATCAAGCCCTTGCCCTGGGACAACGCCCTCTCGACGTGCTCCCAACCCTCCACTTTCACCAAACGAGCGATTTCGGCCAAGCTGAGCGCCGGCAACCGAAAGAGATCGTAGTAGTTCTTGGCCATGTTGCGAAACACCCCCCGCACGATGGCCTCGACATCGCTCGCCCGTTTCGGATTGCCCTGCAGGATTCGGGTGACGTTGTGGTGGATGTTGGCTCGTGTGCCCCTCGCCCAACGGTAAAGAAAGTCGCCGAGTTTGGTCGCCAGAGGATAGCCCAGTCTCGGCGGTATGAGGGGCACGACCAGGCCCAACAGACGGTACAGATAGTAACTGAGCATGGTCTGATCCAGCACGTTTCCTCCGCTCATCCGATTCCCATCTGTTGTTGGCCGCTCTGGCCAAGCATCTCGGCGAATTCGCGCAAGTACCGACCGAGCCTACCCCAATTCAGAGAGCAGTACGCCTGGCGCCCCTCCCGCCTGACCTCGATCAGGCCTGCTTTCTCCAGCCGTCGCAAATGCCAGGAGATCAGGGGTTGACTCACTTCCAGGGCCTCAGCCAACTCCGAAACGTTCAGCTCAGTATGGGCGGCCAAGCGGGCGACGATGCGCAAGCGAGCAACATCCCCCAAGGCTTTGAAGCACTTCGTAAGCTCTCTCGATTCGCTCGGTAGATCCTCGGGCATATCCGACTGACCATTCACTTCACCAAAAGCGACCAAAGCCTGAACTCCAACGGTTGCGAGCGGTGATACCTTTGACGCCCAACGCGGTTGGGCCGCACCCCCGTACGTCAGAGCTTCAGATTGATAAAGAAGCATTTATATATTACACCAAAAGTCACCCCCTGTCAAAAAAGCATTTGCCAACAATTCCCTTTTGTGCTAAAGTATTTGCTACCGTACACTTTTTCCAAACGACTCAGAAACCAGGTTTTTGCCTGTGGAAATCGGAAATCATCTGGCCCCCAAGTAGCTCGAAAGGACGGAGCAATGAGAATTGTTGCCCCCCATCCCTGGGATGTCTCCACTTCGCAGGCTGTGGAGATACAGGAAGCACTGCGGAGCAGGATATGCACGGAGAGGAGTTTCGACCAAGTCAACGCCGTGGCCGGGGTGGACGTTTCCGTCAAAGGCAAGGCGGCTCGGGCCGCCATCGTGGTGCTCAGCTTCCCAGACCTGACCCCCCTCGATTACAGCCTGGCGCAGCGACCGGTCGAGTTCCCGTATGTCCCCGGCTTTCTAACTTTTCGCGAAGCGCCGTCTGTGTTGGCCGCCCTGGAGAAGTTGAAAACGGAGCCGGACCTGTTCATTTTCGACGGCCAGGGCTTGGCCCACCCTCGCCGCATGGGCCTAGCGACCCACCTGGGGGTGATCATAGACAAGCCCTCCATCGGCTGCGCCAAATCGCGCCTCTGCGGCAGCCACCGCGAGCCCGGCCCCGAAAAGGGCTCCTACACTCAGCTCTATGATGATGATGGCGAGACCATTGGCGCGGTGCTGCGCACCAGAACCAACGTCAAGCCTGTCTACGTCTCCATCGGCCACCGGGTAGACCTGCCCACGGCCATCGAGTACGTCCTGGGCTGCTGCACCAAATATCGCCTACCGGAGACAACAAGGTATGCTCACCGGGTGGCCGGCGGAGAGAGGTTGCAGATAAGTGAGAAAGCAAATGGATGACACTCAACAGCGAATCAACAGAGCGGCGGCCCTGATCGCCAACTCCAGCTACATCGTCGCCCTGACCGGCGCGGGAATCAGCACCCCTTCGGGCATCCCCGATTTTCGCAGCTCCGGCTCCGGCCTGTGGGAGAAGGTCAACCCGCTGGTCGTGGCCTCGGCCGCCTCCTTTCGACTGCAACCACAGGCCTTCTACGCGTGGGCTCGCCCCCTGGCCAAAAAACTATTGGAGGCGGAGCCTAATCCCGCGCACCAAGCGCTGGCCGAGCTGGAGGAGATGGGCTTGCTCAAGGCGGTCATCACCCAAAACATTGACGACCTGCACCAAAAAGCCGGGTCGAAGCGCGTCCTTGAGCTTCACGGGAATATGCGACGGGCCACCTGCCTCAAGTGCCGCAAGGTCGTTCCCATCCTGCAGATAATCGAGCAGTTCCTCGACAAGGACGAGGTGCCAACCTGCTCGTGCGGCGGTCTGCTGAAGCCCAACGTCGTCCTCATCGGCGAGCAATTGCCCCGCTGGGTGCTCTTGGAGGCCTGGGGCGAGGCCGAGAGGTGCGACCTGATGCTGGTGCTGGGCTCCTCACTGGAGATAGTGCCGGCGGCGGAGATACCGTCTGTGGCCAGGCGAGGTGGGGCCAAGGCTATCGTGGTCAACTATCAACCCACGCCTTTCGACAGCCAGGCGGACGTGATCATCCGCGAGGACGTGGCCGAGGCGCTGCCTCGGATCATTGAGCAGACTGGCAGATCAGTGGATCGGTGAATTGCCAGATCGGTGCAAACGCAAACACGGGGCGACCAGAATATTCTGGTCGCCCCGTGTTTTTGGTCAGTAAACTGCGAGTAGGCGTTCAGGGGGGAGCTCAGAAACCAGGTTTTTTGGCACTTGCCATACGGAGTGCACTTGGTTTCAGACGGTTTCTGTAGGTGCGGGCAGTTTCTCTGGCGAGAAAAACCTGGTTTCTCGCAGGACTCATCCTCCCCTCCCCGTATCCTTTTGGAACAAGAAACTCCCCTCAATGCATAGGGCCAGGTGATTGGCCAGCATCTCGGCCGTCACCAGGTCGTGCTCCGAGAAAGTTGCCCCGTTCACCTTGTCACAGGCCATCAGCACCCCATGCAGTTCATCTTCGCCCGAGATGGGGACGGCGAGAAAGGGGCCCTTAGTACATTCCTTCTCCCATATCGCCGCTCTCAGTCCCTGAATACCCTGATGAGTTGAGATTAGCGGCTGTTTGTGGTCAACCACCCAGCCCACCAGGCTCTGGCTCAAAGCGATTCTGTCTCCGCGAGCGGGCGTCCCTTTGGCATTGGCCTTGACCACCACCAGTTCCTCGCGCTCCTCGTCCAACAGCATCACGTAGCAGCGGCTGGCGCCCAGGCAGTGGATCAGAGCCGCGAAACACGAGGAGAGCAGTTCCTCGCCCCTCGCAGAAAAATTCGACGAAAATCCCGCTTCTGGCGTAATGGCGTAGTCAGCTTTGACGCCTTCTCGGCGGCTAACTGGTGGGTAAGCCGCGATAGTTCCATTCTTGGCGAGATACGTCGCCAGCCACGGAATGTATTTATGTTGATGGTCTTTGTCTACCAGGTGTAACACCTAAAGCCCCCCTTCATCCCATCAGCGAGTCAGAAAGAAGCCAACAAAGGCGAGACAACCGCCGTCTTCTGGTCCTCTAGCTCCTTCCGGAGGATGCCGATCAAGGCCTCGGTGACCTGGGGATCCCACTGGTCGCCCTTGTGCCGTTCCAGTTCCCGCAGGACAGTCTTGAGGGGCAAAGCCCGGCGATATGGGCGGTCGCTGGTCATGGCATCGAAGGCATCGGCCACGGCGATAATCCTGGCTCCAATGGGTATCGAGGCGTTGTCTGCCCCATCCGGGTATCCCCGACCATCGTAGCGCTCGTGATGGTGGAGGATCAGCTCTTGCCCGGAGCGGAAAAAAGGAAAGCGGCCCACGATGCTGGCCCCTATCTCTGGATGCTTCCTTATCGCCTCCCACTCGGCCTCGCTCAGCGGGGCGGGTTTGGTCAGGATAGAGGTGTCAACGCCGATTTTGCCCAAATCGTGAACGCGAGCGGCCGACGCGATGGTATCCACCATGTCCTCGGGCAGCCCCAGATTGACAGCCAGTTCACGGGCGTATCTGGCCACCCTTTGGGAATGTTGGAAGGTATAGGGGTCACGCATGTCAATGGCGTCCGCCAGGGCCTCGACGGCCTCCTTGGTTTGCGAGCGCAGCAACGAGTTGTTCTTGAAGGAGATGTAGATGAGGGCCACAGGGATGCCCATCAGGTAAAGAGCCCACGGGCTTATCTCGGCCAACAGGGCAGCAAGCGGCCCCATCACGTAAAGGGCCGCTTGCTGAGGGAGGTCGTAACTGTTACAGGTCACCAACATCCGCAGGAGGCTGCGATGGGTTTGCAGGGCCACCGCCCCGGCCACCAGAAAGGCGTTGACCATGTGCATGACCAGGGCCACCCCCACCAGGGTCAACAGGCCGGTGGGCGAATTGATAACCGAGGTGAGGGGCTCTGAGACCAGGTTGCGATAGACGAAAGCGCCCAGGCCAGCGTGAAGCATGGTCTGACCCACCTCGAACAGACTGTGGCCCCACTTCGTCCGCTGGAAGACCTGACAGGAGATGAGCATGCCCAGGCCAGCTATAGCCATGGCAGCAGCAGGCGGGAACAGCAAGAGAGTGGCCAAGATAGCCGTGGCCTCCACCGATACCTTGGTCTTGGGAGACATATGCACCGGGAAGCTGGAGGCTGCAGCGATGCCAGCCAGGAGCAGGCCAGCCAGGAGAGGTTTGTCGCTGATTGCGTTCAACCCACCAAGGTTAATCGCCGAGACGAAGAGGGCCAGGGCTGCCAGAGCAGTGCCTAAGATATAGGCGCGTACAGGCAGCGAGAAGTCGCGCATAGGAGCGTTCCTCCTTTGATTGAGTGAAGCTCATCTAGCAGCGGGGCGTACGCCCGTCTTAATCCAGTTCGAACTCGCACTCTATCCAGGTTTTGCTCTCACCTTCGGTGCTCAATTCGAAGACATCGGGTTCCTCCCAGACTTCCAGAGTCACGGGAACCCTCTCCGGACCTTTGGTGTTGACCAGCGCTTTCACCTTGACCGGGATCGGGCCGTCCCCAACCGGCTGCCCGTTCGGGATGATGGTCACTTGAAAACCACCGTCATCGGTGACTTCGGTCTCAACATCCCGCGGGACATACACCTTCACGTGTATGGGGCCCTTGACCAAATCCTGGTCTTGCCCATCTTCAAATGTGACCACGGTGTTCACGTGAACCTCATGCCCGCCTATATCAAGGATGGGATCGTCCGGGCACCAATGCCAGGTCGCATAGGCTACGGTGCTGCCCAGGACCAAGACCAACAGCAGAGCTAAGGTAGTTGCGCCTGATAGCTTTCTCACGATTGACCTCCTTTGCTTTCGCTAAAGCAATCTTCTGACGACTAATAATATTATACCACAAAACAGCCCTTTTGTGGGTTACAAGACCTATACAAAAGGGCTATAATGGGAACGTATCAAATTGTGAGGAAACTTCCAGATAAACCATATAATAACCTAAAACAACCGCGCAAGGGTTGCGAAAGAATAAAAGGCGGGCTGCGAGAGCGTTTGTGGCTCGCTATTCTCTCTGCTTGGTGCGTCTCTCGAAGAAATAACCTATGCCCCGCACGTTGTGGATGTATTCCGGGGCCCCAGGCTCCTTCACCAGCTTTTGCCGCAGACGGGTGATGTGCGGCCGGATGAGATAGCGAGCATCTCTCTCGTCCAGCTCGTAGCCCTGGGCCTCAAGCACCAACTCCTGGCAGCTAATCACCTGGCCAGCGTTGCGCATCAGGCAGAACAAGATGTCGAACTCGGTGGGAGTCAGATCAACAGGCCGGTCGCCCAAAGTGACCACGTGCTCGACCGGATTCAGGGCCAGCTCCCTGAAGGTTAGTGTCTGGGCAGCAGAATAGGGGGTCTGAGAAACGCCAACCTCAGCCACATCCGGCCCCAGAGCAGACGAGGCCAACAACCGACGACTGGTTTCCAGATATTCTCGCGTGTTCTCGGCTATTGTCTCAAGCAGCGCCTCGATGCGCCCCAGAGATTCCAATATCTCGCCGGCCCAGTCCAACGTCTCTTCTTCGCCCATCCTGCCTTCCGCCCCTCTCTGGGGGTGAACCCGATGCCCTGCGCCCGAAGAACGGCCATAGTATACTACAACTTGCCGATATACACAAGCAGATCAGTACAAACACCGAGAAACAGTGCACAATGCCGGCAAATACAGTTGTCCCAAGAGCATGGCGTGAAAAAGCACAAGAGCCACCAGGCTGGTATGCCGGTGGCTCATTACTTTGGATGACTCCCCCGAAGAAAGCAGCGTGAAGACCCTAAAGGTTTTGAATAAGAAGGTTCGAATGGATTTTCTCGCACTCAGCGTCTGTTCCAGGCAAAGAAATCGAGCTTTCTATCGAAAACCTTTAGGGTCTTGGCAAAGAGCCACGTCATTCGGCGCCAAAACGCAGGCTTTCGAGCATGGCTTCGAAGATGGGCCAGTTTTGATCCCACTCACTGAGCGGGGCATCGGCGACGATGGCGGCGGAAACCCTCGCTGCGCCCTCGCCGTCTGCCATCCCGACCAGGTAGACCTTGTGCCTGACGCCAGAGGCAGCATGGACGTACTCCGCGGTGAGCTTGCGGCCTCCCCTCTCGCCGAGAAGCAGCGGCGCGGCCTCACCGACCTGCCAGTCCTGTTTGGCCTCACCGCCCAACGCCTGGACAAGAGACAGCGCTTCATCTAGAATCTGATCGGCATCCCGGCCTTCATCCCATCCGGAGAGAACAATCAGCTCAGGCGCGCTCTCCTCCACCGTCTCCCTGAAGATCATGGCGTCGAGGCCCTCCAACACCGTCCTCTCCACGATCCACCCCTCGGGGTACTGGATGGATAGCTTGGCCTCCTCGTCGGCGTAGGTTTTGAAATCCCCTGAAGCCAGCGGGGTGGGCATCGGGGTCGCAGCGGGCGGCGCGGGCGTGCAGGAGAGCAGCGAGACCACGAGCAGCGTCAGCAAGCCCACCATCGAGACGAGCCGATAGGTCCGGGACCGCATCATAATCCTCTCACCTCCACCTCCCCTACCCATCTCTCCGCTGCCTGGGCCATCTCCAGCAGCGTCTGGGCTGGATAGGGAGCGATCTCTCTAAAGCGGGCGGCAAGGGCTCCCTGGGGACGAAATTGCTGCAGGACGTACTTCTCAGCACCGCTGATCAGCCTGGCCATCTCCTCGACGTCCTCAGGAGCCACGATGCCCAGCGCCACCGTGGTGCGGAACTCGTGGTCTATGCCCGACGACAGGATCAGCCGCACGCTCTCTTCGATCCGCTGCACGTCCACCGGCACGCCTGCCGCCAGATGATACTTCGACAGCGGGGCCTTGATGTCCATAGCCACGTAATCCAGCAGCTCCTGCTCCAACAGCTCTCTGAGCGCCTGGGGGCGATAGCCGTTGGTGTCCAGTTTGATGGCCAAGCCCAGTCCTTTCAGCTCGCCCACGAAACTGCCGATGCCTGGCCGCAAGGTTGGCTCGCCGCCGGTGATCACCACCCCATCAATCAGACCCCGTCGCCGTGTCAGGAACCGGAAGATCTCGACGGGGTCAAGGTCTGGCAAGGTCTGCGGATGTAGCACTAGCTTCGAATTCTGACAGTAGGGACAGCGAAGGTTGCAGCCGCCGGTGAAGACGACGGTGGCGATCCTCCCCGGATAGTCAATGAGCGAGGTTTTCACCCACCCCTTGATCTGCATCTGTCAACTGTCCTGACCTCCACCACGTATTCCTCGCGCTCGGCATACTCCTGCTTCTTGCCCACGTTCCAGTTCCGCACGGGACGCAGATAGCCGACAATGCGAGAGTAAACCTCACAAGGCACCTTTCTCTTCGACTGCGAGTTTGTCATTTCACGTCTCCTTCTCATCGCATGGTGACAAAAGCGACACGCTCGCTCGCGATGGATTGTCAAATCGCATTGCGGTAAAAGTAACACTTCCACGCTCGCGATGGATTGCGTGCAAGCTTCGCTTGCCTACCATCGCCCGGCGGCTGGATCTGGCGATCCAGCCGGAGCAAAGTGTGACTTTTACCCTAGTGCGTCAAATCCGTCGCTTTCCGTGGCTGGATCTGGCGATCTAATCGGAGCGAGGTGCGACTTCTGCCCTGATGCTTCTGGTCTCTTGCCTCTCAAGGTTGGATGGTCACGCCAAAACGGGCTAAGTCCTCTTCTGTGTGTTCAAAGGGGCAGTAGGTGTGTTCGCCGGGCAGATAGCCGTGGATGGGACAGATGCTGAACGTGGGGGTGAGCGTATAATACGGCAGGCGGAAGTTCTCAGCGATGCGCCGCACCAACAGGCGCGCCTGCCGCCAGTCGTCTATCCTCTCGCCCAGGAAGGCGTGGAACACCGTCCCGCCGGTGTAAAGCACCTGCAGGTCGTCCTGGTGCTCCAAAGCCTCGAAGACGTCGTCGGTATGGCCCACCGGCAAGTGGGTGGAGTTGGTGTAATAGGGCGCTTCGTCCGTGCCCGAAGTGACGATGGCCGCGAACTTGGCCTTGTCCGCCTTGGCCAGCCGATAGCTGGCCCCCTCGGCGGGGGTGGCTTCCAGGTTGTAGAGGCTGCCCGCCTCCGCCTGGAAAGTCTTCAGCTTCTCTCGCATAAATTGAAGCGTTTTCAGAGCGAACGCCTTGCCGTCGGGGTGGGCGATGCTCACTCCCAGGAAGTTGAGGCAGGCCTCGTTCATGCCGTTCAGCCCGATGGTGGAGAAGTGGTTGGCCCAGTAAGCACCCCCCATCTTCTTGATAGCCGCCAGATAGTGCCTGGCGTAGGGGTACAGGCCCCTCTCGGTGAACCTCTCCAGGGTCTTGCGCTTGATCTCCAGGCTGGTCTTGGCCACCTCCATCAGCCGTTCCAGGCGGCGGAAGAAATCCGCCTCGTCTGCGGCCAGATAGCCGAGGCGGGCCAGGTTGATGGTCACCACGCCGATGCTGCCGGTGAGGGGATTGGCGCCGAAATAGCCGCCGCCCCGCTTGCGCAGCTCGCGGTTGTCGAGCCTAAGCCGGCAGCACATGCTCCTGGCGTCCTCCGGGTCCAGATCGCTGTTGACGAAATTGGCGAAATAGGGGATGCCATACTTAGCCGTCATCTGCCAGATGGCGTCGGGGAGGGAGTTGTCCCAGTCGAAATCTTTGGAGATGTTGTAGGTGGGAATGGGAAAGGTGAACACCCGCCCTTTGGCGTCCCCCTCCAACATCACCTCGGCGAAGGCGCGATTGATGAGGTCCATCTCGTGGGCGAAGTCGCCGTAGGTCTCCTCCTGAAACTGGCCGCCGATGATGACGGGCGTGTCGCGCAAGGTGTTGGGCGGGACCAGGTCCATGGTCAGATTCGTGAAAGGGCACTGGAAGCCAACTCTAGTGGGCACGTTGATGTTGAAGACGAACTCCTGAACAGCCTGCTTGACGCCGCGATAGTCCAGCCCGTCGTAGCGGACGAAGGGAGCTAACAGGGTATCGAAGTTGGAGAAAGCTTGAGCGCCGGCTGATTCCCCCTGGAGGGTGTAGAAGAAATTCACGATCTGCCCCAAGGCCGAGCGGAGGTGCTTGGGAGGCTTGCTCTCCGTCTTGGTGGGCACGCCGCCGAATCCCCTGATCAGCAGGTCCTGCAGGTCCCAGCCGCAGCAGTAGGCAGCGAGGATGGAGATGTCGTGAATGTGGAAGTCCCCTTCCACGTGGGCCTCCCGCGCCTCCGGGGGATAGATCTTGTGCAGCCAGTATTGGGCCGAGATAGAGGAAGCGACGTGGAAGTTCAGCCCTTGGAGGGAGTAGTTCATGTTAGCGTTCTCGTTCACCCTCCAATCGGACCAATCCAGGTAGTCGTCCATGAGCTTCAGGCCGTCCAGGAGCAGCTTCTCTGTGTCTCGGACCTGGGCGCGCTGCTCGCGGTAGAGGATGTAGGACTTGGCCATGCGGACGTAGCCGTTCTCGATGAGCACGGCCTCCACCAAGTCCTGGATCTCTTCCACCGAGGGAACCTGGCCCTGGTCGAAGAACTCCCTCTCCAGGGGGGCAACGACGGCGTCGGTAATCCGCTCCACGTCCTTTCTGCCGTCCTCCTGCCCCACCGCCTGTGCCGCCTTGAAGATGGCGCTGACAATCCTCTCGCGGTCGAAAGGCACAATTCGGCCATCTCGTTTTTGCACCTGGGCTACGGGTACGCTCAACTCTTCCTCCTGCGTCTTAGATTCTCCGTCACTTCTCATAGATGCCTCGGCCTGAGCTCCGCCGTGGCATGAAGTGCCACGGCTACGAAGCTACCACCCCGTAAACGGGGTTCCTAAGCCCGATTCATCGGGCGCTGCTCTGTAGCACGGCCACGCCTGTCCTGAGCAAGGTCGAAGGGTCATGGCCGTGTGCTCCTACCCTGAAAAAAGCGGCGTGGAGACCCTAAAGGTTTTGAAAATGAAGGTTCGAATTGATTTTCTTGCATTCAGCGCCTGTTCCAAGCAGAGAAAACAAGCTTTCTATCAAAAACCTTTAGGGTCTTGCCAGCAGCCCACCTTCTTTCAGTAGAGTCATGAATTGCAACACCAGTCTTCATCTAACCGACTTTTCATCTTCCGATCATAGCTAAAGCGACATCCCATCATCCATGACTGGAATGCTTATACCATGAATTCTCTTGCCCTACTTATTATCTGAGCGCATATCGTGCGAGCTTCCCCGGCCGAATCGTTCTCACGTAAGGTCTGCCCTTGTAGTAGTCTATGGACAGCTTGATCTAAGCTCATCCCTAACTGCTTTAGGGTGGGATCTTGTTCAGCCTCTAGTGTCACACGTACTCTCTCTAACGGCACTAGTACTCTATTTGTTATCTCTATGTTTGCACTCACATCCCATTTCTCTCCCTTAGCCTCTGCTATGAAGTAGGTGCGCAGTCTTATCACCTCCTCAAGCAGTGCTTCTGTCCTATCGACTATTCCTTGTAGATCACTTCTTCTCCACCGTCTCTTCTGATCATTCAGTGCCCACCTTCTCTCAAGCCAGCTACCGAAAAAACCCAACGCGCCACCTATCAAAACACCCAACAAGCCAGCTATGGTAGCAAGGTTTTCCAGTACAACTTCAATCCAACCAGCTTGCATGTTCGCTTACCTCCTAAGATGCTCTTGGGCAAACGAAGGGCGGTTTTGTGCAGCCACCTCGAAAGCATAACCACACAGAAACCTTTTATAAACCAACCTCAACTGCCCTACACCCCCGCCTCCCGCCTCTTCCTCTCCAGCAACCTTTCGATCTCCTGCGCCAGGCTCTCCACGTCGGCGAAGCGGCGGTAAACAGAGGCAAAGCGGACGTAGGCCACGTCGTCTAACCCCCGCAGCGACTCCATCACCATCTCGCCAATCATCCGGCTCTCTACCTCCCCATCCCCTTGACCGTACAGCTTCCCCTCGATATCACTAACCAATTCCTCGATGGCCTCGGTGGAGATGGGCCGCTTGGTGCACGCCTTGCGCACGCCCGCCAGGAGCTTGCCGCGGTCGAACTCCTCCCGCCGCCCATCAGCCTTGACTACCATCAGCCGCAAGGGCGCCACCCGCTCATAGGTCGTGAACCGCTGCCCGCAATCCTTACACTCTCGCCGCCGACGGACGCCCTCACCAGAACTGCGGGTGTCTACGACCTTGGACTTGCTGCCACAAAACGGACACTGCATCTTCAGCCCTCCCTGATGATCATGATGATTCGAGTCCAATGCATCGCACCACAACAGGTAGTAGTATGTCTAACATAAAACTACAATATGTTGTGGCGCGAGCTACTGATAATGATACCACAAAAGGGCTGGATTGGCAAGGGAAAAAGCCATAATTTGGCACGAATCTCGAAATTTTAAGCTTTTAGCGAGACCATAAGCAGTAATCGTGACGGATGGTGAATCCGTCACGATTACTGAAGTAATGGAAAAAGATGCACAGCAGGATGGCCAGGCAATGAGCACGGCCAACCCCACACTGCCGCCGCGTCAACGAGTGACGTGTGGCAGCGGCGCCTTACTCCATTGGCGCACTGAATCCCAGCCTAACTTTCCGAGAGATGTCCAGGGGATCGCCAAGCAGGCGGAACTAGGCCGCCGCTTATTGGGCCAGGCTTACAACACCAAGCGACAAACGCGCACTCGTCCTGAGGCCAGTGCACTTAACTGGCATCAAAGGGATTCCCCAGAGCAATCTTAGCTCCACTGACCTTGCTCAGCGGCGCAGGAAGGCTGGAATGTCTACGTCGTCCTTATCGAAAGCGCGCACCGGGAACTCGATGGGCCGCTTAGCAGCGGCGGCAACGGGCCTTCGCCGCTCCGTCCCGTCGAATCCAGTAGCGATGACCGTGATCTGGATGTGGTCCTCCATATCCGGATCAATGACCGCCCCAAAGATGATGTTGACCTCTGGATGCGCCGTCTCCTGGATGATCTCCGCCGCCTGGTTGACCTCAAACAGGCTTAGATCGGGGCCGCCGTTGACGTTGAACAGGATGCCCCGCGCCCCGTCAATGGTGATATCCAGCAGAGAGCTGGAGATAGCCGCCTGCGCCGCCTCGACGGCGCGGTTGTCGCCGCTGGCCCGACCGATGGCCATCAGTGCGGCCCCGCCCTCATCCATGATGGAACGCACGTCAGCGAAGTCCAGGTTGATCAGCCCAGGCACAGTGATCAACTCGGAGATGCCCTGGATGCCCTGGCGCAAGACATCGTCGGCCACCCCAAACGCCTCCTGGATAGACGCCCTCTTGTCCACGATCTCCAGCAAGCGGTCATTGGGGATCACGATGAGCGTGTCCACCTCGCTCTTGAGCTTCTGGATGCCCTCCTCAGCCACTTGCTGACGGCGCTTGCCCTCGAAGCTGAAGGGCCTGGTGACCACGCCAATGGTCAGGGCGCCCACCTCTTTGGCGATTTGGCCAATGATAGGCGAGGCTCCCGTCCCGGTCCCGCCGCCGATGCCGGCGGTCAGGAAGACCATGTCCGAACCCTTGAGGGCCTCGTACAGCTCGTCGCTGGACTCCTCGGCGGCCTTCAGGCCATTTTCGGGATCGCCGCCCGAGCCCAAGCCTTTGGTCAGCTTGTCGCCGATGCGGACCCGTTTGGGGGCCTTGGACAGCATCAGGGCCTGGGCATCGGTGTTCACGGCAATGAACTCCACCCCCTGCAGCCCCTCCTCTATCATGCGGTTGACGGCGTTGGAACCACCGCCACCGACACCCACCACTTTGATCTGAGCGAAATTTTCCACTTCTTGTCTGCCTTGCATCTTTTTCCTCCTTGCAATATTGTCTGCTTCTGACGAATCTCGATCGTACCTAAAAAACAGAAACCAGGTTTTTGGCTGACATGAGACACCTTCTCACACCCCAGGAGACCCCAAGAGAACAAACCGTTTGCTCAGGTAGGGAAAAAACCTGGTTTCTTCACCCACCGGACCTCAGCCTGGCAAGAAAGACCTGAGCCAATGGACAATGCGCTGCCAAAGGCTAATCGGTATCTCAGTGGGAACTTCACGGGGCTCTTCGCGCAATCCCCACAGCAGCAAGCCAACGCCGGTGGCGTAGGCCGGACTCGTGAGCGCGTCCACCAAGCCCTGCAAGTCACGAGGGGGGCCAATCCGCGTCGGCAACTGCAATATATCACGGCCTAGCTCCCTCATCCCGCCCAACTCCGCCGAGCCTCCGCAGAGGACCGCGCCGGCCGGCAGCAGCCCATCGTAACCGGAGCGCTTCACCTCTTGCAGCATGAGATTGAAGATCTCCGTCGCCCTGGCCTCAAGGATCTCGGCCAGAAACTGTCGAGGAACAGGCTGCCAGGAGTCCTCACCAAAGACGGCCACGTCAATGGTCTCGCCAGGGGTGACGCCGTCGGAACGGGCGTAGCCATATTTCTCTTTGATCTCCTTGGCCGTAGTAAACGGAGCGCGAAGCCCGACGGCCACATCATTGGTCAGATGATTGCCTCCCACGCCCATCACCGCAGTGTGCCAGATGCTCCCCTCGATGAAGATGGCCATGTCCGTGGTACCTCCACCGATGTCGGCCAGGACGACGCCCATCTCCCGCTCATTGCTGGTCAGAACCGCCTCCCCCGAAGCCAAAGGAGCCAGCACGAGGTCGTCTATCTCGATGCCCACCCGGTTGACACACTTCACCAGGTTGTGGATGGAGGTTGCCGCCCCGGTGATGATGTGGGCCTCCACCTCCAGGCGGAAACCATGCATCCCCAGCGGATCGCGTACACCGTCCTGCCCGTCTACGACATAGCCACGGGGGACGATGTGGATCACCTCGCGATTGTAGGGAATGGCAATGGCCAGGGCCGCATCCAGAGCGCGGTTCACGTCGCTCTGAGTGATGCTGTGCCCCCTAGAGACAGCCACTACGCCCCGGCTGTTGAAAGAAGAGATGTGAGCGCCGGCCACGCCAACATGAGCACGTTCTATCGCATGGCCGGAGATGCGCTGCGCCTTCTCCACGGAGGCGGCGATGGCTTCGGTCGTCTCGTTCACGTTGACCACCACGCCTTTGCGCAATCCCTTCGAGGGAACCACCCCCACGCCCACGATGCGCAAAGTGCCCCCTCCATCCATCTTTCCAACCAAGGTGCAGACCTTCGTGGTACCGACGTCAATGCTTACAATCGTCCTCTCCAAGGTAAACCTCGCTTTACTCCGAACAAGTTCGGGACTCCGAATTTAGAGAAAATGGCGGCGAATGATGGCCAAGTTATTAAAGAGGCGCACGCCAAAGGCTACGATAGCCGCATAGTAGATCTCAACGCCCAAACGGTCGCCCACAAAAGTCAGAAGTCCTGCCAAGAGCGTATTGACACAGAAGCCGCTGATGAAAATCTTGTTATCGTACTGGTCCTCCAGGTGGGCCCGCGCCGCCCCCAACATTGAATCCGAAGCGGCCAGGATCGCCATAGCAGTGTAGCGCGAGTACTGCACGGGTATGGTGATGGAAAAAAGGTAGCTGATGATGATGCCAACCAATAAGCCAACGATGGGTAACCACATAGCAGTCCGCCTACTTGTAGCTCGGGCTCTCTTTGAAACGCAGGTCCACGTACTGCGGCTGAATGCCGCGAAACGCAAAATCCTGGAGCAAGGCATCCAGAATCGCCATTTTCTCGGCGGTGTCGCCAGCGCCGAGGTAGACGGGATAGTTCTCCTGGTGAAAGATCAAACCCTGGTGCTCGGAATACTCCAGGACCGTTATTTCGGGAAAGAGTCGTCGCAGCTCCAACGCCGACCTGACGGCTCGATAATCAACGTGATCGCCGACCTCGAGAGGGCCCGGCGTTTGGTCTTGGATCACGAGCATCGTCTCCAAATCGCCCTGCAGCGGGAGAATATGGCCGCGATCGTCAACCCCGTAGCGCGCTTCGCCCCGCTGCCAGATGATTTGCACCTGATGCTCCACCACCTCAATCGTCACCCGGTTGGGCAGCCGGCAGGCGACCGTGGCCTCTTTGATGCCCGGCAAGTTGGAGATAGCAGCCTCTACTCGTTCGGAGTGGATCCAAAACATGCTCAGCTCGTGCAAGTCACTGGCCTCGTAGATTTCATCCTGGCCAATGAACTGGTTTCCCCGCACTTCGGCCTCGTAGACATAGAAGCGGTCGGTGGTGAAGAACTGGCTGGCTAAGAACACCAAGGCCGCCAGCAAGAGCAAGCTCAGCACCGATCCCCGCTCGATCTGCCAGAGACCAACCAGGGGCCGCGGCGCCATCCTCACGCTTGGCTTAGCAATCTGATAGGCGTGGTTGCGCTTGCCTCCGGAACGCCTCTTCTTCTTTCTGGATTTTCGCTTCGATGATCTGCGGGCCATGGCGATCCTCTGGGGAATTACTCGATCTCCTGCGGGCTGTAGGATGTCTCTGATCGGCTCTTGTCGGCGTACCTCTCCAGGGCCAGCTCGATCAAGCGGTCAATAAGCTCTGAATAAGAAATGCCGCTGGCCTCCCACAGCTTGGGATACATGCTGATGGGCGTGAAGCCGGGGATGGTGTTCAACTCGCCCAGGTAGAGCTCGCCCGTATCCTTATCCAAAAAGAAATCAACCCGCGCCATTCCCGAACAGTCCACGGCCAGGAAAGCCACCACGGCCAGCTCTTGTATCCGTCGAGTCAACTCCGCTGGAAGGTCGGCGGGGATGATCAACTCCGATCGGTCATCTATGTATTTGGCGACGTAGTCGTAAAACTCGCGGCAGGGAATGATCTCCCCCGGCAGTGAGGCGATGGGCTCGTCGTTCCCCAAGACGCTGACCTCGATCTCTCGCGCGTTCACTGCTCGCTCGGCCAGCAACCGGCGGTCGTAGCGAGCCGCCAGATGCAGGGCCGGCGCCAGCTCGCTGCGCTGGTGGACCTTGGAGATGCCCACGCTGGAGCCCAGGTTGGCCGGCTTGACGAAACAGGGATAGCCCAGCTCCTCCTCAATGAGTTCCATCACCGCCTCAGGGTCTCGCTCCCAATCCCTGCGCTTGAAGGCCACGTGATCCACCACCGGCAGCCCGTAGCTCTTGAATACGGCCTTCATAGCGATCTTGTCCATCCCCAGAGCCGAGCCCAGCACCCCCGCTCCGACGTACGGCAGGTCGGCCAGTTCCAGCAGGCCCTGCACCGTGCCGTCCTCGCCACAGGGACCGTGCAAGACGGGGAAGACGACGTCAACTTGAGGAAAACCGGTCTCGTGAGTGCCTGGCACCAGCTCGCGCCTATGCCGCTTCGCTAAAGCCAGCTCCCGCGTCTCAGGTTCTGCTGGCCCTGACTCAGCAATCTGACCAGCCGCGCTAGGCCCTCCTGACTGCAGCAACTCCATCGGCTCACCGCCGGTCAGCCAGCGACCGTCTTTGGTGATGCCGACGGGAATCACCTCGTACCTCTCTTCATCCATGGCCTTCATGATGCCCTGGGCGGAGACCAACGAGACCTCGTGCTCGCCAGACTGCCCGCCGAAGAGGACCGCCACCCTGAGTTTTTCAGCCATTCCACTCTCCTATCTTTTGCTCGGCCTGGATCGCCAGATCCGGGCTTTTCGACGGCCCGGGGACGGGCCTCGGAGCTTATGCCAGCCACTCTCCTACTAACTCGATCTCCAGTTCCAAATCAATGTCGAATTGCTCCCGAACCTGCTCTTGAGCCAGGTCAATCAGGGCCTTGACGTCAACCGCCTTGGCCTGCCCCAGATTGACGATGAAATTGGCGTGTTTGGGCGAGATCTGCGCGTCGCCGATGCGCGTCCCCTTGAGGCCGGCCTGTTCGATAAGGAATCCCGCTGGATACTGCCTCGTCCTTTTGAAGACGCTGCCGACGCTGGGCTCGGTGGGTTGCTTTGCCTCTCGACGCCGCGTGTACTCGGCCATCTTCTCCAAGAGGGCCTGGGGCGGTTCTCGATGCAATCGGAACTCCGCCGACGTGATGACCTCTTCGCCAAAGCCCTCGTCCTTCGCCGCCTGCCCTTTGAACCTGCTCGTCCTGTAGCCAAAGCCCAACTCCGTGGCGGACAACTCGCGCACCTTGCCGTCGGGCGCCAGCACGGTGGCCTTCTGCGTCACGTCGCCGATGTAGCCGTCATAGGCGCCGGCGTTGCCCACGATGGCCCCTCCCACAGAGCCGGGGATGCCCACCGCCCACTCCAACCCCGCCAGGCCCCGCCGCGCGCTCTCACGGGCCAGGTCCCACAGCATTGCCCCACTCTCGGCGTACAAGACGGCCTCCGGCCCATGAGCATTTTCGAACCTTGTCTCCTGTCCCAAATTCTCTATCACCAAGCCGCGGATGCCCTTGTCCGCCACCAAGATGTTGGTGCCCCGACCGATGATCAGGTAGGGTATGCCCCGCTCTCGCGCCCGCGTGACCAACTCGACCAATTCCTGCGCGCTCGCGGCCACTGCGTAGAAATCCGCCGGGCCGCCGATGCGAAAGGAGGTGTGGAGCGACATGGGCTCATTCCGGCGCACGCCGCCACCCAACGCCCTCGCGATCTCCCTACTAGGTAGTTCTCCCTTCACAGGCCATCACCCCCATCCGGCTGGCAGCCAGTACCCTTCACTGACCTTCCCTACCACCATACCAATTCCCCTTCGACCCGCTCCTCCCTGAAAGCGAAAAACAGTCCCACCACCAAGCCGAGGGCGCCAGCCAAGCCCAGATTCCACAGCTTGTTGGGTTGGACGGGCTTCTTCGGTTCCATGGCCAAGGCGATCACCTTCGGCTCTGCAGTGAACTCGTCCCTCTGCATCTTGTCCGCCAGAGCCATGTATGCCTCTTCCGCTTCCACCCTAGCCACGATGCGTCTCTCCAGCTCGGGCCGTTTCTCCGCCAAGAGCTTCTCCCGCTCAGAGATAGCGGCGGATAACGCCTCGACCTTGGTCGCAAGCTCCCCCTCCTCAGCTTGGAGCGCCGCAATCGCGGCATCCAGCGTCTCCACCGCCTTCACAGAGAGTTGATCCATGCTGGTGGCAATGAGAGCCTGCCTTCCCTCCAAGATGGCGATGATCGTGTCTAGGATCGCTATCTGCTGGCTCTGATCAATGTCCTCGGTGGGCAGCGAAAGGGCCTCGACGTTCACCCCCATGGCGGATTCGCTTGACCCGCTCTCCAAGAAGCCGCTGACCAGAGAGGACATCAGTTCGGGGGAACCGATACTGCCTCCCTGCTCGACGGCGTCTCTCAGGCTGTTGGCCTCTTCAAGCGCCGCCTCTAGGTCCTCCAGGGTCGTTGCGTATCGTTCTATGATTTGCTGGTCAACTTGCTGCTCCATGAGCAGGGCTTGAACCTGGAATATGCCTTCCTCGGATCTCTTCGAGACTTTCTGCAGAAGATTAACCACGAAAAGGGAAATCGCCTTAGCAGAGGCGCCCGTATCGCCCCCCCTTATGGTCTTTCTGAAGGTCTTCGCCTCTTCAATGCTCTGCGTGAGGTTGTCTTGCCTGAGCTGATAGGTGTTCAACTGCTCCTTGTCGGCTTTTAGATCCTCCTCAGCAGTGCCAAATCCAAAGATGCCGAATCCATATTCGTCTTCGAAGGCCTTCAGCGCCTTATTGGCCGCTTCCAGATTCTGTTCAGCCGCTTCCAGACGCTGCCCCTCACTTAACTGGGCCTTTGCTATCTGTTCCGCCGAGAAATTGGCCCACGTGTTGGCGATGGCCGCCGCTTTCTTCGCCGTATCCGAACGCGCCGTGATACGGATCATGTTCGGCCCCTCAGCGACCTCCACTGCATGGATCAGATTCTCAGGTATCTGTCCGCCGGAAAAAACGGGGTTCCTGTTGCTGAGAGAGGCGACCACTTGTGTTTCGACCTCATTGTTCTTGACTAGAGAGGCAACGGGCATCGAGGTTCTCAACTCAGGCACAGATAGGATAGCGGTGGCCTCATAAGTAGCAGGGATGAAAAGATTGACGACAGCCGCCACAGCCACTGCCAACGTGGTGAGCACCAAAATCAATCCCAAATGCCTGGCGATGGCATCAAGATAATCATTTATGTCCATCTTGTCTCCTCCTGACCGCGTCCGTCAGCGAGTGTCGCTCCGTTTGCACTCTGATGTAAAGCTCTTAGCTAAGACTTCCTCCCCCACTTTGTACCCATCCCCCGCTCCCAAGGTGAGGAGCACATCGCCGGGCTTTAGATGATCGAGCAAATGGCCAGCGGCCTCGTCTAGGCCAGGGATGTAGCGAGCGTCGGGATGCCTCATGCGAGCCACGATGTCGGCCGCGCTCAGCCCCAGATCATCGTCCTCGCGGGCAGCGTAGATGTCGGTCACGACCACGTGGTCGGCGTCGGCGAAGCTGGCGGCAAATTCGTCCAGCAAGGCCCTGGTGCGGCTGTAGGTGTGCGGCTGGAAGACGGCCCAAATGGCGCGCCCTGGATAGCGCCCCCGCGCCGCCCGCAAGGTCGTCCGTATCTGGGTGGGATGGTGGGCATAATCGTCAATGACCACCACGCCGTCGCGAGCCTTTCCGCCCGCTTCGCCCTTGACCTCGAAGCGCCGCTGCACCCCACGATAACTTCTCAGCGACTCTCCTACGTCTGCCATATCCAGGCCCAGCCGATGGGCGACGGCCAGCACCGCCAGGGAATTCTGCACATTGTGCAGGCCGGGGATGCGCAAAGTGAACTCTCCCACAGACTTCCCCTCGTGCAGGGCCACGAAATCGCTGCCGCCCAGTTCATTAGGCCGGACATCGACCGCCCGCCAATCCACCCACTCGCCCAACCCGTAGGTAACAAGCTCAGCTTCCAGCTTCCAGCTTCCAGCTTCCAGCACCTCCCTCACCCTCTCCTCGTCCCCGCAGCCGATGATGCAGCCATCGGCAGGCACCCGGCCCAGGAACTCGCGGAAAGCCCCCAACAAGTCATCCATCTGCGGATAGCAATCGGGATGGTCCATCTCGATGTTGGTCACCACAGCGATCCTGGGCCGGAGCCCCAGAAAAGCACGGTCATACTCGTCGGCCTCGACGACGAAATGCTCACCCCGGCCGGCTCTGGCGTTCGTGCCCAGGTTTTGCAGGATGCCGCCGACGATGAAAGTCGGGTCCAGGCCAGCCTCGGTCAGGACGAGGGCGATCATGGCCGTGATGGTGGTCTTTCCATGAGAGCCGGCCACGGCGATGCCGAAGCGCCCCGCCATCATGCGCCCCAACATCCAGTCCCGCTTGACGACGGGGATGCCCCTGGCGCGGGCGGCTGCGGCCTCGGGATTGTCGTCCGGTATGGCCGAGGAGACGAGCACCACATCGGCCTGGCCCACGTTCTCCGCTCGGTGGCCCTGATGGACGGCGGCGCCCTGGGCGGCCAGGGCGTCGGTGATGGGCGAGAGCCTCACATCGGAGCCCGAAACCCGGTGTCCCTCTTCCAGCAGCACCTTGGCGATAGCCGAGAGGCCGATGCCGCCGATACCGACTAGGTGAAAATGAGCGTTCTCCATAATCCACCAGCTACCTGATAACCCGCATGACGATCAGAAAGAAGATGAAGGAGATGAGAATCGGTTCCAGCAGGTTGGAAGGTATCCAATTGAAAAAGAGCAAATCAAGTAAGGACTCCGCCAACGGGCTTAGGGGGCCTTCGTAAAGGCCCAGCAGCCGGGTGGGATAGTCATACTTGTCTAGATAGTACCAAATGGTGCCTGCAATCAGGTATCCATTTAGCAAACCTATCATCAGGTTGAAGAGAACGCCTGCCGTCCCTTTAGGGGGAGAACCCCCGAAGGTCAGGGTCTCCCCGTGGTAGGAGATGAAGACCATGAAGACCATGATGAGGATGTACATCGTACACCTGACCAAGGCATTTCTGGGGTCGTCGGCATCGAAAGCGGCGAAAGCACCCGGCGAGACCTCAACGGCCCGGGCCAGCGCCCTATCCGTGACCCCGCGCTTCTCTAACCATTGGGAGATCATGTAGACGGCCAATAGGACAGCAGTCGTGACCCCCAGTTCCTTCAGAAAGCCTCGGATCAGGCCAACAGTCCCAAACAGGAGGAACACGGCGATCCAGAATACTTCTATCGGCTCCAACGGTACAAACCTCCTACTTCTTCAGGGATGCGCTCCGCAAACCAAAGGCAATCAGTACGGCCATGAAACCCACGGCGACCAGGGCCAAGTTCTGGCTTAGAAACGTGGTCACGTCCCCCGTGGGCAGCCTGACGACCGTCTCCCTTTTGGGAAAGAGCTGGGGGATCACGAAGTAGGAGATCAAGAAACCCTCCATGAGCCCCGTCGCCAGTCCCAGGATCCTCGACAGGAGAGGCAGCTTGGAATAGATGGCCAGAGGTCCGAACGTATCGGTGTTGGATGAGATGATCCTATTGCCCACGATATAGGCCAAGAAGACCAACGAGATAAAGACCAGCAGCCTGAAGAACAGCTTGTCGCTATCGGATTGGATCAGAGGAGGAAGATTGGCCACCCCAGGCCAGATCGTGGTAGGGTCTTCGGCGGCTAGCCCCCCCTTAACAGCGAAAAGAAACAGCTTATGAAACTTGTTCGTCCAATTGACGAGGAAATCTTCTCCCCACCTGAGGAACGCATAAGCGATGATGATGCCCAACGCGGTGATGATCTCTCGCGCCACCCCGCGCAGGAAACCCATCAGGCCAAATAGAATGCCGCCTGCGATCAAAACTTGCAGATAGGTCAAAGCCATCACGGAACCTTCAATCCCTTTTCAACAACCGCGTTCTGCCTAATCTGTGGAGCTCCTCCGCAATGCGCCGGGCCGCATCTGGCCTGGCCAGAGCCCGCGCCCGCTCGCTCATCTCGGCCAGGGCCGCCTCGTCGTTTAGGAGCTCTAGCAGCGTCGGCAACAGCCTCTCCCCCAGATCAGCGTCGGCGACCTTAACCGCCGCCCCGCGACTGACCAGGTAGTCGGCGTTGAGCTCTTGATGCTGCCCGGCGTAGGGATAGGGCACCAAGATGCTGGGCAAGCCCAGGGCCGGGAACTCGCCCAGAGTCGCCGCTCCAGCCCGCGCCACCGCCAGGTCCGCCGCAGCCAAAGCGCTGGGCATCTCCTCATGCAGATAGGCGTATGCGCGGTAGCGGCTTCGCAACCGATCGGGCAACTTGGTCCTCCTTTCCATCACCCACTCGGCGTCCAAGGGACCACAGATGTGGATGACCTGGCAAGACTCCAACAGGCGCTCCAGGCGCTGGCTCAGCGCCAGGTTGATGCTGCGAGCGCCCCGGCTGCCGCCAAAGACGGTGACGGTCTTCGCGCCCGCCTCCAGACCGAAGGCTTCCCTGGCCTCGATTTGGTCGGCGGCGAAGAACTCGGCCCGCACTGGGTAGCCCGCCGTCAGGACCTTGCTCTGCGGGAAATACGCTTCCACCTCCGCAAAGGACACCGCAACCCGCTTCGCCAGGCGGCTCAGGGCGCGGACGGCCAAGCCCGGCTCCAGGTCGGGCAGCAACACCAAGATCGGCACGCGGCGAAGCCAGGCGGCTGTGGCCACGGGCGCGCACACGTACCCTCCCGTGACCAGGACGACGTCGGGAGAGAAGTCGCGCACGATGCCCAGCGATTGCACGAAGCCCGCCAGCATCTTGCAGAGATTGCCGGCCACCGTCCAGGGCGCCAGGCCGCGCAGCCCCCCCGCTGAGATAGCCGCGAAGGGCAGTCCTTCTCGCTTGACGATCCCTTCCTCCACCCCTCCCCGGCTGCCTACGTATAGGAAATTCGTACAATCGTAGATTCGTAGATTCGTAGATTCGTAGATTCGTAGATCCGTAGATTCGTAGATTCGTAGATTCGATTCCGAATTCACGAATCCCGAGTTTACGAATCCCGAATGTACCAATTTTTCAACCACGGCGAGAATTGGATATACGTGGCCGCCCGTCCCGCCGCCCGAAATCATAATGCGCAATCTCGTCTTGCCCTTCCTCTCCACTGCTCCTGGAGATGCCCAGAAGCAGGCCCACACCGGTCAAGGAAACAACCAAAGAGGAGCCGCCGTAGCTGATGAAGGGCAAGGGGATGCCTGTAAAGGGCAGGATGTTGGTGGTTACGGCGACGTTGATCAAGGCCTGGAAGATCAGCCAGCACGTTAACCCCACCGCCAGCACCGTGCCAAAATCATCGGGGGCATCCAGAGCGATTTGAAAGCCCCGATAGGCCAAGGCTGCGAACAGCCCTACCACCAGCAGACAGCCGATCAAACCCAGCTCCTCGCCCAGGACAGCGAAGATGCTATCGGTATGCGCCAGGGGGAGAAGGCCCAGTTTGTGGAATCCATCCCCCAGCCCGACACCGGCAGCCTCTCCGGCCCTCAGCGCTTCCAGGTTTTGTTGAATATGATAGCCAACGCCGCCCCCAGCCAAAGAATTCCAGTACGCTTCGACCCTTTCCAGAGCATGTTCCGATCTGGAGATCAAGAAGGCAAAGGTGACGCCGCCGAATATGAAGCCGATGCCCAACTGAGCGATATCAGCGCCAGCGATAAAGAACATGGCGATGGCCGTGACCACAATCAGGATGGCGGTGCCGAAGTCGGGCTGCAGCACGATCAGGCCCGCCACCACGCCAATGAGAATGGCAAAGGGAACAAGGCCATAGGTCACCATGCGGAGTCGCTCCCCTTTGGAGGAAAGCCAATCGGCGACATAGATAATGATGATCAGCTTGCATAACTCGCTGGGCTGCACCGATCCCGAAAAGAGACCGCGCACAGAGCCAAACCTCTCTTGCCCCACAATCAGGAGAAGTATCAACAGGAACAAAGTGCCAGCCATCAGGGGAATGGAGAAGCGTCGCCAGGTGTGATAATCAACGCTCATCATCAGCACCATCCCCGCCGTGCCCAGCAGGGTCCAGATGATCTGCTTACCGAAAAAGTAGGTCGGCTGGTCAAATTCCACATCACCAAAATCGAAGCTGGCGCTGTAGATCATCAGCAGACCGATGAGAATCAAGCTGGCCAAGATGATGATCAATGGGTAGTCAATCCGCTTGGTTGTCTCACCGCTGTATACTGCCATCTCTCCCCTCCATAAGTCATCTCTAGGTTGGACAAGGTCTCTGACCGCAGCCCCATGTCGGAACTGAGAAGGACTCCGCAAATCCTGCCCATCCGTGTTCTCAAAGCGCTTTCACCAGCTCGCGGAAGCGGTCGCCTCGCTCGGCGAAGTCGCTGAAGGCGTCGAAGCTGGTACCGCCGGGCGCGAGCAGCACCACATCCCCCGGCCGCGCCTCTCTCGCTGCTGCGCCAACCGCCTCCTCCAGCGTGGCGCACCTAACCACCTGGCATCTCGCACCTGGCATCCCGCCCCTGGCCTCCTGCACCGCCCTCTCGATAATGGGCGCCGCCTCCCCAAACAGAACCAAGCACCGCACCTTCTGCAGCGTGAGTCGCGCCATCTCATCCCAGAGCAGGTGCTTGTCGCGCCCCCCGGCCAGGAGGACGATGGGTTGATCGAACGAACGCAGGGCGGCGACGGCGCGCTCCGGGGAGGTGGCGATGGAATCGTTATAGTATCGCACCCCATCCAGCTCCCGCACCAGCTCCAAGCGGTGTTCCACGCCCTCGAATGTGGCGGCCACCTCGGCCATCGCCTGCCGCGAAGCCCCTGCCGCCCCAGCTATGGCACAGGCCGCCAGGATGTTTTCCAAGTTGTGCCGCCCCAAAAGCCGGATTGCATCGGCAGAGCAGATCCGCTGTTCCGTATCTTTCAACCTGAGCACAATCTGGCCATCTCGCAGAAATGCTCCCTCCTCCACCTCCTCATTCAAACTGAAACTCAGAATTCGAGATTGTAGGTTGTAGGTTGTAGATTGTAGATTTGTGATTTGAGATTTGGTTATCGGGTTGTCATATCCTAGAACAGCTACGTCCCCTGGCTTTTGAAAACGCAGGATGTTGAGCTTGGCCTGGGTGTAGGCTTCCATGGAGGGGTGGCGATCCAGGTGGTTGGGCGTGATGTTGAGAATGGCGGCAATGGGCGGGCTCCACGCCATGATCTCCAGTTGGAAGCTCGACAGCTCCATCACTACTTTGTCGGTGGGCTCAATGTCCTCCAGGCGGCTGATGAGCGGGCGGCCGATATTCCCCCCTACCCAGGTACGGAAGCCACTGGCCCTGTCAGGACGGGCCTTCAGCATCTGGCCCACCAGGCTGACGGTGGTCGTTTTACCGCTGGAGCCGGTGACGCCGATGATGGGCGCCGGACACAGCTCGGTGAACAGCTTGGTCTCGCTGCTGATGGGAATGCCCCGCCTCTGGGCCTCCGCGACAATCGGAGCCTCCAGCGGCACGCCCGGGCTGATGAACAAGGTGTCGGCATCGTCCAAAATCTCCGACGGATGCCCACCGAGAGCGTAGCGGATGGGCAAGTCCTTCAGTTTTTCAATACTCTCCTGCAGCTCCTCCTCGCTCTTGAGATCGCTGACCGTGACTTCGATCCCTCGCTCGGCCAGGAACCTGGCCAGCGCTGTCCCTTCCCGCGCCAGACCGATGATGGAACAACGGACTAAAGCATCTAATGGACTTGGCCTCACTGCTTCTTGCTCCTCGCCCCCCGCCCCTTGCTCCTCGACTACCTTGCCGGCGGCGGGTTGCCCCACAGCGACAGGGCCACGCCCAGCATGGCGGCCAGGATGGCCATCAACCAGAACCGCTGCGCCACCTGCGTCTCGGACCAGCCTAAGAGCTCAAAATGGTGGTGCAGAGGCGTCATCTTGAAGATGCGCCGGCCCTGGCCATACCTGATCCTGGTGAATTTGAAATAGGCCACCTGCAGGATGACTGACAGCGTTTCGGCCACGAAAACGGCGCTAATGATGGGCAAGATCAGCCACTGGCCGGTCATCAGAGCCACCACTGCCAGGGTCGCCCCCAGCGCTTCCGACCCCACGTCGCCCATGAACAAATCGGCGGGGTAGGCGTTGTACCACAGGAAGGCCAAGATTGCTCCGACCATGGTGAAGCAAAAGGCCAGCAACCAGCCCTGATCCTGCAGATAGGCGATGATGCCGTAGCAGAGGAAGCACAAGGCAGCGATGGAGCCAGCCAGGCCATCCAGCCCATCGGTCAGGTTGACGGCGTTGGAGTAACCGACGATGAAGAACACGGCGATAGGCAACCACCAAAGCCCGATGTCCACTTTCTGAGCCATCCCTGGGATAGCTACGCTGTGCAGATCGGGAGGGCCAAAGTGAAGGACGAGGGCGGTGACTGTGGCCAGCACGAGCTGAAGGACAAACTTCCAACGGGCCAGGATGCCCTCGCCGTTGCGGTAGCCCCGCACTCCGGCCCAATCGTCGAGACCGCCCATCAGCCCAAAACCAAGCAACACGCCCAGCGGCACCAGAATGGAACGGCCCAAGAAAAACACGCGCTCCACGCCCAGCCTTTCTAGCATCTCCCGACCGAAAGACGTGCCAGCCAACAATTCAGCGAGGCCCGCGGCCAGGATAATGATGGAGACAGGTACAACAATCATCAGCCCCCCCATGGTCGGCGTGCCGGTTTTCGTGCGGTGGGTGCTGGGGCCATCGAGGCGGATCTGCTTGCCGATGCCTCGGCTCCTCAGGTAGTCAATCAGCGGGCTGCCCCAAACAACGGCAAACAAGAAAGAAAACGCGCCAAGAGCCAATGCATAGGCCATGCGTCAAATCCCAAATCCCCAACACCCGATATCGAAACACTTTGCTGCTCGATATTCAGGTATTGGCTACTGATAGAGCAGCAACAATCTCTTCCATCTCCATGCCGCGAGAGCCTTTGACCAGGATGACGTCCCCAGGAGCGACAATCTCGCGCAGGCAGGCGATGGCACTGTCGTTGTTCTCCTCTATGAAAACCCTGTCTCTTCCCATGCCGAAGGCCAGCGCCTCCTCGGCGATGAGGCGGCCTCGCTCTCCCACGGTGATGAGCACAGTCGCCACGTCCAGGGCCCGCCGACCGACTTTTCGGTGTCCTTCTTCTTCGTAGGTCCCCAGTTCCAACATGTCACCGAGCACGGCGATCTTCCGCCCATCCAGCTCCTCAACCAGGTTGAGCGCGGCGATGGTGGAAGTGGGGCTGGCGTTGTAGGTGTCGTCCAGGATGGTCGAGCCTCGCAGACCCGGCGCCACCACCAGACGCAGTTGCGCCGCCCCCTGCAATCCATCTATGATCTCCGCCCACGATTGCCCCTCGACCAAGCCCACGGCGGCAGCGGCCAAAGCGGTGTGCACACTGTGCCGCCCCAACATCGGCACCTTGGCGTGAATCGTCTCAGACCCATGATGGAAGCGGAAGCGGATGCCCTCCAGACCCTGACCCTCGATATCGTTGGCCCACAGGTCACAGGTTGGATCCAAGCCATAATAGAAGACCTGGGCCCTGGTCTGGGCCGCCATCTGGCGCACGCGGGGGTCGTCACCGTTGAGGATGGCTACGCCTCCCGACGAATAGGGGGGCAGCGCTTCCACCAGCTCCGTCTTGGCCTGGGCGATGCGCTCGATGGTGCCCAGCCGCTCCAGATGGGTGGGACCCACGTTGGTGACCACACCGACGTGGGGACGGGCAATGGCCGCCAGCTCCGCGATTTCCCCCAGGTCGTACATGCCCATCTCCAGGACGACCCGCTGGTGGCTCGGCTCCAGCTTCAAGAGCGTCAAGGGCAGGCCCGTCTCGCTGTTGTAGTTGCCTTCGCTCCTCAGGGTGTGAAATCGCTGATTGAGAACGCCGTAGATCATCTCCTTGGTGGTGGTCTTGCCGATGCTGCCCGTGACGCCCACCACGCGGGGAGTATGCTTGCCGCGCCAGTGAGCGGCCACTTTCTGCAGAGCTTTGAGGCTGTCTTCGACGATGAAGCAGGCTGGAAGTTGGAGATTGGAAGCTGGAGGTTGGAAGGGCGCCTGTCTAACGTCCACTTTCCAACATCCAACGTCCAATGCTCTTTCCACGATGGCCGCTATGGCGCCGCGCTGGAAGGCGTCGGCGACGTAGTCGTGTCCATCCTTGTGCTCACCCTTCAGAGCCACGAAGAGGCTGCCGGGAGTGGCCCGTCGCGAGTCTATGACCGCATCGCTCAGCTTCTGTTCCCTGTACTTGTCGTCCAGGACAAGTGCCAAGTTGGGCGGCCTGTGGCCGGTGAGACCCTCCACCACATTGGCCAGGGTCAACGCCGCTGCGCTCGCCACAGCCTTTTGACTACGCTCAGAACGCCCGTGAACTCCACCGGGCTCAGGACGTTGCATCGGATCACCTGCTTGCCAATCTTACATCGTCGGGCGGGACATCCAGCAGCACGAGCAGTCGCTCGGCGATGATCTTGAAAACGGGGGCCGCTACCTCCGCCCCCCACGGGTCCAAGCGAGGTTTGTCTATTTTGACCAGGGCGATGAATTTGGGATCTTCGGCCGGAGCGTAGCCCACAAATGAGGCGATGGTCAACTCCGGGTCGTATCTACCTTCATCAGGAATGGGTATCTGAGAGGTTCCCGTCTTGCCAGCAATCCGGTAGCCCGGCACAACAGCGAACTCCATGCCCTTTTTCACCGCTTCCACCAGCATGTTGGTCAGTTGCTCAGCCGTCTGGGCAGAAACGACCCGCCGCACGACGGCAGGCTGGGTCACGCTCACGCCCTCATCATCAACGATCCGCTCTACCACGTAGGGCCTCATCATAATCCCGCCGTTGGCCACCGCCGCCACCGCCGCCACCATCTGCAGCGGGGTCACCGCCACCCCTTGCCCGAAGGAGTTGGTGCCCAAATCGGACTCGTGCCAGTTCTCGCTGCCCGGCTCCTTGAGGGTCCCCGCCACCTCGCCGCTCAGATCAACGCCCGTAGGATACCCACACCCAAAACGCTCCAAGTAAGTATAGAACGTCTCCTCGCCCAGGGAGGTACTGACGTAGGCAACGCCCACGTTTAACGAGTGGGCCAGGATGTCGGTCATGGTCACCAGGCCGTGGGCGCGACGGTCGGGGTTATAGATAGTGGCCCCTCCCACTTTTATGGAGCCGCTATCGTAGAAGGTGCTATCGGGCTCGATGACTCCCGCGTCGAGGCCGGCGGCCATAGTAAGAATCTTGAACACAGACCCAGGCTCGTATTGCCGGCTGACCGCGGGGTTGACGTACAGCTCATACAGCTCCCTAGGCACTTCGTAGAAGCGGTTGGGATCATAGGACGGATAGTTGGCCATAGCCAGGATAGCGCCCGTCTTTGGATCCATGACGATGATGGTGCCGCCATCAGCCTGGTATCGGGCTACAGCGTTCGCCAACTCCTGCTCCACCAGATACTGGATGTTCCTGTCGAGGGTCAGCACCAGATGAGGGCCGTCCTGCGGCAGGGGCAGTTGGGGAAAGGCAAAGGCCACCGTTCCGCCCTGATAATGTGCGTTCCCTTCAGGTACGAGGTCAGTCCCTTGGAGAAGAGAGCCGTAGTATTCCTCCAGGCCATAGGCGCCCTCACCGGCCAGGTTAACAAAGCCCAGCAGGTGCGCAGCGAACTCCCCGCCTGGATACCTTCGTCGGAGCTTGGGCTTCCAGTAGATGCCCGTCAATTTTAGCGAAGCGATTTTGTCGCCCACTTCTTTGGAGACGCGCTTTTTCAAAAGAGCGTACGGCTTATCGGAAGCCAGGACGGAGACCAGCTCGTCAAGCGGCAACTCCAGGCTCGGCGCTAGCTGGTTGGCGACATCTTGGACCTCCTCCTCCTTGATTTCCCTCGGCGCCGCAGTGATCTCGTACTCATAGACGTTTAGCGCCAGGACGTGGCCGCGACGATCAACGATTAGCCCGCGATGAGGAGCCGCTTCCGGCCCATAGCCCGGAGGGAAGTAAGACGGGCTATCATTGAAAATGCCTTGAATGATCTGCAAGTAGAACAGGCGAACCGCAATGACCAGCACCAGGCCGGTGAGGATGGCGATCAAGAAGGCAAGTCGCCGAAAAACCTGCTCCTTCGACCCACCGCTTTCCTCGTCCTGAGAATCTAACCTTCCTCTGACTATCATCAGGGTTCCGTCCTCGCCCAGGCCACGAATTGGGAAAGCACTTTTTCCCACCACCGCGCCACACGCCGGTGAATTCCACTGGCCTCCTCCTGCTCCCCGGACTCTTGCGGAGCAAGCCTCTCGGCGCGGCCAGAGGAATCGCCTTCATCCAGAGCGGGCGCTACGGCCAATCCCACGCCCGACACGCCGACCGGGTAATCAGGCACTTCCAAATAGCGGCGCTTCTCAGCGGGAGCGTAGCCTAATCCCAGCGCCGCGCTCTCTAGACGAGAAAAGCTGAGCAACTCCACGACCCCAGCCAACATTTGAGCATTCTCTCGCTGCAGTTGCTCTATCTGCGCCTCTTTTTCCCAGATCCTGCGCCGGGTGGTGGACACTTTGCTGGCTTGAGACAGGCAGAGCCAACTGAGCACGCCCAGCAGGGTTAGAACCAGGAGAGCGGCGGCCGTGGTCCTGGCTTCCATCCGCCAAGTCCCCTTTTCCAGATGCAACGAGTTCCTCCGTCTGCTAGCCATGGGCGGTCTCCCTATGCTTGGCCGTGAATCACGGCAGGCGATACGCGATCCGCAACTTGGCGCTGCGGCTGCGAGGATTAGCCGCCACCTCCTCGGCCGAGGGCCTGATGGGCTTCTTGGTCACTATTCCCAAAGCGGCTTGATGATCGCAGACGCACACGGGTATCTCCGGCGGACACACGCAATCTCGCGACTCCCTGCGGAAGAACTGCTTAACCAGGCGGTCCTCCAGGGAATGAAACGAGATAACGGCCAAACGCCCTCCGGGCGCCAAGAGCCTCAACGCCTGCGGCAGGGCTTCAGCCAGGCACTCCAGCTCTCGATTGACGGCGATGCGCAGAGCCTGAAAAGTCTGAGTGGCCGGATGGATCCTCCCTCGGCGGCCTACGGCGGCGGACACCACAGCAGCCAGCTCCTTCGTGGTACGAATAGGTCGCTCAGCCGCGATGGCGCGAGCGATGCGCCGTGACCGATGCTCCTCGCCATACTGAAACAGGACGTCGGCCAACTCCTCGGCGGTCAAGGCGTTGACCAAATCAGCCGCCGTCGTCGCCTGGGAAGGATCGAAGCGCATATCCAGCGGGCCGTCCGACTGAAAGGAAAAGCCCCGACCCTCGGCTTCCAACTGCAGCGATGAAAGCCCCAAATCGAAGAGGATGCCACCCACAGGCGAGAAGCCGTGTTCCGAGGCAATGGCCTCCAAATCAGCAAAATTGCCCTGGACCACCGTAAGCCTTCCCGCGAACTCGGCCAGCCTTCCCTCGGCCAAAGCTACGGCCAGGGGATCCGCATCTATGCCCAAGAGCGCGCCATCGGGGGCGGAAGCCGCGAGGACACCGCGTGCGTGTCCCCCACCCCCCACTGTGCCGTCTATGTAGCGTCCGCCAGGCTCTATCTGAAGCCCAGCTAAAACCTCTTGGTAAAGGACAGGAACGTGACTCAAGCTACTTCCTCTCGTAAAGCCCGACCGCCTGGAACACCCCGTGACAAGTCAGTTGCGTAATTTGCAGAACTGCGGTATAATTGATGGTGGTAGTTCGTCCCGCGAGCCTAGATTCCTAAGTCGGTCAACTGCTCGGCGATTAAGCTGCTCTCCTCTTCCATCTTGAGAGTGATCTCTTGCCAGCGCTTCTGGCTCCAGATTTCCAGACGGGAATTGACGCCGGTAACAACCACGTTGCTCTCGATGTCGGCATGTGCGCGCAAGGGGGCCGGCAGGAGGATGCGTCCTTGTTTGTCCAGTTCACACTCGACGCCTGAGTAGATCATGCGGCTGAACAAGCGCGCCCCAGCTTGAGCGAGAGGGAGCTTGGCCACCTTTGCAGATAGTTCCTCCCAGGTCTTGGGCGGGAGGACGAAGAGGCAGCCATCCAGTCCCCTGGTGACAAACAGGCCCGCCTCCAAGTCAGGGCGAAACTTGGCGGGGATGATCAACCTCCCCTTATCATCTACCGTGTGCTCGTACTCGCCCGAAAACATGCCCGTACTCCCCACATTCTCCAAGTTGGACCCTGGCGTCCAACCACATCCCTCCACAATTCTCCACTTTCTACCACTACATTATACACTATTTTTCGAGTTTTGGCTAGTGCGTGCGGTGGATTTTAAGGTTCGTCCGAGGAAAATCGCTGTCTCTCACCCTCACTGGTACTATATATTGGGTATTTGAGTGGATAGGACACACTATATGTAGTGGCTCAACGAATTTATCAAAACCTTAAAATTTTAAGGTTTCTAGGCGTTTTTACAGCCAGATTCTTTAAGAAATGGTAAGAATTTATCTGTAACAACCTGAAATATATGGTATGGGGCTGAAACCTTGAGCTTCGTGGTGATCTTGGTGTGCTCGACCTTGAGACTTGGCAGCTAGTCACCCCCGTGCAGCGCACCAAAAAACCTCCTTACGCCTGAGCATAAGGAGGTTCTTCTGTTTCCCTCTTCGCTGCAGTTTGCGTAGCAGCCTCTTTTTTGCTACAAAGTGGCGTCTCGCCACGCCGAATGCGGCGCAAAACACGGGGCGGGGACGCCCCTCAGTAGCAAATAAGAGAAACTGTTCTAAGCGAGGCGACGCGAAGCGACCGAGGCGGCCGAAGCGGCGGCCTAAAGAGAAAGTGTACGGTAGCTAGCCGATCATCTTAAGACGCGCTCATCCCCGACCCGCCTTGTGACCCTGCGTTCGTCCAGGTGCTCCATCAGCGCCAGGGCATATTTCCGACTGGCGGCGAACATGTCGCGCACCTGAGCCACCGTAACAGCGCCCTTCTCTTCAATCTGCCTGATGACCCGTTTGACCATTTCGTCGTAGGTTTCTTTCAGAAACAGGACATCCTCGCTGACTTGAACCAGTCTCCCTTGCTGAACCAGGGCGTTCAGTACCTCCGCTCCTACCATGGCCTCGCTGTCGGCTACCGAGGGCGTGGTGTAGGGATCCTTCTGGAAGGCGGCTAATAGCTCTTGCACCTGCCGCTCCTGGTCAGCGCTGAATTTCACTTCATGTTCCGGGAGACGCAGGGTGGCCTCCTCGTCCATCAGCCTGCCCTCGCTCGCGGCCCTGCTCACCACTTCGTTCAGGAGTTTGGTGGACAACCCCAACTGGCTCTTGAGCTCTTCGCGGGGCATGCCCTGGCGCAAAGGATGCTGTTGGTGATAGCCTCGCAGGGTGACGACGACTTCGTTGGTGAGTCTTTCCCAGCCCGACGCCGAGATGAGATACGGGTTCCGGGCAATCAGATGTTGGGGAGGGGGCATTTGCTCGATTCTGCTGTCGAGGATCAGAGCTTGCTGGCTATCCAGCAACTCCTGCAAAGCCGGAGCGGTTTCTTCCACGGCCAGGCCGCTACGCTCTATCAGCGTGCGAAGCTGGCAGGGCTGGCTGGTTTCCAACGATTGGAGAAGGATCTCTGCTGGGCTGCCCCGAGCTAGGGTTTCCAACCTGGCGATGACCTCGGGGCGGAAACGTCGGTGCCGCCGGCGGGGATGCGCATCAACGACCTGCCCACCGCCCAGAGTGACAGCAGGCGAGGGCTGGCGGACGATAAAACGATCGCCTCTGACCAGGGCCGCCGGTTCAGCCAGCCGCAACTGCACCCAACCCTCCCCGCCCGGCGGGATGGCATCGCTGTCTAGAAGCCGCGTTCTGGCCATGATCTCCGCCGAGCCGCTGAAGAATTTCAGCGGCACATTGTGCCGCAGGGGACGAGGCGCGCTGGCCAGGTAGCGCAAGCGCACATCAATCAGCCGGGTGGGCTTTAGCCAGCCCGGAACGGTCACCACATCGCCTCGCTGCACCTCATCTTTGCTCACTCCGGTCAAATTGATAGCCACCCGGCTGCCGGGAACGGCCTGTTCGATCTTCTCTTTGTGCGTCTGCAGGCCGCGTACTCTGGTCTCCAGCCGCTGGGGCAGGATCATCACCTCCTGACCAACCCGCAAGCGACCATCAATCAGCGTGCCGGTCACCACGGTGCCGAAGCCAGCGACGGTAAACACACGATCAACCGGAAGACGAGGACGGCCCGAGCTGCTGCGGGGCGGCACATTCTCCAGCAGCCCATCCAACTCCTCCAGCAAGGTCGTCAATCCCTGGCCCGTCCTGGCCGAGACAGGAATCATGGCCGCCTCAGCCAGGACAGTGCCCTCCAACAGGTCAGCCACGTCGAGTTGAACCAACTCCAGCCATTCTTCATCCTCAATCAGGTCCACCTTGGTCAGGGCTACGACGCCGTTCGTCACACCCAGCAGATCCAGAATGGCCAGGTGCTCGCGCGTTTGGGGCATCACGCCCTCGTCGGCGGCCACCACGAAGAGCGCGGCGTCAATGCCCCCCACGCCAGCCAGCATGTTCTCGATGAAATCCCTGTGGCCGGGCACATCAACGATGCCCACCGACTCCCCGCTGGGCAAGGTGAGCCAGGCGAAGCCCAGGTCAATGGTCATCTCCCGTTCCTTCTCTTCTTTGAGACGATCCGGATCAATGCCCGTCAGGGCTTCCACCAACCTCGATTTGCCGTGATCCACGTGTCCTGCCGTGCCAATGACTCGCAAACTTCACTCACTCCTTCGGAAAGAACGTGACTACTCAGATTGTCATTGCGAGCTGCTCCATAGCGCGTTCGCGCTACTCATCGGATAAGAAACAAACGTAGGTGTCATTGCGAGGAACGGCTCTGGCAGTGGGCGTTATCCTATCACCGCCGTGGCCGGCCTGAGCGGTAGCGCTGACCAACAGGCGAGTGACGAAGCAATCTCCCACGCACATTGAAGGTAATTGCTGGTGGGGGATTGCTTCGTCGCAAAAAACGCTCCTCGCAATGACACGGGCTGAGCAGTTACCGCGTAGCCAGCGCTCAGCGGAGATCCTCGACCTTTTCCCCCGCTTGTACGATGCGCTCCTGCATCTCGCCGATCTGGCTGCGCGCGTAGTCCTGCCAGGTCTGCCACAAGGCCGTGATCTGAGCTCGGTTGGCTTTGGCAGCTTCCTCCAGGGGCACAAGGCGTTCCGCGTGCTCCTCGTTCCACCTCTCCTGAGCGCGCCATTGCTGCTCCCACAGCAGCAGGTTCTTCTTCCAGCGCTTATCGTTCTCGGCCTGCCATTCTTCCAGTTGCTGCCTTTGGCGTTTCTCCGCCAGCCGCTGCAGTTCCGCCACTTCGGACTGCTCTTGCTTCAGACGTTCCTCGAACTTCTCCAGGTCCGCTAAAGCTTGCTCGCTCCTCTTATACAACTCCGCCGATTGCCGCATCTGAATATCGTACTTCTCAATCTTCTCGCGCTGCTCGTCCATCTGCTCGGCCCACTCATCCATCTGTCTCTCGCGCTGTTGCTCGCCGAGCCGGACGGACTCGAAGAACTCCTGCTGCTCCTGCTTCAGCTCAGCCGCCTGCAAGTTCAGCTCCCCTATTCGCTGCTCGCTTTTCCTGATCAGTTCCTCCAATAGCTGTAGCTTTGCAGATTGAGCCTCAGTCCGCTTGAACAGCTCGGGCGTCTCTTGCTGAAGCTCGGCTATGCGTTTGGCGTTTTGCCGGGGCCGCTCTTCGAGATAGGGCAAATTCCTCGTCCGGTTTTCGAGGTCTCTACCGAAGTCGGATACCTGCTGCTGCAAGCTCAAGAGGGCTTCCCCCAAGCGCTGATCCTCCGCCCGTCGCTGCTGCAGTTCCTCCTCGTAGCGGGGTAGTTTCTGCAGTTCCTTCCTGATCTCCCCCAGAGCGCGGGTCTGGCTTTCCTGTTCCACCTGCCTCACCCTCGCTGCATCCATCTCCTCTTTTCGGCGCTGCTCATCGTGCCTCTCTACGAGCAGCACCAGCTCTTTCCTGAGTTGGTCGAGGGCCTTCTCGAGTTGAGGGAACTTGGTCAATTGGGCATGCGTGCGCGCCAACCTCGCCTCCTGCTCCTGTATCCTCCTGGCCTGCTCGGCGAGCTCCGCAGACTGGCTCTCCACCCGCTGTTGGAGCTTGGCCAGGTCGGTCTTATCGCGCCGGCGTTCCTCGTCCAGCCAGGTGACCATCTGACTCAGTTGGTTCAAGTTCATGTTCCACCTCCCGTTGGTGATTGGCTCGGGCTAAGCTACGAAGCAACAGTAATTATACAGTTTAAGTCGTCATTTGGCAAAATCACATCCACAGCGATTGAAAGCCGCCTTCACATCCTGTCATTGCGAGCCGACCCTTGGACAGGCTCAGAGCAGGCGGCGAGCAAGCCCTTACCTTGCACACGCTTGACACCACTCGTTTTTTCTGTTACAATCGAAAAGGTGATGCGACATGTGGGCGCCCAACGCGAACACTTTGCCAGCCAAAGGCTCCCGGGTAGTCTCCTTATGGAGTGTTGCTACGCCAACACGGGCTGTTTGTGTCATTGCGAGGCGCGCTGTTTGCGCCGAAGCAATCCCCAACTCGCTCGTAGGAGATTGCTTCGCTCCTTACGGTCGCTCGCAATGACACGGCAGCAACACCCAAGCGGGGCACCACCGGCTCCCGCACATTGATGGTTATTGGGGTAAGATGGGACGAATGGGGGGGGGTATCATGGACCACTCAAATCCGAAGCCTGGGGATCACCTCTGTTGCATCTACGAGACGGAGGAGGAGCACCGGGCGGTGCTGACGCCTTTCCTACGTCAAGGACTGGAGAGCGGCGAGAAGGTGGTCTACATCGTGGATGCCCGCACCGCCGAGGCCATCCGGGACTACTTGCGCCAGGATGGGCTGGACGTGGAACCGCGCCTAGCCAGCAGGCAGCTGAGCATCCTCACCCGAGACGATGCCTACATGCGAGAGGGTGTCTTTGACCCAGAGGGTATGATTGCGCTGCTGCGGGCCGAGACCAAGCAGGCCCTGGCCGAGGGCTACCCGGCTCTGCGGGTGACCGGCGAGATGACCTGGGCGCTGCGGGGGTTGCCCGGTTCCGAGCGGCTGATCGAATACGAGGCCAAGCTGAACGAGTTCCTTCCTGGCAACCAGTGCTTGGCCATCTGTCAATACGACCGGCGACGCTTTGATTCGGAGGTCTTGCTAGACGTGCTGCGCACCCATCCTATTGCCGTTATCGGCGCCGACATCTACGACAACTTCTACTACATCCCCCCGGACGATCTGCTGGGCGGCGACCTTGCGGCGGTGGAGCTGGGCTACTGGCTGGAGAACCTGGCCAAGCGCAAGGGTACGGAAGAGGCGCTGCGAAAGAGCGAAGAGAAATACAGGAACATCCTCGAAAGCATTGAAGATGGGTATTACGAGGTTGATATCGCCGGGAATTTCACTTTCTTTAATGATGCCTTATGTCAGATGTTAGGGTATTCCAGAGACGAAATGATGGGAATGAACAACAGGCAGTACATGGATAAAGAAAATGCCAAAAAAGTGTATCAAACATTCAATCGAGTATACACCACGGGGGAGCCTGACAAAGGATTTGATTGGGAGATCATTAGAAAGGATGGTGCAAAGAAATTTGTTGAAGCTTCCGCTTCTCTGATAAAAAATTCAGAAGGTGAGCCGATTGGGTTTCGCGGCATCGCCCGCGACGTCACCGAGCGGAAGCGCATGGAGGAGGCACTTAAGGCAAGTGAAGAGCACTACCGCAGCCTGTTTGACCGCGTGCCCGTGGGGCTCTACCGCACCACGCCGGAGGGACAGGTCCTCGACGCCAACTCGGCCCTGGTGCAGATGCTGGGCTACCCAGATCGGGAGTCCCTGTTGGCAGTCGCTGTGACTGACGGTTATGAAGATCCTGAGGAGCGCACGCGGTGGCAGGCCCTGATAGAGCGCGAAGGGGTCGTGCGCGACTTTGAGGTGCAGTGGCGACGGCACGATGGAACGATTATCTGGGTGAGGGACAACGCCCGAGTGGTCCAAGATGGCGAAGGCCAGGTACTGTACTACGAAGGGGCTGTGGAAGACATCACCGAGCGCAAGCAGCGAACCATGGAAATCTCGACCATGCTAGAGGTAACTAAGGCCGTCTCATCCACGCTCCACCTCGAAGAGGTGCTGACTCTCATCAGTGAGCAGCTGGTCAAGGCTATGGGAGTGGATGGCTGCGCTCTCTCCCGGTGGGACCAGGAGGCCGATGCAGTTGTCACCTGGATCGAATTTCGTCGTCAGGATCCCGAATGGGCCGACGAGCCAGGCACCACCTATGCCCTGGACGATTTTCCGGCCACCCGGGCTGTGCTGGAGACTCGCCAACCCCTCGCCATCCACGTCTCTGACCTCGACGCCGATGCGGCCGAGCTTGCGTACATGCGGAAAGTGGAAAGCGCAAGCCTGCTCATGTTGCCACTGGCCGTCGGCGATCGGGTCGTCGGTCTGGTCGAATTGGATCAAAGCGAATACGAGCGGGTCTTCACAGCGGCCGAAATCCGCCTGTGCCAGGCCCTGGCAAACCAGGCGGCCATCGCCATCCGAAACGCGCGGCTGTTTGAGGCCGAACGCAACCAACGTGAACTGGCCGAGGCGCTGCAGGAAGCGGCCGCTGCCGTCAGCAGTACGCTGGATCTCGACGGGGTGCTGGACCACATCCTGGAGCAGGTGGAACGGGCCGTCGCCGGGGACGCCTTCAGTGTTATGTTGATCGAAGAGGACATCGCTCATCTGGCCCGCTGGCGAGGGTACGAGCTACCGGGAGAGAAGACACAACCCCTGCCTTTCGATATCCCCATGACCAAGTACCCCAACCTGATCAAGATGGCGCGGACGGGGAGGCCTATCATTGTGCCCGACACAGCGCTCGACCCCGACTGGGTCCCGGCGGCAAGGGACCAGGAGTGGCGGCGGTCCTACGTCGGCGTTCCCATCCGGTTGGGGGGCGCGACGGTGGGCTTCCTGGGCGCGAGCGGCACCCGGCCGGGGCACTTCGGACCCGAAGACGCCCGACGAATGGAGGCCCTTGCCAGTCACGCTGCCACCGCCATTGGGAACGCGCGGCTGCTGGACGCAATCAACGAGCATAGAACAGACCTGCAAAGGTTGTCGGTCCAGCTCCTCAGTGCACAGGAGGAAGAACGCAGAAGGCTCTCCTTGGAGCTGCACGATGAGCTTGGACAGGCACTGACGGCGATAAGCTTCGATCTGGCAGCCATCGAGAAAGAGCTACCGCCAGAGCTTATCCCCAGGATCAGGGAGATATTGGCCGAGACAGGTTCGCTGGTCAACGAAGTAGACGACCAGGTCCGTGAGTTGGCCCTTGATCTGCGGCCCTACATGCTGGACGATCTCGGTCTGGTGCCAGCATTACGGTGGTACGTGAACCGATACGCCAAGAGACTAAACATCGAGGTCGAGTTTGAAGCGATTGATCTGGAGGACAGGCTGACTGCAGATATGGAAACGGCTCTCTACCGCGTGGTGCAGGAGGCCTTGACCAACGTGGCCAGGCACGCGCAAGCCAACAGGGTAAGTGTGTGTCTGGAGCGCAAGGTGTCCACAGTGACCGCCTCCATTGAAGACGATGGCCGGGGCTTCGATGAAAAGCAGCTTGCAGGCCGTGAAGCCCCGCAGCGTGGCATAGGGCTGTTAGGGATACGAGAAAGGGCGACCTTTCTGGGAGGCAGCCTCAGTATCCAATCGCATCCAGGGGAGGGAACGCGGCTGGCGATAGAAATGCCTGTGTGATTTGCGATTTGCGATTTGCGATTTGCGATTGACAAATCGAAAATCGCGGAGGGGAGCGAAATGGATGAGGAGGATTTGAAAAGGCGTACGAAGCAGTTTGCGTTGCGGGTGATTCACCTGGTAGAAGCCTTGCCACGGACGCGAACGGCTCAGGTCGTTGGCGATCAACTCTTGCGTTCGGCGACATCGGTGGCAGCGAATTATCGGGCCGCGTGTCGGGCACGTTCACAGGCCGATTTCGTGCACAAGTTGGGTATCGTGGAGGAAGAGGCCGACGAATCCCTCTTCTGGCTGGAAATGGTGGCGGAAACTGACCTGATGCCAGCGCCACGTGTGCAGGATCTGATCCAAGAGGCTGATGAACTCACGGCCATCTTCGTTGCCTCCCGCAAAACAGCCAAGAAAAAGAAGTGATTTTCGATTCGCGAATGAGAATCGAAAATCGAAAATCGGCAATCGAAAATCGAGAGGGGTGGGTTATGAACAAGATAAGAGTCCTGTTGGCCGAGGATCATACCATCGTTCGCAAGGGGCTGCGCGCCCTTCTGGAGGGCGAGGCAAACATAGAGGTGATAGGGGAAGCCGAGGATGGGAGAGAGGCCATTCAGAAGGTTGGACAGTTGCACCCCGACCTGGTACTGATGGATATCACCATGCCGGCCCTCAACGGCCTGGAGGCTACCCGCCAAATCAAAAAGCTGTTTCCTGGGGTCAAGGTTTTGATTCTGACCATGCACGCTAACGAGGAGTACATCTTTCAAATCCTGCGGGCCGGGGCTTCAGGATACGTGGTCAAGAAAGCAGCGCCCACAGAACTGGTCTCGGCCATCCAGGCCGTTCACCGTGGCGATTCCTTCCTCAGCCCCTCCATCTCCAAGGGCGTCATCGAAGAGTATATCCGGCAGGCCGAGGCGATGACCCTGGACAGTTATGATAAACTTACCAACCGCGAACGAGAGGTGCTGCAACTGGTCGCCGAGGGTCACTCGACCCGAGGGATCGCCGAGTTGCTGCACATAACCGAAGGAACAGTTCGCAGCCACAGAGCCCATCTGATGAACAAGCTCGATATTCACAGCACGGCAGAACTGACCCAATACGCCAGCCGTAAGGGAGCGATCAGTATAGAGTAATGCCTTAAGATAAGACCTCGCGCTTGCAATGATCAAAAGACCCTGCGTTTTCGCAGGGTCTTTTTTTGTTGAAAAATCAACGTTTTTTGTGCCAAAAATCAACGTTCCGCCAATAGACGAGATGGATCAAGTCGTGTATACTGAAGTAGGCGATAGTGTGCCTAGTGCAGGATGGTGCAAGTTCACCGACCATTCTCTATCATTGCGAGCTGGGCATGGGAGAAGAAACAAACGTAGGTGTCATCGCGAGCTGCCCCATGGCGCGTTCGCGCCACTCACTGTGAAAGAAACAATCGTAGGTGTCATCGCGAGGAGCGGGTTTTGCGACGAACTTGGAAGTGGAAACGGCGTGATCCCCAATTCGCTGGTGGGAGATTGCTTCGGCAAAAAGATGCCTCGCAATGACACAGCCGTGACTTGTTTCTTAGTAGCCTTCCATGGAGCGGCCCGTCATTCTAAAGGACAGAAACTTGTTCGTAGTAAGCCACGAAGCGCGGTTTGCGGAGGGTCATTCTTTGGCCGAAACAACGGCACTCCGCTTCGCTGCGTGCCTGACTACAAACGACCGCTCAAATTCCTTAGATAGGAACGGCTCTGGCGGTCGGCGTCGTCCCACCACCGTGGTGGTCGGCCTGATCACCCGCGCTGCCTGGTAGCGGAGTGACGAAGCAATCCCTGTGCACTAGCAGCAAGGACAGACAAGGAGGAGGAAACGATGCAGGTAATAAGAACCCTGATCGTTGATGATCATGCCGGCTTTCAACAGCGTCTCAAGGACTTCCTGTCCTTTGAGCGGGACATTGAAGTCATTGCAGAGGCAGCCAACGGACAGGAGGCCATCCTCAAAGCCAGAGAGCTCCAGCCCGACCTGGTTCTCATAGATGTGAGGATGCCAGGGACAAACGGGATAAGCGCCACTCGCCAGATCAAGGAAGAAATGCCTGAGGTGAAAGTCATCATGCTGAGCCTTTACGACATAGATGAGTACAGGAAAGCGGCTCTGGACAGCGGGGCCAGTGGGTATGTGGTAAAAAAATCCCTGATCGAAGAGCTGGCGCCAGCGATTAGAGACGCTTTTAAGGTGTACGAGAGGGAGCAATGACACCGTCACATTGTTGTGAACGACGAGCTCAAAGACGGAGGCATCTTAATGAAGGGCATATCTCGCATCCTGATCGTTGACGGCGATGAGAATACCTGGAGGACCCTCACGCCTATCCTTGGAAGGAAAGGTTGGGAGACCGAGACGGCCAGGACGGGGCGAGAAGCCCTGGAGAAGGCGCAGAAGAGATTCTTCAATCTGACTCTCCTGGACCTCCGGCTGCCCGACATGGAAGGGATAGAGCTAATAGCCCGTCTGAAGGAAACGAATCCTGACATAGCGGTGATCATAGTCGCCGCTTATGCCTCTCTGGAGACAGCAATACAGGCCCTAAACAATGGGGCGTCAGCTTACCTCACCAAGCCCTTGAACATGGATGAGGTGTTGACCACCGTCAGGGAGGCCCGGGAAAAGCAGCGCCTGGTTGGGGAGAAGCGGCGGGCGGAAGGGGATCTGCGAGCGTCAGAGGAGCGGTTCAGAGAGTTCGTCGAAAAAGCCAATGACATCATCTGCACCCACGACCTGGAGGGGAACTTCACCTCGGCGAATCCGGCGGCAACGCGAATCTATGGTTACAGCCCCGAAGAGATGCTCCAGCTTAACATCGCTGATATCGTTGATCCTGAATATCTGCCCTTGGCGCGGCAGAAGGTTCAAGAGAAGCTAGAGGGTTCACCATGGACCAAGCCGTATGAGCTTCTGACGTACAGCAAAGAGGGTAAACCCGTATGGGTGGAGGTCAGCGCTCGCCTTCTCGAAAGAGCGGGCCAGCCTGTTGAGGTGTTAGGCATTGCCCGCGACATCACCGAGCGCAAGCGGGCGGAGGAAGAACTTCGACAGAGTTTCGAGAAATTACGAAGAGCCTTCGAGGGAACGGTCATTGTCTTAGTATCAGCAGTCGAGATGAAGGATCCCTACACCGCTGGCCATCAACGGCGGGTCACCCAACTGACCTGCGCCATCGCCAACGAGTTGGGCCTTCCCAAGGAACAGATCGAGGGACTACGCATGGCCAGCCTGATTCATGATCTGGGTAAGACCACTATACCTGCTGAAATCCTCAGCAAGCCCGGCCCGCTAAGCGAACTCGAATATGGTATGATTCAAGCTCACCCCCAAGTCGGTCACGACGTATTGAATGGGACGATAGAATTTCCTTGGCCGGTGGCCCAAATCGTGCTTCAACATCACGAACGGATGAATGGTTCTGGTTATCCTCAGGGCCTGAAGGGCAAGGAGATCATGCTGGAAGCGAGGATCCTGGCGGTAGCTGACGTTGTTGAGGCCATGGCCTCCTACCGACCTTACCGACCGGCTCACGGCATAGATAAGGCTCTGGAGGAAATCTCGCAAAACAGGGGCGTCCTCTACGACCCTGAGGTGGTGGATGCCTGCCTGAAGCTGTTCACTGAGAAGGGGTTTGCGTTCGAGTAAATTACTGCTCGTTTGGAGATTAAAGAAACAAGTTCCCCAATCGGTGTCATTGCGAGGAGCGTTTTTTGCGACGAACTTGGAAGTGAAAACGGCGCAGTCTCCTTGCTGAACAAAGGTGGGGATTGCTTCGCAAAAAGCGCTCGCAATGACATCGTACCGGGAAGTTATTCTTTTACGAACGCCTTAGGAGATGCGCAAGGTGGAAGACCAAGCTAAGACCACAGAGCAACTCGTGAATGAATTGGGGGAGTTGCGCCAACGCCTCGCCGAATTGGAAGCGGCGGACGCCGGGCGCAAGCGGGCGGAGGAGGCGATGCGGGAGAGCAAGCGCCAACTGGAGAACCAGGAGCGCTTCATCACCAGCATCCT
>CAZEBW010000002.1:0-124956 GCA_964510205.1 uncultured Anaerolineae bacterium
AGCGGTGATCCTGGCCAGCCAGCAGCCCGAAGGTGGGTGACCAGGGCCTGGGCGGCTGCGCAGCTTCTTCTGGCGCTACAGCCCGCCCTCTTCCGCAGAGTAATGATCGGCGAAGCATGGGGGCCAGGATCTATGGTACAGGGAATGGCTATCATCGTCTGTGTATGGGGATGCGCTGAGCGGGGAGAGACTGTCTTGGACAGTGCCAGGTGGGTATCAGCTAGATGGGGAAGGTAGGGGACCATCGAGGCAAGAAACGGGGACGGCTACGCTATGGCGGGGCCTGCGATCGCTGTCCACGGTGCTAGGTGGGTATCAGCTAGATGGGGAAAGACTATCGCGGGGGCAGTGGCCTGCTTCGGGGCTACGTAGGGTGGAGGGATAGCATGGGGAGTGGGACAAACCCCAGCAGCGGGTTCGCTGTGTGGTTCTTTGGCTTGTCTGTTTTCGGGTGCGGAGGCGTAGGCGGAAGGGGCAGCGGCCAGCACCTGGCGAAGGCAGTCAGCCGTGGCGCTGGCCTCCCGCTGGTCAGGGCGGGGGATTGATAGCCATAGCGGTCTGGCGAGCAGCCCAGGCCTCGCCGATGCTCGGCCGACGGCAGCGCGGGCTTCAAGGACGCCCGCACTCTGCATGGCCGCTCCGCAGGGCCGGGTTTCGCCAGGCGGACGCGACCGTCAGGGCCGCAGTGATGTGGCCGAGTAGACGGGGGTCACGGCCTCTCACCTGGCGGACGCCATGGGAGGTAGATGGGGTTGAAGGGCGATGTCCCTCAGAGAGACCCCGACACGGTGCTCATCCTGGACTGGCCAGCACGCCGCCGCTAGAGGGGGCGTACGAGTCGCTGACGATGGGAACGTCAGCCGCAAGTTGCTCACCTCCAACTGCAGCAGGCGTGCGGGGGCAGCGTCGTAGGGCCACGGCGCGATCTCCCACCACGTCACTGACCCTCAGAGGGCGGGCGCAGCGCGGCCCGATCAGGCGCATGAGGCGACCCTGCATGGAGGGACCACGACCTAGCGCTGATTGTCAGTGGACGCAAGCGCCTGCCTTGAAAGACGCAGTGGACTAGAGCAAGCACGGATGCCGCGCTGACCTTCAGGCTGGGCAAGCGCCTCGGTTGAAAGAGGCCGTGCGACGATGGCCAACCTCAGACAGGCATGGTTCTGGCCTGACGACGACGGGCGCATGCAGACCAGGGTGTAGGGGGAGCACAGCGGAGCGGGGCCGGCATCCCCCCAGGGGGTTGGGCGCCGTGCCCTCAGCGAGGCCGACAGCGGGAGCAAGCGCCGATGGAAGGAAGGACGGGGGGTTGACGCTTCCAGCTCGCCCTGGCGCGGTGTCACCCATGCAGGAGGTGGGACAGGAGAGGTCGGCCATCAGTGGCAGCCGGCCAGCAAGGGGGCATGAAGGCTGCAACGCTTGAGGCGAGAGCGAGATGGGAGGATGCAGGAGGGGTGCGGGTTTCCACCCACCCTACCCCCACCGACGCGCCTCTGTCCAGGGACAAGCAACTGCTAAGGGAGGCCTCAGGGCAGCAACTGCCGAGAGGATAGCGAGGTGGGGGAATCTCTCCTCCCCCACCGACGCGGCCCTGTTCATAGGCGGTGGGCAAGCAAGGGAGGCTTCAGCACAGCAATCACCCAGCTAGGAGCGAGGTGGGGGGATGCAGAGTAGACGTGGGTTTCCACCCATCAGCCCCCCACCGACGCGGCTCTCATCAGGGACAGACGGCCATTGGGAGAGGGTTCAGAGCCACAATCACTCGGCCAGGAGCGAGGCGGCATCCTCTTTCCGCTCGCCAGAATACGGCCGATTTCACCCTAAGCGGGACACCTGTTTTCACCAAGACTGGTCCAGCGATTGTCACGAAGGGTGGCCCACTGCCCTTTGCCCAAACCCGGTGCTGATCCGGGCGACCCTGGCGGCAGGCCCAGGGGCATAGCCAGGCCGTCTGCGCAGCACAAGTGGTGCTGGCCTCGCCTGGGCCAGTGTGGGCAGCCTCGCCAGCAGGTGAAGCACAGCGAGGCCATCTGCGAGGAAGCGAAGCCCAGGCGCAGCAGGTGTGCCGTCTTGGGCCTCGATGGGCGAACTCAGGGGGAGGCGGCGACTTCGGTCGACGGAGTGGAGAGACTCCCGGGGCGGAGGCGTGCCCTGCTTGGTTGGCAAACAGAGCGCAGCGGCGCCGGCTGCGAGCAAGTAGGTCTTGAGCCAGGGACATGCTCGCTGTCAGGCAGTGCCTGCCGCGCGCAGAGGGGGGCGGCGACTTGAGTCGGCGGGGTGGAGAGATCCAGCGGGCAGGCGGCTGCGCAGTCCCGTCAGCAGGCGAAGCGCAGCGGCGCCGGCTGCGGGGAAACGACGTCCAGGCCGAGGCCGCGTTCGGTTTCAGGTGACGACGTGGAGCGGGTAGGGCAAGCGGCGACTTCCGTCGACGGGGTGGGGAGACCCAAGCGACGGACGTCCGAGCAGTCCTGTCAGCAAGCCAGGCACAGCGCGGCCGTCAGCGAGGATCCGTCGTCGCCGACCTGGGGTGAGGGAGGGCCAGGGGGACCAACGGCGACCCTCCTTCGACGAGCCGGCAAGGCCAGCCGCCAGCAGGCAACTGTTTTCCAGCCTCACCTTCTTGGAGGCGAGCAGAGCCGCGAGAAGAGAAGGGGCGATGCTTGGTGGCCCGCCGGCGCGGCCGGCTGCAAAGCGATGACGCCGGCCTGGCCTCACCTGGACGGAGGCGAGGAGGAGGGCGGGCCAGGACCGTCCGCCACACCGAGCTCCTCAAGCCAGCCCAGGGACACGGACAGAGCGGAAGACCAACCCCGCTGGTCAGGGACCCCAGAGGGAGGAGAGCGGCGTCTCACGCGCTTCTGACGGGTTTCGAAAGGGACGAAGGAGAACAGGACGACGCCGGCCCGCGCCGAGGGCATTGAGGGAGATCGGGCCGGAGGGGAGACAAGGTGAAGTGGCGTATCGCCGAGGAGATCACCCTGACTAGGGGGCAAAGGCAAACGAATGGAGGGGAAGGTGGATAGCAAAACGCAGAGCCGGCCTACCCGATGTGGCGTTGTGGGGATGGTAGGGCGGCGCAACGACCAAGAGGGGGGCGATCCACACCGCGCCCAGGCGAACCGAGGGGGAAGCCGCCCAAGCCCCGCCGTGAGGAAGCGGCCCAGGAAAGGGCCGCGTCGAGGGCCGACCCGAAGGCAAGTCGCGCCTTGACGAAGAGAGCAAACGAAACGGATGGCGCCGCCGCGAACTCGTCCCCGCCCTCCACCGGGAGCAGACGCGCCAGCTCCCACGACGACAGCGAGCCAGGCGGACTGACAGCGATGGTGACGGGGAAGGCGAGGCCAAATGCCAAACAGAGCCCTGAACGGCAATCGCTCATCTCACGACGAGCCGCCTCCCCCAACCGACCAGGCGCTGGTCAGCGCACGCTCGTGGCGGCGAGATCCGCGCGGACGCGCGTCCGCACAGCGACAAGAACGTGGGCCGCACGTCACTGCCCTCCAGGTGCGAAGCCCGGCCCAACCTCCTGCGACGCCCACGCAGAGGCAAGCCCTGACTGTCTTGCACCCCGCACGAGCCGCCGAGGTGCACCTGTGGTCTGCAAGAGCAACGCACCGCGAGGCACGGCGGGGAAAGCCGCGTACAGAGGAAACGCGCCGGCGACGAGCCTCCGGCTGGTCGAGGCAACGAAGGCGAGGAGCCCAATGGTGTCGCGACGGGCAGCCTGGCCGCGTCCCCGGTCGCCGACTGCCAGGAGAAACGAGGCCAGGCCAGGCGCGGCGAGCACGTCACATCCACCACGGCGACATGCTCCCGCGCGGAGAAACGCGACGAAACGACAGCCGCCAGGCGCGGACTCCACGCTGCGGAGACGTGGAGACGAGAGCAAGCACGAGGAGCGTGCGTGACGGGGAAGTCGCTGGGCCAGCTGGACGACGGGACGGTTCGGGAGCGCCCCACAGGTGACGATCAGGCGGGCGACGAGCGGGCGGCCGGAGCAGGCGACGGGCGAGGGGCGGGGCGTGGACAGGTCGACAGCGAGGGCGCGGGGCGCGAGCAGGGGGCGAAACGCCAAACGGCGAGGCAAAAAGGGTGGGGGGCGGTCACGAGGAAAGCGTGGGGAAAGGGGGTGTCCGTCTTACCGAAGGTGGGTTTCGGGGTGTTTTCACGTTGTTTCCACACCTCGGTGGCTATCACTGTTTCCAAGTTCACCCGTGCTGGCCAGGGATGCCGCATCAGAAGGGGGGGCGAGCGTCCCATGGATTACCTAACCAGGAACTTCTGGGCCGGGCGCTACTTCGCCAACTTTGACAATCTGGATCGTCAAAGCTGGGTCTGGCTGAATGAGATCGCCAACGCGCGGTTGCAAAGCACCACGCGTCAATGTGCAGTCGACCGTTTCGAGGGGGAGCGGGCTCATCTGTTGCCCCTGCCCACTGAGCCTTTCGACACCGATCAGGTACTGTACCCCAGGGTGAGCAAGGGATTGCGTGGTGCGCGTGGATACCAACGACTGCTCAGCGCCTTGGCAGTATGCGCGTCAGCCCATCGAAGTCCGAGTTGACGAGCGCTGGATGCACATCCTGCGCCGCAGCAAGGAAGTGACTCGCCATCCATGCTGCTATGTCCGTCACCAGCAAATCACCGACCGGTCGCTCTACGACGCCCTATGGCAAGGCCGTTCTAGTGCGGCAAACGATGCCGCACTAGAACGGGGCTTTCTGAATGCCTGCGGCCAGGTGCTCGTCAGCAGCAGATGGACCACATGAGGCTTGCTAGAGGCACATCTTTGTCAGGTATGTGGACTCTCATCAAGCGCATAGGCAGGCGAAACAAGCTGATGTCGTTGGTCATTATCAGCAATAACTCATCCGAACTAGGGAGCGCCTCAGTGATAACACTTCGAACTGCGTCGAGGCCCCAGATAGGCGTCTGCGCAACGCTTGTCGTACAGCACCGAACTCATCCCACGGGTGCTCCGCGTCACCAAAGCACATGGACTTTTCGTGAGCCTTTCCAGTTGTGATAACCAGGTCGCCAGTCTCGGCCAAATCCACTGCGAAGGCTATTGCTTCTGCCCGATAGGGAACCAGCCAATAGTCAATCCCAGCGCCTCGACCGACTTGATCACATCCAGCAGCGATCTGTGCCATAATGGCATGCAGGTCCTCTGTGCACGGGTCTTCGGCGGTGATCACCACCAAGTCAGCCAGCCGACCTGCAATCCGTCCCATCATCGGTCGCTTCTCACAGTCACGCAAACCAGCACATCCGAACACAACGATAACCCGCCCCGATGCCAGAATCCGTGCCAATTCAAGTGTCCTTTCTAGTGCGTTGGGGGTATGCGCAAAGTCAACTACCACCTCGAAGTCCTGGCCAAGGTTAACCCGTTCCATCCGTCCCTTTACACCAGGCACCGCTTGTACACCTTTCTGCAGCGCTGTAGGTCGCACCCCCTGTGACACGCAAGCCGCCATTGCAGCTAGAGTATTGGAGACGTTGTACTTGCCGAGCAGTGACATGCGAATCGGTACTTCCCCCATTGGTGTGACAGCGGCAAACTCGGTGCCGTCGGAGTGGTAGACGATCCTCTTGGCACTAAAGTCGGCTGGCTGATCAATCCCGTAGCTCCACTTTCGATCAGCCGGAATTCGGTCGAGGTAGGAAAAGGAGCTGTCGTCCGCATTTGGCACACTCACCTTCAGTGTGTCCGGTTTGCGAAACGAATCCGACAGAAGGCTGCGGAGCAGGGTAGCCTTTGCATCCCTGTACGCCTCGTATGTGCAATGATAATCGAGATGTTCATGAGTGACGTTGGTTAGGACCGCAACGTCGTACGCGCAGTGACGCACCCGTGCCTGGTCGAGCCCGTGCGAGGTGGTCTCTAACACCGCATAATCGGCACCGCCATGGACCATCTCGGCCAAGTAGCGCTGCATGTCCAAAGCATCTGGTGTGGTTACATGGAGGCCGGTGGGGTGACTCTTGTCGCCGATGACTGCACTGATGGACGTAATCATACCTGCCTCGTGCCCTGCAGCTGTAAGGATGGATCGGATCAGTGTCGCCTTCATCGTTTTTCCATCTGTGCCCGTCACACCGATGACCCGCAGCCGGCGGGCTGGGAATCTGTAGAACGCAGCTGCCACCGTGGCCAACGCATTACGCGAATTACGGACGAGAATGTAGTGGCAGTCGCCGGGAACAACCACGTCACGACGTTGCCCGACGACAGCCACTGTCCCCCTCTCGACAGCCCGAGCGATGTAGTCGTGCCCATCTGCCCTCTGCCCCACAAACGCGACGAATAAACCACCGAGCTGTACCTGCCGCGAATCATGGGCAATGCCACCGATCTCTAGATCGGGGCACAGACACTGCCCCCCCCCGCGTCGGGCAAAACCACCACCAAGTCAGATAGCTTCACAGCCGCTCCTCGCTTTGCATTCAACCACTCCTTGCGATGGATTCGGTCGGGTCAGGCGGTAGAGGAAGATCAAATCCCCCGCCACGAGATCCGCCACAGTAGCTCCATACCCTTCCGCTATGCAGCATCACGGCAGTAATCAGGTCTCTGGGGCACTGACACGGTGCCAAAAGTTCGCCAGCGCGTACCCGCCGCAGGTTCGCGCATGGATGCACCTCGTCTCTACGCCACGGGATAAGTGCATCTCGCCGCACCCAGCCAAGCGTCAGGGCGGCGGTTTGGATCAGGCGCCATTGCCCTTGTTGAACCAACATACGCACTGGACTGTCGTCCGGCGCGATTTAGATGCTGAGGTTATTATCCCACAGCTGGTGGTGCAACTCTTCCGCGCGATCAAGCAGCGCAGAGTTCTCTCGCACATCAACAACCGGCTGGCCGGCCACATCCCAGCCGAGTTCGCGACCGGCGTCGGCATCCCCGAGCACGACAATCTCGCTCGTCACTTGGTAGCCCAGTGAGGCGACTTGATCGACAGCGTCCTTGGCCTCGCCCCCAGGAGGATCCATCCACTCAAGTGGATCCTGCCATCTACGGGATCGGAGTCAGCACGCACCTCAAAGGCAGCGATCCCATGCCTTTCTGGCATAAGGTCTTGAGTTGTTCAAGCTGAGCGCTTGCTATACCGGCAGCTGATGAATTCACATGTGGCGTCCAACCGATGCCTCCGGTTATGAGAGAATTCGAGGAATACGCAAGCTGTAACAAGAGATTGCGCTGCCACCGGCAGCAAGACTAGAAAGTCCCAGCATTGCAGCCCCGAGGGATCGCTGAAGCGGCAGCGACCCATCAGGCATCGATCAAGTCACTTCTCTGCTAGGCCTCCCCTGGTCACTGGGCGGCACTCGCTCAGACCTACGGCAGGCTCAGCACTGCAACTATACGCTCAAGCGCCCAGTCAATCGTTTCCTGATCAATGATCAAAGGCGGTGCAAAGCGGAGTACATTTTCATGTGTCTCCTTGCATAGCACTCTGCGTCTTCCAAGCGCTTCACAAGAGGGCCTGGCTTTCTTGTTGAGCACCACACCTACCAATAAACCCTTGCCCCGGATGTGGTCCACATGTGGGTTGGGGGTTTGTGCTAAGCGCTCCTTGAGTTCATTCATGAAGTACTCCCCCATCCGGGCAGAGTTTTCGATCATGCCTTCTTCCACCAAGACCTTTATCGCTTCCCGAGCCACGGCCGCCCCCAGTGGATTGCCACCGAAGGTAGAGCCATGTGTACCAGGCTCCAAGATGCCCAGGATCTCCTCTGAGGCGAGTACCCCGGACACGGGATACATGCCCCCGCCCAACGCTTTGCCGACAATCATGACATCGGGGCGGACGTCCTCGTGGTCGCAGGCAAAGAGCTTACCCGTGCGACCCAGACCTGTCTGGATCTCATCCGCCAGTAAGAGCACGTTGTGTTGGGCGCAGATACCACTCACCCGTTTCATGTAGCCGTCTGGCGGGACGATTACCCCGGCCTCTCCCTGTATCGGTTCGACGAGAAAGGCAGCTGTGTTAGGGGTGATGGCCGCTTCAAGAGCATCCGCGTTACCGTAGGGGATGGTCACAAAGCCGGGAGTGAAGGGGTCAAAGCCATCTCGATATAGGGGTTCTGTAGAGAAGGTGATGATTGTGATGGTACGACCGTGGAAGTTGTTCTCGCAAGCTATGACTTCCGCTTGTCCAGGCGGCACACCTTTCTTCTCATAGGCCCACTTGCGGGCGATCTTCAGCGCCGTTTCGACCGCCTCCGCCCCGGTATTCATAGGCAGAAACATCTTGTAGCCAGTTAACTCACACAACTCTTTGTAGAGCAACGGCAACTGGTCGTTACGAAACGCGCGTGAGGTGAGGGTCAACTCCTGGAGTTGATCCGTCACGGCCTGGACAAGGCGGGGATGTCTATGCCCGTGATTGAGTGCCGAGTACGCACTCAGAGCATCCAGGTAACGGTTTCCCTCAACATCATAGACCCACACCCCCTCTGCTCGCTCGATCACAACGTCGAGCGGCTGATAGTTGTGGGCACCATACCGATCCTCGATCTTGATTAGGGTCTTGCTATCCATGCTTCCTATCCTCCTGTCTTGTTCTACTCTGGCTCTCCCAGATACAGCATTTCCCAGACCAGGGCCTTCTGGACATGTAGGCGATTCTCCGCCTCGTCCAGAATAGCGCCTGCGTGCTTGCCACCGAACAGCTCGGTTGAGAAGGGCCCATCGAGAACCTCAGCCGTGACCTCCTCGCCTCTGTGAGCAGGCAGACAGTGCATCACCAGAACGTCGGGTCTCTTCTTGGCAGCAAGGGTCATTAGCGCTGCATCCACGGTGTACTGGTGGAACGCCTTTTCTCGCTCCTTCTGCTCCGCTTCCTGCCCCATGCTGGCCCATACATCGGTGTAGATGGCGTCAGCACCCAAGGCCGCTTCGACAGGGTTCTCAAGGACACTCAGTTCGCTGCTCTGTTCCTTAGCCCGAGATTTGGCCTCGCCAACCAAGGTTGGTTCCGGCCAATATCCCTTGGGGCCCGCGGCCACAAAGTTAACACCAAGAGTAGCGCATATCATCATCAGCGAGTGGCAGACATTGTTGCCGTCGCCGATCCAGGCCATCTTGAGTTCTTTCCACGGAACATCTGTGGCGTTGGGGGTGCTTCCGTGGGTATGCTCCCAGAGTGTTTGCATCGTAGCGAGGGCTTGGCAAGGGTGTTCCCGGGCCGAGAGGGCATTGATTACCGGGATTGTAGCGTAGTGAGCCAGTCCCTCGACGATGTCATGGCCATACGTGCGCGCGATGATGATCTGTGCCCAACGAGAGAGATTGAGCGCCACATCACCGTACGATTCGCGTTTGCCCAGCCCGATGCTCTGTTCCAGGTAGATGGCGTGGCCGCCGAGTTGGGTCATGCCGGCCTCGAACGTGAAGCGCGTTCGAAGCGACGGCTTCTGGAAGATCATGGCCATTGTCTTACCGTCGAGAGGACGGCCATGGCCTTTGCCACCGCCCGACTCCTCCTTCCACTTGGTCTTGAGCAGACGAGCCCGTTGCAGCACGAGCATGACTTCATCACGGGAAAAGTCTTCCATGTTCACCAAGTTCCTGCCTTTCAGCAAGCTCTCACCCATTCTCTGCCTCCCTAGGTAGATTGATAGTTCTAGATCGAGCCTCAACTAGGCGGTAAACTGAGTTCCCGATTGCCCCTTTAGGGCTTTGGGGAGATCTTCAAGCTGACATACGCGCACCTCCCTTCCTCCGCTTTCAGGTAACTACCGGTGGCTTCGACCTTGAGTTGCATGTTGCCGCGCCCGAAATGGTCCTCTTCAAGATATGGATTGCTTGGTCAAGTGCTATCTCGCTAAGCCAAGCCCTCTTCTCACCATCCTGAAAGTGGAGCGCTACTCCCGGAACGTCGGTAGCAATGACGAGAAGATCTGCACCCAAGCAAGTGGCAAGCAGAGCCGAAGCGCGGTCTTTGTCAATGACAGCCTCTACGCCCACCAGCGCCCCTTGAGAACCCCGCACTACAGGCATGCCTTATCCACCACAGGTGTCGGCGATGATTCCATTCTCCAACAGGGTTTTGATGGTTTCTAGTTCTACAACCTCCAGAGGCTTGGGAGAAGGCACTACACGGTGCCACCCGTTCTCCTCATCCGATCTCAAGTGGGCGACCTCCCACCCGAAGCCCTCCTCCAAGTCCTTCCTGCCGATACTTGTTACTAAGCCTAGATTCAACACTTGGCCAAATCCTGTTGCTTGGCTCACCCATAGGACCGATTCTAGCCTGAAATGGTCAATCCACGACCATTGGATGGTGAGATTTGGCGAGTTCAGCACACGTGAGAGGCATCTCCAGGAACTCTCTGTGCGAGGTGAATAGCCCCGGAGCACTCTCAGCCGATTGAAATCGCCGAAGTGAAGATTTCCTACCAACGACCGGATGTGATACAATTTGTCAGGCCGTTCATCGTGGCGTTCCTCCTTATGGTGTGGTAACCAAAAGGATGCCACGAAACGGCCACTTTTGCAAATCACCAAGAACTAGCACATAGCGTAATAGTCTGAACCAGTGAAAACCGATTCTTTGCAAGCAAAAGGCCTTTCTCACAAAGTTCTTCCACCTCCTCGTGGCCTCTCAGCTCTAGTAACGAAATTGGATAGCCCAGCAACAGTGCGCCTCGAGCCAGTGAGCGCGGCGATCGAAGTTGGCGCGTCTATCGAGTCGTTTGTGGCAAGTACAGCCTTGCACGTCAATCCTTCCGAGTCATTCATCTTCCACTACAAGCAGGATCCCTCCAAATGAAGCCGACAGTTCCTTGCTCTCCAGAGCCTCGATTGGGACATCCCTCGGTGGAGTTATCTAAATTCGAGCGTCTCGAGCACTTGTCGGTAGATGCTTTCATCACCGGATAGCTCTGCAATGCGTCCGACACTTGTCAAGCATGCGCGTGGCGACGATCCGACAGTAGCAACGCGGGTCCTTGAAGTCCAGACCCCCTCCATGTCTCGGATTGCGGCCAAGTCTGCTGGGGTTGCGCTGGCCGGTATCGAGAACTCAATGGCCAAACCATCACGGATAGATGTCGCTCTTGTGATGCCGGACGTGAGTTCGCCAAAGACTCCAAGCACCATTTCGCGTAGGACATTAATGCGTGTAAGGAGCATACTCATCCAAAGGGTCTGCACCATGCGTGTGTTTATTTCAATGATGTGAACCTTCGAGGCTGACAGCACCATGTCCAGTCCAAGGAGACCCTGACTGCCGAGAGCCTGCGCGACTGTGAGCGCCAAGTCTTGGACCTCATAAGTCCACCCGGTCGTGAGGGGGGGCGGAGAGACATAGACGCGCTTTGTGGGGCGCACTCCTTCGAACAGATATTCGGTTCGACCTTTGTACACCAGAGGGAACACAACGTGACTGGTCCCATGCGAAAACACTATAGTTGAAAGCTCTACACCATTGATGAAGTCTTCGACCAGCACCGGCTGGGAGATGGCATGTTGGTAGTAGTGCTGAAAAACATCATCGGCTGACCGAGCTATGCACATCTTACGTCCATCGGAGAGATCAGGCATCTTCAGCACGGCAGGGAAGCCCAGTTTCTCGCAGTGCACAATTGCCTGATCAACGGATGTTGCCACCCTGTACGCTCCCAGTGGAACTGGTATGCTCTCTAGGAACTGCTTCTGCCTTATCTTGTCGCGACCCACGATCGCCACGTCTCGTGGTTGTGCAAGGGCCGAAATGCCTTGGGTTTGAAGGCTTTCGGCGATGTCCGCATCCCGCAGCAGTGCATCTTGATTAGTCAGTAGTATTACCAAATCGAAGCCCTGGGACATGATCCAGTGTGTGGTCTCGCTGGCTTCAGCGGACACCGGAAAAGTATGCACGTCCAGATGTTCTCGGAAGTCGTAGGTTGCTAGATTCACATCGCCCGGAATTCCCTTCAAAAATCTCCCGATTCCCGTGAGCCAGCACGCTTCGCCCAGTACGAACAAGATACGCCTGTCCACCCCCATCTGATCTCTCCTCGCTAGAATGTGCTCGTGGCAACATCAAACTCAGTTCGTGTCTCTGGTTCGCTGGTTACCCTGTTCTCCCTGCTCCAGATGATCACCATGGTGTCTACCAGTGCAAACGGATTTAACCTGATCAGCTGTTCCAACTGGTGCCCCCCAGCTCATAGCGAAATCGAGCTTTGGGCAGCAGGAGTTTCTGTTCGAAAAGGTAGTGACCATCTAGAATCGGACAAGTACAATAGTTCAAGTAGAATCAGTCCAAGAAAGGGGAAACCCTATTCCCAAGCGGCGAACGCTGAAACCAGCGTTCAAGGTCCAGATCATACTCGAGGAACTGACCGGCATCAAGGACAAAGCCGAGATTTGTCGAGAGTTCCGGCTGAGGGCAGAGGGTTTTTCTCGTTGGCGAAGGGGCGTACTGAACTCCTGAGATTGGACACTTTTTTTGCGATTTTTAGCTCAACTCGAGGGCCAGAGCTTGCTCGCTTCGCCACTGCGCCTCGAATTCAGCCGGAGTGAGATAGCCCAGCGAGGAATGGATGCGCTTGTACATGTACACGTCATCGAGGAAGCGACCCATCTGACGGTAGGCATCATTGTAGTCCAGATACTCCGACAAGTCAACTTCTTCTTCCTTGATCGTCCGTATGAGACGCCCTGTACTTAGTCCAGGACTAAGTGCTCAGCATAGCCATTCTGCCAGGCCTGGCCTACATCAGCCATACTGATCTGGACATGGACATCCTGGAGTGCCTGTGTGTAGACTATGGCCGCATATTGGACACCCTGGTCAGAGTGATGGATCCTTGGTGCAGGGTGCTTAGCCAATGCCCGCTGTAGAGCAGTTAAAATCAATGGATATTCCAGGCTACGTCCCATATGCCATCCCCGAATGCCACGGGTGAACACGTCCATAATCACGGCCAGGTAGACGAAGTCGTAGCGTAGGCAAACGTAGGTGATGTCCGACACCCAGACCTGCTCGGGGCGCACAACCTCCAAGTCCTGAACCAGGTTCGGATAGCGGGGGGAATCGTGCCCGCTGTTGGTGGTACGGCGCTTCTTGCCCTGAGTCCTTGGGCCTCAGGACCAAGGGCGTTTGGTTTTGACCTGGATATCCATCGAGCGCATCAATCGTTGCACGCGTTTGTGGTTGATGGCCCAATCCTGCTGTTGCAACTGCGCCGTGACCCGACGATAACCATAGGTGGGCCACTCCGCAGCCACAGCCTTGACGGCTGCCCGGAGCTCTGCCTCCCCTGCTCTTCGCTCGGTGGGCTGGTGGTAATAGCTGCTCCGGGCGCAACCGAGGACATCACAAGCCAGAGTGACAGGATAATCCTGAGCAAGCATCTCGATCACCTCGCGTTTCTGGTCGAGCGAGAGGTTAAGATGTTCGAGGCTTTTTTGCCGCCTCCAGCTCCATCGTTAGTCTCCCGATCATCCGCTCCAGTTCGGCGATCCAGTCTTGCTCTTCGCTTCTACTTGGCTCTATGGCGAAGATCTCAGGTGCCCGTTCTAGGAATTCCTTTCGCCAGCGGGAGAAAACCTGGGACCGCAGCCGGTGCTCGCGGCAGATTTCGGCCTGGTCCTTGACACGGGGCAATTCTTCCAGGACTACCTGGGCTTTGAACTCTGGTGTAAATGTTCGACGCCTTGAAATGGTGTTTCCCCTTTCCTGGACTAATCCTACTTGAACCATGGTGGTTGTCCAATCCCGGGAGGTCACTACAGCCCTTGGCTTCGTCTTCGTAGGTCGCCGTACCTGTTTCTAGGATCAGGCTTAGCTTGATGACCTTCATATTGAACTCACTCAAAACGAGGCGATCTGTGGATTTGTCCGGAGAACGGAATTCACAATATCTGGGAGATCCTTATCTGATTGGAAGTGCCAGAATCGCCCACCAACCTTTTCTGCATGCTCCCTGCACTTACTTTTGCTGTCCACAAACAAGATCTGGACGGGCTCAGGGTAATTGTAGCTTGCCAACGAGATATACTTACCAGCAGTACGAAGCTGTCGGAGCACTTTGGGCACCTCTGAGAAGAGCTCAAAACCCGTCGCCTCCTTTCGGCGAACAAGCCGCTTCTGCACCGCCACGGGAGCGTAATCAGAGCTACCAGGACCAGGTCGGTTGCCTGAGAGCGCAATGTGGACGTTGGATGGCTTGTCCAAGCAACGTAACAGTATGTCGTCTACGTCAAAGATGACCAATGCGATCTAGTGCTTTGTCTGTAGGCTCACGTCGTCCTCCGTGACCAACTTGATGTTCTACTCCGGGCTCTCGCTACTCCCTGAAAGCAGTAAGCATGGTCAGGCCAGTACCTATTCGTATTTCCTATGCACAGATCTGCCAGGTTTCAAACTGCCGAAGTACGAGATAGTTACAAGTACCACCTGACTCCACAAAGCGCGGACGCACCTGCGCTACTACCGCGTAGCCCCTATTGAGGTGCTTCATCATTTCGTAATGATCGCTTACTACTCCAAATCTCGGAGGGAGTCTTTCTGGTTCCTCAGTAAGGATGGGAATGGAGCCTTGGGCCAGTTGTTGCCCATAACGCTGCTCGGAATGTTCCTGGGGGACAACATATCCAAGTGGCTTCTCTAACCACAGCCGATGTTCACCCATCCCATAGCAATCTAGGATAAACTTGACAGCTCTGTAGCCCAGTTTGTTGAGCAAGATGTGTAAGTTCGGGCCATTTGCCGGCGACACCGTTCGGGCAACACCTGCCAAACCGAAGTGCTCAACAATGCCATCTAGGACGTCACAGTTGAGATATGATCCAAGACCTCGGCCCTGATACTTTGGTCGAACAACCGTACCATGTACAAACATATACTTTGATAATGTAGGGACAAGCTCTTGAACTGCTGCAAGTGTATCTTCGCTTTTGCTCCAAACACCCACTAAGACCCCAATCTTGGATATGGTAGCCAGTGTGAATACATCCTCTCCTTCTCCACCGAAAGCTGCCGAATCGACTTCCACTGCTTCAATGATGTCCTGGATCCTGAGAATGACTCCCGTCTTGAATCCTCTAGGAGGCTGTGGGAAGTTCAACTCCGTCAAATCAGCCACATTATCACCTCTCTTTGGACAATATGTCTCTCGCCAATGCGATGATCCCCGCTTTCGATACGTTTCGTTCAACCTCGAAATAACGCGTTCTGTCAACCGACGATTCTGCACGAGATATCAGATCGGGCCTCCCTCTCCTGATAGCAGTCTCGAGCTGAGCTCCGACCCGGCCAGGAACAAGCTCTCTTACACCTTGCAAGTCTTTGCTGCCATGTCCTGTAAAGACCAACATCAGTATGTCATTCTCCGAGAATGACTCACGATGTCTTAGGGCGGCCGCAAGACTCATAATGCCTGTAGGTTCTGGAATAGCCCCCATTTGCACAAGTTCTGGATCTTGGGCCAATGCTTGATATGCTTGACTCAAGTCCCAGTGTGTCAACTCACCAAGTGGAAAGCCCTTGGTTTGATGCACAGAGTTGATCGCTTGCGGCATGCTATAGCTACCACAAGCAATCGAGCCTTCAGCCAGCTCAATCTCACTCTCGGGCCATTTGAAATCATTATATTCCACAATCCAAGAACCTGTTTGATAAGCATCCACAAGAGGAAAAGCGCCTTTCATGCCAATCGGTATCATCTTGGGAACTTGAGTGATCAATCCCAATGCCCGCATCTCCAGGAAACCTTTACCCACTCCACCTATGTAAGTGCCGTTTCCAACAGGGGCTAGAATGTGCGTCGGCATCACATCCATCAGCGCTGCAATCTCAATTGCTACCGCTTTCAGGCTCTCAATGAGCAACTCGTTCGAGACATTGCAGTTATATATCTCTGCAATTCCCAGGTTGCCACACTTCTCGTAGACATCTTCAAAAATCGCATCTTTCATACCTACTACGAAGGTGTTGGGATACGAGACTAGAAGTGGGATCTTTGCTGAGGAACTTGGAACAAACAACAAAGCTTTGCCTCCAACTACGTTGGAGAACATCGCCAGAGCATTAGCATGGTTGCCTGTTGATACCGCTGTAAGCCAGGTGAATCGCTTTTCCAAAGCATCTGCGAGAGCAAAGAGGATCATGTAGTCCTTCATAGATCCGCTGGGATTGCTGCCCTCATCCCGGATATAGACTTGCTTCACGCCCAGACTTGCTGCCAATAACGAAGATGGATACATCCTCGAAGGGGTAAGCAAGGGCAAGCCTGAAATGCTTCGCCAGTCCGTGGGAAGCAATGCCTGCAACAGCGGGCTTTCTTGAGTTGACCAGATTCCCTTGCGTGCATTTTGAACGTCTTCGCTGTACAAGTCTTTTGCTTTTGAGTTTGCTTTCAAATCATCAAGATCTGGCTCGTACCACATGAAGCCATAGTGCACTTTTTCTGGGTGACTTTCTTGTTCATGTGCATCTGCTTCAGAGATAGGAACCCGTTCTTGACACAACAGGCAGCGAAAGGAACCTTTCTCATCCTTCATGACCTGGACAAACTCCTTTCTGGCGGCTCCAAACCCACGGGCCTCGAGCGAGCAGCCGACGTGGGCCTCCCGACCCTGCAGTAGTGTTACCTTCAGCCCAACAAATACGCCTCGTTCGCAGAGTTAGTTGCGCTGGCAGAAGTACATGGTTTGCGTTGATTTCGCCACACCCCTTGGGAAAGCAAACTCTATCGTTATTCTACCGGCTAAGCAGGTGCAGGCCAAGGGCAATCATACCTAGGGGCAGAAGTCGCAGTGCCAATAGACGCCGGTCGGCTCTATCCGGCACTGTACCTGCCCTAATCCGGTTGACAAGCCACATAAAGAGCGTGGCAAACAGCGGCTGCACAGCGCCTGACGCTGAAACCAAAGTCAGCGGTCCGCGGCTGTAAGCTAGCGTCATGACGTAAACGGCGACCAGGGCCATCACCTCGCTGCACATGATAAGTAGATTTACCTGCCGGCCAATTCTGCGGACGGCCGACCACAGCCGTTTGCGGATCGAGGGCAAAGCCAGCATAGCCGATGTCCCAGCAAAGACCCCCAGTCGCGGCCAGAAGAATCCGTCCGAGGCGCTGATTTCTTCAAGCGCGTGCTTAAGCATCAGTTGGCTCATACTGCTAACGAAACTTCCAACCACCATAAGTTTCAAGGCGATGTTCAGGCGAAGCCCTGTCTTGGCTTGCTCAACTTCGTTACGTTCCAGCGAGATTATGACCGCGCCTGTTAAGACAATCCCCACGCCAGCGTAGGTAAGTGAGTCGAACCGTTCGTCCAAGAGGAGAAACCCCCACAGGGCGCTAAACACCGGTGAAATCTGGGTCAGGGCCACCACGACAGGGGCATCATTGAAGCCCAGGGCTGCAAAGTAGAACACAACATAGACCAGATACGCGACACCGCTAGAAAAGGCAAGCAATGTGGCTCTAAGGGGTGCGAGGTGGACATCTAGTGTGAATAGCATGACAATCGCGGAAATCATGCCGTACGTGCTCGTGAAGAAAGATAAGACTATCGGATCAGGGATCTGATTCTCCACGACAAACTTGTCAACGACGCTCACGCCTCCGTTGAACGCAGCAGCTATGAGCACCAGTGTAAGCCAACTCACAGGCAACCTCGTGCCACATTCTTCTCTCTTCGCATCCATGGCCGATGGAACAGACCAGCCTCATATGTTCCCAGGCTCAAACAAAAAAAGCACAGCTTGTCCTGGAGAGGCCATTGCGCCAGTTTCTTACAGGAGCGACGTCTGCGCTTGCGTAAATGCTGGGTTTCTCTTCCCAAGGCCATCAAGAAGATCGGTTCATGCCACTTGTTCTATCACCTTTTGAAGCGGGCTGAATGGCAACGTCTACTAGCCGCGATGTTGTCTCCAAATCTGATAGCATCGGTTGCTTAGAGTCATCACCCCCCAGAACCGATTCCACGAGACCCATTTTCACTTGGAGCCTAGCTTTTGCTTTTGTGACTTCTCACGGGAGCGGCCAGACCGATCCCACGAAATATCTTCTCTTTGGAGAGGCATGGACATGCAGCGAGGTCCGCCCCGCGCCCGGGATAGTTCGCGTCCCTCAATCGCGATGGCGTATTTTCCCCGATAGCGCTGATAAGTCCTCTTTCCTGGAATAGAAGACTCCATGGCTTGTAGAATGTCCCGCTTCAACTCTTCGTCTTGCATCACATCTCGCGCGTGATATACCCGGTAACCAGCTCTCTCTAACTCCCGAAACGTACGATAGTTCCGCTCATAGCCGATTATCACTCCAGGTGCAATTGCGAGAACATTCGCGCCGTCATAGAACTGTTCCCGATCTTGATAGAGAGGGTTGTCCCCTCCAGTCAGGATAGGCATGAGCTTGTAGTTTGGATCGTTTTCGTACTTCGCTATTGCTCTTTCGAGTTCCTTGATCAGCGAGTTGACCGGTTGCGTCTTGATACCTTCCAACCTCCCTTCTTGGTTTCGATCCGGCACGACCCGGACAACCCGCACTTGCTCAACCCCTTGGGGCATGACCATAGGTTCGTAGACGAGACATTCGTCCTCACTAACCATCGTGAAGATCGTGTCCAGGTGCATCGCTGAGCGTTGGGCAGGCATTAAGACGACAAATATCTCGTGAATTCGAGGATCGACATCTCTTGGCACGCTAAATAGCTTAGTTGCCAGCCTCTCAAGCGTTTCCCGGGTTGTTCGCTCACTGCACCCGATGGCAAGGATGTGTTCGTGAATAACGAGAATATCCCCTCCTTCAACTCGCTGACGCTTGCCTTGTTCCTCAAGTACTCTCTTCTTGGCTTCTAGCTCAGACCTGTCTCCAGACAGAGACTTGCCTCTTTCCTCGAGTATTCCCACATCTCTAAAATGGTCGAACCAAAGATCGTCCCTTGGAATTATCTCTTGATCCACCAACGCTTGAAGAGCATAATGCAGCAGTAGACCCTCGCGGAGCCGGGCTGGCTTCTGCATATAACAGACTATAGCATTGTCGCCCACCACGGCGGCGGGGTCGCGCATAAACATGATGTTAGGGATTGGTGTCAGCAAGAAGGGATCAGCATCGTCTAAGAAGAGAGCCGGGTGCGATGAATCTGCAGTCACCCCCGCAATAAGCATTCGGGACAGCTCCTCGACCCCCTTAGTCTTTGCCAGCTTGGTTTTCAGAGTCTCCTTATAACTCGGCAACCACTTCCCACCTCGCTCCTCAACCGCCTCTTTCTGAAGGTCAGCAACTAGATCAAAGACATCTCCTAAACGCTCTTTGCCTCGTAGAGCGTTGGCGATCAGGTTCTCGACTTCATAGACTGTTATATCCAGCGCCCTGAGTAGCTCAGAAAAATCCCCGTGCTCTTTCTGGGTACGTTTCAAGTCTAGCACATCATCATAGAGCAAAGCATCGTGGTTCGTTGGCGACAGTCGCGCAATTTCCTTGCCCGGTGTATGGAGCACGACCTGCCGCAAGCGTCCTGTTTCTGATCGAACGTTCAATTGGATCTCGCGCAGATCCGGCGCATCCGATCCCGACTGCGGAGCGTGCTCCCGCTCTGCATCTTTCAACGGGCTCTTGACGTGAACAGAAAAGGGTCCATCGTCCACTTCATCGCGCCTCAGCGGCAAGACCAGGCTGCGGGGTCCACCATGCCCTCGCAAGAGTTCCGAATCATCCAAGGTGATAACTGCACGCTTGCCGCATTGTAGCCATTCATCGAGTACCCCTTCCTCCAGTTCATCAAGAAACTCCTCGGCCTCGAAGCGCTCGTACCCCCACTGTTCTTGTAGATGCTTCAGCGTTTTTTCATTGCGCTGAGAGGCAATCAAGATACCAGGCGCCAGGGGAAGCATATTGAGCGCCTGGTTGTGCCACTCCCGCTCCTGCGCGATCCGGTCGTCAACCTTTATTTCAGACGCATTCTCCATCCACCCGCCAGAAAACGGCGTCACACCGGCACAGTAGGCAACATTTCGCTCTTCATATTTCAAGTTCTCCGATTCCAGCGCCTCCTTCATGCTGTCGTAGGCTTGGACACAGATCCGTCCCTTGTCCAGCCACATCTTGAACATGGTTAACTGGGCACCGTACTCTTCCATAACTGGCGGGTGAATCACGTACTGATCCCGGTCTACAATCGAGAAAAAGGTATCGAGATGACTATCTTTGTCACCGGCGACGATTGCCACGAGTATGGTTCGTATTCTGCTCCGGCGTCCGAACAAATCCCGCGCCAGCCGATCAATCGCCGCAGCGCTGGCTCGTTGGCCGCAACCGACCAGAAGGATCTCTGGAGAGAGGATGAAAATGTTGCCACCTTCCAGTGTGTGTTGCGGCCCCTGGGTAAAACGCACATAATCGGCCTGCAGGGTGACACTCTTGTCGCCGCTTGTGACTTGGGCGTTCGTTCCTGCATATTCCTTCCCGCCGATTGAGAGCCCGTCGGGACTCGAGAGTCTGAAATTAGTTCCTCTTAGAGAAATGCGCTCGAAGCCAAACTGCCCGCGCATCGCCCCTTCCTTGCTTAGGCGGCCCCTGAAATCACCCAACCAGTGCCAGGGAGCAATACCCTGATAGCAAAAATGGGGGTGGTGCTTGAAAACGAGACTAAGAAGCAAGACCTCGCGGGACCGTACAGCGTGAGCCATACTGCTCAGAACAACTGCATCACCGACAACCGTTGCGCAGTCGCGGACAAACATCATGTTAGGCAGTGGAGAAAGAGCATAAATGTCCCGGCGCAGAAACCGGGTCAGAGATTCTTCCCGGGGCTCCCCGCCGATCAGAACGTCGGCCAACCCCTCTGGAGAATAATCAAGCAACAGCTTGCAGTATTCAGGGGGACACCCCTCCAACTGGCTAACGAACTGCACAAACTCCTTGCGCCGCTTGTCACCAATTAGATGCAACGTCTCAGCCAATAAATCCAGAAAATAAAAGACCTCGATGCCAGCCTTTTTCAAGACCTTGATCAGGCAATCGTGTTCTTTGGCCGCTGCTTTGCGGTAAAGAATGTCGTCAAATAGCATACGTTCAAAATTCCGGGGAGTTACCATCTCAATTTCCCGGCCAGGCGCATGCACAATAGCCTCTCGCAAGCGACCGATCTCAGATGTCACAGAAAGGGGAATGCCATGCTTCATTGTGAGACTCCCGAGGTGATTTCAGTCAATGATCTCAGTGATAACCCCTGCACCAACTGTACGCCTTCCATCCCGAAAGGCAAACCGCAGTCCCCGTTCGAGCGTGACTGGGTGGTGCAGTTCAATCTCCATTTCTACATAGTCGCCCGGCATTGCCATCGCCCGATCCTCTGGCAGCTTGATCCGGCCGGTAACATCCATCGTTCTTACATATAGCTGCGGGCGATATCCGGTAAAGAAAGGTTTATGACGCCCTCCTTCCTCCTTGGTTAAGACGTAGGCTTCGGCTTTGAAACGAGAATGGGCCTTGACCGATCCCGGCTGGGCCAACACATGTCCGCGTTGGACTTCACCCAGTTCCACACCGCGCAACAAGCACCCCACATCGTCGCCAGCCTGAGCCTGCTTCATGTGCTCACCAAACATCTCGATACTAGTTACAACTACGGTTCTCGAATGATCGGTCAGTCCTACAATCTCCACCGGATCTCCGACCGAAATGATACCTCGCTCTATTTTGCCAGCCACAACAACGCCCCGCCCCTTGATGCTGTATTCTTCGTCAACGGGCATCAAGAAAGGCTTATCAGTATCTCGTTGAGGCAAGGGAACATAAGTGTCCACGGCTTTCATAAGCTCAATAATTGGCTGGCAACATGCACAGTCATCCTTTCCACAGCCACAGTCACGGGCTAGCAGTGCGCTGCCCCGAATCATCGGGACATCGTCACCCGGATATCCGTACTGACTCAAGAGTTCAGAGACCTCCAATTCCACCAATTCTATGAGCTCCTCATCGTCCACCACCTCTACTTTGTTCAAGAACACAACAATCGCGGGGATGGCAATTTGATTAGCCAAGATGATGTGCTCACGTGTCTGGACCATCGGACCATCTGTGGCGTCCACCACTAAGATAGCACCGTCCATTTGGGCAGCACCGGTGATCATGTTCTTGATATAGTCCACATGGCCTGGGCAATCAATGTGAGAATAGTGACGGTTCTCTGTTTCATAGCTAATGTGGGATGCAGGCACAGTGACAATCCTTAACTCATCCCGGGTGACACCGCCTTTAGCAATTTCCGCGTATGTTGTTTCCTCGCTCAATCCACGCGCAGCTAGAACCCGTGTGATAGCCGCCGTAAGCATGGTTTTCCCATGAGCAACATGGCCGATTGTCCCAATATTCACGTGTGGCTTAGTTCGTTCATATATCTGTTTTGACATAAGTCCTCCTTATCATACATGATGCTAGACTCTGGCGAAAACTGCTGCGAGAATAAGAAGAATCCGGCCTTCTTGACCGGCTCCAGGCGGCAGTCAATCGAGCAAAACAGGCGGCCGTCGTTTCGAGGGCAACTAGACCATTTGGTTGAAGGACAGCAACTCCCTGGCGCCGCTTTTGCCCGTTTGCGAGAAGCACCCTCAGCTCTAAAGTGAAACCACTGCCGCTGGCAGTTGGCTACCCTACACAGATGCTGAATCTGCTGTCTTGATCTCAGTTAGAGCAACCCTACACTCGATCAGGGAACTCCACCAGAGTCCAGCATAGTAGTGGTTAGTGCGCCTGGAGGGATTCGAACCCCCAACCCACGGTTTCGAAGACCGGCGCTCCGTCCAATTGAGCTACAGGCGCGCACTGGCTGAAGACCACATAGTAACCTGGGGTTTACATCACTTCTGGTGCTTCGATCCCCAGAAGTGCGAGTCCGTTGGCCAAAGTCTGCCTAGCAGCTCTAACTAGTCGCAGGCGGGCGGCTCGCACTCCATCTGGGACATCTCCTCGAAGCACATCGCAGTTTTGGTAGAAATCGGTGAAGAGACTGGCCAATTCAAACACGTATGTAGATATCAAGTGTGGTTTGTAGCGAGTTGCGGCCCGTAACACTACTTGGGGAAATTCTGCCACCTTTTCGATCAAGTTGATCTCCGCTAGCAACTCTGCCTTGGGCTGAGATGTGGTTGGTACAACTAGATGGCTATAGTCTGGTTCCAGCTCTGAAATGCCTCCGGCCTTTTCCAAAACGCGGCAGGCTCGGGCATGTGCATACTGGATATATGGTGCGGAACGACCTTCTAGACTTAGAGCGTCTTCTAGGTCAAACGTGATGACTTTGTTGTCATCAACGCTGATCATAGAGTACTTCATGGCCCCCAAGGCAACTCCGCGCGCGATCCCCTTTTTTTGTGCATCCTGCAAATCAGGGTTCTTAGCTTCAACTACAGCCAACGCGCGAGACACCGCCATTTCCACAAAATCCTCAAAAGGTACCACATTCCCTGCCCGAGAAGACATCGTTCCAGCGGGATCTGTCACAATCTCGTATGCCAAATGATAGCAGTTCTTGGCTTGCTCAAAGCCCCACAGTTCTAGGACCTTGAAAACCTGCCTGAAATAGAATGCTTGTCTGACGTCCACAACGTAGATGGAGCGATCAACCCCATAGTCTTCAAACTTGCGCTTTGCCAGGGCCAAGTCCTTCGTTGAGTATAGAGAGGTTCCGTCGCTGCGCAAAACCAGAAGGGTGCGGTATTCGCCACCCGTCACTTCGCCGCGCCTGTCCCCCTTTTCGAGACCCAATAGTCTGTCAACGTGAACCAGCACAGGTCCATCTGGTCGTAGATCCTCGGCAATGCCTTTTTCTATCATGTCGTCAACGATTTCTTTGCCTTCTTCCTCGACCTGGCTCTCGTAGAACCAGACTTCGAACTCCGCTCCAAGAAAGTCATAGATTTCCCGGAATTCTTCCATGCTCCATTCTTTGGTCTTCTCCCAGAGTGACACTACCTCTGGGTCCTTGGCATCCCAGCGCAAGAAGAGTTCCTTGGTTTCTGCATGCCACCGATCTACATTGGGCCACCATTCCATTCGGTTGTCAAGGGTTTCATAGAGTCCGAGTAACTCAGATAACGTCTGCCATTGTCCAGTGTCCGAAGCGTGACTATCCCCAGAGGAGCCAGAAGGAGAGACTGCCTCTTGAATCCACCTACCAATTTCTGGCCACAGTGTTGGTACATGCTGTCTAACTGCGCCTGCCACGGCGTCTTGGTCTCCAATGTGTTGCAAAACGTGCATAGACGCTTCAAGCGATCTCCCAGATAGCAGGGTTTCCAGGACTTGACAGTACCAAGAAGCCCCAGGCCCCCCAACAGCAATGGTGAAACTATCGTTGTCCCCTCTATCAACCACCACGCCGGACTTCTTCCCCTGGGCCATGCTTTCCATACTGCTCGCAACCAGGACACTGGATCCCTCTTCCTGGGCCAGGTTCTCAAGCCCTGACTCAATCTCCTCTATAACCCCTTGCCAACCGGGGTCTAGTTTGTGCAGCAGCTGCGACTTGACAGGACTCTCAAGATGCTGGTCAACCCAGTTATGCAGTCTCACCAAGAGAGAAGGAAGCCGAATCAGATCGTGGATCAAGCCCACTACATGATCACGAAGCTCAAGGCGCCGGTCAGCCTCAGAATAGACTTGGCCCAACCATTTGCCCCGTCCCTTCGCCGGCTCCTGTCCTTCATGAAATCTGGTGTAACACCACAAGCATTTGATAACATGCATCCCAATGTCGCCGATGTAATTCGCCGTAATCGTGTCGAAGCCCGCAAAATCCAGTATCAAAGCCAGGGAGTGACCCAAACAGACATTCCGGAGGTGGCCCACGTGAAAGGCTTTGTGCGTGTTGGGTTGAGAATACTCTACCATGATGCGTTCGAGCTTTGCGGTACCGCGTCCATAGTCCCGTCCCTCATGCAGCACACTCTTGACCAACCGTGAGGTTAGTGCTGGCACGTCGAAATAGAAGTTGACATACCCTTCCTGAGCTTCAACACGCCCTGCGATTTCTACAGATTGCAAGGCTTTGGCAATCTCCTCTGCAATTTCCGGAGCTCGTTCACGTGCAATATGAGATCTTGTCCTTTTGTCTAGATCCACTCCCTCAAGTTCTTGGGCTGCCAATCTATAAGCAACAGAAGTGGCCAAACCCCAGGAGCCGAGGAAGGGGACATTTCGCCATTCAGGAGAGGTTGATTCGTAGCCAAGAGATTCAACGACCCTATTGAGCTGTTCAGTCAAGTAGTTTCTCTGAGCGGTTAACATGGTTGACCTCTTCTATCAAGAACTAATATAATTTGACAACGTCAGTAATCTTCAAGAGAGTGCGCTTTTCTGAAGGTGCTGGTTGAGTAGGCTTGAAGTACGGCGGAGTGCTGCCTCTCAGGCAAAGGGGGACACCCGTCCAAGATTTCGCAGTTGATCGGAGGTGCCTGCAGCTACTGACAGTGCTCCTCGCCCCCAGGCCGGAGAACTAAGTGACCCCGCTAATCCTCTAGTGCGCCCGACAGGATTCGAACCTGCGACCTCAGCGTCCGCAGCGCTGCGCTCTGGTCCCCTGAGCTACGGGCGCGCAATGATAAAGAGACTCATCCATTAATGGTGCGCCTGACAGGAATCGAACCTGTAACCTAGGGTTTAGGAGACCCTTGCTCTGTCCATTGAGCCACAGGCGCACGATTGGCACAGAGTAGCCGGCTAGATTCATTGTGGTGTGTGTGCGCCTGGCGGGATTCGAACCCGCAACCTACGATTTAGAAGACCGGTGCTCTGTCCGTTGAGCTACAGGCGCATTCACGATGTTGAGACACATGCCCCCAGGGCGAATCGAACGCCCGCACATGGCTTCGGAGGCCACTGCTCTATCCTCTGAGCTATGGGGGCCTCAGCAGAGACTGTGCACCTTTGACAAACTACAGCAATTCCAATCTAGGGGCTCCGCAAGCAGCTATAACACAGGGGATTGACGTCCTCTCCACCCACTGAGCGCCAAGAACGGGCTGGTTACTGGGGTTTCTAGGCAGTGGTCGCCTCATTGGGGAACAGCCCGGAGGACTGCAGAGTTCCTGCTCGGCAGCATTCTGATTACGGAACGTGTTCCCAGCAAACTGCCTTCTCATCGCGATCTGCAACAATACTCGCAGATTATAGCATGAACATGATGCGAAGTCAAGTGGCGCTGGTGATTACCCACAAGTAGTCTGTAACTTGCAAACTCCGCCCAACGCAGTATGATTTGGAAGCGCGAACAACCGAATCACTGCGGAGGGCGGAGCAATGAATAGGATACTGCAAAATGATGTAATTGACAAGTTGCCCATCACCGAACTTACGACAACGCTGGATAGGCTTATGGAGCCCGTAGTAGCACAGTTGCCGGAGAAGCGTCTGCGGAGGGTAGCAAAGCTGGCTGTGCAGGGGATCATCAGCGGGCAATCGCCTGTGGTGCTTCAGATGGCTCGGGGCGTGGCGAGAGAAGGAGAGACCATTCGGCCCACGGCGAGACGAGTATATCGTTTCATCTGGAACGAGCGGTTCAGCCATCGTGACTTGTTGAAGGGTTTGTATGGGATTGCACAGCGCACGGTTGCTGCCTGTAAGCCAGACCACCTAGTAGTGGCGTTAGACCCCGTCAACTTCGAGAAACCATATACCAAGAAGCTGGGAGGGGTCTCCACAGTAATGAAGAGCACCCCGCCTGGAGAACGTAAGCGCAAGCGCCTGACAGCGGGATATCCAGCTATGACAGCCACAGTGGTGAATCTGGAGACACCGGTGGTGACCTACGCCAATTGGTTTTCCTACGTCACCGAGGACTTCGTGAGCGAAAATCGCGAGATCTACCGTGCCATCCGCATCACGCGAGCGCTGTTTCCCCGTACCAAGCTGCGTTTCGTGGCGGATGCAGGCTTGGATGATCGGAAGATGTTCCGTTGGATAGACTTGATAGAGGGTGAGTTCATCATCCGATCTTGCCATAACCGCATCGTCGAGGTCTACAATGACCGCTTGGATCGATGGGAAGAAGAATCCCTGGACGACTTGACCGCCACTGTGCCGCTGTCCCTGCAACTCGAAGTCGCCTTCACCCACGCCCGAAAGGTGCGAACGGTGGAGGTCGGTTTGGGCTGGCTCAAGATCCGACTCCTGACCAGCCCACAAGTCTTGTGGGTCTTGGTGGCCCATGACCCAGAGTTGGATCGGGATCTAGTCCTGATCACCAACGTACCCATTCTGACCCCTCAAGATGCAGAGACCGTTTACACCGAGTGGCGTTATCACCCGAATATTGAACATACCTATCGTTTTGACCAGGAAGAGGGACTGGATATAGAAAGGGTGTGTGTCCGGACCCTAGAACGCATGCGACGCCTTCTCGTCTTGGTCTTGCTGGCAGCGCTATTTATGTATCATACTGCCCATATCTGGCCTCAGCGAATGGTCCTGTGGCTCCGTCGCTTGGGAGGTAAGCTGGGGCTCTCCTCAGATCGAGATGGTCCCTATGTTCTCCTTGCTGGCATCCGAGCCGTTTTCATAACCGTAACCACACTGGCTTACGCTGCCCAACATCCTTTCCCAAGAGGTGATCCGACTTATGGGTAATCACCAGGCAGTTGACAATTGTATAGGGTATGGGATATAATAGGGGTGGGCAACTCGACACAGGGATACACTGTCAGATACCACACCTGGAGATTCGGAATCTCTGACCTCTTCGTCGCATGTCAGCTTCTTCTGGAACGCTTGAAGCGATCTACTCCCAACACGCCCGAGACCGACCCTCAGCACCTCCCCGATTGTGTGTGAAATCTACGGCACAAATGTACCCCCAAGAAAGGTACATTTGTCCAGGAAATTCGGTACATTTGCACCTAGCATATTCGCCTAAGATTTGATATGAGTGTGGCTAAAATTCGTAGCAAGAGTGGCGACATGCGTCGAATGATACCAGTGAGTTGAAAAACATCGCCTTTTGGAGGATAATCATTGGGTACCAAACCACTGATTATATCCAAAGAGGTAGCATGATGCCTGCTCCTACAGTTTTTAGCCACACTCATTTGATATAATTGTTAGGTAGACGACAACTTCAGGGTTGAATGCATCTCCGAGTCCTGCTCTCTATGAAGCCCTCCTCAATCACATACCTGAGAACAACTGGCATGATACCCTTGAATCTCCTACGTGTATGACAAGGAATCCCCCGACCAACACGCTCGGTGGCAAGCAGGACAACAACAGCCCTCTGATAGTCCCTTTGCAGAAAAGGAGCGATAGCTGCTGGGGATCAGGGTGAACGTATATGAGCGCCCACGTTGGCTACGGGTACTGTTGTCGACAAGGAGGTCAATAGTACGAGAGCGCTTCCTAGGCAAGCAATAGGAGACCACGATGACAGAAGAAACACAGAGACGTGTTGAAGATCTGCTCCACAAGATGCCCTCGCATGGCCTCTCCGCTGCCAAGCAGCTCTTCTGCACCGAACTGAACTACGACCACGCCAACGTCTCTCTCTCCAGTCGGGACTGGCCCAACCGCGCACGGGACACACTGGCCGAAGCCCCAACCATCCTCGCCCGACACGAATCCCAGTACGGTATCTTCGATATTGTCTATGCCAAACTATCTTCGGAGCGGCGAGGCCGCAGTTTTCCCCTCTCACTCACCTCGGAACGTTTGACGATCAACCAATTCCTGAAGAACCATCCCTACGCCCTCTTCATCTTCAGTGATATCGAGAAACGACACTTGCACCTGGTCAACGTGCGCTACGACGAGGACGTGACCAGGCGACGCGTCTTCCGCCGCATCGCTCTTGACCCCGACGAGAGGCTGCGCACCACCTCCGAGGAGAACCGGCCAAGAGGATCTGGGCGCTCTCTCAGGGCCCGTGCAGTGTCTTGCCTGGCTGTCTGCAGAGAGCAGAGCCGGCTGCGACTGCGACAGGGACCGCACTCCAGCGGCACTTGCGCCATCCGCACTACATAGAACCAACTCATTGCAGTGAGCCTGACTCCTGCGGCCAGACCAGGCAAGGAAGGGGTAGGTAGCTTCCCGACGCTGGCGGCCGGGAAACAGAGGGGCGCTAGACACCCAGTACGTCATCAAACAGGCTGACAAGCCAGCCGTCGCTCACCGGTTGGCGGCCAGTATGCGCATGAACACCGCTCGGACTGCGTTCATTGAAGAGTCGGTACTTCAGGCACACACCTGCCCGTAGAAGGACGTACTCAGCCCATCCGGCTTGTTTCTTGTGGACCTTGAAGTGAATGTCGCCTCGGTGTATCGATCTCGCCCAGATCTTGATCCCATGTCGCTTCAGCAGTCTCTCGAGCTGCGCGCCCGTCCAGGGGCCATCCAGCGGCACGTAGAAAGTCCACGAGCTGGCACCGAGGGCATCGCCATTGATTATGGCCTGCACGATTGCGATACAAGGGCTGATCCAGTCTAAGCAACTGAGTGATTCTAGAAGGGTCACGTCTTTCCTCCTCATAGATAGATGTGTTCGACAACTGAGCAGAGCGTGCGGTCGCCGCCTTTGCGGGGATCCACCCATGTGGAAAGGAGATGGAAGGATGGTCCTAGGTATTCTGTTGGGCTTTGTCCTGGCCGGAATAACTGGTTTCATACTGAACCAGATCCTGTGGCAGCAAGGGTTGGGACCCATACGCAGCTTCTTCGAGCCACAGGGCGTAGGGCACCAGACTGAGAGAAGCCCTTTCCAGGTGCTCTTGGGCTGCCTGGGGCGAATAGCCACACTGCTTGGGTTCGCTCTGGGTATGCTCTGGCTGGGAGGCGTCCTGCTCGGAGCCGAGCCTGCCTTTCTGGTTCGGGTGCTCAGCGGCCTGGCCCTGGCTGACACTGAGTGGACCGCCCTGTTGCTACCTGGCCTGATGGCTCTTCTCATCGCTCTTGGCCTGAGGGCCTCGAACAAGGACGACAAGAAGGACTAGTACAGGGCGTTTGCCAAGCCACCGGACGCGCAGTCCTCTGCCTCCGATTGGAGTCCCATTGACACTCCTCCAAGGCAGAACGGTTGTTCGCACCTCATATTATACCCGAACATCTGTTCTGTGTCAAATGCCGGTAGCGGCTACTCAGGATGCGGGGACGGGTTCATCTCCGAGTCTGGACTATGACGAATCCAATGCTCTGAGGGAAGAACCCAAGAGAGGAAGCCGTGGTGGGGCGTCAGCCCTGCCAACATGCGAGAAGACGGGTTTCCGCCGGAATCCAGCCCTAGCGTGTAGGGGCAGAGTAAGGGATCTGCCCCGAATCTGGTACAGTGTCCGATCTTGCCATACCATGCGCAGCCCGGACAATCAAAGGATCACGACTGAGCACCGAGGCCATAACCAGACTGGCTTGGATACCTACTAGACCTTGAGGAGGGAGTGGCGCATGTACTCTACCATGCATCTTCTGATCTTTGCCCTAACACTTTGGCTGGGAGTGTCTATCACAGCGCAAGTCTCCAGGGATCGTAGAGCTTGGTTAGTAGCCTTGACGTTGATCAGTGGGTCGGCTGCACATCTGTGCAGATTGGTGGCACTGAATAGTACCGTTCAACCAGTCGTTGCTATCGCGATGAGACTGCTTTGGCTCGGCACGCCTGTCTATCTCTTGCTGTACGTCGCCAGTAGTCAAGTTCTTTCCCTCAGGGGCAAACGGTCAGGGATTGAGAAAGTGACCCTGGTTTTGTCTTACACGATAGGCTTGGCCCTCGTGGCATTGCCCTTCAAGTTCTTGGCTGCAGACGGCTTGATCACCATCTCTGGAACGTCATGGAATCTCACAGAGGAGCGCATAAGTATTGTCTACCTCATATCGGGTCTGATTCTCACAGTCCTCGCTGTGGCGTACCTAGTGGTGGGGCGGCATCGCCGTGTGCCTGCAAATGAGTTGCCGTTGGCTGTAAGAGTGATCGTGGTTGTAACGCTAGGTGGTTTAGTAGGCACAACCCCGTTTTTCCCAACTGTGGCACCAAAGTCTGGAGCAATTGTTTTCTTGATAGCACTCTTGTACGCTATCGTACTCCTTGGCTACGGGGCCTTGCGCTTTCGGCAACTGATGGCTAATCTTCTCCAGGCAGATACCACGCGTCTCATCACGAATGCCATTGTGTTTACGGTGTATGTCATAGTTTTTTGGGTGACACCCACGTGTCTGCTTAATCAGGGAGTCTTTGAATCGCCTCTGTTGATTGCCCTTGCTCTCAGTTCCCTGGCTATTGGCGTCGGCGAGCTGGCACGGCACAGAATCGCTGGTACCTGGCTTGGTCGGTTGCTGTCTCAGAGCGATCCAAGTTACTATCAGACGGTCAGAGTCATCAGTAGGGCTCTCATAGGGCAAGATTTATCTCGGATGCTTCAGGCTGTGCTTGAGCAGATCTGCCAACGTTTGGGGGTTGCGGAAGGCTTCATCGCTGTCCAGGACGATCAAGACGAGCAGTTCAAGATCGGGGCTGTCTATGGCATGTCATCGATTCGTGTGGGAAAGAACGTCGAATTGGCAGACTTGGCCAAGCTTGTTATGCCATTGAGCACCGGAGAACCCCTCACTCTACTCGAAAGAGGCATGTTTACACTGGTCCCATTGCAGTCGGGGTCCAGGCATTGTGGTATCCTGGCCCTTGGACATAGGCCAGGTGTGCAATTCGCCGATGCTGAACTGCAACTGCTCACAACGTTGAGCCATCAATTGTCCGTTGCTGTAGAGAATCTGTTGCTCAAGCGCCAGCTCCATGAGGAACTCAATGGCTTGGCTGTAAAAGGCGCGGAGGTTCTTAAGCGCCAGGCGACAATGCGCGACTCTATCCATACTGCTTTGACTGGCTTGGAATCCGTTGGGCAACAGCTTGTTGGAGGAGTGCGTATCTACTGCCTTGGTACATTTAGGGTTCATCGTAGGAAGAAGATCATAAAGGACAGACAGTGGGGTGGGAGAAGTTCCGGACACCGCCATGCAAAGGCTGTTTTCGCCTATCTGGTGGCCAATCGAGAACGTGTGGTTCGAAGAGATGAGTTGATTGAGTTGATCTGGGGAGACAGTGTCGACATCGCAATCCTAGAGAACCGATTGGACCGGACTGTGTCAGCGTTGCGTCGTGCGCTAGAGCCAGATTTATCAAGAGGAACTGAATCGAGCTATATTCTCTCCGCCGTTGGTGGTTATCGCCTGAGTCCTGCAATCCAGTGGTGGATTGACACTGAGGAGTTCACTGCATTGCTGCAACAGGCCACGGAGATGAAACGCAGCGGAGACAAGGCCGGCGCCCTGGCCAAGTATCTGAATGCCGAGAAGCTCTACCAGGGTGAATACATGATTGATTGTGCCTTCGTGGACCGCAGTTATCAGATAGTTGCTGAGCGAGAAGCTCTGAAGAGACAATACATCGAAACTCTGGTTCGCATTGCGAATCTCTATGAGCGTAATGGTTCCTTGGAGACAGGAATCGTGTATTTGCAAAAAGCCGCGCTAGAGGATGAGTACAACGAAGAGGTATATCGGCTGTTGATCAGCAGCTATTGTCGTGCAAATAGATACGCTGAAGCTGTATTAGCTTGTCAGACACATCAATCGGTATTGGCTCAGGCAGGGCTATTCTGTTCTAAAAGCTGTTTCCCGGCGGAAGTACAAGCGAAAGCACGAGTAGGGATGTAGGGAACGAAACGCACCACATCAAGACCTCTCGCTCTCTCTTGCGGTGTTGCGTTGTGCGAGTGAGCGAAGACAATCTAAGTCCGGGCAGGTTGTGCGTAACTGGGCGACCTGCCCTTTTTCATGCGCACCAGTTGACCGGGATTGCCAGTTGCGGAAACGTCGCGAATAGGGACGCCACGAGCATATTCACCAAAGGTTTAGCAAAGGATGGTGTGCTATAATTGTCAAAACAACCCTCGCATGCTGGGATGATGGGCTGTGGATTGAGGACAAGCCTTCATGAACATCCTATTTGTGCTACCTTACCAGAATGATACGCTAGAGCCCCTAGGAGCTATGTATCTGGCGGCAATGCTGAAGCAGGCAGGGCACGAAGTCCGAGCCGCGCTTCCGAACAGGCAATCTGTCATTGCTGTACTTAGGTCCTTTCCGGCTGACATGTTGGCTTACAGTGTCATCACTGGATCTCAGCAGCAGTATCTGGCTCTCAATCGGTGGGTCAGGAAGAACCTCGCGCCCAACGCTGTGTCCGTGTTTGGTGGCCCGCACCCCACCTATTTTCCGGAGTTCATCTACAATGACGATGTTGATGCGATTTGCATAGGCGAAGGTGAGGAGGCATTCCTTGATTTCGTCACTCGGCTTGAGAGCAGAGAAGGTTTTTTCCTGACGAAGAATTGGTGGGGCAAGTATCAGGATAGGGTATACCAGAACTCCCTCCGCCCAGAGATTGCCGATCTGGATAGCTTGCCCTTTCCCGATAGGCATCTCTTGGATAGTTGCCCATCATACATTAACAAGAATCTCAGAGTTTTTATCGCCACTCGCGGGTGTCCCTACAATTGTTCTTATTGTTTTAATCCTGCCTATCGAGAGCTCTATCGGAGAAGTGGCCTGACAGCACGTGTCCGCCGGCGGACTGTTGACAATCTCATTGCTGAGATACAACATGTCCGCGAAAATCACAGAATGCGCTCCGTGGCTTTTTACGATGACATCTTTGTGACTGTACCTGATTGGCTCGAAGAGTTCGCCACTAAGTACAGCCAGCAAATCGGACTTCCATTTGAATGCAACTTGCGTATTGAGCAGGTTACTTCGGAAGCTATCTCGGCTCTCAGGCGTGCGGGATGTGCGAGGGTCGCCGTCGGAATTGAAACCGCTGATGAGGAGAAGCGGGAAAACGTTCTGCGGCGTCGATACACCAATGAGCAACTCGTGCGGGCCTGTGCCTTGATACGCGAACACGGCCTCCTTCTCAAAACCTACAACATCCTTGGGCTTCCACCGGGCGGCATTGACGCCGATCTGCGAACCCTGGAGCTTAACATTGCCTTGAAGGCTGATCTGCCCACCGCTTCAATCTTTCAACCCTATCCCGGCACCGCCCTGGGGGAAGCAGCCAAGCGAGAAGGCTACTGGAATGGTGACGTCAACTCCATACATCTCGGATTCTATGGCACCTGCCAGCTTAACATCAATGACCGTGCTAAGATAGAGTTGCTCCAGAAGTTCTTCCTGATTAGCGCCAAATTTCCCGCTCTTCTCCCAGTTGTCAAGTTTATCCTCAGGTTTGCCCACGTGGGCATCCTGCGGCGAATGGTGTTCTGGCTGCATCGAAGCGTAAACGACCTGAAACTTCTGTTAGGTCGGAAGCTGTACTTTGCAGAACATCCAAGGTGGTTCCTGTTGACGAAGCTGTCATCACGCCGAGGACATCCATCTTGAGGCTTAATCCGGCTTCGGATTCGCCAGGTAATAGAGAACGACGATGAAAGTGCATTTTGTGTACGCACCTCCTCTGATCAAGACCAAGACAGCACTTATCTGGGAAGCCGCTCTGCCGCCGCTGGGCATCCTCTACCTGGCTGCCTACCTGCACAAGGTGCGACCTAACGTGGAATTGAAGGCAACAGATGGGCTGCTGCAAGGGATGGACAGGGCGCTGGCAGAAATCCGTTCCTTTCAGCCAGACGTGCTGTGCGTGTCGTTCTACACCGGCTCCGCCCTTGGGGCCTACAAACTCATCAACTGGGCCAGGCAGGAATACACCGAGATGGTCACCATCGCCGGCGGGCCGCACGCTACGGCCCTGCCGGAGGACGTGCTGTCTCGCTCGATGACAGACGTGGTGGTCCGAGGCGAAGGGGAGCGCACTCTGGCCACGCTCATTACGTTGCTGTTGGATGAGGGGAAGCTCACTGCCGACGCGCTTGCCAACGTAGACGGAGTCGCTTTTCGTGATCGAAATGGTCTGGTCAGAGTTACCCGCAACTCGGAGTACCTTCTGGATCTGGACGAGATCCCATTTCCCGCCTGGCACCTTCTGCCTTTGAGCGACTACCGGGGCTATCACTTACGCAAACAAACGCCCGAATATCCAATCGTCTTCAGCCGCGGATGTCCGTACGACTGCGTATTCTGCCCGAATGAACATTGGAACCTAAGCAGGCCCAAAGTCCGCTTTCGGACACCGAAGAACATCGTGGATGAAATGGAAGAGTTGGTCCACACCTACGGCATCCGGGAATTCAATAATGTGGCTGATGAACTCAACAACCACCCGCGGATTGCCCAGGAAATCTGTGAAGAAATTAAGCGGCGCCGACTTGGCGTCACGTGGAAGACCATGCTGCGCGCCGACAAGGTGCCGGAAGAGCTGGTGCGGGCCATGTCGGGGTCTGGTTGCTGGATGGCCAGCGTGGGGATCGAGACCAGCAACCCGGAGACGATGGTCGGCATTCGCAAGGGTTTTACGTATGAGCAGATCGAGAACGCCTGCCGTCTGTTCAAGAAGTACGGACTCAGAGTGCAAGGCTACTTCATGCTCTTCAACGCCTGGGAAGAGGACGGTGAGCTTCGTTTCGAAGATGCAGAAATGAGTCGTAACACGATCAGATACGCACGGAGACTGTTCAGCGAGAAGCTCCTGGACTACATGGGCTGGTCGGTGACGACGCCTTACCCCGGCAGCGAATTGTACTGGATCGCCGTGCGCCATGATCTAATCAAGCCAGAACTGGCGGGAAGATGGGATGACTGGAATCAGAACGCCTTGTTCGTGATGAAGCTACCTGGAGTGGACGAACTGGAGCAGGCAGGCGTACTACGCTCGGCCCAGACCCTGGGCGCCAGGGCCTCTTTGCTGCGGCGAGGAGTGCGGCTGGTGGACATCCCGATGATGGGCAGGACTGCCCTGCAAACGCTTCGTACAGAATTGGGGGCAGTACTGCACCGCAACATTCCTTCTTCAACCGGTTAGCGAGGGCATATTGTGACATGTCAGAGGAAGAGCATCTCACCGAGGCAAAATGGTGGGAGACGTTTTCGGACTTTGCCACACGGCAGTGGGAACTCACGCTAGTGCTGAACAGGATCGTCCGTAGTGCATACCTCGCGGAGATGTGCTCTCATCTGCTCAAGCCTGGTGGCCACCTTCTGGAAATCGGGTGCGGGGCCGGGTGGGCAGGTATAGAGGTGGCCAGGCATGGCATGAGTCTGACCGGTGTTGACACATCGGAGATGCAGGTGGCAAGGGCACGGGTATTGGCCCAGCGTGTAGGTCTTGCCGATGCCCGCTTCGTCGTGGGAACGGTTTCAGCTCTGGATTCTCAGGTCCGGCATGACAGCATTCTCATCCACGCTATGCTGCACCACTTGGGAGAGAATGACATCTGCACCTTGCTGGCCGAGGCACGGGCACGACTAGCAGATGGTGGGCAGCTCTACATCTATGAGCCTCTGACAGCAGAAAGACCTAGCATCTTGCTGAGAGCACTGGCCTTCTTGGTGTTCTTGGGTGTGTGGGCCCCCTGGTGGCTATTGCATGAGCTAGGCATACGACTGAGGATCGGGCCATCTGCCTTCCGGGATGCGGTCCGGCAAGGTTGGACAGGAATTAGCCCCAATGAGAGGCCATTGGATCGAGACTGGCTTCTCAGCAGGCTCAGGGCACTGGGTATGGAAGGCGACGTTCACTACTGGCATGCCTACAGCCTGGCTTTTGCTATGGGTTGTAGCGAGCTGCGGCCACCGTTGTCGCGGCTGGCGCAGTTGATAGCCCGGGGGCTGTACTGGCTGGATCAGCGGCTGCTTAACAGCCCGCTGCGAGACTATGTGCTGGGCACCTGGACGTTTGTAGCCATACGCGTTCCGGCAACCCAGCGGTGAGGATCGGTCATGTCAGTTCACCGGAAACCATTGCAATTCGAGGCTTTCCACTGACGGGCAAAGAGAGACAGTAGAGATCCTCGCGAGCCAATTGAGCTTAGAACCCCAGGTCATAGAAACGTTGTGTGAGTGGAGTTGCCGGTGCTCGTGCTGGATGTCCAGCACTTGGTAGGGTAATTGGCTTCTCAAAGAAGTTCGTTCAGATAACCCTTTGATGGACCTGATTACGTATCCAGCCATCTAGCAATGTACGGAGGTCAAAAACAATGCTTGGTCGAGTGTCTGGTTTCATCCGATTTATCACCGATCCCAAAGTGTGGCGTGAGCTATTTCGCCTGCGCAAGCTATCCCAAGAACGTTACGGGCCACACTTGCAGCTATCCAGCACTACAGCGCCTATAGCACCGCTTCGGCTGGTGTGGAAAATGCTCACTATGCAGAAAATTGTCCGATTTGGCGACACCTATGTCGTCAACTCGTTTCTGCCACCCTTTCCTAGCACAGCTTTTGAGGCCCTGGTCTTCCGCAATCTGCAGGCTGTCAAGCATGGTGAGCCTCAGCACCTGGTTGTGCCGCCTTCATCTACACACGTAGCTATTACTAGTCGCTGCCCACTGCGGTGCTGGCATTGCAGCAAGGCCAGCCGACCGGGGCAGCGAGACATGCCTACAGAGCGCTGGTTGGAGGTGCTCGCCGAGTTACAAGAATGGGGAGTTGGTGTGATCGCCTTCACTGGTGGTGAACCCCTCATGCATCCTCGATTAGAGGAAATGATCGCCAGTGTAGACAATCGCTCAATCACCTACATTTTCACCTCGGGTCTTGGGCTGGACACCGAACGGGCGCGCCGCCTCAAGAAGGCCGGGCTCTTTGGGGTGATTGTCAGTCTGGACCATCACGACGAGGCTAAGCACGATCAAATGCGTGGCTACAAGGGGGCGTATGCTCATGCTATAAGGGCACTTGGGGCATCGCGTAGCGCCGGAATGTACACGATGATGCAGCTAGTCTTGACCAAGGAACTTCTGCATAGTGATGGCCTCTACCAGATGTTCGAACTGGGCCGCAGGCTGAACGTCCACGAGGTACGCATCCTGCCCCTCATTCCAACCGGACAGCTTCTTTACGCCGGTAGCGAGGTGTTGTTGACCGAGGAAGAGCGGCAGCAAATTATCCAGATAGACAGACAAGCAAACGGTTTGCTTGGCTACCCCAAGGTAACCAGTTCCATTCGGGTCGAGAGCGTAGAACTATTTGGCTGCGGAGCTGGTTCTCAACACTCCTACATCGACGCGGCGGGCAACGTCTATCCCTGCGATTTCGTACCGCTTAGCTTTGGCAGTGTGGCGGAACGGAACTTCCGCGACATCTGGTGTGAAGTCTCAACACTCATGGGCGGGCCGCGCAGCCGGTGCTTTATGCTCGACAACGTTGAGGCTGTGCGCCAAGCTGCCAACGGACAACTCCCGCTACTAGCCGAAACATCACGCCGCATTTGTCAACAATGCAAGGTTTCTGACACGCCCGATTCCTATCATCAGTGGGGACAAATGTGGCAACAGGGTCAGTAGGTAGTATGATGCACCGATTGGGTGGGCCTGTTTCAGACGACCAGTCGGCGAACATGGCACATGCTCGGCGGGTGTCAGCTTATGATTGCCTGATGCGACCGCTGGAGGCAGTAGGACTGCGCACACTGCGCCGGTTTCTGGTAGCTCACGCCCGCGGCAATGTACTGGAAGTGGGCGTAGGAACCGGCACCAACCTGCCGTTCTATCCCAAGGATTGTGTGCTGACAGCGATTGACACCGACATCCGGGCGCTCGAAGTGGCACAACGGAAAGCTAACCTGGTTCATTGTCATGTAACGCTTGTTCAAATGGATATTCACCAGCTGGGATTCACCAACCAAAGCTTCGATGCGGTGGTGGTAACATTGGTCCTATGTGCCGTATCCGAACCCAAGACTGTATTGGGTGAGATCAGTCGGGTTCTAAGACCAGGTGGACAGCTATTACTCATTGAGCATGTTCTAAGTTCCTCTCGGTTAATCGGCCGCTTACAGGATTGGTTGAACTCTGCCTGGCATCGGGCTATTAGATGCAACTTGAACCGAGATACAGCCCGTCTTGTTCAGGACGCAGGGTTCCAAGCCGTTTATACTCGAAGACTATTGGCAGGCTCACTTCTGTTCAGTGTGTACGAGGCTGATGAAATGTGCAGGATGGATGGCGCACCTATTAATGATAGGCGAACTCATGGATCGGTTGCTACTAGGGACGAAGCCCGTTGAAAAGAGATCGCTGAACAAGTTGTCTGCTGCAACCAGAGTAGTGAGGGGGCTAATTGAGGCAGCCAGACCTGGTATGTGGCTCAAGCCGCTGTTTCTGATGCTGGTCGCGTCCACCTACGCGCTGGGCGAGCTCCCCGACCTCCGCAGGTTCCTGGCTGGCTTTGTCATTGTCGGTCCCCTGCTATGGGGCGGGCTCTACATGCTCAATGCTGTGACAGATGTGGCGGAGGACGCCCGCCATCCTGTGAAACGTCTGCGGCCCTTCCCCTCTGGCCGGGTTAGGCCTCGCTTGGGGGCATGGGTCAGTTGGGGCATGATAAGTGCCGCTATACTGCTTAGCCTGCGTTTTGATCACCTATTTGCATTATGTGTGCTGCTGATGTGGCTTAAGCAACTGGCTTACACGCTTCCACCACTGCGCTTGAAGCAGAAGTTCTTCTGGGACATCCTGAGTGGCTCAGTGGGCAACTCGACGCTCCGGTTCGCTGCGGGCTGGTTCCTCTTCTCGCAGGATTGGCACCTGCCGCTGCTGCTCCTTCTTTTTGCCGAGTGTTTGCAACTAGCTGGCTTCTTTGTGAACCGTCTGTTCACAAACTACTTCATGGATCTTGAAAGGGAACTGAACTACAGCAGTACATCGGCGCGTCTGTCTCCTGCAGCCATCAGACGAATAATCGTCGGATGCTGGATCGTGGGCATTGCTTCTTTCGTTTTCCTGGCCTTGAACAGCAGGCTGGCCGTCTACCCGCACTTTCTTGGTGCTCTACCCATACAATCGTTGATCGTCCTCGTGTTACTCCTGGCGGCGGTGCCCTTCTTCAAGCAGGCCATGGTCAGGGCTGAGCGCTTCTCGTACCGCGAGTCCCAGGTGTACTATGATCTCCCACTGGTGTACATGTTTATTCTATCAGTGTTGCTGTCGGCCATCATCAAGCTTAACGCATAATGTCTTGTTCCGTGGCTGACCATCGGGGCAGCGAATGCAACGATTCCGTGGCGTGCAGAGGAGAAATACGTCGGTGAAGCAAGGGTCGGCAATGCATCAGCAGCAGCTATTGCCGGCCTTCCCCCTGTACGGCTTTCACTGGCGGATGAAAGATGAGTGGGTGAGCGCTGACTTGGATGCTACTCCTGTGCAGCCTGTGATGCAGGCCATTTGGCGAGATTATTCCTTGCCCACTCATCCGAACGTCGTTCGCTTTCACATTGACATCATGGCCTACTGGGCCGGGCCCACCAATCATCAGCAGACTGAGGCCAACAAGCTCGTCATCAACAGGCTGATTAACCTGGCCCGTCACGCCAGGGCCAGCGGTGTTAGACTCATTCCGATCTTTGCGGGCAGCCATCGTTACCGGTCTGGCAAGGAGCAGCAGTTTCCCATCAAGGTAGCGGCATTCGTGCGGGATTTCCTGCGCGAGCTACGAAGGCTGAGCGAGAGCGAACTCTACAAGCAGATCGCGATCTGGCAGGTCGAAGACGAGATGAATCATCCCATTCGCCATGCCGGCTGGGCGGAAGAAGTCTACACCACCATGCTGCTGACCGCCTGCGAGAACATCCGTACCGTCGAGCAAAGACAGGCTGCCCCATATCACGTGCCCAGAATGGTAATCTTCCCGGCTGACCTGATGTTCTTCAAGGATTTCGTGTTCAGGCCCTGGCGCTACGTCCCGGCTATGCTTAAGCACCGCTTTTACGACTTCGTGCCGCCTGGCTATCTGCAGGCATTTGTCAACAGCGAAGCAGTGGACGTCATTGGAGTAGACTTGTACCCCAGTCTGTATGCACCTCTGGCGACGACGGATACGTTTCTCAAGCTAGTTGGGCACCTGTGTCGCACCTACGGCCTGGGCACGCGTTGCAACAAACGAATCCTGGTTGCTGAAGTGGGCTATCCAACGTGGCCCAGCGGCCACGCCCGAGAACAGAAGCAGTTGCGCTTCTATCAGAAGATGATGACGGGGCTCTCCGACTACTATTGGCGTGGCGGCGGGCGAGAGCAGGGCTTCCTGGGTCTCATCTGGTATTGCTTCAACGATCAGAAGATCAGACCCATCCTCTGGCCACCGCAGGAATGGCGCTTTGGGATAGTGAAGACCATCCCGCCCAACGAGTGGTTCGCTACTTATCCGTCGGAGCCCAAGTTAGTGTGGTATTGGCTTCACGACCACGTGATGCCTTACAACGAGAGGAAAAAGGACCTTGTCGAAGAGAGTGCTCATTGCTCTGGCTCCCCTCGGCGGCGGACACCAGAGCATGGCCCAAGCCATTTCTGAGGCCCTATCCGAGCTTGACGCGGACGTCGCCGTCAGCGCTGTGAATGTCTTCTCTGCCGAGTGTAGTACTTTCCCGCTGACTGCCATTCCGTGCCTGTACGCGTTGTTCACGGTGAGGTATCCGGCCCTGTGGCGCACCTTATACTATAGCACAAACGGTCACACCCGTTACACCCTTGTCGAGCGACTGGTTCAACCATTGATCCGTCCCAAGTTGGAAAGAGTGCTGCAGGCAATCCGTCCAGATGTGATCGTTTCCGTCTTCCCGGCGCTGGGTTACACCATCCAACGTGCCGTCCAAGAGCTGGGCTGGCATACTCCCCTGGGGATCGTGGTTGCGGACCTGTTCAGTATTCACCCGGCTTGGCTGTGCCGGGATGCCGCCTGGTACGCCATGCCCACCGACGAAGCCCGTCGGTCATTCGCGTCGACAGGCATTGATTCAGGATCAATCCACGTGTTTGGTCTACCCGTGAGACGGGAGTTCTTACGACAGCCAGATGACCGATATAACCTACGGCGGGATCTGGGCCTGCCAATAGAGAACTTTGTGGTGCTAATCTCCGGCGGGGGAGAGGGTACGGGGCGATTGGAAGACATGGTTGATACGTTGCTGGCGTCACACTTGCCATGTCACCTGGCGGTCGTGACTGGACGAAACGAGCGGCTGCGCCAGCGCCTGGTCCATAAGACCCAGGGTCTCCCTTGCCGTGTACTTGGATATGTGGATGATATAGCAAGGTGGATGTGGGCCTCGGACTTGCTCGTGACTAAGGCTGGGCCATCTACTATCATCGAAGCCGTGCACTGCGGCTTGCCGATGGTCCTTACTTGGGCAATCCCTGGCCAGGAAGAGGGCAATGTGTCCTTCGTGCTCTCTAACGGATTGGGGATGATGGCGACAGAGCCACAAGACGTCGTAACGTCTGTCGCCAAATTGCTGACGGACCAGACGCTGGTTGCCGAGATCAGATCCGCCATGCAGAGGGTCCGCCATCCCCATGCTGCGCTTGAGATCGCCAGGCTCATCCTGGCCAGTGGCTAAGTGTTCGCCTATCAGATCATGTTATGAGAGGTGACATGGTGAGAGCAATCGTCGGTGCTATCAAGATAACCAGACCCTTGAACTGCCTGAGTGCATTGGGCAGTGTCATCCTCGGGGGGTATCTCACCACCGACCCCGCTACGCCTCGGCTCTGGATTGCGGCAGCCGTGACAGCGACGCTGACGGCAGCTGGGAACGTGGTGAACGACTACTCTGATGTGGAAACCGACCGCATCAACAAGCCTTTTCGGGCTTTGCCATCCGGTCAATTGAGTCTGACCGCTGCGGCACGCTGGGCTATGGCCCTTGTGGCCATCGGCCTGGGCTTGAGCACGTTGCTCGGCACGGTGATGGCGCTCATAGCCGCGGTCATGGCCGCGCTCTTGTATGTATACTCATGGAAGCTCAAACCGTCTTTTCTGGTGGGCAATGCTGTGATCAGTGTAATGTCGGCCATGACCATTGTCTACGGTGGGATGGCTGTCAACAGTATCGGCCCCACGCTGGTCCCTGCCATGCTGGTTTTTGTATTCATGTTCTGTCGCGAGATCCTCAAGACCGTCGAGGACTACGAAGGCGACCGCCTAGTAGGGACACGAACCATTGCTGTGGTCTGGGGCAAGGTGGGCGCGCTGCGCGTGTTCGGCATCCTGGCTATGCTGGTGGCCTTTCTCTCCCTGCTACCGTGGCTGTTGGGCAACGTATCCGCTGCTTACTTGCTGCTGGTCATACCCGGCGTTGACGCAGTTCTGTTGCTGACAGCGTTCATCCTGCTGAGGCAACCCTCTCGACGCTACATCAGGATGGCTCTGGTGGCTACCAAGGCTGATTGGGTCCTGTGGATGGGGGCCATGTTCATCGGCGTGGGACTCACGGTCTGAGGACACGGTCTATGGCAGGGACGAAGCAGACCATGGACAACACAGTAGAAGAAGCTAGCAGGCTCGCCGAGCTGATTTCTCGTTGGATTGACCCGCGCTACCTAGTGGGGCCTGTTGTACTTGTGGCTGCACTGCGCGGCACTGCCAGCCTAGTGGAAGCTGCTGGGTTGACGCTGCTCACCCTGACAATTGCTGTGCTGCCACTACTGGCCTTTATTACACTCCAGACGAAGCGAGGAGCCTTCGCCGATGACCAAGTGCCCAAGCAACGCCTTCGAAACCAGGTGTATCTGGTGGGCAGCGCTTGCCTGCTCTTTTGCCTGTTGATCTTGGTGCTGTGGCAGGCCCCGCGATCGTTAGTGACACTGTTGCTGGCCATGTTGGCCACCAATGCAATAGCCGCCGGTCTCAATCTGCGCTGGAAGGTCAGTATTCACACCGGGTCGGTGGCCGGCGCCGCTGTATCCCTGCTGGTGATGGTCGGACCACTGGCTCTACCCTTGCTTGTACTGATACCACTGGTTGGTTGGACACGAGTCGCTCTACGCCGTCACACGTTGGCCCAGGTTATCGCTGGCGGGACGATCGGGGGTGGTGTCACTACGTTGGTCTTCTGGCTGATGTCGCCCCTGTGACGATGCGACTCGGATGACCCATCGGGAGAAAGATTCATATGCCCTTCAACCTGCGTCCTCGGCATATGCGGTTCTATACGCTGCTGGCACGCTTACCCCACTTCGCCCTGTCCTATGGCAGCAACTTCCGAGTTGTGCCGAAACCGGTGATGATGGTCTGGGAAGCCACCTACCGCTGTCCGGCGCGTTGTCTGTCGTGCAATCGTTGGCGCATCGGTGCCAGCGACACTGAGTTGACCTCCGCCGAAGCGAAGCGGCTGGTTGATGATGCCTTCGCTCTCGGCGTCCGCCTGCTGGTCGTGTCTGGTGGCGATCCGTTGATGCGTGGCGATGTGATAACCTTGGGTGGGTATGCCAGAGCCAGAGGCATGCTGACTGTGCTATGCACGACCGGCGCACCGATCAATGAGAAGAATGTCCATGGCATTATGCAGAGCTTCGACGTCTTCGAGCTGCCTTTAGACAGTCTGGACCCTGAACTCCACGATCAACTGCACGGCAGGAAGGGCATGTTTGATCGAACAATGAGCACATTGGAACTGCTCTTAGCACACAGACAGCCACGGCATGGCATTGAGCTGACAACTGTCGTAGGGGACAAAAACTACCGGGAAGTGAGTGAGATCAACCGCCGTTTCGCACCCTTGGGGATCGTGACAGCCATGCAGCCGCTCCATCAGGGCCTCTATGGGGCCACCACGGAGGACCACTTCACCTGGGCCGCTGGCTATGAGGATGCCTGGAACCAGATGATTGATAATTACCTTTGGTACGATGGCTTCTCAAAGCAGGCCCTGGAGAACTTCTTTCGACAAATTCCCATATTTGTACAGACGCCCGAAAAGTTGCGAGATGCATACACTTGCTTTGCCGGGTCCTACTCATTCTTTGTTGATCCAAATGGCTACATCTACATTTGTGATGTGCTGCGCCAACCTGTGGGCAACATCCGGGAGAGGCCTCTGCAGGACATCTGGGTCGGCCTGGGTGACCTGAGACGGGCCATCGCTGACCCGCAGCGCGGATGCAAATGCTGGCTCTTGTGTACGACGCCGCCTTCGATGTTTATGACCCGTTGCCTGAGCCGTTGTCCACGGCTCGGTGACAGCAAAGCAACAGGCTCAAGAAACAGGTAGTTGTTGACTGACGAGGTGTAATGCTGTGCGCACACACATCAACTCACTACCAGACGCGCTTGGCGATGTGCTAATGCTGGGTCGTGTAGTCACAGCTCCGGTATCGGCACTTCCATCGATCGCTGGGCACTTTCTTGCTAAACCAGCGACCAACATTATAGATGTTATGGCCCTGTTCTTGCTCGGATTGCTCTATCATTTCTTCGCCTTTGCCCTCAACGACATCGTTGATTTGGAGTTGGATCGACGGAATCCTGGGCGAAGACTTGATCCTATGATTCGAGGGGTGTTCAATCCGAAACGCATCTTGCCTGTTGTCCTTACTACTGTCCCCGTTTCGCATTTGCTGATTGCGGCTTGGTTCAAGGCTACCATTGAAGCGCACATCCTACTAGCCTTATCATTTGGCCTCATGGCCCTCTATAACGTGTACGGGAAAAAAGGCACAGTACCGCCGCCTATCACCGAGGGAGTCTATGGCGTGGCTATTGCCTTGCTGTGTATTGAAGGTGCATTGCTCTCTGCCCAACCATTCGGGCCATCTGTCAACCTGACCGCCGCATTCCTTGGCTTGCAACTACTTCTGGTCAACGGAGTGGACGGTCATCTCAAGAACCTCGACACAGACCTGGCAGGAGGCGTGTGTACCTTGCCGATTTGGCTAGGTGTACGGATCAAGGATGGAATTGTCACGAGCACGACGGCCTTCCGGGCCTACGGTGTCCTTCTCCAAGGTCTCTCCGTCACCTTGCTGGCCGTCATGGTGTTCCGTCTGATGTCCCTGCTTGCTATATGGGAGCAAATAGTGGCCTGGTTGCTGTCGTCAGTGCTCGGGATGGGCATGCTGATCGACACGGTCCGCGTGTTATGGGAATCCCGATTGCACAGGCTGCGCAACCCGATCTGCCCGCACGCTATCTTTGCTTCCATCCTTCTCTGCATGGTGTTGTGGCTGAGTAGCAAGAACAACCTGGTTTTCGCCACATTCATTTTCGGGTTCGTGACCATGTTCGCTTTGCGATACTGTCTGGGTCGTCACATGCACGCTCTGGCGGAGCGAATCAGCGTACCCAAGAGTCAAAGGAGGTGCCAAGATGTCATCAGGAAGATATGAAGCCCTTTGGACAAAGGATAGCCAAGAGTTTATTCATGACCAATACGAAGCTCTCAAAGACTACTTGATCCACACCGAACAACGAAGAGAGCAATCTATGAGCCTGTATTTCACTTTGTTGGCTGCTATTGTTGCAGCGATAGGTGCAGCGTTGGCCGTATCTGATCTGGTAGCCACTCATCTGCCCGTGCTGGAGCTTGCACTGCTTTTTATCGGCCTTTCCATGGGCGCCTACACATATGGGCTCATATTGTTTTACCGTCACGTCACCTTCGAGTTTCGGATCGAGATGGACAAGATCACACTTCGCTGGGCCAGGTACCGAGAGGACCATCAGGCATACTACCACTTGCCTGATATTGTCGAGGGATGCCTGATTCCCAGAAATGACGCTGAGACGACATCTTCCCGTAGGCTTTCATTCGCAAGGCATGTGATCTTTGCGCCAATCAGGCGAATCTGGACAGCGCTGAAGAGTAGCGGCCACAAGCTGCGAAGGTTGTTGAGCAATGAGAAGGATGTGCTGTTCATCGTGTCCGCCAATAGTCTCGGCACTGGCTTGGCTGTTAGTCTGTTCGCCAATCCGTTGGTGTTTGCCACTTTGCATATTCCAGCTTTGCCTGATTGGCTGTTACACCCGGCGCACCCCTATATATCGGGAACAGTTGTGTGGGTACTACAGGTGTCGTTCTATATCCACCAGCACCAACGGCTGCTTGGTCGAGCGCAGGTTACATTGCAGGAAGTTGCTGGGGAGCTTCAACGTGGCCAGTCCACGAACGAATCACCGGCAGCAGACCAATAGCATACGCCCGACTGCCTATTCGCAACATGAACAGTGAGACAAGCATGACAAACGCCTCAAACCGACAGGAAGTATGGATACTGGCCGGCAGGCTCAACGACGACGGATTGCCAATACCTTTTTGCCCTCTCACCGCATCTGTCTTCCTCACCCGAACATTGCCGACCTTCTTCCGGCTCCTGCGCGCTGACGCATTGTTGCCCTTTGCTGAATGCGTCAAGGCCATTGACGGTTTCTACTATGTGGATGCTGCGGGCGCTAAATCGCTCCTCGGAGGTGAGGTCTCCATTGAGACGCTGACATCCATAGTGAAGGGGGGCCAAGGACAGCCATGGGGCCAACTCTTTCAAAACATGCCCATTCGTCGTAAAATGGTGGTCCTGCAATTACTGGTACGTGTAGTTTGGTCCTCGCTTTGGGCGTACCGAGCCCGAGATGGGGTGATTGCAGCATTTCGTGAGCACATTGAGCTTCAAAAGAAGCACAACCAAAGCCTCCGCTCGGTGTCGGATATCGGTGGTGAATTGGTCAGAATGATGCGCTTCGATCAGCGCATTGCACGCGAGATGCTCAAGTTGAATCTCTGCGCCGGATTCGATGTGTTTTACCATCTTCTGACCATACTCTTGCAGCGATGGTGTGAAGACTCTGATGGTGTACTGATCAACGGGCTGCTGTCTGATTTGCCTGACATGAAGAGCAGGGAGACTTCGGACAAATTGGCAGAGCTAGCAGCGTCCATCTTGGCAGAGCCAGAGGCGGCTCGCACCCTGCTCGATGGAGGCCCGGCCGAGTTTGATGCATTTGTGCAAAGTAGCAGTTGTAGTCAAGAACTGCGTATGCACATCAAGGGATTCTTGGAAACCTATGGCCACAGGGGGGTGCGCGAGTCGGACCTTATCAATCCGCGATGGACAGAAGAGCCCGTGCAGGTATATCCACTACTTGCGAGTTATGTTGCCAGTCGAAGCCAGGCTCCAATGACTCGCGGAGACTCTTTGGGGGGCAGGCCAGACACCGCTGGTGTTCTGGATACGGTGTTGTCCAGCTTTGACTCGTCTTTGTGGCGACGAGTAGCGTTGAAGCCCACGTTTACCCGGCTGGTGCGCCTGGCACAACGACTGGCTGCTTTGCGCGATAACAGTCGATTTTACCTGCTGGAGTATTCTTTCTTGATGAGAAAATTGCTACTTGAGCTCGGTACTCAACTGGAACGGATGGGATGCCTGGATGACCACGAGGACATCTTCTTCCTCGAATTTGCTGAGCTTGAGGGCATAAGTCAGCCAAGCCCGACTGAGCACAACTGGACAACACTCCTGGCCCGTGTTGCAGCGCGCAAGAGGAGATACTATCAAGTGTCGGAACATCTACCACCAGAAAAGCTTGAAAATGCTGATCAGTCAAATATCCTGCACAAAGAGGACGTGAAGAGAGTTGCTGATGAACGACAATCAGCATCTATGCTGACAGGCCGCGCCGCCAGCCCTGGCCTGGCTGTGGGGACAGCAATTGTTGTCAAGGATCCGCTCGATAGTAGTTGGGCTGCGAGAGCTGATCACGATACGATCATCGTGGCCACTCATGGTAACCGAGACTGGGTCTATCTCTTCCCAATAATCAAAGGCCTTGTTCTGGAAAGGGGAGGTGTCCTTTCTCACGTTTCTATCTTGGCCATAGAGTTTGGAGTACCTTTAGTGCTAGGGGTGACCAATGCAACGCTTAAGATTCCTGATGGGATAAGATTGATTATTGATGGATATGTTGGAACTGTAACCTTGTTGTCCAATGATGGCAATGCACATAATGGCTCAAGCGCTTGACTGCATCTTAGCAAATCGCGTTTGGATAGCGACGATTTTGCTACTCATTTTCGCTGTAAGTGGCCAACCATCCAGCACATCGATAGTTGTTGGATTACCAATATTGGGTGTGGGGGCCGGGCTTCGAATCTGGGCGGCGGGTTATCTCATCAGGAATATCCGTTTGACCACCGAGGGGCCGTACCGCTACTGTCGAAACCCCTTGTACTTGGGAACTGCATTGGAGTGGGCAGGACTACTGACCATGTCGTGCCGACCCGTGTTTTGGCTTGTTGGAGCAGCCTGTTACGCTATCCTGTACATCCCGACGATCCGACGGGAGGAGAGGATACTGGCCGAGCTCTTTCGGTTGGAGTATGCACACTACTGCCGGTCAGTACCAAGATTCGTCCCAAGGTTGCACGCGGCTTGCGCTTCCAATGGGGTGCGCTTCTCTTGGCGCCAGGTTTGCATAAACCGCGAGCACCTCAATTTCGCCGCCGTGTTGGTGGCTGCACTTCTAATGATGCTACATTCGTAGAAGCAGCCTGCAAAGGTGTAAAAGGATCATCACGTGACGGAGAATTATGAAACATCGCTCGATTCCCTGCCTTCCTGATCCAAGCAGCATCTAGGTTGCTGCATTGAACCCATTCCAAACCGGAGAACGCCGTGCCGATAGGTAATTCTGGACGTAAAACTGGTAAAGCTAGCTCAATCGCAGCCTGCATCTTCGGGAACCTGCTACGAGAGACGGCGGATATTGCTGCCGGCATTATGCTAGGTCTGTATCTGGGTTACCTGAACGACAATGTGCGGCAAATCTCTGCCCTGCAGGTAAGCTTGGTCGGTGTTGGTTTCTATATCGCATCGACCTTGCTGGCTCCAATAATAGGAGGATGGAGCGACCATCAAGGACGGAAACCTTTCATGCTGTTGGGCCCTGCCATCGGGCTCGTTGTTGTAATGTTCTATCCGCTGACAACATCCCTACTTGTCATTTTTCTCTTGCTGACCGTGGAGGGCATCAGCGAGGCAAGCGAGGGGCCTGCTACACTTGGCTTCTTGACGGATGTCACAGAAGTAGGACAGGTTCCCAGGGGACGTGTCCTGGCCCTTCAACAGATTGCCTCGCTGATCGCCAATGGGCTAGGTTTCGTTTCGGGTGGGATTGCCTGGGATACATGGGGATTGACAGGATTTCGTGTTTTGGCCCTGCTCTATTTCTCTGGCGGAATGGTGCTCTACTTCGGAGTGTCTGAATCCGTGTCTTCTCGACCGGTCACCAAGATGTCTTTGTGGATATACAAGGATACATTTGCGAGATCGGGTATAGTATTTCTCCTAGGTCCCTGGCTCGCAGTCAATGCCATCGTAGGGGCCTGGTTTGCACAGACAACATTTCAACTGTCCAGATCGTCTCAGGCAACCCAAACCTTGCAAGGGGCGTTTTCTGGTATCAGTATCGGGTTCATTTGGCTGATCGTGGCAGCCGTCTTCGCCGCAGGCATGTATGTAGGAGGCGTTTTGGCAGATCGTGTCAGCCGGATCACTGTGATGGTAGCATCCTTGCTGGGTGTCTATGGCCTGAGCTATGCTGTGTATAGGCTGAATCAATTGCCGGACCTCTCGCTCACAGCAGACTCTCTTCGGTTGGTTGCGGTAGGCCTGATGTCGCTCTTTGCCCTTGGTTGGTTCATTCCAGCGGCTCTGACTCTCTTGGCGGAGCAATCCGACCTCGTCCCTGATAGACGCGGTGGGATCATGGGACTGGCAACCTTCGTGGTTGCACTTGGCAGACTGCTCGGGGGGGTGATGGGGGGCGTGGTTGCTGATGCCAGCGGGATTGACGGACTGGCACTGCTGAGCACTGTGCTAGGCACGCTCGCTCTGTTTCTACTCCTGACGAGCCGGCAGAGACTCGAAGTGCGATGATAAGCGGTTACACCGAGACATCGCAAAGCAGCACAACACAAGATGCCTCTGCCCCCTTTGCCCAGCCATCCAGGGAGACATCTGTAATGAACATCAGAAAACTGAAGACCATTTTAGCGTATCCCCTAAAGCGGTACAGCACCTGCATGGTTGCGGTCACCAACCGATGTAATGCTCGTTGTGGGTTCTGCTCCATTCCTCTACAACCTTACAACGGTGCAACACCGCCGCATCTGCTTGAACAAGCCATAGACAAGCTACACGATCTTGGAGTGAGATACATCCAATTCACTGGTGGTGAACCCCTGTTGTATCCATATCTCACTCGTGTCATCAAATACACTAGTGATGTGGGGATGTTGATGACCGTTGTGACCAACGGCAGTCTGCTAGATAAGAAGAGGGTTAAGGCCCTCGCAGAGAGCGGGGTGCAGGGGGTCTCCATTTCAGTGGATCATTATGACAGTAGCGTGTTCGAGCGAAATAGGGGTGTTCCAGGTCTCGCAGACAGGATCGCCAAGGCAGTGCAGCATCTACGAGACAACGGTCTACCAGCACAGGCTTCCACCACCATCAGCAAGCTCCTTGACTTGGAAGCCGGCGACTACCTCAAACTGGTAGAACACAATCAGCAGCTCGGCTTCGATGGCACTTACTTCTGCTACCCAATGACAGAAACGAGATCCAATTACTCATTGGGCGGCGAGATTGTCGAGTTTGAGAAAGATGAGCTGGCACAGATCATCACTTATGTAAGAGCCCTGAAGAAGCAGGGTTACCCCATTGATAACTCCTACGAAACACTTGGCGACGTCTTGGCCTTCCTCGAAGGCAAGCCGTCCACATACCCCTGTGTGGCAGGGTACAAAGTGTTCTATCTCGATTGGTGTCTGAACCTGCACGACTGTATGACAAGAGGTAATCTGATTGGTCCTATCTTGGAACTGGACACAGAGCGGCTCAATCCACAGAGGCTGGAATGCGAACAGTGCATCCTCTCCTGCGATAGAGAGCCCAGTATCTATCAGCACGGTCTTAAGTCAGTGGTCCCATTTCTACGGCTGGTTGGTGACACGTTCACGCGACACGTGCCGTTGTAGCAAGGCCCCTGTCTCTTCCAATCGCGCGGGTACTGCTGGACTGGCTCTGCTTACCTCTCCCTCATCACTCAAAGCACTCTTCCCGTCCTTCACTGCATCACCTCGCTAGCGACTGCTGGCGGAATGGAAGCCATACTACTGATCCCGACATAGGTTCCTAGTATTCGAGACCTGACTCAGATTAGACCTAGTAGTCGGGTGGTCTTCTTAGCGCCCGACGGACATGCGACTGAATTTCAGTAACTTCATGTGACTACAGAATTCTAAGGTAACCTGACCATTTGTACAGTCAGCAAGAAGCCAGAATTGAGCTATGGGCGACATAAGAACGCTAGATGATCGCCAAGAACCCGCTCGACGGGCATTTTCTCGCCCGTGAAAGCGTCACGGCGTCCCAGAGTGGTTCGAACAGCACAGTCGAGCCGTTCTGAGAGAAGTTTACGCCGTTTTGTCAAGGGCTTCGGGCGAAGTTTCCAAAATTCGGCATCGTTCAGAATGACTGAAAAGTCAGCTTGACACTTTTTGAGTTGCTCAGAACGACAAACGGCCATTTGGGGCCTTTGGAGACCGCTTTTCAGCTCTTCTAAGCGCTGTCTGAGACTGGTTGGCCGAAAAAGTGTCAAGCGAACTCTGGCCAATTTCGGCCTAATTTGAACAATGCCCAAAATTCAGATGCAAGGCGATACGGGCTGATTGCGAAAGCCATTGTTTTCTGCTCTTCTTCAGCACGAACGACCAGAGTTCATCGACCTCAAGGACATCATCGAGCTCGGCTGGCAGCAACGTGTCCCTGAGATCGGGTAGAGCTTGCACGATTTCCTGGATCCAGCGGGCGGCCGTCTGCCGAGCAACGCAGAAGATGCGTTCTAGCCCACGCATACTGGCACGTCCCTTGAAAGCCCGCAAGATTGTCTCCTTCTCGTTCGCTGCATGGGTGTGCTTGGGCTCCAGGACTCGATAGGCACCACAATCCTTGCAGTGGTATTGTGGATTCCTGCACTTGTTGGTGCCGTTCCTGATGATGTTGTCACTACCACAGGTACGGCAATAGTAGGTGTTGGTTACTTGTATCATTCCCACCTCCGCCAATTTGACTTCCCACCGGATGCTCTAGTGATACACCATCACTTACCTTTTTACCACTACCGAGAGATGAATAGGTTAGGCCATGATTCCCAGGGCCGCATGACCATAGAGGGCAAAAACAAGGCCCACTCCGCGAGGCTACCGTTCCAACGACGCTCCCAGAGTGGGTATCTCAACTACTGTCTTGAGTTCTTGGCACACAGATCCGCCTATTTCTTCTTAGGTAGGAACTTGAACATCCCGGTGCCACACTTGGGGCAAGTCCCCTTGGCCGCCAGACGGCCATTCTTCATCGTCACCTCCTTGGCATCTTCCATTACTCTCTTCTCCCTGCACTTAACGCAATAGCCCTCTACTGTCACAGCAATTCACCTCCTTCTACACGGTTTCAGGTTATTATATCATGCAATGCCTATTCTGGCAAGTACGTTGTTCCCAGCTCACAGGGCACATGCTGAACGAAGCTGATGTTCTTGGAAGCGAAAAGCCACCTGTGCGGTTGACGCGGGTTACCTCTCTTCTCCAACTCCTCAGTGATCTGTGCTCATCAGTCGCCAACACAGTGCCAAGATACAGTAAATCACAGCAAAGGGTAGCAGCCCAACCGCGTTAGGCGTCAAAGGCCGCCGATGGCTCAATATGGCCAATACCATTGGCCTTCCATCCGGGTTTCTAGGGCGTCATTGTGATCTACGGAGATAAGGAGGCCAGCCCGAATCAGGCTGGCCTCCTCGTTCAGCACCACGAGAGAAGGTTCACTCGACCAGCTGACCTGTATGGCTCTGCCGCTGGAGCCTGCAAGCTGGGTGGTAAGCCAACAGATTGGGATGGTAGAGCCGTGAGTGGGGAGGGAACACGAGTTGGGTCGGAAACACCGTCGATCAGTTGATCCTGCGGATTGCACCAGATGGGCTTATATGCTACAATAGACTGATAGGAGGATCCTGTGCAGGGCTGGGCCTACAGGGTTCCCACACCTGCTCAGTTCCACACCCACCCTGTCAAATCCATCATCGCTTCGCCGACCATAGAAAGACATGAAAGATGATCCTTCTCTATCTCGGCAGTGCCTGGCTCCTGGGCATCTACCTGGCTTCCGTACTCCAGGTGCGAGCAGAACTGGTCTGGCTGGCAGCGGTACTGCCCGCCGCCGTCGTCATCCTCTGGTGGCGAGAACGGCGCATCCGCCTGGCCAGTGCTTGTTGTCTCGCCTTGCTCCTCGGCGCTCTGCGGTTCAACGCCAGTATCCCCCAGTTCAACGACCATTCCCTCGCCCACTACAATGACACCGGATGGACGACCATCAAAGGCATTGTGGCGGCCGAACCCGATGTCCGCGATCGGTGGACCAACCTCCGTGTGGATGCACAAGAGATACACGTGGAAGACCAGTGGGAGTACGTTGAGGGGACGGCACTGGTTCAAGCCAGCGCCTATCCTCGATATGCTTACGGTGACGAGTTAGAGATCTCTGGCCTCTTGGAGACCCCACCTGAATTCGAGGACTTCTCCTATCGGGATTATCTGGCTCATCGAGGCATCTACTCTGTCTTCCGACGCCCACAGATCAAGCTCTTGGCCCACGGCCAAGGCAACCCTGTCTATGCCGCTTTGTTCGCCTTCAAAGAACATGCACTGTCCACCATCAGCGCCATATTGCCTGAACCAGAGGCATCTGTCTTGGCTGGCATCCTTCTTGGAGTAGACCACGGCATCCCCAGAGATCTGGAGGAGCAATTCAGTATCACCGGGACAACCCATGTACTGGTGATCTCTGGCTACAATATCGCCCTGCTGGCAGGCGTTCTAACTGCTACAGCCCATGCTCTGCTAGGAAGACGTAGGGCCACCCCTTTCGTGTTAGCTGCGATCGCCACGTATACCGTTCTGGTCGGTGCCGACGCGGCTGTGGTTCGCGCCGCCTTCATGGGAGGGTTGTATGTGCTGGCTTTGCACTACGGACGCCAGAGCCACGCGCTAACTTCTCTCATGGCCACCGCCGGTATGATGACCCTGCTCAATCCTCGGACTCTGTGGGATTTGGGGTTTCAACTCAGCTTCGCGGCGACGTTGGGCTTGATCCTTCTGGCGCCTCCCATGCAAGAAGGCTTGGAGAGCTGGCTGCGTAAGTGGCTGTCCGAAACCAGTGCTAAGCAGGCTCTGGATGTGTTGAATGACGCCGTTGTCATCACCTTAGCCGCTCAGATTATGGCCACGCCCGTCATCCTATACACCTTTGGTCGGCTGTCCCTGGTGTCTCTTCTGACCAATCTTCTTATCCTGCCAGCCCAACCCGCGTTGATGATCTGGGGTGCAATCGCCATGCTGCTGGGACTTGTGTGGTTGCCTGCGGGCCGGATCCTGGCCTGGGTAGCCTGGCTATTCCTTACGTACACTGTTCGAGTTGTAGAAATCACAGCCCAGATTCCCTTCGCTGCCATTGACATCCAACGCCCCAATCCGATCATGATCTGGCTCTACTACGGCTTAGTCCTGGGTTGGATAGCGTGGAAAGGGGGATGGTTAGAGTCTGTCGGTTTTCAGAAACCCGACAACTCTGGCTGAAGTCTATGAGGGGCAGGTATCACCAATCAGCGCTTCCTCTGTGTAGGCCAGCATCCGGGCTAGGCTCACCAGCGTCTCAGCAGGCAGCGGGAAGCGAACTAAACACTCATCGTCATAATGAGGTCGTAGGTCAAATTACCACCATGCCCATCATCGTCTACAACTTCCGCCAACTGTCCCTGGTCACGCTGCTCAGCAATTTCCTGATCCTGCCGGCACAACCCGGCGTGATGCTCTGGGGCGGGTTGGCGACCATCGCCGGCCTGATCTGGCTGCCCTTGGGCCAAGTGCTGGGCTGGATCGCCTGGCTCTTCCTGACCTACACCATCCGTGCCGTCGAGATCACGGCCAGCATCCCCTTCGCCTCCCTCAACCTGGGATACGTCAACCCCGTCTTCGTCTGGCTCTACTACGGGTTGCTGTCCACAGTTACGCTGGTGAGCCGACAGGGGCCCTCGCGCCTCAAGTCACTGTGGCAGCGTCTGGCCGACCGCCTGCCCACAAAAGCGATCATCGCCGGCCTGGCCGCGGCCGCTATCCTGATCTGGGTCGCCGTAGCCAGCCTGCCCGACGGCAAGCTCCACGTAGTCTTCTTCGACGTCGGGGAGGGCGATGCCATCTTCATCGAGACCCCGCGTGGCCAACAGATTCTCGTTGACGGCGGACCAAGCCCCACCGTCCTGAGCAGCGCCTTGGGCCGCAGAATGCCCTTCTGGGATCGCAGCCTGGATTTAGTCATCCTCACCCACGCCGACGAGGATCACATCGCGGGATTGATCCCGGTCTTGGAGCGCTACCGCGTGGAGCAGATTCTCGACAGCGGCTACGAGCACCATCACCCCATGTACCAACGCTGGCTGGAACTGATCGAGGAGAAGGGAATCCCTAATCACCCCGCGCGGACGGGGATGCGCATCGGGACGGAGGACGGCGTAGAACTGCTGGTTCTTCACCCTGGCCCCGAGCTGATGCAGTACACCAACGCCGATGCCAACAACAATTCCGTCGTCGTTCGCCTGGTCATGGGGCAGGTCTCTTTCCTGCTCCCCGGCGACATCGAGGAAGCAGCGGAAACCAGGCTGGTTGCTTCTGGGCAGCAGCTCACCAAAGGCGCCTCACCACGGCAGCAAGACCTCATCAAGCGCGGCTTTTCTGAGAGCGGTGGACCCGGAGTTGGTGGTCATCTCGGTGGGCGCGGACAACCGCTTCGGCCATCCCGCGCCCCAGGCACTGGAGAGGTTAGAGCAAGTGATCGGAGAGGTGCGCGTGCTGCGCACCGATGAAGAGGGCAGCATCGAAGTGATCACTGATGGGGAGAGGATTTGGATAGAGGCGGATTAGTGCTCTGCGGCAGCTAGCGGGGACCGAAGGGGCCCTGGGCTTCGTGAGGTTGGACATCGAGTTAGGCATGTGCCCGTCGGGAAGATGGTGTCAGGGCTCCCCAACAGGCCGAATGGCTATGGTCAGGTAATCGGTTGCAGCCCAGGCGTGGAGGAATGCCTCGAGGGGAATGGATGTAGGACCGGTTGGAAGTGCTGGGTCATGCACCAAGGCACCTTCTTTGGTCAACTCAACGACAACCAAGGCATGTATGACTTCTTCCTCCCAGTAGGGTAATGGCTGTGTCCAAACGTGGACGATACAAGGCCATCCAGCGGTCAAGTGCTCATGAACGATCGCTTGAGAGCCGGTCTGTACATAGGCACCGAATCCCAATTCAGGCAGTCGCCAAATGATCTGAACGGGGCTCGTGCCTCCGGGGCGTGTCTTCAGGAGAGCACGCAGATCAGCCTCGGTGCGTTCACAGCCGTAGAAAGCCAACACCATGCGCACACAAGCAGCTAGACAACTATAGTCCAGTTCCTGCTCAAGATGTGGCACGTGCATAGAGCACCTCAGCTCGTTCCATCAGATCTTCGGGCGTTTGTCCATCGGCCACGGTTACCTCGCCCGTGTCTGCATCGACCAGCAGGTGACCGACGATGCCCAGGGGGCCACTACGGGAGGGAGCATATTGTACAGGCACGCGCCAGCCCAAAACAGGTCCCACGGCCAACTCCGGCTCGCCAGCGCAGAGCTGATCGCCTGCTTGCAGAATCAGGAACCGATTAGCCTTCTGCCGCGCAACATAGGCAGAAATATTGACCTTGGCGCTGACTTCAATTTTGACTGATACTTCACTGGAGGTAGGTAACTCTATTCCTGTAAGTGCCGCCTGTTGGGTCATAGATTCACCTCATCTCGTCTATTAGAAACCTTCGGTTAGAGTCTGATTCTACAAGCCGGGGTCAGAGACTAGATAGGACATCGGCAATGGCCTCCGCCTCTGCCGCCATCTGCGGATCCAGGTCGAAGACCGAGACCCCTCGGCGGTCGGCTTCGATGGCCAGGGAGCTGTCAGAAAGGAAGCCTATCACCCGAAAGTCGGATAAGCTCTCGGCGATGAAGTCACGGTCGGACTGGCTGCGCACCTTGTTGCCCACCACGTAAACCTCTTTGATTCCAATGTCAGCCGCCAAACGAGAGATGGTTCGAGCTGTCTGCAGGCTGCGGCGCCCTGGCTCGACGACCACCAGCATAGCGTCAACGGCCCCAGCCGTGCCCCGGCCTAAATGCTCGATACCGGCTTCCATATCCAGGATGATCACCTCGGAGCGCTGCAAAAGCAGATGGGTCACCAAGTTCTTGAGAAGCGCGCTCTCAGGGCAGACGCAGCCGGTGCCGCCCCCCTTGATGGTGCCCATCACCAGCAGCCTCACGCCGCGCCACTCGGCCGAGAAGCGGTCCGGGATGTCATCCACGCGGGGGTTCAATTTGAAGTAGCCACCGTACTCCCCCGGCTTGGCCCCAGTGCGCTCGTAGATGAGCTCCTTTATCTCAGCGATGGGAGCGATTTGAGCCGCCTCCTCCAGCGGCATGCCCAGCGCCGAGGCCAGATTTGCGTTGGGATCAGCGTCTATGACCAACACCCTCTGGCCGCGCTGGGCGTAGATGTAGGCCAGCAAGCTAGTTAGAGTGGTCTTGCCGACCCCCCCTTTACCGGTGATAGCGATTTTGGGCATTTTTCCTCCATACCAAATATCCGGTTTCTAATCAATGAACCTCTCCACAGTGGCGCCTTCCCACTGCTCCTGCATCCAACCAACGAAAGCTTGTTCCTTCAGAGAATTCAGTACTTCCGCCGGCAGAGGGACATCGGGGGCCTTTTCCAGGGTCTGGACGATGTGGTAGCCGAACTCGCTTTGCACCACCCCGCTGATCTGGCCGGGCTGGAGGGCAAAGGCTGCCTCTTCGAGTTCCGGCGACATCAACTGTCCTCGATGGAAGAAGCCTAAATCGCCCCCCGCTTCCCTCGTGTTCTCGTCCTGGGATCGCTCCCTGGCCAAAGCGGCAAAGTCCTCCCCCGCTTGCAATCTGGCCAAGATGGCCTGGGCCTCCTCTTCTGTCTCTACCACGATGTGCCAAGCGCGCACCTGCTCGCCCGTGGTCGGGATAGAGGCCGCGATCCTCTCGAAGATGGCCTGGGCCAGCAATTGGAAACGGAACTCCTGTTTGAAATCCTCATAGGTCAGATCGCTGGCTTGCAGCCATTCTTCGAAACTGGCCTGTCCTCCCCCCTCTTCGATGCTCGCCTGGACCGCCGCCTCCAACTCCTCGTCAGAGATGGCCACGCCCTCCTGGGCGGCAGCCTGCTCGATGAGCACCTGCTCGATCATCGCGTCCAGAACCTGGCGGCGCATCTGGGCCAGCGTGGCCTTGCCGTCTTCGCTCTCCAGATCGAAGCCCTGCTCTGCCATAGCCGCCTCGAACCTGGCCGTCTCTGCCTGGTAATCGGCCAGGAAGATGGGCTGTCCGTTCACCAGAGCTGCCAAAGGCCGTTCACCGGTCGCTGTCGCAGAGGGTTTGTCTACAGTCGCCGCTGTCGGCGAGGATGCGACCACTGTGGCAGTCAGCGGCGGCGCCTCTTGCACAACTTTGTTGGTCGGCTTGGGCGTCGCTTCCTCGCTGGGGGGAACCTCTCTCGGTCCACAGCTCACCAACAAGCCTAGAATGATAACGATGACAAACCCCAGTCGTTTGTGGCTCACACGTCCTCCTCGCTACGAGATCATGGATAATCTATCTTAGATGCGGAGCTATTATACAAGGAGACCTCGTTTTGTGCAAACGGAGCATCGGGGCCAATATTTGCCAAAAGGCTTCTCTTGTGATAGAATACCCGTCGTGTCAGGAGACCTCAGTCTCCATAGACCCAGATTGCAAGCCCCAAGCGGACGACTATCCGCGTTTTCACCGCTAGACTGTCGTCCAGTCAGAGTAGAATTGAATCCACTGAGTCTCACTATAAATCGGAGGAGAGAGAATCTATGGAAGATAACCCCAACCCTTTGTCAGATACCCTTACCACCCTGTTAACAAGAAAGTGGATCAGCCGCGGCGTCAACTTCATGCTGATCCCTTTGTTGATTCTAACGGCCTTGCTTCTTCCACCCATCTCGCTCAAGGATCGTATCCTGGAAACTGGCTACACCACCATCAATCAAGAGAACTGGTCGGTGGAGGACCCCGACGGCACTCGACTAGAGATTCCTCCTGCCGCGCTGTCCAGCTCGCTCAAGGTCAAGCTCACCCAGGTCCCACGCCTCGACTTCCTGCAAGGCTCGGCCGGGGAGGAGTTAGCCAAAGTAGCCCAAGCCATCCCCGACAAGCTGGAGATGAAAAGCCCATTCTACCAAATAGATGTACAGGGCGAGATGCCTACGGAAGCGGCGCTCACCGTGCCCATCCCCAACGACTCCGAGCCGTACCGCACCCTCGACCTCTACACCTGGACGGGCGAGGAATGGCAGTGGCTTCCCGGCCACGTTATCGCCGAGGATGACGCGATCGTAGCCCGCTTGTCCTCTGTGCCCTCTTCGGTGGCGGTGATGCAGACCAACCCCACTGCCCCCACCGTTTCCACTGGGCTGTCCAGTGGAAACGTACCCCTCGAAGGGGAGGGCGTCCTGACAGGAGTCAATCCCCAGGGCCTCTATCTGAGCGAGGCAGGCAGAATCAGCGGCGATATGGAAGCCCTGTGCAGTTCATCGGAAATGGCCTCGTCCGCTGTCTTGCCCACCCTGCGCAATTGGAGGGAGGAAGGCGACGTCAGGAGTGACCTGGTCAACAACATGCTGAATGACGCCGAACTGCGCTACAAGCATCTGGTGACCATCGCCTGGCTGGCAGCCGACAGCCCCTGTGGGGGCATTGACCTAGACTATCGAGGAATCAACGTCGAGCTGAAAGATGCATTCAGCCTCTTCATCGCCGAGTTGGCCGAGAGACTGCACGAGAACGGGCAATCGCTGACCTTGCGCGTTGCTATCCCCTCCGCCCCCCCTTCATCCCCCCCAACTTTGGGGGGGAAAGAGGGGGGGCGCGGGGGCTGGGACACAGGCGCTTACGATTGGCGCGCCTTGGGACAAGCGGTGGACGCCCTCAAGATCCCAGTTCCCGCCGATCCTGAAGCCTACGCGGCCGGGGGATGGGTAGAGTCGCTCCTGGATTGGGCGGTGGGTGAGGTGAATCGCTACAAGATCCAGCCGGTCATCTCCACCCATAGCCTGGAAAAGGTTGGCGAAACCATCACCAGAGCGCCGTACATCGAAACCCTGGCTCCCCTGGTCCAGATCGCCGTCGAGGCCGAAGACGCCGCCATTGATCCTGGCGAAGAAGTGACTCTGGCCCTGAGCAATCTGGAGGGAACAGACGGACTTATCTTCGACGAGGCCGCTGGGGCTTACTGTTTCCACTACGACGATGAGACAGGGACTCAGCATACGGTTTGGCTGGGCAACGCAGAGTGCCTGGCCCACAAACTGGAACGGATAGCGCAGTACAACTTGCGGGGCGTAACCGTGGCCCATCTGCTTGATGAGGGAAACGACGAGAGAGTTTGGGAGGTCGTGCGCAGTTTCCGAGAACTTGCACCACCTCCGTCAGAGGAAAGTCAGTTCGCGCTGATTTGGACAGTGCAAGACACGGCGGGAGAACTATCCCAGATCATGAAGCCGCTGAACGATCCTCACTTCGTGTGGACGGCCGAGAAGCCAGGCGACTACACCTTCGCCGCGGCCATCTCTACCGACGGAGGGCGAACAGTCAGCCGCCGAGGCGACGTTGGCCTTCGGGTGCTTGAACCCACGCCGACGCCGACGCCCACTTACACCCCCACGCCCACACCGACGTCTACCCCCACTCCAACGCCAACGTCAACGCCTACTCCCACGCCGACGCCCACCAACACGCCCACACCGACATCAACCCATACCCCCACGCCGCTCCCACCGACAGCGACGCCTACGCCGGTGCCCAAGCCAACGGCAACCCCCAAACCCAAGCCCAAGCCGCTCACGGGTTACGGTTTCGACTACGGCATCCAGGTACATGCCATCAACCAAGACCACGGGCCAATCATCAACGCCATCCACGACCTGGGCTTCCGCTGGCTCAAGCAGCAGATCGAATGGAAACATTACGAGCCATCCAAAGGCCAATACCAGTGGGGTGAAATGGACCGGCTGGTGGAAAGCTGCCAGGCAGCCGGCATCAAGCTGCTTTTCAGCGTGGTCAAGGCGCCGAAATGGGCCAGGCCAGGCAACACCGATCTCAGCGTTGAAGGCCCGCCGACCAATCCGCAAGACTTCGCCGACTTCCTGAGCGCCATGGCCGAGCGTTACAAGGGAAGGGTGCACGCCTACGAGATCTGGAACGAGCAGAACCTGCACTACGAGTGGGGCAACGAGCCACTGGATGCTGGCCGATACGTGCAGCTTTTGGCCGCGGCCTACCAAGCCATCAAAGCCAAAGACCCTGGCGCGGTCGTGGTCAGCGGCGCCCTGACGCCCTGTGGCGATAACCCGGGTCTAGCGGTTGATGACCTCGTTTACCTGGAGCAGATGTACCAGGCCGGGTTGAAGAACTACTGCGACGCGGTGGGCGTCCACCCCAGCGGCTACAACGTGCCGCCCGACGCCGACTGGAGGACCTGGAGCGATCCCATCGCTGCGTTCCAGGGTCCCAGTGGCAATCACCACCATAGCTGGGTCTTCCGCGGCACCATGGAGGGGTCCCGCAACGTCATGGTCGTGTACGGTGACAGCAGCAAGAGACTGTGGCCTACCGAGTTCGGCTGGGCCTCCACCGAGAGTATGGGCGTGGGGGCGACGCCGGGCTATGAATACGCCGGCGACAACACCGAGGCCGAGCAAGCGCAATTCATCGTTAGAGCCTACCAGATGGCCAAAGACTGGGGCTGGGTGGGGCCGATGTTCTTGTGGAACCTCAACTTCTGGCCCGTTGCTGGACCTGACAGCGAAACAGCCAAGTTCGGCATCGTGCGCGGCGACTGGAGCCCCCGGCCCGCCTACGCCGCCCTGCGCGATATGCCCAAGTAGGCCTGGCCCTGAAGGGGGATGATGATGAGAAACGAGAAACGCCACTCACTCGTCCGCACAATCTATCTCTACCTTTTCGCTTTGGTGGGATTGGCCTTGCTGACCATTGGCGCAGTCAGATTCGTGGACATGGGGCTGAAGGCTTTCGTCTTCACCCAAGCCGAGGACATGCAGCGGCTCTACCAAGGGCCTACCATGCCCTATCCCCCTGGGATTGAGAGACTTCAAGAGGCGGAGGGATTATCTGACGATGAGAAAGCCACCATCAAACAGTGGCTGGCGGACTACGAGGATTGGAAAGAGAGGAGATCCAAAATAGATCTCGTTGCCGCCCAAAGACACAGGGACGCCTCCAGCAGTTTAGCCATGATTCTGATTGGTTTGCCCTTATATCTCTTTCACTGGCGGATTATTCGAAGCGAAGTTAAGCGCGAGGAGTAGGGGCAAATAAGTGCTGCTCAACCCCTAGTATTGGAGCGCGGATCTGCCCCGCGCTCCTTGCTTGAAGAGCCCTTTCATTGCTGGTGGGCGGTTACCGTTTGTGCGTAGCTCGGCAATGTTAGATTACGGGCCAAGTGTCATTGCGAGGAGCGGAGCGACGAAGCAATCCCCACCGGTGCTTGCAATTGGAGGCGGGAGATTGCGTGCAACCTGCGGTTGCCTTACGCTCGCAATGACATTAACTTAACATTGTCGAGGTAGGAGGCCAGTTTGCAGTCTCAGAGAAAGAAGAGCAATACGACCCAGTTGCTGTTGGCGATTCTATTGATAGCAATGGGTCTCTGTGCAGGAGCTTTCTCCATCTGGGCGCTGTTTATCTATGACCCCACGCCAGCAGCAGTGGTGGTCCCGGCGACGGCGACGCCTGCTGATACCCATACCCCCACCGTCGGAGCAATGCCTTCACCGGCGAAAGCAGAGGAGCCTACCACAACCGACCTTCCCCCTTCACCCACTCAGCCTCCGACGGACACGCCAACGCCGCCTGCCCAACCCGCGACAGACACGCCGATGCCGTCCACTCAGCAGCCGACGGATACCCCGATGCCGTCCACTCAGCAGCCGACGGATACCCCCATATCCCCCACCCCACAGCCGACGTCCACATCAACCAGCCCGCCGCCAACGAATACACCCGCTCCCACACCTACGCCCACGCCTCGCCCCTCAAAATCTCTGCGCATGAACTCGCCCGAATACGGCATGCAGGCCTTCCTGTGGTGGCGTCCAGAGGTAGCCGATCGCGACCTCTCGCTGATCAAAGAAGCTGGCTTCGGCTGGGTGAAGCAAGGCTTCGGCTGGAGGGACATCGAGGGCGCGTGCAAGGGCTGCTTCGATTGGAGCTTCACCGATCGCATCGTTGACCAGGTGGAGAGGCATGGGCTGGACATGGTGGTGCGGCTGGACCACCAACCCTATTGGGCCGGAGAGTACACCAACGGCCCGCCGGCCAACTACAATGATTTCGGCGACTTCGTCTACGCCCTGGCCAGCCGCTACAAAGGCCGCATCCGCGCTTACGAGATCTGGAACGAACCCAACCTGTCGCGGGAGTGGGGAGATCAGCCGCCCAACCCAGCGGAATACACCGCCCTGCTGAAAATCGGCTATCAGCGAATCAAAGAGGCCGATCCCAACGCCATGGTCATCTCAGCCGGACTGACCCCCACCAGCCGCTGGGATCACGTGGCCGTCCCCGACGTCGAGTTCCTGAAGGGGATGTACGCCGCTGGAGCCAAGCCCTACTTCGATGCTCTGGGGGCTCACGCTGCAGGCTACAAGGCGCCCCCTGAGGCAGATCCGGGGGAGGTAGCCGAGCATCCGGTGTGGGGGAATCCCGGCGATCCCAGTCCGCCGGAGCTGAAGCGCGTCTACTGCTTCCGCCACGTGGAAGACCTGCGTCAGGTGATGGTGGAGCATGGCGACGCCGACAAGCAGGTGGCCATTCTGGAATTCGGCTGGACCACCGACCCCATCCACCCAGCCTACGCCTGGCACGCCGTGACGGAAGAGCAGCAGGCCGACTACTTGGTGCGAGCCTACCAGTACGCCGAGGAGCACTGGTCTCCCTGGATCGGGCTGATGAGTCTCATTTACGTCGCCGATCCCGATTGGACAGAGGAAAATGAGCAATACTGGTGGGCCATTACCTATCCCAGCTATCCCGAAAGCCGGGTGCGCCCGGCGTATGAGAAGTTGAAGGCCATGCCCAAGTAGCAGTTTGATCCTGCTCGGCCTGGATCTGACGATCCAGGCCAAAAGCGGGAGGCAACCGCGGTTGCACGCAATCCCCTCAGAGCAATGTTGGATCCACAGAAGCGATTTGCGCGTTTCGAAATTGGGTGGTATAATAGCCAATAGTCAAGGTATCGGGCGAGTAGCTCAGTTGGTCAGAGCGCACGGTTCACATCCGTGAGGTCAGGGGTTCAAGTCCCTTCTCGCCCACTCTGTTGTTCGTTAGCCGCGGCTGCTGCCAGTAGAGGCACTGAAGGGTGTCCTCATCGTCGAAGCGTCCCCGCGGCTTTTTTCGTTGACCATCAAGCAGGTAGTCCCCCTGTAGAGTGTTGCTACCCTAAGTCAAGCTGTTTGTGTCATTGCGAGGCGCGCTGTTTGCGCCGAACTTGGAAGTGAAAACGGCGCAATCTCCAGCTTGCCGATAGGAGATTGCTTCGTCGCGCTGCTCCTACTAAGAAACAAACCACGGCTGTGTCATTGCGAGGCGTCTTTTTGCCGAAGCAATCCCCTGAATTGCCGCAATCTCCCCCTCGCGAATTGGAGATCGCTTCGTCGCAAAACCCGCTCCTCGCGATGACACCTACGTTTGTTTCTTTCCCAATGAGTAGCGCGACCGCGATATGGAGCAGCTCGCAATGACACGGCAGCAACACCCAAGATGGGGACTACCACGAGCAAGGGTCCTATGAATGCGCTGCCAACGCTAACCAGTGCACTTTACTGGCCCAATCTATTGGACTACAAGCTGGAAGCGGCCTTGTGGGTGATCTTCTCCATCGGCCTCTACGCCCTGGGGGTTGATCTCGCCTGGCATTACCGCCGGCCGAGGTCGGGCCGACTGGGCCAACGGGCCAAAACCCTCAAACAGTGGCCTCATCGTCACTGGCTCCTCGAACCGATCAAATTCCTGTACTACATCGGCATTCCCTACGCTGCTCTGCTGCGTGGGGCCATCCTGCCTCGGCTCATGGGCCTGACGCACCTGGATTGGGTCAAGGGGATGGGCCTGGGGGCCGCGCTGGGCGGGGCCGCCTTCTTGCTTCTGGCCGTGGTCTGGTGGTGGTACGTCCGCGCTGTAGACGCCCTGCCCCGCTGGGTGAGCGCGCGACGAGAGGTCAGCTCAGCAGATGCCTCTACGAACGGATGCACCCGCCTGAGAGAGGCCATCTACCTGGAAACGCATTGGGCCTTCTACCGCAGCGCCGCCATCCTCCTGCTCGAAAGTCACTACGCTGGCGCTTTCATCGGCTTCCTGCTCGTCACCCTGGAGTGGTCAACCAACCCCGCCTGGCGCAGGGATTTGACTTTGCCGTGGCGGTCGGCGAACCTCCTCTTGAGATGGAGCCTGGCCTTCGCCACAGCCATCATCTTCCTCTTCACCCGCAACCTCTGGCTGCTCGCGCCCATCCATTGGGCCATCGAATCAGTGACTCATCGCCTGCTGGCCAGCTCTCGCCAGCGAAAGAACAGCGAATCGGCAGGATTAGCGGATCGAGTGGCTTGAACGGACAGGCAATTCACAAGTCCACGCATCCGTATCTCAGAAACGACGAGGGGCAAGCGGTATGGAAACCACTTGCCCCTTTTCCTGTCTTGCCAGAACCTGCGCCAGAACAACGGATCGGCAGGATGAACGGATCAAGTGACCCGAACAGGGACGAATCCGCAAATCCTGCCCATCCGTGTTCTTACCCGATCACGAAGGACAGCGCGATCAGCGCGGCCAACATGGCCCCGGCCAGGATAGCAATGCGTTTCAGGTCGGCATACACGTAGCGATACTCCTCAGCCATCTCTGCCGACTTCCCGTCTGTCAGCTCTTCGGCTTGCCCCGCTGTCTGTTTCGGTCGGATGGCAGGGATACTTCTCTTCTGCCTAGCTCGCTTCTTAGCCCGACGTGATTTCCTCGCCATATCTCCACCTCCCATTCATTGAAGTTTGTATTTCCTCGGCCATCGCCATTCCCCTTCCCCTCGAATTCTAACCCTATTATACCACCCCCGCCCCCATTTCGCAAATACAGCCGCCGCGCCCGCGCATCCGCTTATCCGCTGTCCATCCGCTGCCGCCATTTCGCAAAATAGGGGCGACCGCAAGGGTACGCCCCTACCAGAGAAGGCCATCCGTTTATCCGTTCCCCATCCGTTGACAGAAAAAAAGCCACCAGGTTCCCCTGGTGGCTTTCGATACTACTCAGACTAACACAGGCAACTCGTGGCTTACGGAGTGCAGATGTCGATGTTGATCACGCGATGCTCGTCAGCCGTCATGGTGCCGGCTGTCGACTCCGTGGGCCAGGCCACGACCGTGTAGTCGATGCTGTCCACAACGCCATCCGGGCCGGGGTCAGCCGGCAGGCGGTCCAGCGAGACGACGAACTGGTAGAAGCCGTCAGCACCAGTGGTGTACGACTGCTCCCAGATGTCGCCGTCGCCATCGGGTTCGATGTCCGCATACAGCCGCACCAACACACCAGCCTGCTCCTCGCCAGGGTTGAAGACACCATCATCATCCACCAACCCGTCGCAGAAGACCTTGCCCTGGATGTAGGCGTGGGAGATGAGGGCGGTTTCGTAGTCGGTTGAGTCCTCGACGCCATCAAAGCAGTCTTCCGTCTCGTACCCGTTATTGATAGCGAAGTTTAGGCCAGAGTAGACGCGGTCGCTGTAGCCATCCTTGCTCATGGTCAGGGTCCAAGCCGAGTCGACCAGCGGGACCGTAATCTCCCACGTGCCGTCAGCGGCGGTGGTGTCTTCGAGGTCGTACGTGCGGTCCAGGGTGCCTCCGCTGATATCCAGCTCCACCAAGACGCCCTCCAGCGGCACGCCGGTGGCCTCATCGGTGACGGTACCAGTGAGGGTGTTCTCGCACACCATCAAGATGTCCAGCTTGGTGTCTGCGCCGCACTCCAGGTCCACCTCCTCTGACTGCGTCCAGAAGAAGCCAGCCTTGGAGGCCGTCACTGTCCGCAGGCCTTCAGAGATGCGCATCAGCTCGTAGCCGCCAGAGGCGCTGGTCACGTCATCATCCTCGCCCGTATCCACCGTCACAGCCGCGCCTACGACAGGCTCGTTGGCCTCAGGGTCGTCACGTTCGGCTTCGAAGTCATAGTAGTACACGTCGCCGAAGATGTCGCCGTAGCAGGTCTTCTCCAAAGTGCTGAACGGAATGGCTTCGTAAACCCTGGTCAGGTCGCCCTCGGTGGTCAGAGGCCCGTCTTCCATCTCGTCAGACAGCTCCACGCCCCAGCCGTAGTTCAGCACCACGACGGAAGGCATGAAGTCCGCGTTGTCTACGTGGCCATTGTTGTCTATGTCGCAGAGCTGCTCCGTCGCAGGAACGTCAACCACGAACACAGCCGCGCCAGTGAAGCCCTTGGCGATGTTCCCCATGTAGTTGAGGTCGAAGATCTTCATGTGCTTGGGATGCAGGTAAGGCACGGGGATGGTGCCCACCGCAACTCCGGTCTCGTCATAGATGTAGATGGTGCCTGTGATCTTGTTGCAGTTGGCGTTGTTGCGGATGGCGATGCGAGAGGTGACGCCGTCCTGCTCCTTGGCGATGTAGGGCATGGCCCACATATCCGCGTTCCGCTTCTCGGCCTCTGGATGGGCATTGTAGGCCCCACCCTGGGTCTCGCCCGCTTCCGTGTGGATCCAGCCGGGGACGGTAGAATCGTACCGCTTGACCTTCTTCATGTCCACGATGACGAAGATGGGCTCTCCGCCATGATCATCACCCGGATAGTCCACCTGCACGTGAGACTGAATCTCGGCCGCCCCGACGTACCCGAAGGGGAAGTTGACGCCCAAGTCAACGATGGCCGGCAGGAAGAAGGTTTCCGCGCCATTCCTGCAGATCCAGTCGCCGATGAAGAGGATGCTGTCGCCGCTCTGGTCGAAGAACTCCACAGTGACGAAGGTGGGCTGGGAATCCTCGGTCAGGTTCTGCACCTGGATGCTGGACTGCCAGCCGCTGATCTCGCGGTACAGCAGGTCCGCATACCACCTGGTATCCCAGACTCCAAGATCAAGTTCGTCTCGCTCATCGGGGTCGTAGCTGTCCAATGGATTGTAGGGCATGCCGCGGTAGGTCAGGAACACGCCTTCCTGCTCCCCGGTGAGGCTGAGCTGGTCAACGGCAATGGCCAGAGGCACGTTGGCCGTGATATAGGCCGATCCCAACCAATCCCCATTGCCCGGTGAGCACTCGTCCGCCCCAGGGAAGTCGTAGTCGGCATCAGGGCCTGGGCCAACGAACACGGTCTCGCCTGGCGCGACCTGCTCGATGTGCTGCGCCTTCATGCACTCGCAGTTGCCCTGATTCTTGTAGTAGATCCAGATGGAGGCGCAGATGTCGCCCGAGTTCTGAATAGCGAGCGTGGTATCCAGGTCGTGGTACTCGTTCATGATGTAGGGCGCAAAGTACTTGTAGGGAGGACCTTCCCCAACCATGCTGGTGTCATCCGCGATGCCGGTGTAGCTGCTGGAGAGGGTGAAGTCGAAGCCCTGGGCATCTGGGCCCAAGCGATCCACCGTCACAGCCAGATCCGCGTCGCAGTCGACTGAGTCTGGAATGTGCGTAACAAAGGCCGACTCCGCCCCAGCAGGAATAGCGTTATGCAGCGTCCAGACGCCGTTCCCAGGCATCCACATTGTGCGCGTCCCTAGAACACCATCTGCGTTGGGCGGGCACAGGAAGGGATCGCCACCGTAGAAGTCCACGGTCACCGTGGTGGGGCAATCGGTCACGTTCTGGATCTGGATCCAGGTGTCCCAAGTACCCGTCCCGAAGGTATCACCCACGTCAATGCGCGGGATCTCGATGATGTCTCCGACCTCCGGGTCTGCGGACACGGTGCTGGCGGTCATCAGGCCACCGAACAAACCGATGACCAACGTCAAAGCCATTAACAGTCTAAACTTCTTACTCATTTCTTACCTAACCTCCTTAGTTAGTTTGGTCGTGATAGCTGTTTTGGTCAAAACTTGGGTTGCCAGCGCACCTCTCATTGTTTGCGCCGCCAACCGGCGGATAATGCGGTCTCTGTCCTGTGGCCTCACCCCCTTTCAAGTGCGAAAATTCTTGCTGCTTATCTATACTATATAACGTAAAAAGTGCGATTTAGATACGGGTAGCACGGAGCAATTTCCAAGATTTTAAGGTTTCTTATGTTACTTCCGTAGAAACCAGGTTTTTGAACTCCTTGTTTCCGAAGGGCGCTCGATGGAAAAGTCTTTCAATGCCCCTAGAAATACCCTCGACGGAAAAACCTGGTTTCTTATCATCTCTTCACCCAACCCCAGTTGACAACATCCGCCAACAGCAGTATAATAATTCCCGGAACAGGGCGCATGAATGACAATCCAAGAATAAAAAGCGCCCTGTCCCATCCCTCCTCAGGTGGGCTCTTGAGCTTGGCGGCCAACGGCCCACCTGAGGTTTTTTCTGCGTGAAACGTGAGCTAGGATCACGTTTCACGCTTCACGTTTCACGTTTTACTCAGTCACTTCCCAGATGATGGTGCGGATCACGCCGCCGCCCTGGTAGAGGTTGACCAAGTACGGGCCAGCGGCGAACCCCCCTTCGCCTGCGGGGACGGGAATGGAGACCGTCCCATCCCCCGATAGGGTCCTCACTTCTTCCAACAGAATGTAACCCACGTTGTCCGTGACCTTGATGCCCACTTCTTCGCCCGCCATGTAAGCGTAGTCAAACACCACGTAGACCCGCTTGGTGCCAACGGGGAACTCGGGCACCTCCTCCCCTGCGGGCGCGTCGCTCACGCGGCAGTTGCTAACCGCCGAGGCAGGCATCGGCTGGAAAGGCGCCTCTGCCTGAGGCGTCTCTGTGGCCGTGGGCGCCGCCGTCGGTGTGGGCGCCTTCGTCGGCGTGGGAACCGGCGTGGACGTGGCCGTAGGCGCGGGTGTTGGCGTGGGTTCCGCCGTAGGTTCGAACGTCGGCAGCCCATCCTGAGGCGCCTCCGTGGCCTCGGGCTCCACCGTCGGCTCAAAGGTCCACAGCCCCGATTGAGGCGTCTCCGTGGCCTCGGGCTCCACCGTCGGCTCGAAGGTTGGCAGCACGACCTGAGGCGCCTCCGTGGCCGTGGGCGGCGCCGTCGGCGTGGGCACCGGCGTGGACGTGGGCGGCACGGGTGTCGCCGTGGACGTCGCCGTCGCCGTGAAGGTGGGCGGCACGGGCGTCGCCGTAGACGTCGCCGTCGCCGTGAACGTGGGCGGCGCCAGGGTGGCCGTACGCGCCGGCCTCAGCCTGGGAATGGGAAGGGGCGTGAGCAGCAAATCGGGCTCTGTCATAGCCTCCGTCGCCCTCTGCTGATACTCGCTAGAAGCTTCGAGAGCCTTTTCCACGGCTTCCTGCTCGGAAGGCGAACTCTCCTCTGACTGCATCTCCTTCAGGATGGTCTGATGCCTGGCCTCTAGCAGGATGAAATCGCCCAGCAGCTTCTTGGCCCTCTCTTCATCAGAGACCTTGCCAATGGCCGTCAGAGCGCCGTTCTTCTCGCTCTCCATCGCCCACCGCGTCGCTTCGTGCAAGCCCTTGCCGGCCTCCCACAGCGCCTGGGCCTCCCCCAGTCGCCGCTCGGAGTAGTCCATGTGCAATCTGGCCTTGTCGGCTGGGGAAGTGGTGAGCGTAAGTTGCACCCACTCGGTGGTGCGTTTGATGGGATAAAGGGGGCTATCGGGCAGGCTGCCCGCGGCCACCCCCACCGTCCCCGCGCCGACCAGGGAAACGACAACCAGCAGGGCGGCGATGGCTTGCGCCAGCATCAGGCCTTGTCTCTGAGGCTGCAGCAGGGGCTGCATCACGGTAGCCACTTGCTGCCCCAGACGCTGCAGCACGCCAGGCTTGGCCAGAGCTTTCTCGCGTCTCTTCTTGGCCACCGCCGCCAGCAGCCGCCGCCGCCCCGCAGCCTTGGCCTCTGGTGAGGGCACCATCTGCGGCACCTGGCGCACCAGCATCGCCGTTCGCAGCAAGGGACGCAGCTCAGCCGCGTGCTCAGGATAGCGCGCCAGCACTTCCTCTAGGCCAAACTCACCCGTATTCAATTGAGAGAGACACTCATCGAGAGCGCGTTCAAAACCCCGCCTCATTGTCTCCATCTCCTCTCAATCCCCATCGAAATCCTAGAAACCAGGTTTTTCTCTACTTGAATGATCGAACGCTTGTCTTTGCACTCTTTGCACTATCTAGGAAGCCTTTTTCTTCAATCAAAAACCTGGTTTCTCTCAGCTCCTGTCAGGAAAAGCTTCCTCCAGGTGGCGGTTCAACGAATTCAAAGCTCGATACTGCAGCGATTTAATCGCCCCTTCAGACTTATCCAGTATCTGCGCCGCGTCGGCGTTAGAGAGCCTGTCTACGAACTTGAGAATGATCACCTGCTGCTGATCCTCGGTCAAACTGCTGAGGGCTTGCGCCAACTGCTGTTGGGTCAGCTCCTTTTCGAAAACGTCGCTGGGACCTTCCCCGACGGGAAGCGCCCCTTCTTCTAAAGGCAGCTCAACTGGCTCTGGATGGCTGCGGTAGTAATCAATGGTCAGGTTCTTGGCGATGCGGAAGAGCCACGACGAGAAGGGGAACCCTCGGAAGGTGAAGGAATCAATGGACTCCAGCACCTTCATGAAAACTTCCGAGGTCAGGTCCTCAGCCAGAGCATCATTGGGCACTCGATAGTAGATGTAGTTATAAATGTCCTGATAATAATGCTCATAGAGCTTGGCGAAGGCAGATGAATCGCACTCCTTCGCCCGCTTGATCAGTTCCCGTTCTTCCTGTTCAGACAGTATTTGCTCTCTCATATATTATAACGTAAAAAAGCCGAAAAAGATACGGCCTGTAACGACCAATTTTGAAAATTCGTCAAAATTCATTGACTTATGTTTAGAAAATGGCCTGTTTGCGCCCTGTGAACTGCTCCGGTGAGGGCTAGGCTAGGTTGCTCCCCGTTGGGTCTTTGGGTGCGGTCAGGAAACCTGGCCCAACCCGGGGAAGAGACAATTGATCTTTCGCGCCAATATGATATAATTGAATGGCAAATTTGTCAAGACTGCCTGACTCTACGGCAAGACCCTAAAGGTTTTGAAAACCTTTAGGGTCTCCACGAGGAAACAAGCATGATCAACCGTCAGACGATATCTCTGTTCATCAAAACCTCAGGGCCCAGGTCGGTGGCCGCCAAAGGGCAGCAGCAGCTCGCCAAGCTGCTGAGACACAGCACGCCGAGGAAACTGGCCAACTGGCTCTTGGCGAAAGCCCAGCGGCGTTTCAGGCGGGCGAAGGTGTGGGGATACCCCTATCACTACGTCGTGGACCCCATCAACATCTGCACGCTGCGCTGCCCCCTTTGCCCCACCGGCCGCGGCACCCTCAAGCGCCGCCAGGGCAAGATGGCCCTCGACGATTTCAAGAAGCTGATTGACGAGATCGCCGAATACGCCTACTTCCTCGACCTGTACAACTGGGGCGAACCGTTTCTGCACCCCCACATCTTCGCCATGATTGACTACGCCAACAGCCGAAACATCAGCACCAAGATCAGCACCAACCTCAACCATTTCGACGCGGCGATGGCCGAACAGGTCGTCGCTTCGGGTTTGGAGGAGCTGGTCGTCTCCCTGGACGGCGCGGACCAGGAGACCTACGCAACGTACCGAGTTGGGGGGCGACTCGACAAGGTCGTCTCAAACATCAGCTCGCTGGTTGAACAGAGAGAGCTGCATCGCAGCCCCTTCCCCCTCCTCACCATGCGGGTTCTGTTGAACAGGTACAACGAGCATCAGATTCCCGCTATTCGGCGACTGGGCAAACGCCTGGGAGTGAACAACATCGTGGTGGCGCCCATCATGGTGAACACGGACAGCCGAGAAGACATGGAGAAGTGGCTGCCCGCCAGCGAGGTGCACAGCTTCTACGACTACGAAACCCGCCAGGACAGGACGCTGCAGAAAGTCGAGGCTTGCCCCTACCTTTGGGAGACCTGCGTCATCAGTTGGGAAGGAGCGGTGTCGCCCTGCTGTTGGTACGACGATCCGGCCAACGATTTCGGCAACGCCTTCGCCCAGCCCCTCAAGGCCATCTGGAACAACGATTTCTACGTCGCCTCCCGCCAGGTGTTTCGGGGGGAGGAGGGGCGGCGCGAGACGGTGTGTACGCGCTGCCGAGGTCGGCCGCATTATTACTACTAGACTCCTCCCCCTCGTAGGGGGGAGACTGGGACGGGAGCGACCTTGCGAGCTGCTCCATAGCGCGTTCGCGCTACTCATTGGGAAAGAAACAATCGCAGGTGTCATCGCGAGGAGCGGGTTTTGCGACGAACTTGGAAGTGGAAACGGCGTGATCCCCAATTCGCGAGGGGGAGATTGCTTCGGCAAAAAGATGCCTCGCAATGACACGGCCACCTTGTTTCTTAGTAGGATGGCCTACCCTCCCCTAACCCCTCCCTGGGAGGGAGGGGAAATCCGATCACCATCGAGTGGCCACGGCCGCCCAAAGCACCTCGGCGAGGGTCAGCCAAACGCGGAACAGAATGGCGGCCGCCGTCACCGCCGGCACAGGCAGGTACTGCCCCAGCAGAAGGATCATGGCTCCCTCGCGCACACCCAATCCGCTGGGCGCGGGGGTCAAGAAACCCGCCATCCAAGAGGCCGCGTAGATGGCGGCCACCGTGGGCAGCCAGGCGATGGGGAGAGGATGGACGGCGTTCAGCAGAACGAAAAAGGCCGCTCCCACGAAGCCCCAGATGAGGAGATAGCCCGCCAGGAGGGCCAGCATAACCGCGTATCTAACTGGCGGGCTGGTCGTCTGCTTCGGGCCGGGCAAGAGCCGCTCCAACAGGGCCAACACGGGCTTCATCAGGGCAGGGTGAAGAACGGCCAGACCAAAGACGAGGGCGACTATCCCCAGATACAAGCCCTTGCTCCCCAAAACAGGCGAGAGCAGCGGCAGCGCCAAAGTGGTCATCAATGCGCTGGAAGTCAGCGACAGCACCATTTCCATCAGCACGCTGGTGGAGATCACCCCCAAAGAAATCCCCACCTGTTGGCCGAGGTAAGCCCGCCCCACCGCGAACCAGACCTTGCCTGGCACGTACCACCCCAGATTAGAGAGGAAATAGATTCTCATGCCCTTGCGCAGCGCCACTCGTCCCCCCAAGCAGCGCACCATCAGATTCCATCCTACGCCGGTGGCGAACCAAAAGGCCAGAGCCAGGGCGAAAGAGACGATCAGAGGCCAGGGGCGAACGTCCCACCGAAAACGGCTGGCGCGCTGCCAGCCGTGGTAGATGTTGAGGCCCAGGAAGAACACGATGGCCCCAACTAGCAAGACTTTGACCGCTTTTTTCCACTGCATTCTGTCTGTCGCTCCCGCTGATTGGACGGGGATCTGGCGATCCCCTCTGAGCAGGGTATCTCTCCGCTCCCGCTGGATCCCTTCGACAGGCTCAGGACAAGCGCCAGATCCAGCGGCTCACCGATCCACGTACCCAACCATCTGCCCCTCGGCGTTGAAGTAGCCACAGGGACACTGCGACAGGTCAGGAGTTTTGCACAACGAAGGCAAATACACCGTGTACGCCCCGCTGGAGCCGCTGGCGGACATTCTGGCCGACGGCGCCGCATTCTCCCCGGCCGGCTGCCAGTAGGGGCCGGCAAACTTGAGCGGGATCAGCTCACAGCCCGAGGTCGGCGCTGAGACCGAGAGGTAAACCAGGGTGATCGGCGCGCGGGTGTCGTAGAGCGCGGCGAGCACCTCATCCGCACAGGTGCCGAAGACAAAACAGTCATCGTAGGGCACGCCTGGCGGGATCACGAACTCGGGTGCGGTGAACTTGGACGGGTTGGGCTGCGCCGGCAGGTAGGGCGCGCCGCTCGGCGTCAGGTCGGCGTCCTGCCAGGCGATCTGCAACGGAAAAGCCCCGAAGTTCGCCAGGTCTCCCGACAGATTCAACGCCCTCAGCCGCGTGGTCCCCGCCGACGGCAGCGAGCGGTTGGGATCGCTGGCATCGTAGGGCACTCCGGTGTAATCTCCAGGCATGGGTTGGTACACGGCAAAAACGTAGTTGGCTTCAGGGGGAATGGACATGCCGATATACGTGTGCCGCTCTGGATAACGCGCCTGCATCTGATCCATCAGCGGACGGAAGCGGCCCATCTCCCCGATGCCGATGTACGACCGATAGGTCGCCGTCTGCGTGCCGACCACGTCCACGACCGGCATGGCCACGGGACGCTGTCCTTCCCCAGGCTCAGGACGAGGCAGGGTGAACACGCCCACCAGTTCGGCGTAATTGCCGCTCAGGTTCAAATCGCAGCCGACGTTGGCCGGCAGCTCCAGACCGTCGTCGGATTGGCTGACCGTCAAGGGCAAAGATTCGTAACGGCCTGACCAGGTCGCCGTCCCCGCCAGCGGCTGGGTCAATGTGGCCGGCCAGTAGCTGCCCCCCGTGATCTGGGACGTCACCTCCGAACCGTCCGGCGCGTAGAGCTTCAGACAAGACGGCGGCGCCGCGCTGCCCATCTCATCCGCGCGCGGCGCCTGCCCCAGGCAGCCCAGCGTCGTTCCCCAGGAATGCAGCCGCCCGTGAATGGTGGTGGTGATCACCATGGCGTCCGCCGACACCGAGCTCGACTCGAACTGGACGATGCCGTCCCAGGGATAGGAGGAGATGATCACCCCGCGCAGCAAATCGTCGGGAACCTGCCCCACCAGGTTGGTGATGTTCAACGAACGGGGCTCGACCCAGGATGGAGGATGGAGGGTGGAGGGTGGAGGATGGAGAGTGGAAGATGGAGGTTGGAGGTTGGAGGCGTGATGCGTGATGCGTGAAGCGTGAAGCGTGAAGCGTGAGGCGTGAGCTTGGAGGTTGGAAGTTGGAAGTTGGAAGTTGGAGATTAGAAGAAGGAAGATGAGAGTAGCCACCACCAAAAGCCTCAATATTGACGTTTGACGCTTCACGTTTGACGTTTCACGTTTCACGCCCGAAGTTTCACGTTTCACGCCCGAAGTTTCACGCTTCATGCTCGATACTCGCATCTACCACCTCAGTCAAGTAACTTTTCACCGTTGCACCAATCACGCGCGCCGAGAACTTGTTTTGAAACGATAGGTAGCCTTCTCTAGCAATCTTCTCCCGCAAGGGGCGATTGCGTTTCAGGAGAAGAATGGCTTGGGCCAGCGCCTGGGGGTTGGCCATCTCGCACAGGATAGCGTCCGCGCCGTGGACCAGCATCTCTCTAGCCGCAGGCGAGTCTCCCGTGACGACCGGCTTGCCCAGGGCCAGGGCCACGAAAACCTTGATGGGCACCACCCGCCGGGCCTTGGGGCTATCGCCGAAGACGCCCAGGCACACGTCGGACGGAGCGATGTGCTCGGCGATCAGATCCTCAGGCGGAAGCCAGGCGCGACGGAAGGTGATGTTCTGCACCTGAAGCCTCTCGGCCAGGGACGCGGCCTCCTCGTAGGTCTGCCCGTCCCCCACCAATTCAAACGAGATGTCCCGGTGCTCCTCCAGAAGCTTGGCCGCCTCCACGATGTGGTGGACGCCGTGCAGCGGGATATACTGGCCGAAGTAGACCACCCTGAACGCATCGCTCTGCCTGATGGGCAATGGCCCACGTCCTGAGTAGACCTCATCCGCGCCGACGGGTACCTGGCGCAGCTTGTCCAGCCTCACGCCCAAGTCCCGCTGGAAGTGCCGCACGTGGGCCTCGGTGTCCAGCAGCACCAAGTCCGCCAAACGGCAGGCGCACCGGTCCACCAAGTAGACCAGGCGAGCCAGAAGCGACCCCCGCTGGGCCAGGCCTCGGTCCTCGACCACGGTCTCGGTGAGGGAGAGGAGAGCGTCGAAAACCAGCGGCTTTCTCGCCAAGCTGGTCAACAGCCTGGCCAGGAAGAGATCGAAATGCCCTGCGTAGCCCACGACCATGACGTCGTAGTCGCCGATTTTGGCGTAGCGCCCGATGAGCCGCAGATAACTGCCCAAAGCTCGGCCCATCAAGCCGGGATTGAACAGGCCGCCTCGCACACTCCGAATCTTATCTGCTGTATTATACCACAAATTGGCATGACATTCAACTACTTCTACACCGTTTTGCCGCAGTCCTTGTATGATCACATTGTTTCGCGACTGCTTCACATCATACGTGCCGAAATAGCAGACTTTCATTTTGCTTTTTGCCACGAATTACACGAATTTCACTAATTATCACGCCACCACCCGCCACGTGGCGAACATGGCCGTGAACAGGGCCAGCAGCAGGGCCGAGGAATAGACTATGGCCCAGTGCAGGGCCTTGCTTTTAACCATCGCCCCCAGCACCATGAAGCCGGGGAACAGCACCAGGACGTATCTGGGCAGGGCGGCCATCGGGTAAGGGGGGCGGAAGGTCTGCATCAAGCTGACGAACAGCACACTGACCATGTACAGGCCATAGCTCAGGCGAAGACGGCGAAATGTGACCACGGACAACCAGAGAAACAGGCCCAAGCAAGTCAAATCAAAAGAGTTATAGAAGATGCGCCTCCAGAGCGTGTCCTCTGGATTCAGGGCAGGGAATCTGGCGGTGTTGAAAATGGCCGCCAGGCTGTCAGCGATGTTGTTCCAGGGCCAGGAGGCATTTACCGCCCACTGCGCCCTGTAGGTCTCGACTAGAAACGGCTCGCCGATGACGAAACGTCGAAACAGCAGGAAGGTCAACGTGCCCAGGGGAATGAGAGCCAGGAGTAGAACGTCGCGCCGAATCGAGCGAAACGCTACATTTGTCATTGCGAGCGACCGTAGGCCTGCCCTGAGCAATGCCGAAGGGGAGCGAAGCAATCCCCTACGTTGTGGGCAGGAGATTGCTTCGTCGCTTCGCTCCTCGCAATGACACTTGGCCTGAAATCTAACATTGTCAAGGTACTCGTAGAGCAACGGCAGTAGGAGAAGCAGGCCCAACTGCTTGGTCAGCGCAGCGAGAAGCCCCATGACGCTGGCTGTCAGCCAATTGCCCTTTCGAGCGTAGTAAAAGGCCGCCACGGCGAAAAGCAAGAACAGCGATTCGGTGTAGACTCCCAGGAAGAAGAAGGCGGTGGGGAAAACGGACAGGTAGACAACGGCGCGAGTGGAGGTCGGGGAATCGAACTCCAACTTGGTCAGCTTGTATAGGTAAATCAAGGCCAGGAAGAAGGCCACGTTGGAGACGATGATTCCGCCCAGCAGATAATTGCCCCAGAGCACCTTTCCGACCAGCCGGGTCAAGAGGGGATAGAGGGGAAAAAAGACGGTGGTGCCGTCGCCCTGGGCGTAGCCCTGCATGGCGATGCGGGTGTACCAGATGGAGTCGAACCGCTGCCAGACCCCCAGCAGCGCGTTGGCGATTCCAGGAGACACCGGTTGGACCCCGTGATAATAGGTAACGTGATACAAAGGGAATTGGTAAAGCGCCAGGGCCGCGACCAGCGAAAGCGAGATGCGCATGGTGACGAAGACCACCACGGCCCACCCGACAGCAGAGTCATCGCCGCTTCGCTCACTGCTCCAGGGCCACGGAATGTGAAGCGTGAAACGTGAAACGTGAGACGTGAAGCGTGAAACGTGAAACGTGGGCCGTGAAGCGTCAGAGCTAGACATATCTACCTCTGGTGATGAAGCTTTGGAAGCGCTCGTATCTCCTCAACATGGTGACGGGATCTACCAGGGGACTAAACCAGGGAAACTCCGATGCTATGCGCTGGCGCTGGATCTTCTTGCGCTTCCTCAGCATGTCAGGCAATAGGCCCAAGCTGGTCAGCCTGCCTCGCAAAGGACTGGGGTCCTGCCTCTTCAGTAAGCTGTAAAAAGCCGAAGCTAGATCATAGAAGGCGATCAGGGGCAGAAAGAGAAAGATTTGGGGAGATGGATAGTTCTTGACCATCGTCCAGATCTTGTTCCGACCCAAGAGGCGGTTCTTGAAGGCCGATCCCTCCAGCCCCGTCCCCGAATGAACGTGATAGACGACGGCGCGTGGATTGTACATACACCGCCAGCCCCGCGAGCGAGCGCGCCAGGCCAGGTCAACGTCCTCGTGGTAGGCGAAAAAGTCCTCGTCGAAAAGGCCGACCTCGTCTAGCATCTCTCGGCGATACAAAGCCGCGCCAGCACAGGGACCGAATATCTCCAACGGTTCGCGCTCCTGGCCATCGTCTCGTTCCCCGCCCCGTCGGTCCCAGGCGATGCCCGCTACGTCCAGACTGATGCCGGTGGAGTTGAGAACGCCGGTGTGGTGATAAAAGAGCATCTTGGAAGCGCACATCCCGATATTGGAATCGGTCTCCACCACCCGGACCAATTCCTCCAGCCAATCTGGCTCCGCTCGCGTGTCGTTGTTCAGAGTGACGATGTAGTCTCCCTGCGCCACTCTGATGGCCACGTTGTTGCCCTCCGCGAAGCCCAGGTTCTCGCCGTTTTCGATGATCTTGACCTGCGGGAACGCCTCGGCGACGAAGTCCACCGAACCGTCGCGGGAACCGTTGTCCACCAAGATGATCTCGTAAGGGGAATAGGTTTGAGCCAAAAGGGAGGACAGACACTCTTCAAGAAATCTCTTACCGTTCCAGTTGACGACAATGATGGATGCTCTTCGCTTCATGGTAACCTATCAAGCTCTATGCGATCCAGGACGATGCCCAGCTCGCGAACGTCTTCCAGCCCCGCTTCGGCGGGGATCCACGGGTTGGTCTCCAGGCGGAGGAGAGCGGTCTTGACCTGAGGGGCGGTTGTGAAATCCGGCGATATGACCACCGTGTGGGTCTTGAACTCATTGCCCAGGTCGAATGTATCGAGGAGACGCTCGTTCAAGTAGAGCGTCACCTTCGCTGGCTCAACCCCGTCGGGGCGCGGGCTGCCCGCGGTGAGCGAGAGCACGAATCCGCGAGTTTCCGAATTTACGGACGGAACCCACGGCAGCAGCACCTCGGCGGTTCCCCCCGTCCACCGGTACCACCCACCGGGACCGCCCTCCCTGCCATAGAAACCGCTCATCAGATAGCCATAGTCGAACCGCCCCACATCCAGAGAGAAGGGATAGGCAGGCTCCGCTCTCTTCCAGGCCGGCTCGATCCTGTAGACCTCCAGATCGTAGGACTGATGCACCACGCCCTTCGGCAGGTGGTCGAAAGACGTCTCCGGCAGGACGATTTCCAGGGCCGCCTCGCCCACGGGGGAGAAAAGGTAGTCGTCCGAGCGAACCCGCGTCAAGCCATCGGCAGCGACGTAGAAAACCTCCCGGCCGCGATCGCGCCACCTGCCCACCAGTTCGGAAAACGGTTCAGCGTAGTCGCTGTCCCAATTCTGCTCCTGCCAGACGAAGGCATCTTTATTATAAAGATAAGTCAAAGGTAAGGCAAACGGATCTCCGATCAACGGGCTTTCCAGGATCACGGCCGACCTGTCGCCGAGCTGTCCAGCCAGGCGGCCGATTTGCCAGACCGCCGCCCGATAAGGCTCCGGTCCGGCCAAAGCCAGGCTGGTCTGGAGAAAGGAGATGGTCAGCGCAAGGCCCAAGATGATGGGCAGCGTGCCTCGCAAAGCGGTTGTCACTCGAAATTTGATTTTTGACAGTTGAAAGAGGCCGTAGCTTATGAACAGCATGAGGGAGGGGATGACCACGGCCGCATACCGTCTGACCCAGTAGATGTGGATGGGATTCACCAGCGCAGAGTGAATGAAAACGAAACTGTATAGCAAGGCGACGCCCAGGAAGAACATCACGCTCTCGTCGCTCTCTTTGAGAATCACGGCCACTAGCCCGCCGAGCGCCAGCAGCAATCCCAGCGGGGTGACGTACCAGCCCAGTCTGACCAGATTCTCCTCGTTGTAGGTTCTAATCATCCCACCTGCGGGGTGATAATACACCATTTGAGGATCGGCGGTGCTGGGCCTGATGAAGTAGGCATAGAGAGCCAGCAGGATAATCAGGGCGGCCACGGTCGGACGCAGCCACTTCTCAAGACTCGAAGGTCGAATTGGGGCGCGCAACTGCCCAAGCCGCCGCATCTGGCGACGCGGCGAGAGCAGGAGGGCGAGGACCAACAAGGCCGCGACCACCACGGCCCCTCCGACGGCCACGGGGCCGATGGAACTGAAGTAGGGGAGCGCGGCGGCGATGGCCGCAGCCTGCGTCCGCGAGAAGAGAAGGGTATGGATGAGCCAGTGAAGCAGGAGGGCGGCGAAGGGAGCGAAGAAGTACAGGCGCTGCGAACGCAGCTTGCGGGTGAGGCGAAGGTAGACGAGATAGAGCGCCACCGGCCCGATCAGAAACACGCCGTCCGCCCGCGAAAGCACCGCCAACCCCAAGCCGAATCCTGCCAACAACCCAAAGCCGCGCTGGGCTGACTGCCCACCTCGCTCGGCCTGGATTGCGTGCAACGCGGGAAGTCCTCCTCCACGGTTGCCCTCCAGGTCAGGCCGCCGGATCTGGCGATCCGGCAGGAGCGGGTGAGTCTGGGACGTTTTCACGTACAAGACGAAACAGTAAAGCGCGCCGAACACCAGGAATTGGGTCAGCAGCTCGGACATGGCCCAGCGGGAGAACCACATCTGAACCACGTTGATGGCCAGCAGGAACGAGGCCAGCAAGCCGACTCTGTCATCGAACAGGGCTTCGCCCACAAAGTAGAGGGCGATCACCCCCAGCAGCCCAAACAACGGGGTGACGTAGAGCAACATGGGCGTGCTGGCGAAATGGTCTAAAATCCCCAGCAGATCCAAGGGGGGCAAGGGATTCATCCCCACCCGCATCCCGAAGATGGCGTAGAAGATGGCGATCCAGACCTGGTAGAGGTGGTTTTGCTGGGAAAAGAGGATGCCCCGTTCCACGTCCCAGATGCGCACCCCGTCGCCGAAAAATCTCATCAACTCGGAGCCGGAGGGGAATCGGTAGGAGTAGAGGAGGGCTTTCCCCATGCCGTCGCTCAGGTCAGTGAGCAGGGGATCGCGGGCGCGAATCGCTCCTGTTTTGGCGATGTTCACCCCCATCCCCAGGTAGACGCCCGCGTCGGTGGTGCCGAGAACCGACTCGAAGGGACGGAAGAAAAGCAGGCCAGCGATGACGATGACGCCCACCATCAATGAGCGAATAAAGACCCTACGGAGTCCCCAACTTGTTGGGGGGCTGCCCCAGGTGAGTCTGATCTTGAAGACGACAGCCATGCTCACCGAATAGATGACGAGCAGACCCAACAGAGACCCAAGCGAAAAGAGCGCCAACTCCGCCAGCAGCAGCCCCAGCCAGGAGCTGAGCAGGACGCTGGAGAAGACCGACAGAAACAGAGTCTCTGGCCAATCGAGACCTTTGGCACCCAACGCCCGCAGGGTGACGTAGCCGGGCAAGAAAAGCAGCGCCAGAAATAGAGTCGTTGTTCTTAAGACAGCCAAAACGATCAAGCCCTCGTCCTCCAGTTGTAACTACTCACTTTGCTCGGCCTGGATTCCTTCGGCAGGCTCAGGACAAGTGTCAAATCCAGGCCAAAGCTAGCGAAATCAGCTCGATTCAACCTGTTCAGCCGTCGGATCCGACGGGAGCAGGTGAATAGTCACCTCCAGTTAGGGTCGAAAAGACTCGTCGGCGACGAAAAATCCATCAATGTTCACCCTGCCGTCATCAATCAGTGACACGAATCTTAGGCTATACTTGCCCGCTTCCATTGATCCCAAGAGCAGCTTTTGGTACGCCCACTCGCCGGCCTCGTAGCCCCACCCGCCCGTCGGCTCGAGAACCATGCTGGGGCTGGCGCCCATCAGCTTCCCGCTGGCATAGACGTCCAGCTCAGCGGCCCATCGTCCCTCGCGGGCGTAGCGAAGGTACAAAACCGCCAAAGGCAAATCAAAAGGGAGTTCCACTTCATATTCAGCGAAGTCGCCCCTGCGGCTGCCCCAGCCCATGCCCAGGCATTGACCACCTGAGGCCGCGGCCTTATAGTCAGCGGCGCTGGAACCAGATTGCGAAAGAAACGCCTCCCCCTCGCGCCAAACCCCTTGTTCTGAAGACACGATCTCGAACGGCGTGGGCGTGACCGACGGCGCGGCAGGCGCGCCACAACCGACCAAAACAGGAAGGACGACCAACAGCGCTCCCAGCACCAACTGCCCCCCTCGGACCTTGAAGCCCATCGTCTACTCCGCCCCTCCGATATAGAACCCATCCAGGTTGACGGTGTTCCCATCGCCGTCGGGCTGGATCTTGATCCAATGCTCGCCTGAAGTGATGTGCCCCAAAGACAAGCCCATCAGCGCCCACTCCGACTCCTCGTATCCCCAGCCTCCCGAGCTTGGCAGCACAATCGAGGGCTTCGCGCCCACCCGTTTGCCGTCAAGATACAGGTTGAGTTTCTTGGCGCCATCATCGGCGTGAGCGTACCTCAGGAAAATGCGGGCGTCAGGAATATCCTCAGCGACGTGGATCTTGTACAGGGCAAAATGCGACACTTCACTCCCCCACCACATTCCCAAACACCTGCCGTTGGAAGCGCCCCCCTTGAAATCCTCGCCTTTGCTCCCAAAAGCAGTCTCATATTCCTCCCCCTCCTGCCAGAGGGAATAAGCCTGGCCCGGAGTCGTCACCCGATAGGCATAGTAGACTGGCGTTCCATCCTGTTGATAGAAAGTTCTTTCCAGTTGAATGGCTTTGTCGGCCTGACGCACCACGGTCTCAAAAGCCTCGTATCGTCTGAAAGCGGCAAACCGGGCGCTGTGAAATAAATAGAGGTTACTGGGATCACTGAAGTATTTGGAGACCTCCCTGGAAAAATCTTCGTCTGGATCCGACCCATATTGGAATACCTCAACCGGGGTGACCGTTCCCTGAGTGAGAATCTGGATATTGTTCTTGAACCCCCAGTCCACCGCCACGGGAGAGGTGATGTGATGCTCTTCCAAATATTCTGCCAATCTATAGATGGCGTCGGAGAATCTGCCCAGGCCACCACTGCTCTGCACGGCTTGATGGTATCGCAAGTCCACCCACACATCTTGGGGGATCAGCGACAGAACGACCACGGCCGTCAGCGCGGAGAGGAGCACCTTGGAGGAACTCACCTGGTACAGCATCTCCACAGACAGCGCGATGATGAGCTGAGGCAAGGGCAGCATAATCAACAGATGGGTGGCTCCCAGTCCTGAGACCGTGAAGCAGCTCTGAATCAAGATCAAAACAAGCATCGAGAGCAGAAACACGGCCTTCGTCTTGTACGCGCCGATTGGGCCGCGGAAGAAGATGATGAGAACAGCCAAGCCAACCACAGAAACACAGAACATGACGGGGTAGAAAGGATTGCCGAACGATCGTCCGTAGAAGCCGAACCAACTGCCCCGTATCAGATCCAAAAACGCCCCTACCTGGGTGAGTAAGTTGGCGAAGAAATCCAGGTTGTTCACCCCCTGGTCCGTGGTGATCAAGTTGATCGCTAAGACCTGGAGAGTTCCCTGGGTCTTCAAGTTATACCACAGTAGCCCACCCGCCCCCGCGCAGAATGATAACACGCTCAGCGCCCACTGTCTGGCGCCCATGTCGAAGGCCAATGTCTTCAGGACGATGGCGCGAGGGAGCAAAGAGCGCCGTGAGCTAAGCTGGATGATACAGTAGCTCACTGCCAGGGCGACGATGAACCAAAGAAACAGCAGCTTCGCGCTCAGCCCCAGGCCCAAGAGAAACGCCCCAGCATATAGATACCTATCTCTACCCCCCCGATGCCACCGCAACAGACAAAACAAGCTGCCGGCAGCCATGCAGGTCATCACCGAGGTGACGTATATCCCCTGCCGGCTCCAAAACACGAACGAGGGGTGAACCGCCAGCAACAGCACGGTGATGGCCGCCGCGCGGCGGTTGAGGAAATCCTTGGCAAATGCGTAGCAGAGGATGAGCGTGAGGCCGCCGAAAACAATGGGCATCAGACGCAGTGAAGACACGTTGACCCCCAGGAAGTAGAAAAAGGGAAGCATCAAATAGGTATTGACGGTTCCCACGTAACTGGAGATCATGGTCGGAAATGTCCTGCCCCCCAGGGAGATGCCGCCTCCCGTCCACACCTCCACCGGCTGCCCCAGCACCATTTGCATGGTGGGCACGACGTCCAGCGCCTCGTCGTAATACAGCCCTGGCAAGGTGACGTTAGTAGCCGCGAGGTAGAAGAAGGCCATCAGGGCCAGAGCAGGTATGCCTATGTCCGTGATCACGGCCCGCCGGGTGGACAAAAGCTGCATACGCTAATAACCTCTCAGGCGGTGCACGTCGTCAGGAGGCTGGAAAGAGCCATCGGCGACGAAGAATCCGTCCATGTTCACGGTTCCACCATCTGATCGGGAAATGAACCTGACCCTGTGCTTCCCCTGGTCCACGGGTCCCAAAAACAACCTCCGATACGCCCACTCCTCGGCCTCGTAACCCCAGCCCCCCGTCGGCGGCAGCCTCACGCTGGGACTCGTTCCAACCAATTGCTCATCGAGATGCACGTCCAGTGCAGCCCCCGTTGGCCCTTCACGGGCATAACGAACGAACAGGGCAGCAGAAGGCAGAGCCTGGGGGATGGACACCTCATATTCAGCGAAATCGCCTCTACTGCCTCCCCAGCCCATGCCCAGGCACTGGCCGTTCGAGGCCAGAGTTTTGAAGTCCCCTGCCCCAGCCCCTGCTTGGGACACGAACCCTTCCCCCTCCTGCCAGACTTGGATCTTGTGAGGCAAGGCCTCGAAGCTCAATGCGTGCAAGGCGACGCTATCATTGCCATACAGCGGATCCAAGTGCTGATCCAAGAAATCATCCTGAAGTATCGTCAAACCTCGCTGCGTGTCCTCGATAAAGGCCCAGTTGATCAGAAAATGGGTGATACTCAGATCCTGCAAATGCCCCAATAACTCGCCGACGTTGCGAGATGCAACGATGCCTCCAGCTTCGAAAGAGAAAACGGGCACCAGAGTCCGATCGGACAGGTAGCGGAACTCCTCATTGAAGCACAGTATCTTGGCCTCGGGCGGCAAATTGCGATTGGCGTATTGAAAAACCTCATAGGAGCTCACGTGCCGAGAGAGGTAGTGCTCCCTGGATTCGATCCCCAGCACCACCTCGTAAGGGACTTGCCGGATGATTCCCGCGCTCCATCCCTCTTGCCAAAGGGGGTGAAAAAAAGGCAGGTTCAAGAAGAGGGTCATCCCCGTCACAGCCACCACCTCGGCAGACAGCACCGCGTTTCGCCAGTTGTTCCCACCGACCAGGTTGCCAATAACGTAGCCGACGATGATGCTCAGAAACGGTAGGATGGGCATCAGATAGCGTATGATGGGAAAAGAGACCAACCACAAGACGAAGAAGAGGCCGCAGAACAAAAGCAGATATCTGATGACCTTATCTACCTTCACGACACTCAGGAAAGGTAGGAAGATCAAGAAAATGGGACCGATCACGCCGCGATATGCCTCCCCGTGGAAAGTCACGTTCCACGGAGATAGAATGTATTTGGTGAAGACATTGTCTCCCATACCGAACTTAGCGCGGTCAAAAGTGGGGTTGATGGGAGGCATCAAGGGGCTTTTGAAGACATTGTTCAAAAGCGGATAGACTGGATTGCCGGTAAAGACATAATTCTTGATCAGCCAGGGCGAGACCATCAAGACCGGGATGACGGCGTAGGTCAAAATGGTTCTCAAAGCGCCCCGAACGTCCCGCTGGCCGGCAAAAGAGAGCTTCAGCAAAATGCCCACGACCAGGATGACCAGGCCGAAGACACCCAGGTATTTGGTCCCCATAGCCAGGCCACATAGGATGGCCGCCACAGCTAACCATCTGTCGCGCCGAGAATGCCACCAGTTGACTAGGGCAAAGATCTCCAGGGTGGTGAAGAACGTCGTGCCCAGGTCTATGTAAGCCGTGGTAGATGACCAGGCCACCATAGAAACGGTATAAAATATCGCTGCGGCCAACAGGCCCACCCTGCTGCTGAAGTGCTTTCTGCCAAAGCAGTACGTCGCTAACAAAGTGAGCACGCCCAGTGAGAAATGAATGAGCTTGGCCAGGATCGAATCGCGCAACAGCATCCCCAGGGTGAACAGCATTTCCATCCCCAGCGGGAAGGCGGTGCGGAATTCGTAGGGTATGTACACCAACCGGTGATTCTGGATATAGACTTTGGGAATGTACAGGTGATAGACTAGTGCATCCACCTCTATCTCAGGGGCCAAGGCGCCGATTAGGTTGATGAGCAAATAGATGGATACCAGCGAAATGAGCAGGATATCTGCCGCTCGCTTCTTCACTGAGAATCCCGAACCAAAGAATCCGCCGAGTCGCCTGAGGCAGCCAGAAACCAGGTTCTTGGCACCCTTCTCACCAACAACATCCACGAACCCGGACGTTTTCGAGGCTCCCACAGACTCTGTCGAGCGGAACACTTGGTCCAACGCCCAGGCCATTCCTAAGACGCCCAGAATCAACCAAGCCAACCAGGCATAAAGCAGCCCTAAGAGCGCTAACGCTAACGTCGCATACGTCAACAGGCCCAATCCCAAAGCCGCCGAAAACAGGAACGCTTCCAGAGAAGAATCCGGCTTTGGTCCCAGGGCGTGGAACAGCTTCCGCCCGGCATAGGCGCTGAGCAGAACGATCATCAACAGGAGCGCCAAATTCAGACCGGCGTCCAACAGCCTGGGATAGTGGCGGAAAACCTGGCAGAGAAACCAAACCAAGCCGAGTATCAATCCCGCCGCCAACAGCGAAACCGCCAATCTCCCACGGTCTCCCAACCTGGCATCAGACAGAAGCGCTGCCAAAGCCGCCAGGCCGAAGTAAACGGCAAGAACCGTCAAAACCAGAAGCCCAACACCAGCGACTCCCAGGTTCATGTATCGAGGGGGAATGTTCCGCGCTGCGGCCCAGGGGTCCCTCAGTGCTGACCACAGCCTGGGATAGTGGTGGTAGAAGATCACGCCAACCCAAATCGAGAAGAGGAGTGTCAGGAGAATGGAGACGGAGGGCTTGCGGAAGTGCTTTTTCATCAACGCGGGAAGTCCTCCTCCCGTCAATCCACTAGCCTATACTTGATCAAAGTAAGAAACGCTTGGAGCCCATCCTGCCACCTGATTTTCTTGCCCTCATCAGTAGTCCTGCCGCGATAAGAGATGGGGATTTCCACGATCTTGTGCCCTCTTTTCAGGACCTTGGCCGTGACCTCCGGGCAAAAATCAAAGCCCGTACACTTTAAGTCCAGGCTCTTCAGCAGATCCGCTTTGAAGACTTTGTAGCACGTTCCTTCGTCGGTGATCCAGTTGAAAAACAGCAAGCTGGCCGTCAGGGCCAGGATTTTGTTGGCGACGTAGTTCCAGAAGTGCATGCGGGAAGGCCTCCTCCCCGTGATCTCTCCTAGGAATCTGGAGCCATAAACCACGCTGGCTCGACCCGCAACGATCGGTTCGATCAGCTTGGGGTAGTCGGCGGGATCGTACTCCAAATCCCCATCCTGGATGATGATGATATCGCCGGTTACATGCTTCAGGGCGGTTCTAATGGCCGAGCCTTTGCCCAGATTCTGGGCATGATAGATCACTTTCACCTCATCGCCCGCTATTTGGCTCAGGATCTCACGCGTCCCATCGGAAGAGCAATCATCCACAATGATGATCTCCTTCGACAAGCCCGCCCTGAGGCCGCTCCGCTTACCCGTCGAAGGGCTCAGGATGCCATCTTTTTCGAGGTCCACCGCCCGCACCTGCCTCAGCACCTCTCTGATCGTATGCAACTCATTATGAACGGGCACGATGACCGATAGTTTCAATTAACTAGCTCCACAACGGACTGATAGGATTCAACGGACATACTGGAAGTGATCATGATACCAACGTTTGACAAGAAGCCAGCCCACGCAGCACAACAAGCGAATGAAGGCGAACGGCAGCAAGAGGAGATTGGCCAGCTTGGTCAGTAAGAGAACGAGGAAGTTCTGCTGCAGCGGAGCGTCTAGGAAGAACTTGTCCCGCAGGCGCCATTTGATGTGACCCCAGATGACGTGCCGGTGGCTGTAGTTCCACTCAAAGCTATCGGCGTTTTCGTTGTAGATGATCAGGCGGGGCGCTCGGCACAGAAAGGCCAGCGCTTTGAACTTGTTGTAGCGGCCCTCGTTCTCGTTGGTGAAGAGCGCTACTTTGCAGTCGTAGTCCCGCCGACGCAACTCCCACAACTGACGGGCCAGAAAAAACCGGAGGTTGCTGTAGACGGCCACGCCGCTGAGGCCGGGATGCTGCGACAGTTCGTCCAGGATGTCTGGATCCGTCAACACGGTGATTTCGCTGCGCGGGAATCTTTCCCCCAAGCTTTCCAACACCATCAACAGCTTGGGCAGCGACCCCGATCTCACAACCAGAATGCTCAACAACGGACTAAAGGATTTAACGGACTTTGTCCCCTCGCTCCTTTGCTCCACTGCTCTCTTGCTCCCCTGCTCCCTTGCTCTATGAAACTTCAGTGCTCTCTCTGAAACTTGGCAGCTAATGCCTCATCGTACATCCGCTCGACCTGCTGGATGACGACGTCCCAATCGTACTTCTCCTCCACCTGTTTCCTGCCGCTTTGGCCCAGCTTCTCCCTCAGGGCCTTGTCCTTCAACAGCCGCACCGTGTGGGCCGCGAAGCCCTGCGCGTCATCAGCGATCAGAACGTTCTCGCCAGGTGTGCAGTCAATGCCCTTGCTTCCCACGCTGGTGGTGACCACAGGCTTACCCATCCCCCAGGCCTCGAGTATCTTGACCCTCATGCCCGTCCCCAGCCACAGAGGCGCGATATACACCGAACTCCTAGCGATGTAGGGTTTGACATCCTCGACCCAACCGGTGACCACCACGTTGTCCATCTTGCCCAGACGGATGATCTCATCGGGAGGGCTGGAGCCAACGATGAAAAACTTCACTTCGGGGACCTCTTTTTTGATGAGCGGCAGAATCTCTCTGCAAAAGCGCAGAATCCCGTGCACGTTGGGAGAATGTCTGAAGTAGCCGATGAAGACCAAGCTGTGGGGCTCCTGCGGAACGTCCTGGGGCTGGAAAGAGACGCTATCTATGGCCATGGGGACGATGCCAACATCCAGCGTGGGATCGAAAGCTAGCAGTTCTCTTTTGTCGGAATCGGTGAGAGCGATGACCTTGTCAAACTGGCGACAGGCCTTTAATTCGTAGTCAATCATCATCAGCCAACCCATGAGGGCTCTGTATTTCTTCCAGGAGAAGGGGTGGCTCTGGAAGGCCCGCCGGTGCGTGGCAAAGGCTACTTCGTGCTCCGTCAGCAAAGTGCAAGACCGCTTTGTGTCGGGCACGTATTGCGCCATTTGGGTATATTCGATCTGCACGATGTCAAAATCCCTCTCCGAGAGCAAGCGATGGATCTCAGCTCGCATGCGGGAGGAATTGAACTCGCTCACGACGAACGGCTCCAGCACCAGGGGACTGCGTCTCCGATAGGGCGGCTTGCGATGGATGGCCACCACTTCCTGACAGTGTTTCTCCAGCGCCGGAACGTACTTGAGTTCGCTTTCTTTGTCCACAAACGTGGCCACACTCACCCGATGCCGCTGGGCCAGCAGTTCGATCATGGTGTACATCCTGCCCGCGCCGGCGTGGACGCCGACACAGGGGATGTAAGGGCAGATGAAGAGGATGTTTTTGGAGGTTGGAGGCCTGCCCTGAGCCCAGCCGAAGGGTTGGAGGTTGGAAGTTGGAAGTTGGAAGTTGGGGGTTGGAGGTTGGAATCTTTCCTTGTAGTGAAACAGGTCTGACGAGACGGCCAATGCCTCTCGGTCGCTGAGTCGCTCCTTGCCTCTTGCCTCCTGCTTCCTGCTTGCTCTGCGCTTCCAAATCTTCCCCAACTGACTCACCGCTCCTCCAAAGGCAGCCAGATAAGTGAAGTTGCCCAGGCCATAATTCCACACCAGCCGGCCCAGGAGAACGAAGGGGTGGAGGAGAAGCAAGCCGGGATCGGTGAAGTTCTTCCACATGAAGAGAAGGTGATTTCTGTTAACGGCCCGGTGGGTAAAATCGGCGTCGTAGGCCCTGCCGATGGTGCCGCGGTGTTTATGATGCACGACGCTGCGCGGCTCATAGAGCACCCTCCATCCCCGCTTCCAGGCTCGGTAAGAAATGTCGGTGTCCTCCCAATAGAAGGGCTGAAAAAGCTCGTCGAATCCACCCAGGGCCAGGAACTTGCTCTTATCGAAGGCCGACGATCCTCCGCCGGCGTAGAGCACCGGGCGCCCCCCCCCCCATCCCCCCCCCTGCCAGGGGGGGGTAGGGGGGGGTGGCTCATCGTGAACGACCTGCAGAAAGCCCAGCTTCAAGAAGCCCCGCGTCTGGCCGGTCTCCTCGCGCCGCTTTTCAGCATCCCAAAAATGGATCTGCGAGGCCACGGCGAAGGTGGCCTCATCACCAAATGCATCCAGCAGGGGCTGCAGGAACCCGCGCTCCACGATCATGTCGTTATTGAGAAAAACGATGATCTCGTTTTGACTGGCTGCCGCACCGGCGTTGCAGCCGCCGGCGAATCCTCGATTTCTATCCAGCTCCAGCACCTTGACCTCGGGATGGTTGGCTTGGACAAACGGCACGCTGTCGTCGGCGCTGTGGTTGTCCACTACGATGATCTCGTGATCCCCCCCGTCGCTCCTCACCGCCGCCACGACGGAGGGCAGGCACTGCTCCAACAGTTCGCGGCCGTTCCAGTTGGGGATGATGATGGTGGCGCTGTCGGTATTGAGCCTGCTTACCTCGAAGTCCCCGTCCGTATTGCGTATTGCGTATTGCGTATCACGTATTGCGTGTTGCGTGTTGCGTGTGAGGTAGCTGGCGATGTCGGCGATGAAAAGGGAGACCACGAGGCCAAAGGCCAGGGGGATGACGAGTATCACGAACAGCGGGAAGGCGAGGACAAGCAGCACGCCTCTCAGCCAATCGGCCAGACGTGATGCCTGAAAAGTGCTGCGCCCTTCACGTTTCACGCCTTCACGTTTCACGTCTTCACGTTTCACGTCTTCACGTTTCACGTTTGCCCCTCATAATAAACAACTTGTAAACCCAACTCTGTTTGATCCTGGTCAGCTCTTCGTCAAGCTGAAGCGCCCACTCCGTGCGTTCTTCGAACTCCGCTTGCAGCTTGTTGAGGTACTGATCCTTCTGCTCCAGCTCTTCCAGGAGCTGCAGCGCCCACTGGGTTTGTACCTCTAGCTCGTCCTGCAAGCTGACTATCCGCCGATCTTTCTCCTGCGCCTCATCTCGGAGCTGCAGCGCCCACTCCGTCCGCTCCTTTAGCTCGTCTTGAAGCCCCAGGCCCCAGTCCGTCCGCTCCTGCAGGTCGTCCTGCAGCTCAACGATGCGCCGCCCTTTCTGGCCCACCTCTTCTTGGAGCTTGGCAGCCCACGCCGTTCGCTGCTCAAGCTCATTCTGCAGTTCGACGATGCGGCTGGCCCTGGCCTCCAGTTCGTCCCTCAGCCCGAAGGCCCACGCCGTCCGCTCCTTGAATTCGCTTTGCAGCTTCTCAATGTACTGATCCTTCTCTTCGATCTCATCTCTGAGCCGAAACGCCCACTCTGTCCGCCCCTCAAGCTCGTCCTCCAGAGCGGCTATGCGCGGCTGTTCCAGCTTCAAGTTTAGCAACAAATCAGCCAGTTTCAGCTTGGTATCCGCCGAAGCGCCAGCCTCACGCCCCTGGTATCTACTCACGATGTGATCGCTATCCAAGCTATGCCGTTTGCTGGCCAAGATCACCGTTCGATAGCAGGGCTGGCGGTTGTCGCTGGCGTAGAGGTTCTGGTTGTAGAACCGGTTGATCATAGCCACCAGTTCCTCGGAGTCCGGCAGGGCCTGGACTGCGGGGAGGGCCATCATCATCACCAGCCAGTTGTACAGGTAACCGTTGGGGATTTCCAGGTGTTGAACGCCGCGCTGATCCAGGAAAGAGAGCACTTCATCAAGGCGAGGGAGTCCGTTGGCGAAATGCTCCTCCAGGGAATCGTTGGGGTGACCGAGTTTCTTGATGAAGAACTCATTGACGATCTGCTCGGCGAGAGCGACGTTTTGGTCCTCGAACGGCGCAGCCAGCACAACGTAGTCACTGCTGACTCGAAGCTGCTCCCCCAGGAATTCGGGCTTGTGGTCGGACGGAATATGCTCCAGGGTATCCACGCTAACCACCAAATCGAAAGCGCTATCCCTAAATGGCAGCCTGGCTCCATCGCCCTGAACGCAGTTCAGGTCCTCAGAAGGCAGTATGTCAACGATAAATACCTCGTCATCTGGCAGAAACTCCGCAAGCAACCCCGGACGACCGCCCACGTCCAGGATCCTCAAACGGTAGTCACTTCGCTGGCCACGGATCAGGCCCACGAGCTCTTCCACCATCTTGTATCTTTGATATTGATCGAAAGGCAGTTCGAGTTTGTTCATTTCTCCCAAACCAGGATTGCTGTAGAGCGTATTGCGTATTGCGTATTGCGTATTCCGTTACGCACTACGCCGCTTCGCTTACGCACTACGCAATACGAAATACATTAGTCAGTCCAAATCTCCCGAACGGCGACGCCCAACTCGCGGCAGTCCTCGCCCAGCCCGGCCTCAGCAGGTATCAGCGTCCGATTCACCACGATGGTCACTTTGATCGGCCCGCGCGGGTTCTGTCGCAAGTCGAGCGGCGGCAAACGAAAAGAAAACGTTTGGGGATCAGCGTCAGCTAGATCGAACGTGCCCACCACCCGACTGTCAACGTAAACCCTTCCCGACTGGGGAGTGAGGGCGGGTTGAGGACACCAGGCGATCATGTGCAGCCGTCTGGAAGACCCATCGGGCCTCAGGAACACCGAAGCCCTCCTGGTCGTCCACCGCCCTTTGGGAGCCCAGTCCTCGGCCTCGTGCCAGCCGTCTCCCAGACATTGGACATCGTTCTCACCCATCAAAACGTGGGAGGGCAATCCCTCAAACCTCGATCCTTCAACTTCCAGCTTGAACTTCAGATGGCGGCGCTTCTGATCCAAACCACCCTCTTCTTTCCGACGCAGGTCGTCCAGATAATCGTAGATCACGTCGTCGGGGCAGCCGCGGGATTTGATCTCCCCCCGCTCCAGCCAGATGGCCTGGTCACACAACTTTCTGACGTTTTCCAGGGCGTGGGAAACGAAGACCATGGTGTTGCCTTGCGCTTTGAACTCCTCGATCTTCGCCAGGCACTTCCGCTGAAAGGATTCGTCGCCCACCGCCAGCACCTCGTCAATCAGCAGGATGTCGGGCTCGACGTTGATGGCGATGGCGAATCCCAGGCGCATGTACATTCCGGACGAATAATGTTTCAGGGGCACGTTGATGAAGCGCTCCAGCTCAGCGAAGGCCACGATGTCCTTGAACTTGGCGTCCATTTCCTCCTGGCTCAGGCCCAGGATGGAGCCGTTGAGATAGACGTTCTCGCGGCCCGTCAGGTCGGGATGGAAGCCGGCGCCCAGTTCGATCAGCGCGGACACCTTGCCATTCACGCTGATGGTCCCCGCAGTCGGCTCCAGGATGCGCGTGATCAGCTTGAGGGCGGTGCTCTTCCCGGAGCCGTTAGGCCCGATGATGCCCAGCATCCCGCCCCGTTCCACTTCGAAGCTGACGTCCTTCAGCGCCCACAGCTCCTCCCGCGAGCGGCTGCGCCACAAAGCCCCGATCACCAATTCCTGGAAGGAGCGCGGCCTGGCGTGGTGCAGGATGAACCGCTTGGAGACCTTCTCGAAGCAGATGGCCGCCGATGTGAGCAAGGGAGCAGGGGAGCAGGGGAGCAAGGGAGCACGGGGGCAAGCCGCCATCAGACCTCCTCGCCGAAAACAGAGCTGTAGCGGGTGAAGACGACGTAACCCACTATCAGAGCGATCACCGAGGTGACCAGGGTGCGGAAAATAAAGCCCGGTTCCATGGAGATGCCGTGATAGAGAACGATGCGATACCAGGAGATGAAAGAAGCCATCGGGTTGACCCAGTACATCCACCTGGCGTACTGGGGAACCACGTCCTCAATGCGGTAGAAGACGGGGGTCAGGAAAAACCAGGCCAGCATCCCCACTTCCATGATGATTTTGGTATCGCGGTAGAAAACGTTCAGCGTGGCGAAGATCAGGGCCAGGCCCAGGGTGAAAATCGTTTGAATGAAGATGATCAACGGCAAGTACAGCGCCCAGGGCGTGAGCCGCACCCTGAAGACCAACAGCATGGCAAAGAGGACGATCAGAGCCAGGAGGAAGTTGACCAAATTGGCCAGCACGATCGAGATCGGCAGCACCTCGCGGGGGAAGTAGACCTTCTTGATCAGATGCGCATTGCCCACGATGCTGTCAATGGCCCCCATGATGGAGGTATTGAAATAGTTCCAGGGCAGCAGGGCGCAGAGGATGAACACCGGGTACTTGGGGATGTTGGTGGGCATCAGGATGGTGAAGAGCAGAGTGTAGACGGTCATCATCAGCAAGGGATTGCCCAGACTCCAGACAAAGCCCAGGACCGAGTTGCGATAGCGCAGCTTGATGTCCCGGATGACCAGGTTCCTGACCAATTCGCGATATTCGACTAGTTCCAAGATACGCTCTTTCATCTGTTACCTCGTAAGAAGCACTGGATGCCTGCTACGTGGCCTCCTGGCAGTTGCCATGACCGGGCTCTCACCGGCTAGTAGACGACAGCTTTCAGGGCACACCAACGCATTGTTGGACGGCTCTTTATGGAAACTCACTGTGCCGGAACAAAGAGCACTTCCAAGACAACTTCACCAGGATTGTCGTTATAAGCGTCTTTTTTGTCTATAGCCACAAGGATCAGCGTGTCACCTTGTGCTAGTGAGATGGAAACCGGAACACTGTACTCTTTCGCTTGCGCTTCAGCTTCGTCGGCGCTAAAGCTATATCCTAAGTTGATGATTCTGTACTCAGGATGTTCACTGATATCATTTCCAATCCATTCAACAGATCGGTTCTTGAAGACCCTCACATCTGCAAGCCATGTTGCAAGTCCTTCCGGGATACGATTGAGAGGGTAAGTTGAGTAGGCTCCATTGACATACTTGAAAATATACTGCCCGGACCGAGATGCTGTGAACAGCATTCCCTCGTTTGAGTTTCCCGGCACAGAAATTGTACCAAGTGACACAGGAGCTGGTGTTGGTGGAATTACTGGAATTTCTGGTGTGGATATTTGTGGAGTAGCTTCCTGGATCACAACCTTGCCAGTTGTACAATCAAGAGTTTGTGAACTCAATTGCTCTAACGTCAACGAGTTGAGAGCCGCGAACGGCAAGACGTCAACAAAGCTACCATCAGGGCGCTTCACCGAGATGCTACCTTCTGTCCAGACTTCTTTCCATTGCAAAGTCGTGACCGTTCTCTTCCCTGCTGGCGTCACAATCTCTACAGCAGATTTGGTTTCCAGTTCTGTGCCTAGTCTAACGCCTAGTGCTATGCCAATTTCATCACGTAACGAAGCTTTTGCCACTCCAATATTTCCCCCAAACTCAACAGCCACTTTGTTTGAGATCTCAATGTTAAACTCTGTTAGAAATTTCTTGGATCGTTCTTCCCTCTTTATCGAGTCTCTGGCGCTATCACAATTGTCAACCTGTATCTCAAAAGGACCTCCAGCGAATTGCACTTGACGGCTCTCTTGCGCGACTGAATATGCTAAGCCAGGATACGTTGCAGAACTCTCTGGCGTGGCGGGAGTTGTGGTTCCGCAAGATACGAGTATCAGTGCTGCTAACAAAGCCAACATATTGAATGTCAGAGATTTCATGTGCATTTGCCTATTGTCCTCCAACTGGCATTGGGAACGCGCCGCCTAACAATGCTTATAATAAGCTTCTGCTGAATGATAACGCATCCTCAACTCATTTGAAACACACCAATTGGATCCAGACGAGAGCCGCAATGTGGCCTCCCTTATCACCGGGAGGGCCCGTCGCGCACGCCAGGAAGCCAGCCTGGTCAGCAGGCGCTGCCACAGGGTGAGCTTGGGTGGCTCTGGCAGGTCAGAGGCAGCCACGGGAGAAAGCTGCGCCAGGTCCTGGGCGATGGCCTGCATCCTTGTTTTTGCTGAATAACGAGGCCTGTTCCCGACCCCTCCACTTATGCCTTGCGTCGCCGTCGTTGTCGCAACATCTCGCGGAAGCGGGGGGCCAATACCTGAATGAGGGGCGATGGCTCCGCCGGCTGCCAGTTCTTGGTGGCCTCTTCCTGAGGCACGGGCCACTTCTCCGAGGAGTGAACGATCGCGCCGGGGGCCTCGGCTGTTTCCAGCACCTCCAACGCCTGGCGGATCACGCGCATTTGCTGGGCCGCATCGTGGGGCTGGCCCAATGTGTGGCCGAAGGGAAACTCGACGGCCAGGGTGCGCGGCACGCCCACCTTTTCCGCCCAGAAGGGCATGTTGGTCACCATAATCGTGGAAAGGCCAGCCGCCTCCAGCGTTCGTGCCAGCACGGGCACGTTACGGGCACAATCCGGTCAGGCCGGGGTGAGCAGCACACCGTCTACCTCCTCGGCTTTGAACTTCTCAGCTACCTGGGGACCGTAGGTCTGCTGCCAGGCGGTGGTATCCGCCGGGAAGCCCTGGTAGCCCATAAAAGAGTAAGCGTGTTTCGCCAGACCGCCTATACGGCCCTCGGCAGCTAACTCCTGAAAACGGTGGATGGGCAGCAGGATGTTGACGTCCTCCAGCACGTCCCGCGTGTTGATGTGCAGATGGCTGGCGCCCACTTCCGCCTGCTGGATGTCGGCGGGGATGATACGATAAGTGGGATCGCCCCAGGTAGGCTCCTGTTTCTCCCGCTCCAGGTCAAACGGCGGCTCGACGCCCCGCTGATACAGCCCGCCCGACGTCACCAATCCGAATTTGCAGTCGGCCAGAGGACGCGGCAGCGGCGTCCAGGGGATGGGGAGTTCTGGTTGGCAGTCGGTCATCTGGTAGAACGCGGCGATGATGCGGGGCAGATATTTGAAACTGTCTACGGGCATTGGAGCCTCCAATCATATCTTCTCGTTCAGTTCAGCATCTTGCTGTTTCACCACATACTGCATTATAACACGACGCTTCCTCCGGTGCAAACTCGCGCGACTAAAAGGTGCATTTCAGTTCTGGGGCAGGTTCCGGGAAACAGACGGTGTGTCATTGCGAGGCGCATCTCTTTGCGCCGAAGCAATCCCCAGATACGGGAGGGGGAGATTGCTTCGCTTCGCTCGCAATGACACTCGCCCCAAAACTGAAATATACGTCGACTAAACCACCGCGCTGAGAGGGCCAAGCCCCTTTCAGGGGCTGAATCTGAGCCCGCAGGGCTTCGTCCTTTTAGCGCGGGGCCTTCAGCCCTGCGCTAGTCCGGCGATTCGCCACCGGTAGTAGGCAACATCCCCGGCCAGAGGGAGACGTCGCTCTGGTAGCGCGGCAGCAGCTCGTGCTCGTCCTGGTACTGACTGACGATGCCGATGACGCTGTAGATTTCGCCTTTTTCCACCCAGGGCCGCTCGATGCCCGTCGCTTCCTTGATGTAGACTTTGGCTTCCCCGCTGCCGTCGTCCAGGTGCAGGGCGCCTCTGTCCCAACCCGTGATCTCGCCGACGATCTGGACCAGCAATCCTTCGTGGGCCTCGTCCACTTCGCCGGTCTTGATCACGCTTGGCTGCAGCGGCTCTCCCTCGCCCAGGCGCTGGATGTCTTCCGGCTTGGCGACCCGCATCTCCCGCTCTTCGTAGTAATCCCAGACCTGGCCGGTGATTCGCACCCTGTCCCCTTCAGACAACTCGGGACAGTCCCCCTCTCGCAAGTAGACCAGCGTGCCCGCCGTAGCGTCCTGCATGTAAAAGGACGTCTCAGCAAAGACGCCGGGCGGGGCGGTCACCTGGCCCTCGACGGTGACCAGGGTCTCCTTGGCCATTGTCTTGGTCTCGGCGATGGTCACCAAAGCGGGTCCGGGCTGCGGGGGAGGAGGCGGCAGGGGATGATTGGGGGCGCCCATCGTCACGGCGTAATCGGCCGTCCAATGGCCGCCGCCGTCCACGCTGCGGCTGAAGCTGCGGTCGTAGCCGGGGCTGCGGGTATAGTGAACTTCGTCGGCCACCGTCCCGTCGGGGCGTATCAGGCGCACCCAATCCTCGTCGTTGTTCAAGGAGACGCCGCTGTCCTTTTTGAAGAGGACCAGGAATCCGCCGGGCGGGAGGGTCTGGTCAGCGGGGATGGTGTAGGGGCCGCTGCCCCCATCGGCCTCGTCGTCCAATTGCCAGCCGCCCAGGCCCACCACGGCCGGGCCGGCGTTGTACAGCTCGATCCACTCGTCGTTGTAATCGGCCGTGCCGTCGCCATCCCAGTCCCGACCGTAAGGCGCGGGCATGAACTCGTTCAGCAGAACCGCGTCCGCTGGGGCTACGCCTTCCACCCAAATGGGACTGGTGTAGGCGGTGTCGCCGTCGGCCTGGGTGGCCTTGACGAAGTAGAAGTGGCCCGCCGCGCCGGGCGCGGTGGGCGTCCAAGTATGCAGCGCGGCGCCGGAGAAGCTGGCGCTGGCCACAATCAGCCCCCGGTCGAACAGCTCCAGGGCCACGCTCTCGCCGTCGGGATCACCCACGTCCACGGCAAAGGTAATGACCGGCGATTCGGCGATGGTGGAGCCCATCCAGGCGTCGCCCACGCGCAGGGCCAGGGCCAGGTTGCTGTCCTCGGTGGCGAAGGTGCGGCGGGCCCGCAATGCTTCCAAGATAGCTTCTTTGGTCAATGCTGGGGCGACGACTCCCGTGCGATGGGGGGTGTCCGCGCCCCAATCGGGCGTCTCGGTGTCGCCGTTGTTGGCCGCGCCCACGCGCCAGCCGGCGTACAGGCTGCGCAGATACGCGCCCTCGAAAGTGAAGTACTGGTTTCTGCTGCCGTTTCCTAGCTCCTGGAGAACGATAGCCGCATCTGCTGCAGGGTCGTAGGCGAAGTCGTGAAAATCGCTGTCGGCGAAGGGATGGTTGAACTGGGCCACGGCGCCCGGTTGAGCAGCGAGCCAGGCGTAGAACTCGGACAAGCTATCATAGCTGGGATCGTCGCGGGAGGGATAGCCCTCGGTCTCGAAGACGTTGATGTGTCCTACCTCGCGGTGAGTCCACTCGAAGCCGCGCAGGGCCACGAAAGCTCCATCCACCGCGGCGGCCTCGGCCTGGGCCAAGGTATCGGCCCACCAAGCATCGTCGAGATAGTGGGAGTGATCGGTGAGGGCCAGGAAGTGCAGCCCGTTGGCCCGGGCCACGGCGTAGGCATAGCGCGGCGGCCCGCTGCCGTCGGAGTAGGTGGAATGGGAGTGGAGGCAGCCGAAGTAGGCCCACATCCCACCGGGCAGCGGGGCCGGCGGCGGGGGCGAAGGAGGCGGTGAAGGGAGGTCCGTCAGGGAGCCGGGGTTGGGCTCGGCGATGGCGAAGTCGGCGTTCATGTCATTGCTGTCGCCCGCGCCCACCCGCTGCAGCGACCTGGGGGCTGGGGCGGAGATTTTGCCGCTTACGCCCACGGCCGCGTAGTCGCCCGCCTTGTAAACAACGGCATCTACAATTTGATCAGCCGGGCCCAGGAGCACCATCTCGTCACCCGAATTGGAGAGGGCCCAGCCGCCGCTGGCCCAGGCAGTGTGCTTGACCATGTTGGGCACCGTCGGGGTATCAGCGTAATCCGCGCCGGAGACCCGCGCCTCGAAGTCGGGATAAAACCCGAAGCGATCATAAAACTGGGCCGCGTTCTTGGCGACAACGACGAGACCCTGTGGGCCAATGGTTGTCTGCGGGGGGAAGCGGACCATCCCCTCGCCTTTCCCTTGCGTTTCCTCGTCGCCGACCTTGTAGAAAGAGAGGTCCACCGCGTCCCCGCTAGGATTGAACACCTCCACGAACTCGTCGCCCTCGGTCGAGGGAATCGCGCCGTCGTAGCACAGTTCGCTGATGAGGAGAGGGGCCGCGGGAGGGGGCGTGGCCGTTGGCGTCGGCGTGGGGGTGGGAATGGGGGCGCCTCCTGGCGAAGGGAAAGCTCGCTCCACGAAATCGTCCGCCTGGTCGGTGTCGGACCCCATCGGCTCGCGCTCCAGCGAATGGCCAGCGGCCACATCGGAGCAGGGCGGATCGAAAACTGTGGCGTCCGTCCCGTAGGACATCTGATCCATGATCGTCCCCGCACCATCCCTGAGAACCAGGCGGTCGCCATCGTTGCCCAGTCCGTTGCCGATACGGCCATCGGCGACGAAGACGATGCTGCCCGTGAAGCCGGGATAGTTGGTATAGAAATCCTCGGCGGCGGCGATGACCACGAAGCCGTAGGCTGGGACCGTCACCGTGGGGATGGCATCGGTGGCCATGTTGTCGCCCATCGTCCAGCCAGCCAGCTCAAGCGGCGCGGAAGCGTTGTTGTAAAGCTCCACCCATTCGTAGGCGGCGTCGGTGCCGGACTGGACGGCGTCGTACTCCACCTCGTTGATGACCACGTCGGGGCCGACGGGAGCGACGGTGGGCGTCGCCGTGGACGTGGCCGTCGGAGTGATGGTGGCGGTTGCCGTTGGAGTAAGGGTTGCTGTTGCCGTCGCCGTTGGAGTGAACGTTGACGTTGGAGTCAACGTCGGGCTGAAGGTCGCTGTGGGGGTGACCGTGGCGGTCGCCGTGGCGGTGGGGGTCGTGGTCGCCGTCACGGTAGGAGTGGCCGTTGGAGTCAACGTAGCCGTTGCCGTCAACGTGACCGTTGCCGTAGGCGTCAGGGTGCTGGTGGGTGTGGTGGCGCTGGTCATGGTGACGGTTGGCGTCAGCGCGGCAGCAGTAGCCGTCGGCGTCTCCAACAGCCGAGGATCGTCAGCGCTGGCGCCCATCACGGCAATCATTAACAATGCGCTGCCCAGGAGGGTGATTAAAGCTAAGACGGCTATGAGTTTCTTCATCATCTCTCCCCTTTTAGCACACGGATGGGCAGGATTGGCGGATTCTTCCTCTCGATCCGTTCATCCTGCCCATCCGTCGTTCTCATCTCTTGAGCACCAGGGGCAGGTAGACCCTGAATATCGTCAGCGTCGGCGTGGGGGTGATGGTGGGCGTAGGAGTTGGGGTTGATGTGCTGGTTGGAGTCGGTGTGTTGGTAGGCGTGGCCGTGGCCGTCGGCGTGGGCACGGTCACCGAACCTGGATTGGGGGACTCCTGCTCAATCCAATCCTCGGCGGTGTCGGTGTCCACGTTGGCCGGAGAGCGCTCCAGCGAATACCCAGCGGCGACATCGGGACAGGCAGGATCAAAGGCCGTCGTGTCTGTCCCATAGGACATCTGGTCAATGACCGTCCCCTCGCCATCCTTTAGGAGCAGCCGGTCGCCTGAGTTGCTCAGACCGTTGCCAATCCTGCCGTCGGCGACGAAGACGATATCGCCAGTAAAGCCAGGATAGCTCGTGTAGAAGTCTTCGGAAGCGGCGATGACCAGACAACCGCCAACAGGTATCGTCACCGTGGGAGAGATGACATCGGTGGACATGTTGTCGCTTATCGTCCAGTCAGTCATCTCTATAGGTGACGAAGCGCTGTTGTAAAGTTCGATCCACTCCTCATCCGGCTCTGCGCCAAGGGGATCGTACAACACCTCGCTGATGAGGAGGGTGGGCGAGGAAGCCCGCGTGGGAAGAGAAAGATACAGCGTGGGGAACAAAGTCAGGACAAACAAGATCAACAGCATTGCGTTCGTGCGCTCCCTACCAGAAATCATCATCGTACCTCCTTTTGCATTTGGTTAGTTATAGATTGACAAAGGGGAGACCACCGATAGGTAATTATATAGCATAATCATCGCTGATGCAAAAAGACCTCGCCAAGCAGGGCGCCTTTTTCCGTCGGTCCAAAAGCCAGGTTTGCACAAGTAGCCTAAGCGTGGTAAAATTAGGGGGCAGAGAAACGGATACTCTAACTCAGGAGAGGAGAATCTCTATGACCAAGCCGACCATCAAAAGAGTCACTGCCATACTCACCAGGGTGCTGTACTTCATCGTGGCCTCCGCGCTCCTGGTGGCTCTGCTGACCACCCTTGAGCGGGGATTCCCTCCCGGTCTTTTCAACCGGCTGGCGCCCTCATCCCAGGCCGCCAACTTCCCCCAAGCTCAACCGGGCACTTGGGAGACCTACAACACCTCCAATTCTGGATTAGCGGCTGATTACGTCTTGTCCATCGCTGTGGACGGAGAAGACGTCTGGTTCGGCACGAACCAGGGCGTCAGCAAATTCGACGGGACGAGCTGGACAACCTATAACACCTCAAACTCACAGTTGATCTACAATCGCGTCACTGCCATCGCCGTAGACGCGGAGGGGAACAAGTGGTTCGGTACGCGCTGGGGGGCCAGCAAGTTCGATGGAGAGAACTGGACGACCTACGAAAACATCCGGTTTATCTCGGCCGTCGCTGTAGACCAAGAAGGGAACATCTGGTTCGGCACCAAGCTGACCGATGGGGCGGGATACGGGGTCAGCAAGTTCGATGGAGGAAACTGGACGACCTATAATAAGTCAAGCGGGGCGCTAGCGTCTGACTCCGTCAACGCCATCGCCGCAGACCAATCCGGCAACGTGTGGGTGGGCACCTCTACCGGCGGGGTGAGCAAATTCGATGGAGAGAACTGGACGACCTATAAAAAGTCCAATTCAGGGTTGGCCGACAACCATATCCTGTCTATAGCGGTAGAGGGCGACGATGCGAAGTGGTTCGGAGGATGTCGCGACGGATATAACGAGTGGTGTGACCTCTTCATTTGCACTGCGGCTGCAGCGAGCCGATTCGATGGCGGATGGGCAACCTATAGCCCTACAGGCATGAAAGTCAAAGCCGTTGGCATAGACTGGCAAGGTAACAAGTGGTTCGGCACTGAAGATGCCGGGGTGAGCAGATTCGATGGAGAGAACTGGGCGACCTACGATACTTCAAACTCAGGTCTGGAGAGCAATAACATCACAGCCATCGCCACCGACAACGAGTGGAACATCTGGTTTGGCACCTGGGGGGGCGGGGTGAGCAAGTTTGGCCTGCCCGTTCCCACTCCCACACCCACGGCCACAGCAACGCCAACCCATACAGCGACGCCAACCCATACGCCGACGCCAACCCATACGCCGACACCAACGCCCACCGACACCCCAACGCCGACAGCAACCTACACACCGACGCCAACCCATACGCCGACACCCACGCCGACGCCGACGCCATACAGGCTCTATTTGCCTCTCATCTTGAAAGCCTATAGCGAGAACTAAAAACGCCCGAACGAGCAGTGACCACTCCCCTTTCCTTTCCGAGAGAGCGATTAGCCTGAAGCCCCGTAGAGCTTGGCCCCTGGTTTCCTCTGGGGGGGAAGGAATTTCGGAATGACGAGAAGCAGAGTTCTAACCGTAGCGGTCGCCCTGAGCCTTCTCTGGGCCGGGGCAGCCATGCCGTTTCATCATAATGATGTCACGGCGGCAGCTTCGATCGGCGAATTGGAGTTCGTGGGCTTCCCCAGCCAAATCGGGATCACGGGCGAGGAAGTCCAACTCGAAGGCTGGCTCAAGTTCAACCAAAAAGAAAACGAATATGCCACGAGCATTCGCTTGTGGGTAACTGGGCATGATGGCCGAATTGAGCCAGCCTTCATAGCGGGACCGCTGTACGACGGGGATACAGCCTCCATCACCGTCTACCTGGAAGGGGTGCCTGGAGAAGCGGTCCTGCACGCCGACGACATTCGATGCCCACGCGGCAGCTGGACCATTGAACTCACGCAGGCCACGCCAACCAGCACCCCGACCGTGACGGACACCCCCACGCCGACCAGCACCTCAACCCCGACGCCAACGCCTACCCATACGCCTACCCCAACAAACACCCCCACGCCAACCCCTTGCCTCGACGCGTACGAACCGGACAACACTTGGCAGCAGGCGCGATTGATCGAGGTCAATGGAACGCCCCAATCACACAATTTCCACACGACCGATGACGTAGACTATGTGAAATTCGCTGCACAGCCTGACAACATCTATACCATCAGGACGCTGAATCTGAGCGCCAGCAACGATACGACCCTCACCCTCTATGACACGGATGGTACCACGCAGCTAGACTACAGCGACGACGATCCCGAGAACCTTCCAGCCTCAAAAATCATCTGGCTGTGCACCACAGCGGGCACCTACTTCGTCAAGGCCGCGCCTTTTGGCTCGCAGATTGGGGGGTGCGACGTGACCTACGACCTCGAGATCAGCGCTGCGCCAGTTCCTACGCCAACGCCGACAGTGACCAATACGCCCACCCCAACCTCCACCCCGACGCCGACAAACACGCCCACACCGACCGCGACCAATACGCCCACCCCTGAAGTCACTCCAGCCTCGGTGGAGAAATGTTATTGCTGTTCCGCGGGGGACAAAATCTACCGCATTGACGCCTCGCTCTTCTCTGGATACTTGACCGACTCGGCCACCGATTCCCCCCTCATCCATGTGACCTCTCCACCCGCCCCCTGGGGGTGGAATCAACCATACTTCGAGCCCGATAACTCCTGGAAGACGGGCACAGAGGTCTGGTGGGACTTCTGGACCACCGACTATTGGGTTCCTTTGCCCAGCGGTTGTAGACCCATTGGCCTGCGGGATGACAGTGGGAACCAAGAAAGCATTAACGGGACGACCCACCTGTATAGGCACGTTTTCACGCTCTTCGCCCCTTACTCAGGTATGCAGGTGGAAGACGCCGTCTTGGAGATGTGGAGCGATAACAAGACGGAGTGGTGGTGGCAGGGTACCTCTGTCTCGTATGATAGGCAGGGATATATCGGCCAGGTTGATCTTTTCCCCGGTCATATCGCTCCCTACGGCGGCACCTACGTCCTGGGCATCCAGAACAGCAACGACTACGTTTCTCTCGAATACAACCCGCAGGGGACGGCCTGCCGTCTATGTGTCACCTGGGCTATCCCCAGCGGACCCACCCAAATCTACCTGCCCCTTATCTTCAAGACGCGTCCATGAGGGAGCCGCCAGGAGCACGCCGTGGTAGCCCGGAGCGCCCCACGGTTGTCCGTTCCTTTCACTTCGCCGCAAAGGACGTAGAGATGAATTCCCTGATCGTCATCAGGAGAAAGGAGCTTCAGCCATAACAAGATCCCACCCAGGCACAAGATAACGTTACTCGCGTTGTCCACTCCTATCACCTCGTCGGAAAGGATGTGGAAATTAGTTCCCTGATTCTCGTCGGGGGAAGGGAGATTCAGCAATGAAAAATCTTAAATTTCTAGCGGTAACATTGGTGATTGCCCTAAGCCCTCTCTGGGTCTGGACGATAATGCCGTTTCATCCTAATGACGTCACGGCGGCGGCTTTGGTTTCAATCGGCGAATTGGAGTTCGTGGGCTTCCCCAGCGAAATTGGCGTCACCGGCGAGGAAGTCCAACTCCAGGGCTGGCTCAAGTTCAACCAAAAAGAACACACGTACGCCAAGAGCATTCGCTTGTGGGTAACCGGCCACCAGGGGCGAATTGAGCCGTCCTACATAGCGGGGCCGCTGTACGATGGGGAGAAGGTTCCCATCACCGCTTATCTCCAAGGGGCTCCCGGAGAGGCCACGCTGCACGCCGACGACCTTCGATGCCCTCGCGGCAGTTGGACCATCCAGCTCGCGCCGGCCACGCCGACGCACACGCCCACGGTAACGAACACCCCCACGCCGACCAGCACGCCAACACCTACAGCAACACCCACCCACACAGCTACCTCCACCCCCACTCCGACGAGCACGCCCACTGCTACCTCTACGTCAACCAGCACGCCCACCTCCACGGCCACAGCGACAGCAACCCCCACGTCCACAGTGACGCCCACATTCACACCGACCCCGGTGGTGAAGTGCTATTGCTGTTCCCCTGGAGGGGATCTCATCTACCGAGTTGATGCCTCGGCCTTCTCCGGCTACACGACCACAGATGCCGACGAGTCCCCCCTGATCCGCATCACTTCTCCGCCAGCCCCCGTGGGGTGGAATCAACCGGACTTCGTGCCCGATGCCTCCTGGCATCCCAGCTCACCGGTCTGGTCACCGTTCTGGGCCGTTTCTCCTTGGTGCCCCTTGCCCGGCGGCTGCAGCCCCGAAAAAGGGATACTGCCCAGCGGCTGCAACGTCATGGGTCTGCGCGACGAGAATGACGACCCAGAGGCTGTGAACGGGACAAGTCACTTGATTCGCCAATCTTTTACTTTCCCCCCTCCTGGAGCGTGTATGCGGGTGACAAGCGCGGTCCTGGAGATGTGGAGCGACAACAAAACAGAGTGGTGGTGGCAAGGTGCTTCTGTTTCGTACGACAAACAGGGGAATCCAGATCCAGTCGAGCTTTTCCCCAGCCATGTTGGGCGCTATGGCGGAAATTACGTCCTGGCCATCCACAACAGCAACGACTACATGTGTCCCGATGATGATAGCAACTGCAACCCACACGGGACGGCTTGCCGCATCTGCATCAGTTGGAATGTCACAGAAACCTGTTTCCCCATCTACCTACCAATGATCTTCAAGCCATAGCTACCAGAAATGAGCCTCTAAAAGAGAAGCCACCTGCGTGGTCAATGAATGCAGGTGGCTTCCGTTTCTCATCCTCTGTCCAAACGAAGGGCATCTCTCAGCGAAGCGAATCGTATATCCCCATGATCTGTCGCCCCGCCTGCTCCCAGGAATAGCGCTCTATCGCCCGCTGCCGCAAGCCCGCTCCCAGAGCGGCAGCCCGCCCCTCGTCTGCCAGGACCGATCCCAAAGCCTCGGCCAAAGCCGAGGCGCTGCCCTTTTCGGCGTAGACGCCCCAATCGCCCAGGTACTCGCGGCTGACGGCGGTGTCGAAGGCCACGGTGGGTAGAGCCAGGGCCATGTAGTTCAACAGCTTGCCGCTGCCCTCGGTGGCCGAAATCTTGGCAGAGACTGCCACATCGCCCAGGGCCAGGTAACGCGGCGCCAACTGATAGGGGATTTTGCCGGTAAAAGTGACGTGATCGGCCAGGCCCAAGCTGTGCGCGTAAGCCCGATACTCCTCCTCGCCCGGAAAGCCCATGATCAGGAAATGGACGTCGGGCTGCGTCTCGACCAAACGCGCCGCGGCTTGGATCAACAGGGGAGTGCCCTGATACTCGGCCAGCAGGCCCAGATAGGCCACGACCTTACGCTGCGGGGGGATGCCCAACCGAGCTTTCAGGCCAAGTCGCTCCTCCTCGGTGAGGGCATCGGGCCGGAAGGTGTCGGTGTTGACGCAATCGGGCACGATGTGGATACGGTCGGGTTTGCAGCGAAAATCGTTTATCAGCAAATCCGCCGCATGTTGGGAGCTGGTGATGATGGCCGGGGGAAGTCGGTCAATGACTTGCTCCAGCCAGCGCACAGGCCCGTAGAGAGCTCCATCGGGGTTCAGGAAGTGGTGGTCAAGCATCTCGCCCGTCATGCTGCCCTGAAAGTCAAACACCGAGGGCACGCCCAGCAGCTTGCCCAGCACGTAGCCGATCAAAGCGCCCTCGTGCAGGTGGGCGTGGATGACGTCGGGCCTCTGCCGCAGACCCACTTGCAGCGATTTGAGGGAGAGGAGAGCGTCGAAGACCAGCTTATGCCTGGAGCACCCCACCTCGTAGTCGTGCCGCCAGGGGATGGGCCGCGTGCGCTCGATAGTTAGGCCATCCAGGTCCCGCCCCTTGTAATAGGTGACGATGGTGACCCGGTTGTTCAGCTCCATCAGGGCTATGGCCTCTTCTAGAATCCTGACATGGCATCCATATGAGTTAAAGAAACTCGTCGGAGCAATCATGAGAACGTTGTAAGTTCGCCTAGCCATCAGCGCTTTTTCCATCTTTGTTGTTGACCTGGCCCCCGATCATCGTTCATCCTCTTACCAGCACTTCCCGCAGCAAAACCCTGTCCTCAGGTAGCCGTTTTCCTCCAACGAAAGCGGGCAAGCGCTCTCCTGTGGTCAACAGGTATAGCCCTACTTCTAAACGGTACGTGCCTGGAGGCATATCAGGTTTTAGCGTCATTTCGTATTCGTCCTTAACCACTTCATCTATATCCCAGATTGAGGTGGGGTAGTTGCCGCTCTGGGGCTGGCTATCACGCTGGGCTGCAATTTGGCTCTCTTCGTCAAGCAGGTGGACAAAGATAGTGTAATCCTCGTCCATCTCTGCCTGGCCCTGGAAATATAGTGTCAGATATAGGGTCTTCCCGGCCTTAATTGTCTCCTGTGGTAAGTCGTAGCCAATCAAGACTATCTTGTCAGCGAAGTTCACTTGCAGAGGGTACTGAGGACTGTAACATGGAGGCTTCGCAGGGGCGATCTTGATGGGTACGAGTCCGAAATGGTCTCCGATGAGTTGCCCTTCAGCGCTGTAGGCCGGCAAGCGGCTGCTCATCTCGCCCCACGGATAGAAGCCAACGATGACGGTTCCCTGACTTGGGGCGGCCTCCTGCGAGATCGGGATCTCGTACTCATCGCGGAAAACTTCACCCAGCTTCCACAGCAACGTCGAATACCTACCCCCATAGGGAACTGCATCCAATCGGCCCACTACCTGACCATCTCGGCCGAGGATGTGTATGAAGAGGGCGTAGCTGCGATCCATCTTGGTCAGGGCTTTCCAGTAAAAGGCTAAGCGCACGCTCTCCCCGGCCTTAGGCGCTCGTGGATTTAATTCGTATCCGACCAGCTCTATCTTCCCATCGAAGTTGATGTGGACAGGGTTACCGATGGAATGCATGACCGTAGACCCCAAAGTCGGCGGATGGTCATAGGCAGGTATTATGAATCTGAAGGGGCAAATAGCTGCCAACAGAAACAGACCTGCGCTCACGACACTGGCGGGAAGCCAAGTATGGCTGGCAGGAGCGAGCTGGGCCAGCCCGACGAAGAGCAAGATAGAGATTGAGGAGATAGCCGGAAAGAGGAGACGGCCTTGGTTACTCACCCCAAAGATTTGCATCCACCTGACCAACGAGGCAAAAACTGATATTGCCCATAAAAATAGAATGGAGAGGCCAAGCGCTGTGGATCTAGCAAGGCTTCTACGCTTCCACTGCCTCACCGCTAAAATCGCCCAGCCAACCAAGGCGATACAACTCATGAAGTCTAAGACCTCGTATAAGGGGGGATCCAGCAAGATACCATAGCCAAAGACCGCCCAAAACGATTTCCGTAACCATTGAGCATAGCTTAAAGCCTCCATAAAACTGCGCTGCTGGGTTCGAAGAAGGGGGGCAGACATCTCTAACATTGTCTGCCAAGCTAATGGGTGATCGTAGAGAGCCCAATTGCGCAAGTACCACCAGCCGGAAACGACAAAGGCCACTGCGATGGCGCTCATGCCATAGATAAGGACTCTCAAAGAGCGCTGATGATAAGCAAGGAGAGCCAAGACAGCCAATGTCAACGGTAGCAGAGCCAGGGCGCTCACCTTGGCCAAAAAGGCTAGGCCGAGCAAGAGGCCCAGGATTACAAAATCCCTCATCTGTGCATTTCGCTTCAACAGACGAAGGAGCACGAGTAATACAAGCGATGACAGAGCTATTACCAAATTGTCGTTGTTGATGACCCCGCTGATGAAGAGGAACTGCGGGTTAAAGGCATTAATGGCAGCAGCGCCGATGGCTATCCACTTCTGGCCGGGAAACAATTCTAAGGCGATTAAACCGGTAGCTGTAACGGTCACGGCCCCCATCAACGTGGAGAGGAAGCGAACAATGTGCATGGCTAAGGCCGCCCGCCGATAAGGGAAACTCTCTGCTGAGGTATGATAGATCACGTTCATACCGCCGCCTCCCCCATCCCGGTGGGAGTTCACCCATTCGAGCTCTCTTGCATTATCAGTATCAATCCAAAAGGTAGCCAACGCTCCAAGGATATAGTAGAGAGGTGGCTGCCAGCCCTCATGCCCCACCCAATTCCCCCCGGGCTCGAACATTGGTAAACTATGTCCATCGGCGAGATGCTTGACATAGCGATAGTGATCACCTTCATCAGGAGCCTCAAAGAGCGGAGTGGTCACGTTATATACCGTCGCCAGCGTGACAAAAGTCGCCAAGATCAAGGCCAACCAGCGATGCTCCATGATCTGCTCTCTCAGCGAGAACCTCTGTTAACCTCAATCCTCGCTAATAAAATTCTGTCGTCGAGCATCAGCCCTTGTTGATCGAGAACCGGCAGCCGGTCTCCCGTGGCCGCGTCGTACAGGCCAATCTCGATCACGTATTCGCCCGGCGGGGCATCAGGATCCACGGTGATGTCATATCTATCGGTCACCACTTCGCCCTCGATCCACAACGTGGTCGGATGCTGCCCCTGCTTGGGCACGTTGTCCTGCTGCCCCCAGATGCGATTCTCCTCGTCAATCAGGTGGGTGAACACGGTGTAGCTGGTGTCCATCGGCTGCAAGGCCCGCCAGTAGAGGGTCAGGGGCACAGCCTCGCCGGGACTGTATTCGGTCCTTTCTAAATCATAACCTAAGAACTTCACCAGGCCTCCAAGGTTCGCTTGGTGAGGATGCTGAACGGTCGGAACGGCAAATTCACGCTCAATCCCCACCACGTGAATCTTGCCCATGTCGAGGGCGGGGCCAGCGGAGGAGAACGCTTCCCACAGACCAACCAGGCCGCCGGACGGAGCGATCTTCGGCTCACACAGCACAATCCCCACGTAGTAATCGCCTTCGGGGACCTCCAGGGGGATGCGCAGAGCGTGCTGTCCTTTCACTATCTCGCCCTCATCCCAAAGGCTGGTGGGGTACCTATCTCCAGCAGGCTGAATCACTTTCTCGGCCCAAAGCCGCTTGTGCTCATCCACCAGACGAAGGTAGAAAGCGTAATCCTCTGCCAGCTTCTGCGCAGCCTGCCAGTATGGCCGCACCCACACCCAGTCCCCCGGACGGTAGCTCCCCTCGGTGAAATCGTAGCCGAGGAGTCGAAGGTCCCCGAAATCAATGCGCTGACGATGTTCCATAGACAACGAAGTCAGCAAAGGCGTAGAGACCGGCTTTTCCACCTCCAGCGTCCCCATGTCTACCGCCGTCCCCTGCAGAATGGAATCTTCACCGACAACGGACAACTGACGGCTGTCGTCGTGAACCACCATCTGCAAGCCGTACTGGCCCGGCGGCGTGCCCGCATCAATGAAGAGCTCGTAGTCGTCTTTGATAATCCGCTCCCTCGGCCATTGGGAAGTGGGATAGCGGCCATTCAGCGGCGCGCGGTCGGCATGTCCCCAGAGGCGATTCTCCGCATCAAGCAGACGCAGCGAGACCCCGTAATCCTCGTCCAGCTCCTGCTGGGCCTTCCAATACAGATTGAGGTGTAAGAAGCTTCCCCCAGCGGCGGGCCTACCCTCCACATCATAACCCAAAAACACAAGCTGGTCCTCAAATTTGGCCTCCAGCGGATGTTGAATCTCAGGCGGGGCATCGAGCACGGGCGGACTGGTCAGAAAACAAAAAGCTTGCACCAGGGAGGCGTAGCTGTGGAAGCTCCGCTCATCCACCAGGAAGGCGTTCGTCTTGAGCCAGGTCTTGGGCAGAAAATCCGGATCGCCCCACGGCGGGGTGTGGGAGAGGGCCAACCAGATGCGGTCGTACTCGGCCATCAACTCCTCAAGCGCAGCGATGGTGTCTTCTGCGGGACTGACCAGCCGAGGCAAGCCCGTCCAGGGCAAGCCAGCATCCGCATAGTACCTATAAAGCTGAGAGGTGTGGGGCGGATCTACGATAATGACGTCGCCCGGCTGGGCGTGGGCTTTGAGGTACTCCCCCCAGGCGCGGTGGTCATCCTTGGCGTATTTTTCGTTGTAGAAGTACTGCTGGGTAGCGTGGGCTGAGCCTGCGATCATCAAAGCCAAACAACTGGCGAAGACCAGCGGCCATTTCTTCTTGATGGTCGCCAATCCCACAGCCAAAATGAGATAAAAAGCGGGGCTGACCATGATCAAGTGGCGGATGTTCATGTAGGCCGGTCGGACGTAGGAGAGGAGATAGATAGAAAGGACAGGCACGAACAGGTAGATCAAAGCAGACAGGGCTTTGTTGGATGTTGGAGATTGGAAATTGGAAATTGGAGATTGGACATTAGAACGGCGGAAGGCCCTCCAGATTATGGCAACAGCTCCCATCAGGAACACGCCTCGAAAGACCCAATGGACAGCCAAGACCCGCTCGGCCTGCACCGATATCCCCAGGCTGAAGGAGTTGGACACGTCGCGCAGGAGATCTAGCAGGGGGATGAAGCGAAAGCCGGCCATCTCCCCTTTGGGCAAGATGGAAAATCCGTAGTAGAGGATGGGTATGGCAATCAACAGCACCCCAAGCACCGGAATCGCTACCCGCTGCCACCCTTCGGTAGGCCCAGAACGCCGCATGGCGCTGCGGATCATAAACGAAACGAAGACCACCAGCTCCGCCAGCAAGATCAAGGCGCTCAGATAGTGAGTGGCCAGCATGGCTGCGGAGGTCAAAACGTAGACTACAGTCAGTTGGATGTTGGATGTTGGATTTTTGACGTCTGACGTTTCACGTTTCACGTTCGACGTCAATATCCTCAACAGGGAGTAGAACGACAGCAAGCCCAAAAACGTGAGCAGGGTGTACATTCTAGCTTCGTGGGAGTACCAGAGGTACAGCGGGGAGATGGCGCCGAAAAGCGCGGCCAACAGCCCTGCCCGCCGATCGAAGAGGCGCTTCCCAAAGGCGTAGAGCAAGGGCACGGTCAGCACGCTGAAGACCAGGGAGGGAAAACGCAAGGCAAACTCGCTTTGGCCTGCCAGTTTAACCACAAAGTGCAGCAGGAGGAAGTAGAGGGGCGGGTGATTGTCGAAAGTGATCACCTGCCGGGTGGCGTCGGTGAGCACGATCTCGTTGGACAAGACGAGGGGCAGATTGTAGTTGGCCCGCTGCAGGCTGAGGCTCTCGTCCCACCACAGGCTTTGATCGCCCAATCCGTAAACCCCTCGATCGAAGGCCAGGGCGACGAAAAGGATCAACAAAGCACGGTAAAGCCGATCTTGGCTGGTGGGATGTAAATGTGAGGCGGGGGATACATCCGCCCCCCCGCTTCGCTCAGCCGTTCTATCAGCGTTCGATTCCAAAATATCACTCATTGTCTTTGGAAGTTGAAGGTTGGAATTGGGATTACAGCCCCCACCCCCAGCCCCCCCAACTTTAGGCTATGCATTACCCACATCCGAGAGGGCATTCGTAGGGCAGGTTGGCGGCGGGGATGGTAGGCTGACGCTGCTCGACTGGCCTCCTCCCTTGGCAGAATCGCTCTGATTGACAGATCTTCCCGCCGCCTACCTGCCGCACGGTGGTCTCTTGAAATGGCAGGTTGGAAGAGAGAGTTAGGGGGAAAAGGCCACACCTGCTTGAATCAGTCCGTCTCTCTCCACAATCGCAGGCGGAACTTGAACAAATCCTTGAAGGCCCGCAGAATGACGCCAATGTTGGCCCCCGTTTGCTCTCCCGCCAGGCGAGGGAAATGGCTCACCGGCACCTCGACGATGTCGAAGCCCTTTCTCTTGGCCCCCACTAGAAACTCCGTGTCTATCATGGCCCCTTCTGACCTGATGGGCACTTGCAGGAAAACCTCGCGCTTGAACAGCTTGAAAGCGCAGTCCACGTCGCGAGAGACGTAGCCAAACAGCAGATTGACCAGCGTGGTCCAGCCCCAGGCGAAGAAGCGGCGGACAGGGGGGTCCTGCCGGTCAGCCCGATAGCCGATCACCAGATCTGCGCTTTCGATGTACGGCAGCAGTTTCTCGATTTCGGAGACATCGTATTGATTGTCGGAGCTAGTAAAGAAGATCAATTCACGGGAAGCGGCCTCAAAACCAGATTTCAAGGCGCCGCCATAGCCCCGATTGACTTCGTGCCGCACCAGCCTGACACGATGGCCCTCCGCCAGTTCCGCGACGACCTCTGAGGTGCGATCGCGGCTGCCATCGTCCACCACGATGACTTCGTAATCCGGAGTGAGAGGTTCCATCACCTCCAGCACACTTCTAACCGCCTGGCCCACGTTTTCTTCCTCGTTGTAAGCAGGCAAGACCACCGATATGCTCGGCTGAAACGTGATGCGCTTGTCCTGAGCGGAGTCGAAGGGTGATGCGTGATGCGTCTCTTCAGCTTTCGTCATTGCACTTCCTTTCAATCAATTCCAATTTGTCGGCACGAGACAGGCGGCGAATGGCTGCCTCTCGCTTTTGCGCCACACTCCTATCGGGCTGCTCCTCGCGGTAGACCAGGCGCAGCGGCCGCCGGCCACGGGTATACTTGGCCCCTCGTCCGCTGTTGTGAGCCTGCAACCGCCGCTCCAAGTCCGTCGTCCAGCCGGTGTAGAGCGTCCCGTCAGCGCACTGCAACACGTAAACGACGGCCATCGCTAGTCCTGATCCCTCGGACGACGCGACCGTCCCAGTCCAAAGAGCTGGCCCATGAAGTCCTTCATAGAGGGCGCCTCCGGTACTGACGGCCTTTCCCAGTCGCCTTCTTCCCTGGCCCTCAGCCACCTCTGGCGAGCGACGATCGCCTCCTCGAAGAGCTGGGTCAATTCCTCGGCATCCCCGACCTGAATGGTCTGTTTGAGCTCGCCCAGCCTCTCCGAGCAGGCATCAATCCAACGCACGATGTTCTCGCTGTTGACGAGGCAGGCATCGCGATAGGTGCTCGGATCGGCAGAGACGAAGCGAGTGGCATTCTCGAACGCGCCCCCAGCCAACCTGCGCATCTCCCGCCAGGATGGGCTGCTGGTGGTGACCCCCAGCAAAGCGGCGGAGAGGACAAAGGGCAGGTGCTCCACGCCGGCCATGAGACCGTCGTGCTCCTGGGCATCGAGAAAATAGGGCTGAGCTCCCAGCAGGTGGACGAAATCGGAGGCCGCTCGCACCGCATCGGGAGCCGCACTGACTGCGGGGGTGAGACAGTAGGCCACGCCAGCGAAGAGGTCGGCGCTGGCTGCATCAATGCCCTCCGCTGTCCCGACCCCAGCGACGATGGGATCACCGCCCACGAAATTCACTTCCTGGGGGAGTATCTCCTCCGCCCATTCGACGACCGGCGACTTGATACTGGCCGTGTCGGTGATCAGGCAGCCCGGTTTGAGGTAAGGGCCAATCGCCGCCAGCGTGTCTTTGATACCGCCCACGGGGATGGCGATGACGATCAGGTCCGCGTCCTCGCAGGTGGAGACCAGGTTCCAATCGGTCTTGTCCACCGCGCCGATTTTCCTGGCCTGGTTGGCTGCCGCACGTTCTCGGTCGTGGCCGACTATCTCCAAATCAACTTCAGCTTGGCGCAGCGCCAGCCCGATGGATCCACCAATCAGACCCAAACCCACAATCGCAATTCGCGGTTTACTCATCGAAACCTCCTTGAAACTAGAAGCTAAAAGTTAATTCACCCCATCGGCCTCTTGCAGGGCAGCCAGCAGCTTGTCCTGGCGCGTCGTAAGCGGATTGCTGGCGGGCGGCTGTTGGTGACGCCGAATCAGCTCTATGGTGACGTGCGAGCAGCCCGCGTCCTGGGCCAACTGCGCCCCCAGCTCAGGATGGCGCTGGTGGACGAAGAACGGATAAAGCCAACTGCGCGGCTCGTCCACGGCCAGCCCCCCCTCAGTCCCCCCCAATTCTGGGGGGGAAGCCAACTTGCCAAGTAGCTGAGGCCAGAGAGCTTCGATCAGCACGATGAGCACGCGGTGCCACAGCCGCAGCCGCCCCCCCTTCGACAAGCGCCGTCCTGAGATTGTCGAAGGGCTCAGGACACCGCCGCTCTTGCCCACGTCGTGCAACAGGGCCGCTGCCAGCAGGTCGCGATCTGTGTGCTGTTTTCTCCGCAGGGCGTGGAAGACATCCAGCCCGTGGCGCTGGTCGGATCGCGGCATCCGTCGAAAAAGCTCAGCCTGGGGAGGAGCCAGGTATTCGCTCAGCAAGTCGAGCTCCTGTTTCGGCGCCCAAGCTGTCAACGCCCGGAAGAACTGGCTGACCCGATACACCTAGATACCTACCATCAAGCGATAGATCAAGCGATACGGCACCCCAAGAATCAGTCCCAGAATGCTGACAGGCAGGATTTGATCGGCCATGATCAGCAAGATGAAGATGAGGTAGCCTTGAGTCTGCAGCCTGTCCAGCGCTTCTGAGACCCGGTAGGCCCAGGGAGCGCGGATGAGGCTGAGAATCCCCTGCAAGACGCTGCCGCCATCCAACGGGGGGATGGGCAGCAAGTTAAAGAGCGCGATGCCGATGTTGACGCTGATCACGATGAGGAGCAGGTTCACCACCGACCACGGCAGCGACAGCCCCATCCTGATGGGCACGGCTACGATAGCGGCCAGGATCAGATTGGACAAAGGCCCTGCTGCGGCCACCATCCCCATGCCCAACCGAGGCCCGTTGCGCAGATAGGTTGGATTCACCGGCACCGGCTTGCCCCAGCCGATGCCGAATCCGTAGAAAACGCTGAACAGCATCATCATGGTGCCCAGGGGGTCCAGGTGAACCAACGGATTCAGGGACAAGCGCCCCTGGTAGCGGGCCGTGGGATCGCCCAGCTCGTTGGCCATCCAGGCGTGGGCAAACTCGTGCACATCAATGGCAATCAGCAGAGAGAGCAAGAAGGCTACGGTTTCCAGTAAACTACGACCCAGGATCATTATTCTCCTTCGTTTCATACAAGGCGTCTTGGACAGAGGTTATTATAGCACAAAACGAAGAGGAGGCAAAGATAGAACGAATTCGCCATATCGGGACGGGTGTGCTATAATAGCAACAGGGAGGACACAGGCCATGCCCATGGACATTCGTTTAGGCGACGTGGTGCGATTGCGCAAGCAGCATCCTTGCGGGGGCTACGAGTGGGACGTGGTGCGGTTGGGAGCCGACATCGGCATCAAGTGCCGCACCTGCGGCCGCCGCCTGCTGCTGCCCCGCCGCAAGTTTGAGAAGAGTGTGAAGAAGTTGGTTAGTCGGGGGTAGCTTGAAACGCGAGAAGGACACATATCAACAGGATTCACGGATCAAGTGACTTGGACTGAGGGAAAATCCGCAAATCCTGCCCATCCGCGTTCTTACACCTAAATGCCCAAGAAAGTTCTCATCCTCACATCCGACACCGGAGGCGGCCACCGCAGCGCGGCCGAAGCGATTGCCGAGGGACTGGAGCGCGTCAGTCCAGGCGACTTCGACGTGCAACTTTTCGACTTCATCGCCGACGGCACGCCCTTCCCTTTGAACCGCTCCGCGCGGCTGTACCGACCCGCTGTGGATTACGGCGGCCCGCTGTGGGGCTGGTTCTGGCGACTGAGCGACGACCCCAGGCGGATGGCGGTTCTCCTGAAGCTGTTCATCCCCTGGGCCAGGAGCAGGCTCGCCCGACTGCTTCGCCAGACAAGGCCTCAGGCCGTGGTCTCTGTCCACTCGCTGAGCAACCATCTGGCCGTGCAGGCCGTGAGAGGGCTGGGCAAGGCCATCCCCGTCGTCACCCTGGTCACCGACCTGCGGCGGGCCTACGCCTCCTGGTTCTGCCCCACTGTGGACCTCTGCATGGTCCCCAGCGACCTCGTCCGCCAGAAGGCCCTGTCCTGCGGCTTATCACGCCAGCAGATCAAAGTGACCGGACTGCCGGTGAGCCTGAAGTTCGGGCAAGAGCGGGAACCGAAAAGCGAGCTGAAGGAGAAGCTGGGCTTGAGACCCGATCTGCCAGCCCTGCTCCTCGTGGGGGGCGGCGAGGGGATGAGCCAGGTCTTCCCCATCGCCAGGGCCATCGCCCAGGCGCACCTGCCGGCCCAACTGCTGGTGGCCGCCGGTCGAAATGGGGCACTGAGACGGCGGCTGGAAAGCGCGGCCTGGGAGATCCCCACCACGGTCTTGGGCTTCGCAGACAACATGCCAAAGCTGATGGCCGCGTCCGAGGTCATCATCACCAAGGCCGGGCCAGCCACCATCAGCGAGGCCATCGCCTGCGGCCTGCCCATCCTCGTCAGCGGGGCCATCCCCTACCAAGAAGACCTCAACGCCGCTTACGTGGTGGAGAACGACGTGGGGCAGTTGGCTGAGGAGCCTGGCGACATCGTCAGGCTCCTGCGGGAATGGCTGCGGCCAGGGAACGCGGAACTGAACCGAATGGCTGGCAACGCCCGCCGCCTGGCATGTCCACAGACGACTTTGGAAGTGGCTCGCCTGATCGCTGAGCTCTGCTAGCTTGACAATGTTAGACTTTTGTGCTAGCTGTCATTGCGAGCCGAAGGCGAAGCAATCCCCTCCCCGCGACTTGGAGATTGCTTCGGTGAAAACAGCACACCTCGCAATGACACCCCTGCAGTAGCAGGGATTGAGGGGGCATTGAAATGATCGAGATAGAAGAAGCACGTCCATACTACACCGACTCCGACGCAGCCCACGACTTCGACCACGTCCTGCGCGTCCTGGCCCTGGCGGAGCGCATCGGTCAGGCCGAAGGCGCCGCGACGGACATCGTGCGAGCAGCCGCGCTCCTCCACGACGTGGCTCGGAGCGAGCAAGAGCACAGCGGGACCTGCCACGCCCAAGCGGGAGCTAAACGAGCGCGGCAAATTCTGGCCGGCCACCCCGCCGACAAAGTCGAGGCCGTGGCCCAAGCCATCGCCTCCCACCGCTTCCGCGACAAGGTCATCCCCCAAACGCTGGAGGCCAAAGTCCTCTACGACGCCGACAAGCTGGACGCCATCGGCGCCATCGGCATCGCCCGCGCCTACGCCCTGGCCGGCAAGCGAGGCCAGCGACTCTGGGCGGAGAGCCCCGCCGGCTCACTCACCGAGACGCAATCCGCCCACTACACCCCGGTCCACGAATTCGCTTTCAAGCTCTCCCAAGTCAAAGCCGCTCTCTTCACCGCCACCGCCCGCCAGATCGCCGAGGGGCGACATCGCTACCTGGTCGAGTTCTTCGCCCGCCTGGACGCGGAGGTGCAAGGCGAACGCTGATTCATCAAACGAGGGTGCGAACCTTGCTGTATCAACATGAATCAAATTGAAATGAGTTGAAATTTTAATGTTTCTGAGGAAAATTTTAATGTTTCTGGCCGTCTTTTTGTTTGCCTACTTCGCCAAAAGTCAGTATAATATGGCCAAGGTTTAACTCCTGACGTGGGGACGCAGGAGCTTAATTGAAGAAGGCGAGGTCATTCCTAATAGAGCCTCCGGAGACCTCGCCTTCTATCCTTACTTCATCAGAAGTAGGGACACGTTGTTCGAAAACGGGGCAACAGCGACCGCGCTTTTTCTGAAAAGCCAAAGGAAATGGATGCGTATGGAAAGAGAAGATGAAGTTTTAGACGACAGGATGACTCTGCTCAATGCCAAAGAGGCTGCTAACTACCTGAGAGTCAGTCTGTTCACTTTAAGCAGGATAGAGAAGGAAGGCGGCCTCGTTCCCTTCCGCACACCTGGTGGACATCGCAGATATAGTAGAAGAATGTTGCACGAGTACCTCGAAAACAGCCGCAACACCTGGAGACACAAAAGCGAGGCCAGGCCGCCTCAGTCAGAAGCGACGACGACCCAAGATGTCGAGAGATCGCACTTGGAGCTCGTTCAAGCTTGAACACCCACCAGCCAAGAGGTGCGATCGCATCTGGGACATAATCCTTCATCACCATGGAGATACCAAACACAGCCGGGGTCAAGAGACCTCGGCTTTTTTCTTGAAAGAGGTGCATTTCAGTTCTGGGGCGGGATCGAGGGCCTGCCCGTTCTGTCATTGCGAGGCACGGTTTTTGTGCCGAACTTGGAAGTGAAAACGGCGCAATCTCCAATTCGCGGGGTGGGGATTGCTTCGCCTTCGGCTCGCAATGACACTCGCCCCCAAAGTGAAATATACCTCTTGAAAGTGGAAGTTTTCGGCCTTCTGTGATATAATTGATGTGGATGAGTAGTTGGACAATGTGACATTCGCCTCCAGCCCGGTAGCAGGGGAGAGAAGCCATGCTAAGACGCAGCAAAGCCCACACTCCGAGCACAGATTACGACAAAGAGCGGGAGCACATGGTCGAGAACCAATTGGTTCGGCGCGGCATCAAGGACAAGCGCGTGCTGGATGCCATGCGCCAGGTGCCCCGCCACCTATTCATCCCTGAGGACATGCGCGGCGTGGCCTACTCCGACGGTCCGCTGCCCATCGGTCAAGGACAGACCATCTCCCAACCCTACATCGTAGCCCTGATGACTGAACTCCTGGAGCTCACGGGGCAAGAAAAGGTACTGGAGCTCGGCACGGGCTCCGGCTACCAAGCAGCCATCCTGAGCCGCCTGGCCTCTCAGGTGTACAGCGTGGAGCGCCACGCCGCGCTGGCCGAGCAAGCCGAGGAGGTCCTTGCCAAGCTGGGCTACGACAACGTCGTGATCCGCGTAGGCGATGGCACCCTGGGCTGGCCGGAACACGCCCCTTACGAGGCCATCATCGTTACCGCCGCCGCGCCAGACATCCCCCAGCCCCTAACAGACCAATTGACCGATGGGGGCCGCTTAGTGGCCCCAGTGGGCAGCCGCTGGTCGCAGGTGCTGGCTAAGATCACGCGCGAAGGCGACACCCTGACAAGGGAACAGCTAACCCCTGTGGCCTTTGTGCCGCTAGTGGGAGAACATGGGTGGCAGAAATAGCTCCGCCTTCACGCCCAATTTATGTAAAAACACTTGACATATCACTATTATTGTGCTATAATATAACCATGTTTTGAGAATAAATGCGACTGATGCCCGTCTCGAAAGCCGCTTAACCACCGGGGGACCTGTAGGTCGCATTTTTTGTGTATGGGGCTCTCAAGCCCTACTGGGAAAGTGTGAATGGGATGATGAGGTTCAATCTAGCCAGCTTGTTGGAAGAGCCTGTAGGCTCGGAAATGAGCTTCGACATAGACGAAGCCCAACAAGAGCTGGCAGAAGATCTATGCGTGGATTTCCTGCGGGGGACCATCTCATTCACGCGCACTGACACAGGCATCTCCGCCAGCGGGCAATTGCAAAGCCAGGTACAACTGGAATGTGCTCGCTGCCTGGAGACCTTTTCTCAGCCACTCGATTTCGATCTAGATGCTCAGTTTACCCTACCCCCCATCAAATCCCAAGGGGAAGCGATCTATCCCATCGGCGTGCAGGGCATCCTGGACCTGACCGAGGCCCTGCAAGAGCACATCCTGCTGAATCTGCCCATGCAGCCACTTTGCAAACCCAACTGCAGGGGCTTTTGCAGCGAGTGTGGTAAGAATCTGAATGAGGGACCTTGTGACTGCGTGAAGGACACCATTGATCCACGCCTGGCGAAGCTCAAGGACCTACTGTAGAACGGAGGTTGACAAAGTGAGCATATGCCCAGAGAAAGAAATAGATAGAGTGGCAGAGCTTCTGGAAAGAGCTGAAATGCAAGGGTTCCTCACCCTTGATGATCTACTGGCGGCCTTCCCCGAGGCAGAGGAGAATCTGGAACAACTGGAAGACGTCTTCATCTATTTTCAAGATGCCGGCATCGAGATCTACGAGGACCAGAGCGGAGGAAGCTCTGACGCAACAGAGGTAGAAGAGAGAGAAGAAAGCGAGGAGGAAGAGGACGAAGAAGCGGCAGCAGAGGCTCTAGACCTGAGCAACATCCCCAGCGATGACTCCATTGGCCTGTATCTAAAAGAAATGGCTCGCGTCCCTCTGCTCACCACTCAGGAGGAAGTGAAACTGGCCAAACTTTTCGAAAAGGGCCAGGCAGCTCAACACAGCTTGGGCAAGAATGGCCACGATCCAGAAGAGCAGAGAAGGCTAGAGCGCGCGATTGACGAAGGCAAGGCAGCACGAGAGCACCTCATCAAGGCCAACACGCGCCTGGTGGTCAGCATCGCCAAGAAGTACATGGGGCGGGGCGTGCCCTTCCTCGATTTGATCCAGGAAGGCAACCTGGGCTTGATGAAAGCGGTCGAAAAGTTCGACTACACGCGAGGCTACAGGTTCAGCACCTATGCGACCTGGTGGATTCGCCAGACCATCACCCGCTCCATCGCCGACCAGGGGCGCACCATTCGTGTCCCGGTCCACATGAGCGACCGCATCAGGCGGCTCTACAAGACCGCCAGACGCCTCGAGCAGGAGCGGGGGCGTAAGCCGACGCCCGAGGAGATAGCCGAAGAACTGATGCTGGAACCGCGCAAAGTTCGCTGGATGCTCAAAGTATCGTGGCGACCCCTTTCTTTGGAGAGGCCAGTCGGTGAGGAGGAAGACAGCGAACTGGGAAGCTTCATCGAAGACGACAATACCCCCACCCCTACCCAGACCGCCTACGAGCACTTGCTGAAGGAGAAAATGGAGGAAGTGCTGACCACCCTCACCCCTCGTGAGGCCCGCATTCTGCGCCTGCGCTTCGGCATGCAAGATGGAAGAAGCTACACTTTGGAGGAAGTGGGTCAGAAGTTCGGCCTGACTCGAGAGCGCATTCGTCAGATCGAAGGCAAGGCTCTGCGTCGCCTGCGTCACCCCCGTCGAAGCCGCCAACTAAAAGAGTATCTTGTCTAAACAGAAGTCATTGCGCCCCTGTAGCTCAGAGGATAGAGCAGAGGTTTCCTAAACCTTGTGTCGGGGGTTCGACTCCCTCCAGGGGCGCCTCCCACTTAACTCGCAGTGAAAACATGACGGGAGCCTCTCCGAACTATGCTTAAGAGAGGCTCCCTTTTCCTAAGCCTAGATTTCGCACTTTAAGAACCGAATAGAGAGCTGAATTGGCGGAATCGCT
>CAZEBW010000003.1:0-97077 GCA_964510205.1 uncultured Anaerolineae bacterium
CGGTTTGTTCCAACTTGTCCCAGGAATCGGTTATGTTGATTGGTAAAGTTCTATGGAAACACTAAAAATACGTTGCTGTAACCCGTTTCCAACGGGTTTCCTGGTAACAGCCGTGTGTTTCAACACTCTCGGCTAGTCGTGATGCAACCGTGAAAAACGAAGAGTTACTTCCCAGCTACCTCAATCTATACCGCAACGGTGAACTGGCCCGCCGCATCGAGCGGGCCTATGCTTGTTTGGAAGACTGCCGCCTCTGCCCACGGGAGTGCGGGGTGAATCGCTTGCGGGGAAAGCAGGGGTTCTGCCGGGCGGAGGCGCTGCCCAAGGTAGCCAGTTGGAACGTACACCCCTGGGAGGAGCCGCCCATCAGCGGAACCCGCGGATCAGGCACCATTTTCTTCTCCGGCTGCACGGGCCGCTGCCTGTTCTGCCAAAACTACCCCATCAGCCAACTGGGGGTTGGCAATGAGATCGCCGTGGAACGCCTGGCGGAGATGATGCTGGAGCTGCAGCGCCAGGGCTGCCACAACATCAACCTGGTCACCCCCACCCACTTTGTGCCCCAGGTCCTGGCCGCCCTGCCTTACGCCATCGAGAGCGGCCTCCGCCTCCCCCTGGTCTACAACACCAGCGGCTACGAGACGGTGGAAGCGCTGAAGCTTCTCGACGGCGTGGTGGACATCTACCTGCCCGACGCCAAGTACGCCGACGACGCCACTGCCCGCCGCCTGTCGGGCTTCGTGGGCTACGTGGAGGCCAACCGCGCCGCCCTCCAAGAGATGTACCGCCAGGTGGGCGAGGAGCTGGTGCTGGACCCGGGTGATGGAGGCGTCGCCCGGCGGGGCCTCATCGTCCGCCACCTGGTCCTGCCCGACGGCCTGGCCGGCACGCCAAAGGTGCTGCGCTGGCTGGCTGAGAACCTGTCGCCCCGCGTCCACGTCAGTCTGATGGATCAGTATTTCCCCGCTCACAAGGCCGTGGGGCATCCCATTCTGGGCCGCAAGATCACGCCTGAAGAATACGAAGCGGCGCTGAAAGCTTTCGACGAGGCAGGACTGGAGAACGGCTGGAGGCAGGAGCACGAAGGGTAGCGATCGGGAAATCAGGGAATCAGGGATTAGGGGATCAGGGCATTCTCCGAGGTCCTGATCTCTGATTTCCTCATCCCCTGATTCCTTGACTGCCTAATCCTCTGGTTCTGTTTCTCCCACGGAGGTCCTGAGCCTGGGCGTCAGGCTGAGAGTGAGCCTGGTGAAGTAGCTTTGGGGAAGGGCACCCTTTTCATCGTACGCCATCTCGCTGATCTCGGCGTCCACCCGCAGGGAGGCTGTCTCTAACACAATGGCCTTGCCGGGCTCGACCAAGACGGCCTCCCCCTTGGGAGCCAGCTTGGCCCGCAGAGCATCGTCGTGGTAGGCGTACTTGCTCATCAACACCTTGGTGACGGTGCGGACGTCGTTCTTGTCGAAGAGCCAGACTTCAAAAGCCGCAACCTGGGCTGGCGGTCCCTCACCGACGATCTCAGAGATGCCCATGCCGCACTCGCCCAAGAACTCGCTTTTGGGCGACTCAATGTTGAAAGACTGATCATAGCTATCCTGCCCCAAGGTGTAGTCGGCAATGAAGCGACCCAGTGGCTCGCTGTAGCCAGGCGGCAGACCACCCTCTGGCCCGGCGGCTGGCTCCACCGGCGCGGGTCGTCTGCCCGGCGGTCTCGTCGTCTCCTCTGGCCCGCGTTCCCGTAAGAGCGGCACGCCCACCATCACCCCAGCGATCAACAGCACGACGGCCACCACAATGCCCAAAATAGGCGCCAGACGCCGAAGCAGCGTACTGGAGGACGTCGTCGGCTGCGCAGCGGGCTCAGACGGCGCTACCTGGGCCTGCACTCCCAGGGCCGCCGCCAAGTTGTCCAGCCGCTGAATCTGTGTTCCGTCGCTGGCCTTAGCCTGAAGCTGACCTATGACTTTCCCCAGATCCTCGGCATCCCAACCCTCCACTCGCTGCCTGGCCAAAGCCACGTTGGTATTCAGGGTATAGGAGTCGGCCAGCATGCTGATGTATGCCTCTTGGTATCGCTGGCGCAGATCGAAGGGATCGGCATCATACCACTCCACCGGGAACACCCACCAGCCCAAAATGGGCAATCCGATGATGATCCCCAGGATGAGACCTATCGCGAAACCGATAAGAGTGTCACGCTCTATTCTTGCCATGATTTCATCCATCTCCCCTCACCTTTCATTGACTAGCAGGAGGAGGCACAACTTGGGGGAGGTTGCGCATCATCCTGCGGCGGCTCTGGCAACGATTGCCCCCACCTTGATGTTACAATTCTATCACAAGTCGTCTTTTTCGACAAGTGAAGAACTACCCAGTTAGTTCTTTCCTGGCCTGGGTCAGCACCTCTACGCCATCGTCCCTCATGACCACGATGTCCTCGATGCGCACGCCCCCCCAGTCCGGCAAGTAGATGCCCGGCTCGACGGTGAAGACCATGCCCGGCTGCAAGACATCCTCCGACAGACGCCCCACGCTGGGCTTCTCGTGCACAGCCAGCCCCACACCGTGGCCTAGCCCGTGGCCGAAATGGCCGCCATACCCCGCCTCTTCGATGACCTGGCGGGCTATGGCGTCGGCCTCCTTGCCCTGCATCCCCGGCCGGATGTTCCGCTCGGCCGCTAGCTGGGCCTCCAGGACGATGGCGTGGATTTCCCGGAACTTGTCGTCCGGTCGGCCCGCGCAGACGGTGCGGGTCAGATCCGAGTTGTAGCCGTCTATCCTGGCCCCCATGTCCATCACGATGGGCTCGCCGGCCCGAATCACCCGCTCGGAGACAGTGGCGTGGGGCATGGCTCCGTTAGGTCCAGAGCCGACAATCAGGTCAAAGGCCAGCTTCTCCGCGCCGTGGGTGCGCATGAACACTTCCAGCTCCCAGGCCACCTCCGCTTCCGTCATGCCCGGCTCAATGAAATCTGCGACATGAGCCAGGGCCTCGTCGGCCACGGCGATGGCTTTCTTGATTTTGGCCAGTTCGCCCTCGTCCTTGACGGCGCGGATCTTCTCCACCAACGCCGTGGTGGGCGCCAACTCAAACTGGGCAGCGGAAGCATCGCCCTCCGCGACCTCCAACCACCGCTGGTGCTGATCAACGGTGACATGCGCGCTCTCGAAGCCAACGCTCTGTGCCCCCACCTGCTGAATGAGGTCGGTAAGGAGTGTCTCGAACTTGTCTGTGATCTTCGCCAGGCGGAACTCCGGGGCTTGCTTCTCGACCTGTTCGAAATAGCGGAAGTCGGTGGCCAGGATCGCCTCGTCTTGCGAGATCAGCAGCACGCCAGCCGAGCCGGTGAAGCCGCTGAGATAGCGCCGATTCTCCGGCTGGGTGATGAGGATGGCGTCAAGCCCCTCGGTTGTTAAGCTCTCACGTAGTTTCTCTAATCTCATTCTTGGCCTCCTCAGTTCGCCCTCCTCAGTTTTTGCCACGAATTACACGAATTTCACTAATCTTCTCACATCATTGTTCATTGTTCATTGTTCATTGGCTCATTGGTCATTGACTTTTTTCCCTCGACCTGGGGTGTGCCTTTCGGTACACCTGCTTGGCTCGCGCCTGGGAGACGTGGGTGTAGATTTGGGTGCTGGAGAGATTGGCATGACCTAGGAGTTCCTGAACCGTCCGCAGGTCGGCGCCGCCATCCAAGAGGTGGGTGGCAAAGGTGTGCCGGATGACGTGGGGTGTGACACGCCGCTTCAGTCCGGCCAGCTTGGCATATTTATCCAGAACGTTGCTGATACTGCGCGTCGAGAGGCGAGTTCCCAGTCGGCTCAGGAAAAGGGCGTTGGTCGGTGTGTTCTCTTTGATCAGCTTCGAGCGCCCATCCTGAATGTAGCGACTCAGCGCTCTGCACGCCGGCTTGCCCAGCAAGGCTAATCTCTCCTTGGCCCCCTTACCCCAAACCCTCAACTCGCCGCGGCGGACGTCTACATTGCTCAAATTGAGGCTCACCAACTCGCTGACCCTCAGCCCGGAGGCGTAGAGCACCTCCATGATCGCTCGGTCGCGCTGGCCCTGGGGTTCGCTGGTGTCTGGGGCCCTCAGCAGGGCCTCGACCTCGTAGGGAGCCAGATAATCGGGCAGCCGCTTGGGAATCTTGGGCGAGGAGATGGCCCTGATGGGATTGGCGCTCAGTATCTCTTCCCGCACCAGATAGCGACAAAAGGAGCGCACCTCTGAGATTTTGCGGGCTATACTGGCCTTGACGTAGCCCTCGGCCCGCAGCCAGGCCAGATACCGACGCAGGACGTAGCGATCCACGTCATCCCAAGAATCAATCCCCTGCTCTTTCAAAAAGTCAAGGAACTGCGCGATCTCGTGGCGGTAGTTCTTGACGGTGTAAGGAGAGGCGTTTTTCTCGGCTATGAGATAAGTGATGAATTTGTCCAGGTGTTCGTCCATGGCTTCTTTAGGTGTTCCGCTTGTGGCTCATCTCCTGCAACATCAAGCTGCTAGGTCTATCTCGTCCACGATGCCCACGACGACGGCGCGGATGGGGGCTGGGTCCATGTCCACCACCTGCCTGGCCGAGTTGCCCTCGTCAATGACCATCACCGTGTCGCCCACGCCAGCCTGCACGTCGTCAACGGCGATCCAGTAATGTCCCGTGGGATCCCCTTCTGGCGTCAGGCGATCCACGATGAGCAGCTTTTTGCCCTCGAAGACCTTGTCTTTGAACGTCGCTACGACCGTACCGCTGACTTTTCCGATGTGCATGGCGCATTCCTCAAATTGAGCTTGGGGCTTGAGCTTCAGACGACGTCTACCTGATCCACGATGCCCGTGATCGCGTGATCCACAGGCACGAACTTCTCCGGCAGGGCCTGCGCCGCCTCTCGCACTCCAACGAAGAACACGACGTCTCCGGGGCCGGCCAGGGCGGTGCCGTCGGCGGCGACCACCGGCTCACCGACGGGATTCTGATACTTGTCCAGGGGCTGGATGATCAGGAGCTTGATGCCCTCCAGCCCTTTGTATTTTCTCGTAGCCACCAGCCTGCCGATCACTTTGGCCAGTTGCATAGAAGTCTCCTCTATCTACGGCGATAAGAACGTGTCATTGCGAGCAAAGCGAAGCAATCTCCTGCCAGGTTGGGGATTGCTTCGTCGCTACGCTCCTCGCAATGACAAGTACGGTGATCTTACACGATTTTGTCCTTCATCTCTTCGTGCAACTGCGAGATGATGACTTTGCGCACCAAGAGCCCTTCTTGGGCCGGGAACTTCACCCCCGCCTCCACTGCGGCCTCGACCTCGGAGACCTGCCCCTCAATGAGCACGAACGATTTCCCCCCCAGGCCGTTGGCCAGACGCAGTTCCAGGAGCGAGACGTCGGCGGCTTTGGCGGCGGCATCGGCGGCGACGATGCAAGTGGCCACGGTGATGGTCTCGATGATGCCCAGGGCCTCGCCTTTGCCCGGCGGGGTCGCCGTGGCCAGGGCCGGGAAGATGGAGCGGTGTACGTTGGGCAAGAAAAGCTGATCCACCACGGCGTCGGCCCCGGTCTCGATCCCCGCCCGCAGCGACTCGTCCACGGGGTCGGTTAGCCCGCCGATGAGGACGATGTACTTGCCGGGACACACAGGGCGGGCTTCCAGCAACTCCACGGGCGCCTTCTTCATCATCGCATCGCCGGCCTCGATACCAGCGGCGACGCTGTTGGTTTCGACTAGACCGATTGCGGGTTCCATGGCCATGCTAATCCTCCATCACTTCACAATCTCAACACAAATGGGGTAGAAACCCAACCGCGTTGGCCTGCCGCCCCCGAAGATCAAGCGGCAATCACGATACTTTCACCCGTCACCGCTTCCACCTGTCCCGAAATCGAGGCGTGCACGTTGGCCCCCAGCTTGCCCTCGGGAATCTGAGCGATGAGGTCGCCGCGCTGCACCCTGTCGCCGGTTTCGACCAGCGGCTGAGACGGCGCGCCGATGTGCTGCTTGAGGGGAATGGCGACGCGCTGGGGCAGATACTCGCGCTTGTCCAGCGGACAGGTACATTCCGCATACTCGGTCAGCCCCAGCCGTGCCACGAGCCGCTCCATGGGCACGCGGCGGTACTCGCGCATGGGATGGGGCGTCAGATCGGAACGTTTGTGAACCACGTTCTCCCACTGCCCCCCCTCGGTCCCCCCCAACCCTTCGACCTGGCTCAGGGCAGGCTTTGGGGGGGATGCAGGATCGCCCCCCTCGGTCCCCCCCGACCCTGGGGGGGAAGTCAGTTGGCGTTTGATCTCTTTGTAATAAGCCATGGGCGACAGCTCCAGCGGGCAGGCGTAGGCCTCGCACAGCCTGCACTCGCAGCAGAGCACGGCGGCGGTGATGATGGCCGTGGGTTCGCTCAGGCCGTAGTTGATGGCGCGCATCACTTTGTGCGGCTCCAGGTCGTGTCCCAGCAGGTAGCGGGGACAGAGGTCGGTGCAATCGCGGCACTGATCGCAGGTGGAGCGACCCCGCTTGACCCACGATCCCAGCGGGCGATCGAGGTAGCGAACCACGACATTGTTTCGGGGCAGCACAATCAGGCCGGTGGTGGTCTTGGCGATAGGCTCAGAGAGATCCTGGGCCAGCACGCCCATCATGGGCCCGCCGATCACCACCGCGTAATCCGCCTCGGTCCGCTCCGACCAACGGGGCGTCTTGATCCCCCCAGCCCAGGCCACCGCCTCACCGATGGACGCGCCGATGGGCAAATCCAGGGTCTTGGGCTCGTTGACCGCGCCGGTGACGGTCAGCAGCCGATGGGTGACGGGAATCCCCTGTTGCGCCCTGGCGATGTTGAACAGCGTACCCACGTTCTGGACGATGCAGCCCACGTGGAGGGGCAGCCCCGTCTCCGGCACCAGCCGTCCCGTGACCTCGTAGACCAGCACAAACTCGTCGCCGGCGGGGTAGTGGCTCTCCATCAAGTGCAAGGAGATGTTCTCACCCTGGAGGTTGGGGGTTGGAGATTGGAGGTTGGACTGCAAGGCCGCCACCGCGTTAGTGTACTCTCGCTTCAGGGCGATCACGCCTCTCTCGGCGCCGCTGGCCCGCATCACCAGGCGCAGCCCCTCGACGACCTCCGCTGCGCGGTTGGCCATCAGTTGCTGATCGCTGCGCAGCAGGGGGTCGCACTCCGCGCCGTTGGCGATGACCGTGTCTGCCTTCGCCGCGATCTTGACGTGGGTAGGAAAACCCGCCCCGCCCGCGCCGACAACGCCGGCGTCCTTGACTCTTTCAACGATTTGATCAGGCATCCGGGTAAGATTTCCGATTTGCGATTTTCGATCTCCGATTTCCGAATCGCAAATCGGCAATCGGGAATCGAAAATCGAATTCACACAATCCTAAACGCTTCCACCAGTGTGCACCTTCGCACCCGCGAGAAGTCTTTGGCGCTGGTCACCCCCTCACCCGTGGGGCTGGCGATGGAAAACGAGGTGTAGCCCTCACCACCGAAGCCCAGACCGGCGATCGAGGGCGCGTTCTTGACAAAGATGCTGGTGTTGATCTCGCGGGCCATGCGGCTTAGGTGGTCCAGGTGCTTGGAATGCATCACCGCCGTGTGGCCCATGCCCTGCTCAACTTCTTTGGCCAGATCAATGGCCTCGTCGGCCGAAGCCACTCGCACCAGCGGGATGATGGGCATGAGCTGCTCCGTCCAAACGAGCTGATGCAGCCGATCCACCTCGGCGATGGCCAGGCGAACCTGATCGTCCACACCCGTCCCAATTTCCCTCAAAATAGCGCTCACGTTCTTGCCCACGAAATCCTTGTTGATGACGCCGTGCTGGCCGGGACCGTGATCTTCCTGCAAGATAACTTTCATCAGCCGGTCGAGCTGGTCCCGGCTGAGCTCGATCACCCCGCGGGCCAGCATAGCCGCTTTGAGCTGATCGGCGATGGCGTCCACGGCGATGATCTCCTTCTCCAGCACGCAGATAATGTTGTTATCAAACGAGGCCCCTTTGATGATGTCCCTGGCCGCCTGCTCGATGTCGGCTGTCTCGTCCACCACCACCGGCGGATTGCCAGGGCCGGCGCAGACGGCCTTCTTGCCGCTGTTCATGGCCACCTCCACCACCGCTGGCCCGCCGGTGACCACCAACAGGTCAATGGCGGGATGCTTCATGACATATTGGGCGCTTTCAATGGTGGGTTCGGGGACCGTAGTGATGACGTTGGGGGGACCGCCGGCGCGGACGATGGCCTGGTTAAGGATCTGCACCGTGTGAACCGAGACCTTTTTGGCCCCGGGGTGACAGTTGAACACCACCGCGTTGCCGGCGGCTACCATGCCGATGGCGTTGCAGAGGATGGTCGAGGTGGGGTTGGTGCTGGGGGTGATGGCCCCGATGACGCCGTAGGGAGCCCGCTCCACCAGGGTGAGGCCGTGGTCGCCGGTGAAGACCAGGGGCTTGAGGTCTTCCGTGCCGGGCGTTTTGTTGGCTACCAGGAGGTTCTTTTGGATCTTATCCTCGTAGCGGCCCATGCCCGTCTCCTGCCAGGCCTCGTGGGCCAGCACCTGGGCGTTCTCCCGCGCTGCCTGGCGCATCTGGGAGATGATGACGTCGCGCCGCGCCACGGGCAGGGCCATCAGCCGCTGGTGCCCGACCTGCGCCGCAGCAATAGCGGAGTCAATGTCGGGGAAGATACCATCCTGGCCAGAGGATGATTGGATATTAGATATTGGAGATTGGCCATCGGCTATCGGTCTCTCTTGGCGCAGATCTGCCACCACCCGCTGCACGATGGCGGCAATGCGTTCTTCGTCAATCTGTAGAGACATGCTATCCTCTTTTCGAAGTAAGGGCACCGCGTCAACGAGGCAACGAGTGATGAGTATGCCTCATTGCCTCATTCCTCGTTGCCTCGGCGCCTCATTGCCTCGTTACTCCTCACCCTTCCGGTACTTCACTTCCCCGTGGACGTCCCAGGTATCCACCACGGCCATGACCACGCCGTCGCAGGGGCGGCGGTCGGTCTGAACCGTCTGGCGGGCCGAGGAGCCTCTGGCGTAGAGGACGTAGTCGCCGATGCCCGCCTGCACCACATCGGCGGCGATGACGTAGTCGCCTGCCTCGCGCCCCTCGATGTCCACCTGCTTGACGACCAGAAACTTCAAGCCCTCCAAAGTCTCCACCTTGCGGGTAGCGACCAGGGTGCCCACAACCTTGCCTATCAGCATTTTCAGCCTTCCTTTTGGCGCTTCGCGAGTCAACGAGAAACAGGGCAACGAGTAACGAGGGTCGTTGCCCCTCATTACTCATCCCTCATTACTCGTTGCCCTTCTTGAGCCTGCGCTACGCCTCTAGCTCGCCCTTAGCCTGCTCGTGGCGGCCCAACGGCAGCACCAGATCAATATTGAGATGCGGCCGCGGGATGACGTGGACCGAGATCACTTCGCCGACCCTCTCCGCGCCCCGAGCGCCGGCCTCGACCGCCGCCTTGCAAGCGGCCACGTCGCCGCGCACGATGGCCGTCACAAAGCCGCCGCCGGTCTTCTCGTAGCTCACCAGTTCGACCTTCGCCGCCTTGACCATGGCGTCCGAGGCCTCCACCGTCGCCGCGAAACCTCTGCATTCGATCATACCTAACGCTTCTGCCATTGTCGTAAGACCTCCCTTTTTGTGTTAGAGATTAGAGATTGGAGATTAGATATTTGAGCTTTGAATTTTGGATTTTGCTATGCCCTTCTTTTGGACTCCATCACCTTCCCGGTCAGCGATTCGACGGCCTCCAGGGCAGCGCCGTAGCCGGCCATGATGTCCCGCTCCTCGCCACCCAGCCACAGCCGACCGAAGCTGCCGAAGGGCCGCACCTGGATCAGGGTGATGTGGGCCGCTTTCTCTGCCTCATTAGCTGCCAGCACCGCGTAGGCCGCCGGCTCCACCTCCAGGATGTAGAGCGTCTGGCCGGGGATGAGCATGGAGCCTTTGCGGTTGCGGTTGATCAGTTGGGCGTGATGATCGTCCACGTGGCGGATCACCTGGCTGGAGACCACTGTGGGCTTCCAGCGCTCACTCTCCTGAAGCTCCAAAGCATCCAGGATGGCTGCCCCAGCGGCCCGCACATCCGCCTGAGAGGGCGAATGTACCTCCAGCAGCCCGAACAGCCGCTCCACCACCTGCACCGCTGGCCGCACGTTAGTGGCCTTCACCGCGATGTCCGTCATGCGGTTGATCTCGATGCCGGGCGAGATCTCCACCCAAAGGGAGGCGTCTCCCACAAGGGGCAGGAAGCCTCGTGCTGTGGAGCCAATGAAGGCCGTGAGCTGCGGCTGCAAGCTGTCGAGGACAATATACGATCGCAAATCTACTGCCAAAGTTGCACCTCCTTGCTTATGATTGCCTGCACCAGAGATTATAACACAAAACGCTCCATTTTGCCAACAAAGGTCATCCCACCCGGCGACACTGCTTTGTCCCTCATATCGAGAAGCCAAACAACGAATGAACACGGAGCACGACTTTTGTCACAGACAGATGACCGTGACTTGTGATATAATACATACGAACAAACCGTGAGCGCACATCCCGGAGGGCTGGGCGATTTCACTAAAACACAGAAGTATGCTATAATGTAAACGGCTATTTTACTGCACGGCGACCAAATTCTACGTCGAAGGGAGGGATGTGAAGCATGAACAAGGGCAATCCAGCCGGGTTGTCCGGTCTTGTCCTTCGAAGGCCACACAGAAAGAAGATACTGCCAATTTTGCCGTCCCGTGATGAAAGGGGACGGCCATGAATCAAAGGAGGGTGGCTAAAATCTGTGGAAGGTAGTAGCGACTTCAGTCGCTTGGAACGACTAAAGTCGTCACTACCACAAGTTTTAGCCACACCCAAATCAAAGGAGGAAAGGAAATGAAAAGGATACTGTTCAACCTACTGGGTGTGCTGGTCTTGCTGAGCTTGCTCGTCTCGGCCTGCGCGCCCGCAGCCACGCCTACACCCGTGCCACCCACTGCTACGCCAGCGCCCAAGGAAGAGGAGCCCACAGCGGCGCCACCGACTGCCACTCCCGAACCGAAAGGAGCCGTGGGCACCATTACGCTGTGGCACGCCTGGAAGGAAACCGAGATTGAGGCTCTGAACGAAGTCATCGCCGCCTTCCAGGAGGAGAATCCAGAGGTGCGGTTCGACGTGCTGTACGTGCCCTTTGACGACCTGCGAGGCAAGTACGAGACCGCTGTGGCCACCGGCGGCGGACCGACGGTGTTGATCGGCGCCGCCGACTGGGGGCCCGCGCTGTACGACGCCGAACTGGTGGCCGATGTGACCGGCTTCACGACCACACCGTTCCTGGCTTCCATCAACGAGGCCGCGCTGGGGGCGGTGAAATACGAAGGCGCGCTGGTGGGCTTGCCCCAGACCATCAAGGGCGTGGTGATGTTCCGCAACACCGGCATCATCGCTGATGCGCCCGCCACCTTTGACGACCTAGTCGCCGCAGCCCAGACGGCCACCGAGGGCGACGTGGTCGGCGCCGACCTGGAGTACGGCTTCTTCTTCTCCGCTGCCCATCTCCACGGCGTCGGAGGGCTGTTGATGAACGACAAGGGCGATCCGCTGTTCAACGACGAGAAGGGCGTGGAGTGGCTCAACCTGCTCAACTCCTTCAAAGAGGCCGGCCCCACCGAGTACTACACCGACAACGACGTGAACCTGTTCAAGGCTGGTCAGGCGGGCATCGTCATTGACGGCACCTGGAACATGACCGGCCTGGCGGAAGCCATCGGGGCTGACAACCTAGCCATTGATCCCTGGCCCAAGCCGATGTCCGGCTACGTGCAGACCGAGAACATCTACCTGAGCGCCAACGCCGAGGGAGACGATCAGATGGCGAGCTGGGCGTTCATGGAGTTCTTCCTGTCGCCCGAGGCTCAGGCCATCCTGACCAAGGCAGGGCATATTCCAGCCGCAGCCGGTGTGGAGGTCACAGACCCCTTGATGGCCCAAGCGGTGGAAGCCTTCGCCGGCGGGACGGCCTTCCCGGTCATCCCCGAGATGGGCGCCTACTGGGGGCCGATGGACACCGCCCTCCAGTCGGTCTTCAACGAAGGAGCGGATCCCGCTGCGGCGCTCCAGCAGGCTTACAACACCATCGTCGCCGCGGTCGCCGAGATCCGCGGCGAGGCCCCGCCGGAGGCCGAAGTCAGCGGCACCATCACGCTGTGGCACGCCTGGAAGGAAACCGAGATCGAGGCGCTGAACGAAGTCATCGCCGCCTTCCAGGAGGAGAATCCAGAGGTGCAGTTCGACGTGCTGTACGTGCCCTTTGACGACCTGCGAGGCAAGTACGAGACCGCCGTAGCCACCGGCGGCGGACCAACGGTGCTGATCGGCGCCGCCGACTGGGGGCCCGCGCTGTACGACGCCGAACTGGTGGCCGATGTGACCGGCTTCACGACCACACCGTTCCTGGCTTCCATCAACGAGGCCGCGCTGGGGGCGGTGAAATACGAAGGCGCGCTGGTGGGCTTGCCCCAGACCATCAAGGGCGTGGTGATGTTCCGCAACACCGGCATCATCGCTGATGCGCCCGCCACCTTTGACGACCTAGTCGCCGCAGCCCAGACGGCCACCGAGGGCGACGTGGTCGGCGCCGACCTGGAGTACGGCTTCTTCTTCTCCGCTGCCCATCTCCACGGCGTCGGAGGGCTGTTGATGAACGACAAGGGCGATCCGCTGTTCAACGACGAGAAGGGCGTGGAGTGGCTCAACCTGCTCAACTCCTTCAAAGAGGCCGGCCCCACCGAGTACTACACCGACAACGACGTGAACCTGTTCAAGGCGGGCCAGGCGGGCATCGTCATTGACGGCACCTGGAACCTGACCGGCCTGGCGGAAGCCATCGGGGCCGAGAACCTGGCCATTGATCCCTGGCCGACCTACGGCGACGGTCACCTTTCCGGCTACGTGCAGACCGAGAACATCTACCTGAGCACCAACGCCGAAGGAGACGATCAGATGGCGAGCTGGGCGTTCATGGAGTTCTTCCTGTCGCCCGAGGCTCAGGCCATCCTGACCAAGGCAGGGCATATTCCAGCCGCAGCCGGTGTGGAGGTCACAGACCCCTTGATGGCCCAAGCGGTGGAAGCCTTCGCCGGCGGGACGGCCTTCCCGGTCATCCCCGAGATGGGCGCCTACTGGGGGCCGATGGACACCGCCCTCCAGTCGGTCTTCGACGAAGGGACCGATCCCGCTGCGGCGCTCCAGCAGGCCTTCGAAACCATCACCGCTGCGATCGAAGACATTCGAGGGGGGCAGTAGGCTCCTAGCACTTGACATGCGAACGCAGGTAAGGGCGCGTTCCTTACCTGCGTTCGCTCAAAGATAGCGAACCGGAAACCAGGTTTTGGAGACTCTACGAATCCAAAGTGTGTGTTATGGCACGCGTTTGCGATGGAGAGATAAGCATCCTTGATCGGAAAAACCTGGTTTCTTTCACTTATCCAAACTCCAGATGAGGAGGTGTCTTATGGCTGTAGCCGAAATGCGTGCCGGTGTTCCAACCCAGCAGGAGGGTCGGTGGGCTAGATTTCGACAACGGGTGAAAGAATCTCGCACTGCCTGGCTGTACATCCTCCCTGCTGGTCTGGTAATGCTTTTTATCACCCTCTTTCCCCAGCTCTACCAAGTCTGGATGTCCTTCACCGATTATCGGGTCAAGCACCTGCGCTTCGTTCTGTTCGATTCCAGTACGTGGGCCAAGTATGTCCCGCCCTTTGTGGGCCTGAACAACTACGTCAAGATCCTCAACAGCAGTCTGGCCATCGAGAGTTACGATTTCGGCCGGCTGCTGCTCTTCAACGTGACCTGGACGGTGGTCAACGTCTTTTTCCACGTATCATTGGGGGTCATCATCGCGCTGGTCCTGAATAGTGAGAAGCTGATTGGCCGGCGGTTCTACCGTGCTCTGTTCGTACTGCCCTGGGCGATCCCTGGCTACATCACCGCCCTGACTTGGCGGAACATGTATGACGACCGTTTTGGAGCCTTCAATCAGCTCCTGGGAGTCATCAACGGCTGGCTGGGCACGAATCTACCCACCGATACCCGCTGGCTGACCGTCACCAATCCGCCCATTGGCGGGCCGCTCAGTTTCTTGCCCCTGGCGTTCTACTGCGTCCTGCTGGCCAATGTTTGGCTAGGCTGGCCGTTTATGAGCGTGGTCGCCACAGGTGCGTTGCAGTCTATCCCCGAAGAGTTGTACGAGGCCGCTGCCATAGACGGGGCCAGCAGTTGGCAGAAACTTTGGAAGATCACCCTCCCCCTGCTCCGTCCGGCCATGGTGCCGGCTATCATGCTGGGTACGATTTGGACCTTCAACCAGTTCAACGTGATCTACTTTATCTCCGAAGGAGGGCCCTTCGGACGCACGGAGATCCTGATCACCCAGTCTTTCAAGCTGGTTTACGAACAGCGCTTGTATGGGGTGGGAGCAGCCTTTAGCTTTGTCGTCTTCTTCATCTTGCTGATCATCACCCTGATCCAGAACCACGTGACGCGCGCTACGGAGGCTTACTATGTCTAAAAAACGAAAAGACATCCTCCAGCAATTAGGGCTTCAGGCCTTTCTCCTGGTGATTACCGCCTCAGTCCTGTTCCCCATCCTGTGGGTCGGCTCCCTGGCTCTGGACCCGCGCAACATTGACAAACCGCTGGAGCTGCGCTTAATCCCGCCGGGAGCTTCCCTGGACGCCTTTCGCAAAGTCCTACTTGAGCCGTTTAAGCTGTTGTGCAGGAACCCTACAGACCCTTCCACTTGCATGACCTTTGCACGGCTGCTGAAGAACAGCCTACTGGTGGCCCTGGGCACCAGCCTGGTGGCGGTCGTCCTGGGGGCCTCGGCCGCCTATGCTTTCTCTCGCTTCCGTTTTATTGGACGGCAGGCCGGCATGTTGGGTTTCATCATCCTGCTCATGCTGCCCTCCACGGCTACCCTGGCCCCGCTGTACGTTCTGCTCAGCCAGATCAAAATCGGCGGGGAATCCCTACGCACGTCCCTTTTCGGCCTGGCCCTGGCCTACGCTTCCAGCGCGTTGCCCTTTGCCATCTGGAACCTGAAAGGCTACTTTGATACGGTGCCCAAAGAATTGGAGGAGGCCGCGCTCATTGACGGCGCCTCAATGACCCAGACCTTTTTGCGGGTCATCATGCCGCTCTCCGTCCCTGCTCTGGCGGTGACGGTTCTGTTCTCCTTCATGACCGGCTGGACCGAATTCCTGTTAGCCTGGACGTTCTTGGAGAATCCATCTCGCTTCACCCTGGCCATGGCCCTGCGCTCCATGCAGGGACAGTTCGCCACGCCCTGGTCGGAATTCGCGGCCATGTCCATTCTGATGACCATTCCCATCGTGATCCTGTTCTTCATGCTGCAGCGCTACCTGGTTTCAGGATTGACGGCGGGTGGAGTGAAGGAATAGCAGAGAATCATGTCGGATACGTACTACCGAGAGCGCGCTGCGCGCCGCGCCCGCCTCTGGTGGATCGCGGGAGGCATAGCCGCAGCCGTCGTCTTGGTCGTCCTGGTCACCAGAGCCCTTTTCTACGACGCTTGCACCCGCAGCTTTGACCGCTCGCCCCGCTCCATCGTCTCCACCTTTGTGGAAGCGGTGCGGCGCGGCGACGCGGCGGTGGCTCAGGAATGTTGGGAGCACGACGCCTACTACGATCTTGAAGCCGGCTGCTCTGAGATCTGCCTGTCGCGGGTCTTGGGGGCGCAGTATCGGGTGCTCGACATCGCGCTGGGTCAGCCCCAAACCACGCCAGATGGCCGCGCCAACCTGCGGGCCACCGTCTCCATCGAGTGCGCTGACAGCGGGGAAGAGCACACCGCCGAAATCCTGCTCGACAGTGTGGGCAGCAATATCCCCTGGAAGCACTGGGCCATCATCCGCAGCACCTTCGGGGGAACGGTGGCTGAGCCGTGGTGTGAACCTGTGGGGCAATGAGCGTTAGCGAGTAGACGGCGGACGGATCATGGGCGCGATGCTACCGTCTCGTTCGGGAGCAACGTTGGCGAACGACAACTGAAATTGACGGGCAGCAAGGTTTGTGTTACAATAAAACGACCTCAAGACAGAGTATGGGGGGAGGGAATATCAAATGAAAGAAAACGTCATACCGGTTGTCAAACTCCCACAGGCTGACATTGAGTTGACCGAATTGATGGCTCGTTTTCAAGGCCAGCCTCTCGGTTTCCAAATCCCAAAACTGGACGGCTTTTTGCTCCTTCTCCCCGTGGAAGACTACGGTTTTGTAACTTCGGCTATCCAGGCGAGGAAGGCACTACCCGTCCGCCCATCCAAAACGCCAGCCGAATACTTTGCTGAAACGGTACGTGTTCTTCGCCGCCTGGAACGGAAGCACGGCATGACCTCGGCCGAGTTCTACCGAAAGTTCCAGGAAGGCACACTCAAAGAAGGCCCAAACGACTACTGGGAGTGGCGTGTCCGTTACAAAAGCTTCCTGACCATGCAAGAGCGATTTGGCTTTTCGGAGGCAGAGGTAACTATCTACCCATCCTCACCACATGCACAAGGGCAGGAAGCCCGCCAAAGGTGTTGACAAGGCCCTTCCCCTGGATGTCCCAAGAGTAGATTTCGCCATTGTCCTCTCAAAGATACAACAGCTCAAATCGCAGGCAGGTGACCAACACAAGCCAAGACAGCGAGAAGATCAAATCCAGAAGGAGTAAAAAATGAGCCTGCGTATACCCCTTAAAGGCACCCTCGTGTTAGTTATCCTGTTGGCTCTGCTGGCTGCCGGATGCCAGCAAACGCCCACGCCGGCCCCTAATCCGACGCCGGAGCCGACAACGCCACCGCCCACGGCGGAGCCTACACCCACAACCGAACCTACGACAGCGACCGAAGAAAAGCCGCTGTACCTGGCCATCATCTGGCATCAGCACCAGCCGCTCTATTTCAAGGATCCGCAGACGGGGGTCTATCAAAAGCCCTGGGTGCGCCTGCACGCGGCCAAGGACTACGTGGACATGGCCGCCATGCTGAAGCAGTATCCCGACATCCAGGCCACTTTCAACCTCACCCCTTCGCTGCTGCGCCAGTTGCTGGACCTGGAAAGCGGAGCCAGGGACTTGTACGCGGCGCACACCGTGATCCCCGCTACGTGGCTGAGCAACGAGCAGAAGGACTTTATCCGCAGCCGCTTCTTCGACATCAACCCCAAAATCATCGCCCGCTTCCCTCGCTATCAGGAAATCGCCGACGACCGAGAGAATAGCGCCAACTGGGACACCTCGACCTGGCTCGACCTGCAGGTGCTGTTCAATCTGGCCTGGACCGATCCCGACTGGTTAGCCGAAGGGCCGCCGGCCATCCTGGTGGCCCAGGGGCGGAATTTCGCCGAGGAGGACAAGTCCACTGTTCTGAACAAACACGCCCGCTTGGTGGCCGAGGTCATTCCGCTTCACAAACGCCTGCAGGACGAGGGCCGCATCGAGGTAACCATGACGCCCTTTTTCCACCCCATCCTGCCCCTGCTGATAGACACTACCCTGGCTCGCCAAGCCGCGCCCGACATCGAGCTGCCGCCCCGCTTCAGCTATCCCCGCGACGCCGTGGCCCAGTTCGAGATGGGGGTGGACTTCTACACTGAAATCTTCGGCCGCCCGCCCAGCGGCATGTGGCCGGCCGAGGGCGCTGTGGCCGAGCAGATGGTGGGACTGGTCAGTCGGGGCGGAATCCAGTGGATGGCCAGCGACGAGGAGGTGCTGGCCCGCAGCCTGGGCGGCAAGCGCCTGGCGCGAGATGCCGGCGAAATCGTGCAGGATCCCGACCTGCTGTATCGTCCCTACATCGTCCAGGACCGCCCGCAGGACCCCGAGCTGTACGTCGTCTTCCGCGACAAAGTCATCAGCGACAAGGTGGGCTTCACCTACAGCGGCAGCGAGGGCTTGGCTGCCGCCCAGGACTTCGTGCGCCGCATCCTGGACATCCGCGATCGGCTGGAGCAAGCCGGGGCCACCGGCCCTAACCTGGTCAGCGTGATCCTGGACGGCGAAAACGCCTGGGAGCATTATCCCAACGACGGCAAGGAATTCCTGCACAACATGTACCGCCTGCTGCAAGAGGAACAGGAGAAGGGCGCCATCCGCACCATCACCCCCAGCGCCTACGTTGCGCGCTTCCCTGAGCAGCCGGCCATTGAGCGATTGTGGGCCGGCAGTTGGGTCAGCCCCGACTATCTGACCTGGATCGGTGAGGACGAGGAGAACCGAGCCTGGGATTACCTGGGCCGGGTGCGGGAATTTGTGGAAAAGCGTAAGAAGAGGTTGGGCGAGGACACGCTGGCGGCGGTGATGGACGCCGTTTATACCGCCGAGGGCAGCGATTGGTTCTGGTGGTACGGCGCCGACCAGAACAGCGGCGACGACGCCAGCTTCGACCTGCAATTCCGGCGGACCCTGCAACGAGTGTACGAGCTGATGGACGAGCCGGTGCCCACCTTCCTCAAAGTGCCGGTCATCCCTCAAACCCCCGTGGCTCCCGCCGCTGGCGCGTCGGTGGTGATCACGCCCACGATAGATGGCCTGGCCGGGGAAGAGGAGTGGCAAGGTGGGGGCTACTACGACGAAGGGGACGGCATCATCGCCCAACTGTGGTACGGTTTCGGCAAGGAAAACCTCTACCTGCGCCTGGACGGACGCCGTCCCTGGGCCGAGGTCAGTGACCAGACGCGCCTCGGCTTCTACCTGACCCGGCCCGCCGGCGGGCCTGAGCAACCATTCAGCCGCATCGGCGCCGATGAAACCCTTGGGTTGAGTGCGAAGCGTACCGAAACCCTGCTGGGCTTTGGGGCCAACGTCTTGGTCGAGGTCGCGATCACCAGCCAGGGCGCCGCCGCTACCTTCCTCACCGTGGATGAGGCGGGCAACTACACCCCCACCGACGCCGAGCTGCCCGTGGGCGTCTCTGGCAGCAGCCTGGAGGTGGCTGTGCCCTACGCCGTCTTTGGCAAACCCGATGCTGGGGACACGTTCAAGCTGCGGGCAGTGGTTAGCGAAGGGGAAGTGCAAGACATTCAGGTGCTGCCGGGCGCTGGGCCTGCTCAACTTGTGGTGCCCGACTTGGGCCTGACCACGCCTATTCTCACCCTCGCCGACCCGGCGGGCGACGACCACGGCCCCGGCGACTATGCCTATCCCCTGGACGGCGTCTTCAGCGCCCGCGCCTACGATCTGACCGAGTTCGCCGTGGCCGAGGATGACAACAACCTCATCTTCCGCTTCACTTTCGACGGCAAACTCAACAACGACTGGGGCGCGCCCAACGGCATGGGCATCCACACCCTGGACGTCTACGTTGATGCCGTGGAGGGCGGCGCGCGCAAGCTGTTGCCCGGCCGCAATGCCGCCCTGCCCGCGGACAGCGGCTGGGAGTTGGCCATCTGGGCCGAGGGCTGGACGCCCGGCCTCTACGGCCCGCCCACCGAGGGCTCGCCTGAGCCGCAGCAGATGGGCGACATTAGCACGCTGAACATCGTCAGCGATCCAGGCCAGAACAAGATCACCGTTCGCGTGGCCAAAAAGGTCTTCGCCGAGAGCCTGGGCGTTGAGACGCTAGACCCGGCCTCGTGGAGCTACCTGGCGGTGGTGATGGGCCAGGAGGGCTATCCCAGCAGCGGCGTGTGGCGCATCCGCGACGTCAACGAGGCTGCGGCCCAGTGGCGCTTTGGCGGCGCTCCGCCCGACAGCAACATCCATCCCCGCATCATAGACGTGGCCTATCCCGCCGACTTCCCCGTCAGTCAGGAGGAGGCCCTGAGCAGCTTCACACCCCGGACGGTGGACGCCGCCGAATTCGATGCGCTGTCGCCCGACGACTTCGCCGATCTGCCGATGGTCAGGCCGTGAGACAAAAGTGGCTAGATAAAAAAATGCGCCGCTCGCCCGGCGTAACCCGCAAAGACCTATGCTGAACCCGTCCAAATAGCCCGCTGCCGTAAAACCGCAGCGGGCTACTCAAAATCGTCACCGATTTCACACAAATCCGACTCTTTTATCCAGCCTGCTGTCACGCCTTGGCTACCGGAATACGCACCCTTCACCCAGTCCCCCTCAACCTCAGAGACTTTTAGAACATCCCCCTCAATGAGGTACGATTCCCCTCGCGCACTCTCATCTGGATGATCGTGGAAGTAGGCCCGCTCACTGGCCACCATCCTGATGATTTTCCATTCTTCTCTTTTGGTGAGCTCAAAGAGCACGCCTTCTTCGTCAAAGCGAGGTTCGACATTCCAACACCCACCCGGCTCCTCCTCCAGTCTGATCTTCACCCGATCGTTTCCCAGCAGCTCGATGGTCCCCTTGGTGTCTGAAGTGGCGATCTCTACCCAGGCGTTCTCCATCCGGCCGACGAAGAGAAAGACACAACTGAAACGTGGAGCTTGCAACTGCTCATCCCACCCCGTGTAATTCTCGTAGAAGCCGGTAACCAGGTCATCGTTCACAGCGATGGATAACAGCCCGTCTTCGTAGCTTCCTGGATGCAGTGCGATTTCAGTTGGCGTTGGAGTTGGAGCAGTGGTTGGCGTGGGGAGCGGCATCCTTGTCGGCGTCGGGATTGGGGGCGACGTGCTTGTCGGCACCGGCGTCGAAGTTGGGGGGATTTCAGTGAACGGTTCTGGCGTCGAGGTCGGCGCGGCCAATTGCCGCGATGGTGTAGGACTTGGCGGCGACTGGGAAGTGCAGGACGCCAAGACCAATCCGAGAAAGAGGAAGGCTGTCCCTATCTTTCTATCCGTGATGAACACCGGTTTCCTCCGCCCCTATTGAGCACTCACCATCACCCGCTCCGGCCGTTCCCAGACAGCCCGCCACCTCGGCTCGTCCTCGATCTGGGCCTCGTTCAAGCGCCGGTAGAGCCCATCGCGGGCCATGAGCTCCTCGTGCGTCCCCATCTCGACGATGCGGCTGCCTTCCAGGACGACGATGACATCCGCGCCCCGGATGGTGGACAGGCGATGGGCGATGATGATGGCCGTGCGGCCCTCCATCAGCCGTTCCAGCGCTTGTTGGATCAGCAACTCTGTCTCGGTATCCACCGAAGAGGTCGCTTCGTCCAGGATCAGGATGGGCGCATCCTTGAGCACCGCACGAGCGATGGCCAAGCGCTGCCTCTGCCCGCCGGACAGCTTGACGCCGCGCTCGCCGATCATGGTGTCGTAGCCATCGGGCAACTGGGTGATGAACTCGTGCGCGTTGGCGATTTTGGCCGCCGCGATCATTTCCTCTTCAGTGGCCCTCGGCCGGCCGAACAGGATGTTCTCGCGCGCCGTTCCGTGAAACAGGAACACGTCTTGCAGCACGATGCCAATCTGCCGCCGCAGGCTCTTGAGCGTCAGGTCGCGGATGTCGTGTCCGTCCAGCGTGATCGAGCCCTCGCACACGTCGTAGAACCGTGGAATGAGGCTGGCCAAGGTCGTCTTGCCCACGCCCGTCGGCCCAACCAAAGCCACGACAGTACCCGGTGCGATGTCGAGATCAACGTGCTCCAGCACGGTGTCCCCCATGACATAGCGAAAGCCCACATCGCGCAAGGTAATCGCACCCCTGGCTCTATCCGTCAACTCGATGGCGTCAGGCCGCTCGACCACATCGGGCTGTTCGTCCAGCAGCTCTTTCACCCGCTCCGCGCCCGCCAGGGCCTGCTGGACGCTTTCCCACACCCCGCTCAGCGCGCGCACGGGTTCGTAGAGCATCTCCAGGTAAAGGAAAAAGGCCACCAGGTCCTCAATAGGCAAGGTCTGGTTCAAGGCAAGTTGTCCGCCGAAGTAGATGATGACGATAGTGCCCAGAGAGGCAGAGAGTTCTATGAAGGGGCGGAAGGTGGCCATGAGACGCAGCGCGCGGAGCATCGAATCGCGATACCTGACGATGTGGTCGCCGATGCGGGCAGCTTCGATTTGCTCCCTGGTGAAGGCTTTGATCTCGCGGATGCCCAGCAGATTGTCGCTGAGCGCTGCGTTGAGCTCGCCTAGTTCGGCCTGACGCTGGCGAAAGGCTGGCCGCACGTACTTGGCAAAGCCTCGCATGGCCAACACGATCAAAGGTATGGGGATCATGCTCAAGAGCGTGAGCTGCAAGTTCATGTTAATCAGCACAGCAGTAACGCCGACCAGCATGAACACATTCACGATCACGTCCGGTATGGCATGGGCGATCAGGTGCTCGGCCAGCCTCGAGTCGTTGACCGTGCGCGACATCAACTGGCCCGTCTGCTTGTCCTCGTAGAAACGAAGCGACAGTCGCTGCAAATGGTCATAGACATCCGACCGAACGTCGGCCACCACGTTCCAGCCCGCCACGTGGGCCATGTAGCTTCTGAGAAACCGCAAGCCGCCGCGCACCACGTAGGCAGCCAGGGCCAGCAAGGCCAATCGCGCGATGGAAGCCGCCGCCTCTGGCCCCGCCGTGGGATCGGTCACCGTGGCGATCATGGTCTTGACAATCCACGGGGCCAACAACTGCACACCCACCAGCAAGAGCATACTCACCACCGTCAACGCCAGCGGCCCAGCGTACTTGGGAGTATATTTGAACACAAATTTGAGAGATTTCAGCGTGTTATCCTCCAGTTGCCAGCCGCTCTAGCTGGATGACAACCCAGCGGTCCACAAAGCGGCTGAGTCCAACGAAGCCCATCGAGCTAACGGTTCAACGTACGCAAAATCGCCAGCAGTTTCTTCTTTGCTTCGGGGGACATATCCAGGCTTTCCAGTTCCGCCTCCAAAGCTTCGAACGTACCATAGCCCCCAAGATAGCCATTGACGCGCGCCGCAGCCGTGGAGTTCACGAAATCATCACTGTCGAAATATATGGCCTTGAACACTTGTTCAACCTCTGGCACCTGACGCAACCGATACTTCTGATGATAGTCCTCAGCCAGGTAAAACTCCGACGCGGGGACGATCTCGGTAAAAATCGCCTTTCCTCTCATGACCTCCTGGCGGTCTCTTGTTTCTGTGGCTAAACTTTTCTGCTCCTCGTCGTGGTAAAACACAATGGACATATACTGCCGTGACCAGGGGCGGCTCGTTGGGCTGTGGCTATCCCAGAAGACATCCAGCAATTCGGCGTACGAGATCTGGGCAGGGTCATAGTCAATCTGGATCGTCTCGGTGTGATCGCCCAGGTTGTAGTAGGTGGGGTTCTTCGTCGTCCCGCCGGCGTATCCAACGCGGGTACGGATCACACCAGGGAGGCTCCCGAACCGGGAGTCTGGCCCCCAGAATCAGCCCAGCGCAAATGTCGCCGTTTCGATTGGTGCAGAGGCGTCTATGGTCGGTGTCGCCGCTTCGGTGATCGCATTACTCTCTGTCAGATCCATTGCTTTCCTTTCCATCCGCAAACTAAGAACAATCATCGCTGATATAGTCAATGCACTTACCAGCAAGATTCTTAGAGTTGGCGTAGTCGCTTTGACAAGATCTATCATGGCGTATCCCTCTCCTCACCAATCATGCTGGAGAATAAATCACGTACCGCATGATCCGCTTGGTTTCCGAGCGGCGGGCGACTTCTTTGAAGTCTGAGCTTCGGAACATAGAGGGCAGGGCGTGGTAGGCGAAGAGTTCCTCGAAGGCAGCGCACCGTTCTGGCGTCGGGCCACCCAAGCACAAAGCTTGTGGGCTTTGGCTTGCTTCATCAGCGCAGGATTGACTCAAGGACAATCCCTGCGTGAACTCATGGCCCCGCTCTTGGCCCTCACAGGCCACTGCAAAAGTCGAGTCCTATCTTTCGCCTCGCTGCTTTTTCACGATCTTAGCCCAAGTGTCGCGCAGGGCCACGGTTTGATTGAATACCAGCTTCTCGTCGGTCGAATCGGGATCCACGCAGAAATAGCCCTGTCGCATGAACTGGTAGATGCTGCCGGGTTCCGCGCCTGCCAGACCAGGCTCGACACGGCACGAGCTCAACGTCTCCAGCGAGTTCGGATTCAGGTTGTCCGTGAAATCCCCCCCTTCCTCGACATCGAGGGGGTCTTCTACTGAGAAGAGGCGATCGTACAGCCGTACCTCGGCTTCCAGCGAGTGGTTGGCCGAGACCCAGTGCAGCGTTCCCTTAACTTTGCGTCCGTCCGGGGCCGAGCCGCCTCGCGTCTCCGGATCATAGGTGCAGTGCAGCTCGATCACCTCGCCCCTTTCGTCCTTGACCACGCCCACGCATTTGACGAAATAGGCGTGCATCAGCCGCACCTCGCGGCCGGGGGCCAAGCGCCAGAACCTCTTCGGCGGATCCTCTCGAAAGTCCTCTCGCTCGATGTACAGCTCGCGCGAAAACGGCACCTTCCGCGTCCCCATGCTGTCATCCTCTGGATTGTTGATACACTCCATCTCTTCCACCAGGTCTTCTGGATAGTTGTCAATAATCACTTTAAGCGGGCGCAGCACGCCGAACACACGCGGGGCGCGTTGATTCAGATCCTGGCGGACGCAGTGCTCCAGCAGCGCGATATCAATGATGCTGTTCGTCCTGGGCACTCCGATGCGATCGCAAAACTCGCGGATGGCCTCTGGGGTGTAGCCCCGCCGCCGCACTCCCGACAAGGTGGGCATCCGCGGGTCGTCCCAGCCGCTGACGCGCCCTTCTTCCACCAGTCGGATAAGCCTTCGCTTGCTGATCACGGTGTAAGTGAGGCTGACGCGGCCGAACTCGATCTGCCTGGGATGATAGATCCCCAACTGATCCAGGAACCAATTGTACAGAGGGCGATGGTCCTCGTATTCCAGCGAACAGAGCGAATGGGTGATCCGCTCGATGGAATCCGACTGGCCGTGGGCCCAGTCGTACATGGGGTAGATGCACCACTCGGCGCCCGTGCGGTGGTGGGTAGCGTGGAGGATTCGGTACATGACCGGATCGCGCAGGTTCATGTTGCCGGAGGTCATGTCAATCTTGGCCCGCAGGACGTGCTCGCCTTCCTCGAACTCGCCGGCTCTCATGCGCTCGAACAGGTCCAGGTTCTCTTCCACAGAGCGGTCTCGATAGGGGCTGTTCTTGCCCGGAACACCGAAGGCGCCTCGGTACTCCTTGATCTCCTCGGGACTCAGACTGTCCACGTAGGCTTTGCCATCCTTGATCAACTGCACCGCCCACTGGTAGAGCTGCTCGAAGTAGTCCGAGGCATAGTACTCGCGATCCTCCCAATCGAAGCCCAGCCAGCGGATGTCCTCTTTGATAGCTTCCACGTATTCCTCTTCTTCTTTGACGGGATTGGTGTCATCGAAGCGGAGATTGTACAGCCCTCCGAATTCCTCGGCGATACCGAAGGTAATCCAGATGGCCTTGGCGTGTCCGATGTGCAGATAGCCGTTCGGCTCTGGTGGAAAGCGGGTATGCACGCGCCCGCCGAACCGGTTGGTTCTCAAGTCTTCCTTGATGGCATCTCGGATAAAGTCAGAGGGACGTTCGGAATCGTTTGTGGTCATGTTAGTGGCTCCCTTCTTGGTTTATCTTTCATCTCCTGTTCCTCCTCCATCAGGTCACAGCCAGCGCAACCTGTAGGCAGCCTTGCACACTTCGCCAATCCCGGTCTGACAGATGCCCTATCGTCGTTAGGCTGGCGGTCGGCATGGTGGCCAAGAAGGCGCGGAACGCAGACGGAGTGTGCAAGCCAGCGGTCTGCCAATCTTGCAGCACGCAGTCTGTAGGACCGGTTGCGGCAGCGACCTGGCTGGTCAGCAGACCCAGCACGGCGTCAGGGCGTGTCCTGTGGTAAGTGTCGGTGGACACCACGATAGCGGGACGACGCTTGATGCCTGTCACGCCGGGGAAGTCCACGGTCACGACGTCGCCTGGCTTAACCATCTTCTGCCTCCCCGTTCCAGATGGTGCGTTCGGCGTGGGCCAACGAGGCTCGCATCAGATCATGCAAGTCTTCCTCGCTCCACGTGTCGCTCACGTCCACGGCTGTGCGTTGGCCGTAGCGCTCCCGCAAGAACGCGACAAAATCATGCACTTCTGCAACCTTTTCAGTAGGCAAGGTAGACAATGCCTCAAAGATCTCTCTGGCTTGTGTGCGTGTCACCATCGGTGTCCCTCCTTTCGTAGTCCATGGTCTCTGTGGAAACAGTGATCTTCTTTCCAATTACCCCTCCTCTCCATCTCGCACCAGGAAGCAGAGAGTATCGCTTTGGAGGGCGTAATGAACGGTTCGTTTACTCATGCGTTCACCTACCTGCGATCACGCGCTTCCCAAATCCGCCTTGTGGTTGGCGCCATCGCGGTAGGATTGCTTGGTAACCCAACAGCTCCCCACAGAACACCGCGTGTGGTTGCACGCACAGGTCTGAATTGGCGGTGGGGTGGGCGAGTGTTCAAGAGACCGACAATCAAATATTCAGCACCTCGAAGATCTCTTGTCTCACGTCGTCGCGGTTCAGCACGTCTTCGATGGTAAACCAGTAGTCAATGTCGTTTTGGTGGGCTTGTCCTCTCGACCCAGAGGCTTTCTCCAGACCGTTATACTCTTGCGCATCGCAGCACGCCCGTATTTCTTCATTTGCTGGCTGCTGTTGCCTTTGCGCTGTGGCAAGACGTAGACCTTGACGGGCTCGAAGCCGACTTGCTCGGCCAGGCTTGTACTCAGTGTGTCAACGGGAATCACCTCGCCAGCGTAGCGCACGTTGTCATTGACAAAGGCCACCTGCGCACCGCCACGACACGTTCGATGGAGCTCTGCGAACACGAAGGTCAGTTCCGTGAAATACTGGTCAATCATGGTCAGCACACCCGTGTTGTTGATCTCTCCTCGTTCGTTCCTGATCCGCAGGGCGGTATTGACCTCGGCGAGGGCATCATTGCTCCTGACTGCACCCACGATGCCCGCGCAGCGGTCATACTGACCAATAGCTCGATAGAACTCCCCCAGCTTATCCAGCTTCGCCTTATTCTCTACTGTACACGACAGTTGACGTTGTCGCAGATCAAAGATCTCCTCTCCCACGCCCAGGTAGGCTAACTCAAGAGCGTATGTCCTGGTGTAATCATATCGGTTGGCGTAGGGCGGCGACGTAATGACGCCGCCGAATTGATCAGCCTTCATTTCTGGAAGCACGTACAGCGTGTTGCCCTCGATCAATTCCTGTTCACTGGGCGGCAGAGGCTCTCTCTGCAATCTGGATACATCAATGATGACCTTGCTCAATCCTTCAATAAGAGCCTCTCTAACACCTGGCAATTTCCCTTTGTGGATGCCCCTGATTGGTTTCTTACCTTGTGCAACTCGCTTCTCGTTACGCTCGCGAATTTTCTGTGCTCGCCTGTCCCAACGCAGGTACTGGCCGTCTTTTCTGGTGTAACTGATCTTCTCAAGCGTGCTAGTTAACATCAGCCTGCACAGTATCTTTGCGTCCTCGCTCACATCCAACGTCTCGATCCAGTGTGTGTAATCCATCAGGTCGCGTTCTGTCTTGTCGGGAAACGCGGTCCTGGTGATGGTCAGATGTGGGAACTTTTCGAGTGCGGCTGGTGGCGTTGTTTCTTTTACCAACTTGCGGACGTAGCGCAATTCGGCCAAGTCGTAGTCAAATGCCCGCGATTTGGCTTCCCACGCTAAATGGCAATGTGGCAATAGCTCGATACCCACGGCGTTGATACCAAGCATCTTGGCGGTCAGAAGCGTGGTGCATGAACCGGCAAACGGGTCGAAAATGGTATCGCCAGGGCCAAGGCTGAACTTCTCGATCAGTATCTCAACCAGATCGGCTGAGAAGCCCTCTCTGTACTTGAGCCAGCTATGCAAGACCTCGGTCTTGTTAGCCTGAAAACTGACAAGCTGACGGTCGAACTCTTCGGTCTCCTCTAGCAGATGACCGTAGCGCTCTTCCAGCGAGATGCGGGCGTCTTCAGGGCACACGCCGTTGTGCGAGAACGAGTCTCTTGTTGGCTCAGGCGACTCAATTTGCTTTTCGAACATCTGTAACTGTTTCATCAGGCCTGTTTTTCTCTACGCTTCGATTGTTAACCCTATTATACTACGCCCCTCCAGTTTCGTCAATGCTGAAAACAAAACTCCCCGCGTGACCTGACAAGGCCGGCGGGGAGGTAGTCGTGGCGGAAACTGCTGGCTTGCTACTCGCTTGCCAAGCTCAAGTTAAAGGTGTGCATGTCATCGTACTCTTGCCCCATGACCAAGTTGACGTCGCCGCTGTTCATCCCGTAGACCACCGACCATTGGGTGCTCCCTTGGGCCACGTCGGCCAGCAGGACCATGGCCTCCGTTCCTTCGGCTACGCTCAGGGCAGCCCGCTGCTCGTATGCGCCATAGTAGCGCATGGTGTAGAGCGGGTAGTCGTCCACCTGCTTCAGGCTGCTGAGGGTCGCTGCCTCTTCGTGCGACAGGCCATCGGCGCGGGGCGTGGGCGTTGGAACAGCGGTCGGGGTTGAGGTCGGCGGGACGGGCGTGGGCGCGATGGCGGGAGCGCTGCACCCCACCAGAAGCCCCAGGATCAGGACTAGGCTGATCATCTTTTGCAGCGATTTCTGGATGCTCATCTTCTTTTTCTTCTTCACTGGAATCTGAGGTACTTCTCGGTAGCGGCGCTCAGATCAGAGTAGACGCCCCGGTAGGCCGGCGGGAGCAGCGCTGCCATCTGGTACATGATCTCGTCCGTGATCTGCCGGCGTACCTGGCGAGTTACTCTGGCCCCACCGGCATCAACGTAGAACGGTTCGCCGACGACAATGTGGAAATCGGTGCGGCGCAATCGGCGCAGGTTGTCCCGGTAGTGCTCGGCGCCGTAGTAGACCACGGGCAGCAGGGGCGCGCCGCTGCGCAGCGCCAGGAGCACGACGCCGGGATGGGCCCGCTGCAAACGTCCGTGTCCGCTGCGGGTTCCCTCGGGGGCGATGGCGAAGATATGGCCCGCCTTCAGCATCTCCAGCGCCTTGCGCAGGGCGGCGATGTCGGCTTCGCCCCGGTGCAGGGGAATGGCCCCACACACGTCCAGCAGCCATCGCGTCCAGAGCTTTTCCCAGCGGTAGGCCGCGGCAAAGCCAGTCACCGGGCGCGGCTGCAGCCGGGCGTAGACAATGGGCATCTCCAGGATGTTGACGTGGTTGGCGACCAGGATCAGCGGCCCCCGCTGCGGCACCCGCGCCAATTGCTCGTCGTCTATGCGGCAGAGGAGGCTGGTCAGGCCTTTGAGCGTGGCGATGACGACGCGATGAGTGAGCGTCATGGAACACTCCTTAGTCGCTCAATCAACTGGGGCAACTGGCCCAGGTGCTCCAGTTCGTAGTATCCGTCGTGTCCGACGGGTTGGCTGTCTATCACTTCATGAGCCCAAGTGGTGTGGTATGGGACGTACACTGCAGTTCCGCCAAGGGCCAGCACGGGCAAGACGTCTGACTTCAGCGAATTGCCCACCATCAGGAAGCGGCGCGGCTCGATTTCGTACTTGGCCAGCAGCTTCTGATAGACGCGCGGGGTCTTCTGGCTGACCACCTCGACGTGGCGAAAGCAGTCGCCGAGGCCTGACCGCGAGAGCTTGGACTGCTGATCGAGGAGGTCGCCTTTGGTGATGAGCATCAGATCGTGTAATTTCGCTAGTTCGAGGACCGTTTCCTCCGCGTGATCGAGCAATCGCGTCTGTGAAGTAAGCATTTCTTTCGCGAAGCCGATGATCTGCATGACCTCCGCCCCCTCGATCTTCCCCTGCGTCAACTCGACAGCGGTTTCGATCATGGAAAGGGTGAAGCTCTTGATGCCGTAGCCGTAGTACTGGAGGTTGCTCATCTCCGTCTGATAGAGCTGCTGAGCAACCGTCTCGGCATCGGCATAGCCCGATAGCAATTCCTTGAGCTTGTCCTGAGTCTCTGTGTATAGGACCTCGTTGTGCCACAGGGTGTCGTCGGCGTCGAAAGCGATTAGGTCAAACTTCAAAGTTGGCCACCTCGATCACGAACGCAAACCCCGGCCGCGCGGCGCCCACTCCGTTGGATCGCCCCAGTCGGTCGCTTTCCAGCGCATCTTCTCTGGCCGCACCAGCGGGATGATGTCCTTGAAGAAAGCCAGTCGCTCTTCGTCGGTCATGGGCGTGAAGGCCTCGGCGATGGCCAGGTTCTGCTCCAACTGGGCCATGCTCTCCATCCCCACGACGACCGTGCTGACCGGCAGAGCGAAGGCGTAGCGCAGGGAGCGCTCCACTTCGTGGGTCAGGCTGCCCAGCCCCAGCACTTTCATGCCGATGGTAGCGACCCCCTTGGCGTTGGCCACGGGCAGAAACTCCTCGGCGAAGCTGAGGATAAAGTGGTCCAGCGCGGAGAGGGCGACGAGCGCGCTGTCAAACGGGAAGCGGTTGAGGGCCTCGATCAGGATCTGCGGGTCGGTGTGGCCACTGATGCTGATGTGGTGCACCAACCCCTCCTCGCGGGCTTGCAACGCTGCCTCCAGCGCGCCGTCCTGGCCGGTGAATTCGTCCAGCCGAGCGTAGTCGTACACGTTGTGCAGCCGCCACTCGTTCACGTAGTCGGTCTGCAGCCGCGTCAGGCTCTCCTCCAGTTGGCGGCGGGCCCCATCGCGGGTGGTGTCCCAGGTTTTGGTGGCGATCCACATCTCCGCCCGCCGGTGTTTGACTACCTTGCCCAGGCGGGTCTCCGCCTGCCCATTGGAGTATATCCAGGCGGTGTCGAAGTAGCGGATGCCTCGGTCAATGGCGGTGTTGACGATGGCGATGGCCTCTTCCTCCGTGCAGTGATGCTCGTCCACAATCCGCTGCCCGCCAAAGCTCAAGATGGGGAACGATTCTCCGGTTTTGCCGAACGGTCTGGTTTCCATATTTGACCTCCTGATAGTGCAGTTCAAGGTGCTCAAGGTGCAACGCACTTCGAAAGTGCGTTGCACCTGGTTGGGTGAATAGCAATTCAGTCTAGCTCGCCCTCCATCAGCCCCAGCGGCAGGGGGGCGGGCCTTTGGCAACGGCTGGCAATCTCGATGTGCCGGCCGCTCTCCGACGATTCCTCTAGGGCGCGCATGACGTCGAGCACGTGATAGGCCAGTTCGCCGCTGGCGCGGTGGGGGCGGCCAGAGGCGATGGCGTAGGCCATGTCCGCTACGCCGATTCCGCGGCCCACCTCGGTGCTGTGGGTGAGCGGCATCTCGCTCCATTCGTCGGCCCCGGCCCGGCGGATCCAGACGGATCCGCCAAAAAGGCTGGGGTCGGTGGCGCTGAGGGTGCCTTCTGAGCCGTAGATCTCGAGGTGTGGCAGCTTGGCGGCCCACATGTCGAAGCTGAGGATGGTCGTGGCCACCGGCCCGCTGACGAAGTCGAGCGCTCCGCTGACGTGGGTGGGGACTTCGACCGCTATCCTGCGCCCGCGATGCAGCTCACTGGTGGCGATGCGTTCGGGGAAAGAGATTCGAGCCAAACTGGTGACCCGCTTCACGGGTCCCAACAGGTTGACCAGCGCGGTCAGGTAATACGGCGCCATGTCAAATATAGGCCCTGCCCCTACCTGGTAGAAAAAGTCCGGGTTTGGATGCCAGGACTCGGGGCCGTGGCCGTGACCGGGCAAAAACGCCGCCGCCGCCACCGGCTCGCCAATCCAGCCGTCGTCAATCAGCTTGCGGCACGTCTGCTGGTGGCCGCCCAAGAAGATGTCCGGCGCGCAGCCGACCCGCACGCCCTTCTCCTGGGCCGCAGCGAGCACCTTTTGCCCGTCTCGGCGGGTCACGGCCAGAGGCTTCTCAGAATAGACGTGCTTCCCGGCGTTGATGGCCGCCAGACTGACCTCGGCGTGGGCCGTGGGCACGGTGAGGTTGACCACGATTTGGATCTCTGGATCCGTCAACACCTCCTCGACCGAGCAAACGCGGCAGACCTCGAACTCCTCGCCCTTTTCCTCCGCTTTGAGAGCGTCAATATCCGCACAGGCCGCGATGTCGAGGATCTCGAAGATGCGGCATCCCCTGATGTAGGCTCCGAAAATACTCCCCGTGCCTATAATACCGATTTTAACTGGTGACTGCTCCGCCCGTGTCATTGCGAGGAGCGTTCCTTCGGCTTCGCTCAGGACAAGTTTTTGCGACGAAGCAATCTCCTCCTTGCGGCTTGGGGATTGCTTCGCTTCGCTCGCAATGACAGCCTGCGTAGTCACTTTAACTTTTGTTTCCACGGGCGAAACCTCCTTCGACGAGGTATTGATAGCTTCTCTCCACCGCTTCCAGCATGTCGGCGGCGCAGTGGTCCAACTCGACGATCAGCCATGCCGCTGCCCCCTCGGCGGCCTGGAAGATGGCGGGGAAATCCAGCACGCCATCGCCGACGGCGACGTGCGGCTCACCCTGGATGGCTGGGCCATCTTTGAGGTGCAGCAGTGGGGCGCGCGGGCCGAGTTGGCTCGCCACTTTGGCCGGGTCCACGCCCGCCGTCTCGATCCAGTACGTGTCCAGCTCGAAGAACACGCCTGGGTCGAGGCGCTCCAGCATCACCTGGTAGACGTAGCGGCCTTCGACCTGGAGAAACTCCCACCAGTGGTTGTGAATCCCAAACGCCAGGCCGTTTTCGGCCGCCACGGCATGGGCTTCGTTGAACAGGTCACACGTCTGCTGGATGAGGTCCATCGTCTCGAAGCTCTCTGGCCCTTTCCCGGACACAATGCGCTGGCAGCCCATGGCGGCCATGAAGTCCAGCACCCTGGTTTCGTCTTTGCCGACTGGCAGGGGCGTGTGCGCGGAGGGCGCCTCAAGCCCCAGCTCTTTGAAGAGCCTGGCAGCCTCGGCGGTTGTCGTGCCGGGAAGATGGAAGATGGGTTCTACGCCGACGTAGCCGATATCGGCGACTTTTTTCATCACCCCAACAAAATCCTGGGCCAGGGCTTCGCGCAAGGTGTACAGTTGTAGGGCAATGGGAATGGTCATGAACATCCTCCTCAATTTTGATTTGAGTGTGGCCAAAATCTGTTGTAGTAGCGACTTCAGTCGCTTGGAACGACTAAAGTCGTCACTACCACAGGTTTTAGCCACGCCCTTTTTGATTTCCACACTGATTGCTGATTTCCTGATTCCTGATCATTGATACTCAACCGTCGCTCGCTGGTCGTAAGCGGGCAGTTGGGTCAAGTTACGGACGAAGATCACCCCCACGCCGCCGATGCCCAGCACCTCCGCTTCCAGCGAAACGTAGCCGACGCTCCTCAGCAGCCAGAAGACGGGCGCCATCAGCACGGTCATGAGCATCACCGCCCGCGGGCTTCGTCGTGAGCGCTCAGCCGAACGGCTGTTGCGCAGCACGAGGTAGCCAATTCCCCACAGCGCCGCGGCGATGGGCAACACCAGCGGCTGCTGCCACAGGAACAGTCCCGACAGCGTGCTCAGCCCCATCCCCCCGGCGAATCCGAAGCGAGTCCTTCCGCCGTAAGCTGACCAGCAGTGACCGACCACCGCGCCCACGCCAGCGGCCGGCAGGGCCCACGAAGTCCCCGTCAACCTCACCGCCAGCCAGGCGGCCAGCACTCCCTTGCCGGCGTCCACCAGCGCGGTGAACGCGCCCCAGGCGAGGCCAGCCTGGCGGGACACGTTGAGCCCGCCGGTGTGACCGCTGCCAGTGGAGCGCAGGTCTGGCTTGTTGAGCAGTCGGGTTACCAGCACGCCGGTGGGAAAGGAGCCGACGAGGTAGCCAAACATCGCAGCGAGCAGCAAACGAATGATCAACATCAACACACCACCCGTAGACGGCGCGGCAGCGCGCTGACCTCCAGCCGATGGGCGTCGGTGCGCATGATCTCCCCGTCCACGTGCACCGGCAAGCCCTGCTGCGAGGCGATGACGATGCGGGCCGTCCGATCCACCGTCACCGTCGGCTGAGTGGCGTGGGTGCCTTTGATGAAATAGGGAATCAGGCGGAAGATGCCCAGTTGGCTCACCTGACGGGCCAGGGTCACGTCCAGCAGGCCGTCGTCCTGCACCGCCTGCGGAGCGATCAGGAACATGCCCCCCGTGCGGCGGCCGTTGGCCACCGAGACCATCAGCAGCGGCAACTCCGTCTCTTTCCCGTCGTAACGCACTGTCACCAGCGGAGCTTTGTAATACAGGAAGATGGTCCTCAGCACCGCCACCAGGAAGACCAGCGGTCCGCGCAGGTAGCGCAGCTTATAGCTTTCCACGGTGGTGGCGGAGTCGAAGCCCGCGCCGAAGTTGTTGCCGAAATAGCGCACGTTCCCCAGTTCGTCCTCCACGCGGCCAACGTCCACCACCCGCGTCTGCCCGGCGGCCAGCACGCGGCAGGCGGCGGCCACGTCGCCGATGGGAACGCCCATGCACCAGGCGAAGTCGTTGCCCGTGCCGATGGGGATGAGGCCCAGGGCTGCGCCAGCAGGTTCTCCGACCTCCCAGGCCGCTGTGCCCAGGCTGGCCTCGACGATGCCGTTGAGCACCTCATTGGCCGTGCCATCGCCGCCCACAGCAGCGACGATGTTCCATCCCTCCCGCACCGCCTGCGCGGCCTGGGCCACTGCCGAGAGCTGCTCCGTCGTCTGGACGATGTCGAACGTCGCTTGCGCCTCCGTCAGCGCGTGGCGGATGACCTCCGCCGTCTGCTGGCCAGCTCCCCGCCCGGAGACGGGGTTGAGAATGACTTTGATGGTGGACATTTCAATCCCCCTCTACGTCCCGCTGCAACTCGTACAACTTGTTGAGCGCCTCCAGCGGGGTCATGGACTCCAGGTCCAGCTTCTTCAGCTCCTCGACGATGGGGCTGGTCTCGGGGAAGAGGGCGAGCTGACGGGTTTCGGCGATGCGCTTGGGCTTGATGGGCGCTCGATGGGAGTCGCGCTCTAACTCCTCCAGGATTTCCTCGGCGCGGCGGATGACGGTCTTGGGCAGGCCGGCCAACTGCGCCACGTGGATGCCGTAGCTGCGGTCAGCGCCGCCGGGGACGATTTTGTGCAGGAAGATCACGTCGTCGCCCTCCCCAGCCACGGCCACGTTGTAGTTGCGCACCCTGGGCAGGACGCTGGCCAGCTCGGTCAACTCGTGGTAGTGGGTGGCGTACAGGGTCTTGGCCCGCAGACGGGGGTGGTTGTGGATGTACTCCACTACCGCCCAGGCGATGGACATGCCGTCGTAGGTGCTGGTGCCCCGCCCGATCTCGTCCAAAATGAGCAGGCTGCGGTTGGTGGCGTGGTGGAGGATGTTGGCCATCTCGATCATCTCCACCATAAAAGTAGACTGGCCGGCCCAGATCTCGTCCTGAGCGCCGATGCGGGTGAAGATGCGGTCCACCAGCCCCATGCGGGCCTCGTCGGCGGGGACGAAGGAACCGATTTGAGCCATGAGGACGGTGAGGGCCACCTGGCGGAGATACGTGCTCTTGCCGCTCATGTTCGGGCCGGTGATGATCAGGATCTCCTCCTCCTGGGAGAGGCGGGCGTCGTTGGGCACGAAGGGCTCATCACGCTGGGTGAGTTCCACCACCGGATGGCGGCCGGCCGTGATTTCGATCTCGTCGCCATCAGTCAGGACGGGGCGGACGTATCGGTTGCGGATGGCTACCTCGGCCAGGGCGGCGTAGGTGTCCAGGTGGGCCAGGGCGCGGGCGGTGGAGAGCAGCCGTTCGGCCGCGGCGGCCACCTGATCGCAGACCTGGCGGAACAGACGGGCCTCGATGTCCAGGATGCGCTCTTGGGCGTTCAGGATCAGCGATTCGTACTCCTTGAGCTGCGGAATGATGTAGCGCTCGGAGTTCACCAGCGTCTGCTTGCGGATGTACTCCTCGGGCACGGCCTCCAGGTTGGCTTTGGTCACCTCGATGTAGTAGCCGAAGACCTTGTTGTAGCCCACTTTCAGGGATTTGATGCCCGTGCGCTTCCGCTCGGTCCGCTCCAGGTTAGCCACCCAGTTCTTGGCGTCTTTGGAGGCGGCCACAACGCTGTCTAGCTCCGCCGAGAAGCCGGCCTGGATCACCCCACCGCTGGCCAGCGTGGCGGGCGGGTCGTCCACGATGGCCTCGCCGATGAGGGAAGCCACCTCCTCACAGGGATCTAATTGAGGGACTAGGGACAAGAGGCTAGGGACAAGGCCCTGATCCCTTGTCCCTTCTCTCGACAGCGCCTCCCGAATCTGCGGCGCCTTCTCCAGGCTGTTGCGAATTCCTACCAGATCCCTGGGCACGGCGATGCGCTGCACCACGCGATTGGTTAGCCTCTCCAAATCGGCCAGCTCTTTGAGCAGGGCCATCACCTGCGTTCGAGTGGGCGTGTCCTGGTAGAGGGCCTCCACCGCGTCCAGCCGCTGGTTCAGCTTATCCACGTCCAGCAGCGGCTGGTTGAGCCACTGGCGGAGCAGGCGACCGCCCATGGCCGTGACCGTGGCGTCCAGCATGCCCAGCAGTGATCCTTTGACCGCGCCGCTGCGGATGGTGCGGCTCAACTCCAGGCTTCGCCGCGTGGAGGCGTCGAGGGTCATAAACTCGCTGGTGGAATAGGTGCGCAGATCGCTCAGTTGGGCCAGGGCCGCTTTCTGGGTCTCCTGCAGGTACTGGACGATGGCCCCGGCGGCGCGCACGGCCAGGGGCATCCCCTCGCAGCCGTAGCCAGCCAGCGAGGCCACCTCGAAGTGATCGAGGAGCGCCCGGCGGGCGTTGCCCAGCTCGAAGCGCCAGCTCTCGTAGGGCGAGAAGTGGGTTTCGGTGTTCTGTATCTCGAACTCTGGATCCTGGATCAGGCACTCGGCTGGACGCAGCCTCTCCAGTTCCTCCACCACCGCTTGTTGGAAATCGTCGCCCGAGAGTTGGGTGGTGGCGAATTCGCCGGTGGTAATGTCGGCGTAGGCGATGCCCGCCCTGCGGTCTTCGATCACCAGGGCAGCCAGGTAGTTGTTGCGCTTGTCCTCCAGCAGGGTCGGCTCCACCACCGTGCCCGGCGTAACCACCCGCGTCACCTCGCGGGGCATCAATCCCTTCACGGGCTGGTCGCCCATCTGCTCCACGATGGCCACCTTGTGCCCCGCCTTGATGAGCTTGGCGATGTAGCCCTCCACGGCGTGATAGGGCACCCCGGCCAAAGGCACCCGTTGATCCTTCCCCACGGGCCTTGAGGTGAGGACGATGTCGCAGACCTGGGCCACGATCTTGGCGTCCTCATCGAAGCTCTCGTAGAAATCGCCCAGGCGGAAGAGGACGATGGCGTCGGGGTACTGCTTCTTGATCTGCAAGTATTGGCGGCGCATGGGGGTTGGTTTCTTGGCCATTGATTTCTCTCTTCTCGTCGTCAGAGTTTGCTCCTGCTGGATCTGGCGATCCAGCAGGGTGGCGGCGGCAGGCAAGCGTGGAGGAGGACTTCCCGCCTTGCACGCAGTCCGCCGTGAGCAACTGTGATTTGGGTGTGTTTCAAATAAGTTGGCTGGTATTGTTGGTCGGAATGGCATTCCGACGAGTTGACGGATTACCAATCCGTCCTACAACCGAGATGAAACACCCCCCTGTGATTTGCGGAGATTATCTCACACGTCTTCCAACAAACTCGTCACCCATCCGATGTCTAGCTCGTGCAGCTTGGCCGGGCGAGGCACGCCGGTGTCGGGGTCCCAGCCCATCATCTCGTAGTACAGCGGCAGGGCGGCTTCCACAGCGGCGGGGTCTATCGGTGCGCCGGGGCCGAGGGGCTCGGCCATGCGGGGCGGCAGGCGGTCGTCGGCGGGGGTGAACCCCTGCCGCACGTTGAAGGCGCGAGCCAGGGTCACCAGCCGCTCGGCGGCCTTCCACAGCTCCCAGGCGGTGGTATCCCAACCCGTCACCGCCCGCACCGCTTCCACCACCTGATGGTTGCCATAGGGCAGGAAATTGCACAGGCACAGGCAGTTGTTCAAATGCTGGCGCAGACCGCCATAGAGGATAGCCCGCACCTTCTCCGGGCCGAGGGAGGTGGGCGGCATGGGCTCCAGCACGCCTAGGTTGCGGACGCTGTCCATGCCGGCCTCGTGCTCGTAGTTGCTGTCGAACGCGCTGTGACAGTGATCGGCGCCGGTGTAGGAGACGGCGTAGCCCAGCCCCAGGCCGTGCTGGATGCGAGGGTCGTGATAGGGCAGCTCCTGCCCCTTAACGTGCACGGCCAATCGCTCCGCGCCGCCGCCGCCCCTCAGTCCCCCCCAACCTTGGGAGGGAAGTTTCGCATTTCCGCCGCCAATGTGCTCAGCCGCCCGTTTGCTCCCCTCCGCCAGCAGGTCGCCGATGCCCTGGCGAGCGGCGATTAGTTCCAGCAGTTGCAGCACGGCCTCCGCATTGCCAAAGCGCAGCTCCAGCCCGCCGCTGTCCTCCAGCGTCAGCAGCCCTTTCTCAAAGCACTCCATGGCGAAGGCGATGGCGCCTCCGGCGGAGATGCTGTCCAGTCCCAGGGCGTTGCACCGCTCGCTGGCCTTGGTCACGGCGTAGACGTCGGCCACGCCGCAGTTGGCGCCCAGGCTGACGGCGGTCTCGTACTCCGGGCCGCCGTAGGCCGGATCCACCGCGTACGGCTGCTCTAGGTCAGCCACTTTTTTGCAGCCCACGGCGCAGGCGTAGCAGCTCTCCATGCGGACCACCACGTGCTCGGCCAGGCCCTCGCGTCCCAGGACGTCGGCCCCGTCCAGGTGGCCGTCGCGGAAATTGTGCACCGGCAATGCCCCGTCGCGGTTGTAGGGCATCATGCTGACGCCGGTGCCCAGGTCGGGAAACTTGCCCATCAGGTCTCGGTAGTTGTCTCGCATCCAGCGGGCCAGCGCGCCGACTTGAGCGGAATCGGCCAGGGGGACTTTACCAGTGCCCCGCACGGCCACTGCTTTCAGTTTCTTGGATCCCATCACCGCGCCCAGGCCGGTGCGTCCAGCGGCGTGCTTCAGGTCGGCCACGATGTTGGCGTAGCGGACCAGTTTCTCGCCGGCCGGCCCGCAGAGGGCCACGCGGGCTCGCGGCTCGCCCAGTTCCTCTCGGATGGCGGTGTGGGTCGGCTTGTTCTCCAGCCCCCACAGGTGGGCGGCGTCCCGCAGCTCTGCCTGGCCGCCGTGCCCTGAGGCCGCTTCGCTTACAGTCGAAGCGTCGTGCACCCAGAGGTAGACGGGCGATGCCGCCTGCCCCTCGACGATGATGGCGTCGAAGCCCGCGGCCTTCAATTCCGCCCCCCAGAAGCCGCCCACTTCTGATTCGCCCATCGCGCCGGTGAGGGGCGAGCGTGCGCCGATGGCGTTGCGTCCGCTGCCGGCCAGGGGCGCGCCGGTGAGCGGCCCGCAGGCGAAGATCAGGCGGTTCTCCGGCCCCAGGGGATCGGTGTGGGGAGGCGCCTCTTTCAGCAGGTAGTAGGCCACAAATCCCGCCCCGCCCAGGTAGCGGCGGTAGAAAACGTCGTCGGGCGTCTCGACGGTGATCTCTCCATTGGTCAGATTGACGCGCAGGATGCGGCGATGGTATCCGAAAGACATCTTGCTCTCCTCTCTTTCTCGTCTCAGTTTCACCTCGACAGGACTTCTCTTTGCACCTCGAATAGCTCTCGGATGCCTCTCTCCGCCAAATCCAGCAACTCGTGCATAACCTGGCGGGCGAAGGTTTGGCCCTCGGCGGCGCCTTGCACTTCCACGTATTCTCCCTCGGCGGTCATGACCACGTTGAAGTCCACCTCGGCCACGGAATCCTCATCGTAGCAGAGGTCGAGCACCGCTTGGCCGTTCACTACGCCCACGCTGACGGCGGCCACGGGCGTGGTCAGGACGTCGGGGGGAAGCAGGCCGCCTCGGATGAGCTTGTCCAGGGCGATGGCCAGGGCCACGTAGCCGCCCGTAACCGAAGCCGTGCGGGTGCCGCCGTCGGCCTGGATGACGTCGCAGTCTACGATCAGGGTGCGCTGGCCCAGCTTTTCCAAGTTGACGGCGGCACGCAGGCTGCGGCCGATGAAACGGCGGATCTCCTGGGTGCGCCCGCGGAGACCACGGGTCTCGCGGGGGGTGCGCTCGTGGGTGGAGCGGGGCAGCAGGGCGTATTCGGCCGTGATCCAGCCCTGGCCTTGACCAAAGAGCCAACCGGGCACCCTCTCCTCCACGGTTGCGTTGCAGATGACGCGCGTGGCGCCCATTTCGATCAGCACCGAGCCTTCGGGGTACTGCACGTAGTGCGGCGTGATGGTCACCGGCCTCAGTTCGTCGTTGTTCCGCCCGTCAATCCGCATCGGTCACTCCTCACTAGGCACTGATTTCATGCGCCCACATCATTTCCCCACCTCGGAGTTCTGTTTCCTGATCACGTTTGCCAGGATCCTCACCCCCTTGGCCATCTGTTCCTCGGAGAGGAAGCTGAACGGGAGGCGTAGGTTGCGCTGGCCGCCTCCTTCCGAGGTTGCGGCGAAGAAGCGCGCCCCCGGCGTGAAGACCACCCTCCGCTCGGGTGTAAGGGGAGCGGCACTCGTAAGCGGAGCGGCACTCGTAAGCGAAGCGGCATTGGCCAGCACCACTTCGGCGTCCAGCGGCTGGGGCAGGGTCAGCCAGGCGAAAAAGCCGCCGGCCGGGCGGGTCCAGCGCACGCCGTGGGGCATTTCCCGCTCCAGGGCCGCCAGCAGCGCGTCGCGCCGGGCGCGGTAGCGGGCCACCAACCGCGCGATGTGCGGCTCCAGCCACCCCTCCTGGCAGAAGGCGGCCACCACGTGGGCCACGAAGGGGTTGGCTCCCCCCTCGTTCCCTTTCAGCCCGCAGCCGACGACGCGCTGGATCACGTCGGCTTCGGCCATGATCCAGCCCAGCCGCAGCCCGGCGGCCAGGATTTTGGAGAAGCTCCCCAGGCGAATGACGCCTTGTCCATTAGCCAGCTCGAACAGGGAGGGCGGCACCCGCCCCTCGTAGCACAAGTCGCGGTAGACGTCGTCCTCCACCACCAGCAGCTCTCGATCAGCGGCCAGTTCCGCCAGCGCTTCTCTGCGCTCCGAGGTCAGGGTGACGCCGGCCGGGTTCTGGAAGGTGGGGATGGTGTACAGGAAGGCCACCCGCCGTCCGATCAGGCGCAGCGCGTCCAGCCGTTCGGCCAGGACCTCAACCACCAGCCCCTGGTCATCCATCGGCACTTGTCGCAGCTCCACGGGATGATCGCGCAGGGTGGCGAGGGCCTCGTGGTAGCTGGGGGCCTCCACCAGCACCACGTCGCTGGGGTGGGTGAACAGGCGGGCCACAGTGTCCAGCCCCTGGGCCGCGCCGGCGGAGAGCATGATGTGGTCGCGGCTGATGCGCAGCCCCTCGTCCCGCTCCACCTTGCCGATCAGGTAATCGAGCAGAGGCCCGTATCCCTGTTCGGGACCGTACTGCAGGGCCAGCCGCCCCCGCGACCGCAGCGCGCGCTCAGTGGCGGCCATGATCTTCTCCACCGGCAGGAGGTCGGGGTCGGGATGGCCGTAGACGAAGGGGATGGCCCCGGTTGGCCCACCGGCCTGGACGCCTGTCAAGGGGTCGAAGGGCAGTTGATCAGCAAGGGCGATGTTAGGAGGCATAGGCCATCTCCATGTTTACAGAGCAGAGGAGCAGTGCGCGGCAGATGGCGGACGATGCTTCTTTGGTTTTCAATTTGCAGCCTTGGCCTTCGCTGTCTTGAGCATCTCCTCCAGCATGCCGTGGCCGCCGTAGTTGAGGATGGCGAAGGACAGCAGCATCCGCTTGCGCTCCTCGTCGTATTCCTGATGGTCCAGGATTTTGTCCACGTATCCGCTGGCCTGGCTGGCGGTGACCACCAGGCCGCCCTCCAGCAGCAGCCGCGCCTTCCGCTCCAGCTCGCCCAGCTCCAGCCGATCCATGGCCTGCTCCACCATCCGCACCCGCTGGCCAGCCAGGGCCACGTCTATGCGGCGCCGGCAGAAGCTCTGCAAGCGGTCGTACAGCTCGTCCAGGTGGATTTCCACCCCCTCAGAGTCGGCCGTGCCGGGCAGCGGCTTCATCACCGTGAAGCGGGTGCGCACCAGGGTGGGCAAGCCCAGTCCTACCGCCAGCGCTACCCAAGGGGAATCGCCCCCCGTCCCGAAGCTGCGCATCAGCGCCAGGATCAGCACGGCCATGGTGACGTTCAGAATCAGCAGGATGATCGAGCCCCAGGTGCGCAGCGCGCGCACCGGATCGAGTTCGAAAGAGCTGACCACCTCGGACAGAGCCAAAACCAGGCTGGCTCCACCGGCCAGGAGATACAGCCCCCAGGGCACGCTGGCCAGCCACGTCGCTATGGCATTGAATACCGTCATTTCAACCTCCTGGCCCAACGCAATTCCCGCTGCAAACGCAGACCACGCTGGTTGAGCGTCACCAGGTCGCCTCCCAAGCGGCCCTTCACCTGCCTGACGTCAATCAACTGCTTGTCCTTCAAGGACAGCAGCGGGTCGTTGACCTCCTCGGGCAGAGAGAAGGTCTTGACCGCCAGTTCGGCCGGCGTGGCTGCCCCCACCTCCCCCAACACCTCCAAAATAGTCCTCTCCTCGTCCGAGAGGTCGTCTTCCAGCTCCCTCAGTTCTTCCAATGTCTCAGCCATGATTTTTTACCTCCTGAATAGCTAAGTTCCTCTATGCCCCTCACGTTTCACGTTTTACTTATGGTCTCCTCCCGCCCCGGCCCTACGGACACGAAGGTCGCCGGGGCATCGGCCAGCTCTTCGATCCGCCGCACGTAGTCCAGGGCTGGCTGGGGCAGATCGGACAGCGACCTGGCGCCTCGGATGTCCTCGCTCCAGCCCGGCCACTCCTCGTAGATGGGCCTGCACTCGGCCAACACCTCCGCGCTAGGCGGGAAGCTCTCCAGCCGCTGGCTGCGATAATCGTAGGCCACGCAGATGTTAAGGGTCTCCAGGCTGGCGAGGATGTCCAGCTTGGTGATGGCGAGCTCCGTCAGACCATTGATTTGGGCGGCGTAGCGCAAGGCCACCCCGTCCAGCCAGCCGCAGCGACGAGGGCGGCCGGTGGTGGTGCCGTATTCGTCCCAGGGATGCTCCCCCGTCCCTCGCAGACGGTCGCCCACCTCGTCGAGCAGTTCGGTGGGCATGGGACCGCCTCCCACCCGCGTTTGGAAGGCCTTGACCACCCCCACGACGCGCTCGATGTGCCGGGGACCGAAGCCCAGGCCGGTCAGCGCGCCCCCGGCGATGGGCGAGGAACTGGTCACGAAGGGGTAGGTGCCGTGGTCGAGATCGAGCAGCGTGCCCTGCGCCCCCTCGCACAGCACTCTCTTCCCCGCTCTCAAAGCTTGGTGGAGGATGGGCGCGGTGTCGGCCACGTAGGGGGCCAGCCGCGCGGCGTAGGCGGCGTACTCCTCCGCCGCCTGGTGGGGATCGAGCGGCGGCTGACGGTAGACGCGCTCCAGCACGGCGTTCTTGGCCTCCACCGCCGCCCGCACCTTCTCCGCGAAGGCTGCCTGATCGAGCATGTCCCAGGAGCGCAGGCCCGATCTAGCCGCCTTGTCGCCATAGGTAGGCCCGATGCCCCGCTTGGTGGTGCCGATCTTCCCCTCGCCCAGCGACTTCTCGGCCGCGCCGTCCAGGGCCACGTCGTAGGGCATGATCAAATGCGCCCTGGCGCTCAGCTTGAGCCGCTGCGGCGAAACCTCCACGCCTCGCTCGGCCAGCCCCTCGATCTCTCGGCTCAACGTCCTGGGGTTCACTACCACCCCATTGCCGATGAGGCAGGTGGTGTGGGGATACAGAATCCCCGACGGCGTCAGGTGCAGAGCGAATCTCTCCCCGCCCACGGTGATGGTGTGGCCGGCGTTGTCGCCCCCGTTGTAGCGGGCCACGATGTCCACCTCAGCGGCCAGTAAGTCGGTGATCTTTCCTTTTCCCTCGTCGCCCCATTGGGCGCCGACGATTACGGTTGCAGGCATGGGGTTGCCTCCTCGTTCAGTTGGTACATCCGTAGATTCGGTATCCGTATATTCGTAGATTCGGATTCGTAAACTCGTGACTCCCGAATCCACGAGTCTACGAAGATACGAATTTACGAATGTACGAATTTACCAATCAGTCTATTGGCGCACACCCAGTATCTCGACGGCCAGGCGGGCGTAGACCCGCGCGGCGGCCACTACGTCGTCCAGACGGATCTGGTCGTCCACGGTGTGGGCGAAGCGCTCCTCGCCGGGACCGAAGCCCACGGTGGGGATGTTGGCTCTCCCCATGGTGTAGGCGCCGTCGGTGGAGAAAGCCCACTGGCCGATGCTGGGCCGATAACCCAGCGTCTCTCGGATGGCGCGAGCCGTGGCCTGCACCAGCGGGTGGTCCTGATCCAGCGCCCAGGGGGGATAGAACTCTTTGGCTCGGCACTCGTAGCCCGTGTAGCTGGTGGCTCGATACTTGGTCACTTCTACATTGGCCCGGATTCCCTCACGGGCGATGATCCCCTGCACCTCTGCCAGGGCTTTGGCCTCGGTCTCGCCCAGCGTGAGACGGCGGTCAATGTAGAAAGTGCAGGCGTCGGGGATGGCGTTGCGGCTGGCGGCGGAGCTGTCAATTTGGGTGACGGCGATGCTCCCCTGGCCCAGGAAAGGATCGTCGGCCAAGCGGGGGACCAGAAGCTCGACGCCGAAGATCAGCCGCGCGGCGTCGTAGATGGCGTTTCTCCCTCGCCTAGGAGTGGCGGCATGGCAGGACTGGCCTCGGACAGTGACTTTCATCTCCACGCGCCCCCGATGGCCCCGTTTGATCTGCAAATTCGTTGGTTCCCCCAGGACGACGAAGTCGGGCCGGATTCCCTCTTCCTCGATCAGCACCCGCACAGCCAAGCCCTCGCACGGTTCCTCTTGGACCACACCCACCACACACAGTTCACCAGCCAACTGGACGCCGGCGTCAACGAGGGCCTTAGCTCCGTAAATCATGGCCGCCAGCGCGCCCTTCATGTCGCACGCGCCCAGGCCGTACAGCACTCCGTTCTCGATCTGGGCTGCGTAGGGATCGCGGCTCCAAGAGTCGGGATCGCTGACGCCCACGGTGTCCATGTGGCCGTCGTAAATGAGTCTGGGGGCAGCGCTGGCGCCGCGATGTCCTGAGGCCGCTTCGCTTACAGTCGAAGGGAGGCAGCCGACGACGTTTCCGATGCGGTCGCGCCTCACCCTGGGGAAGCCCACCTGCCGCATCTCCTCCGCCAGGCGCTCGGCCAACGCCTCCTCTTGGGTCGAGAGGCTAGGAATGCGGACTAAATCCTGGAGGAATGCAGTCAAGTCACGACGATCTTGGGAGGATAGGTTAAACATGGCTTCATCCTATTGAGTCTCAGTAGATGGAAATTTGGGTTCGTAGTGACGACTTTAGTCGTCTGGTTCGGGGGACAAGCGACTGAAGTCGCTACTACGAATCCCTATAGTGGTCAGATTTTCCATCTATTGAGTCTGTAAATCGGTAGATTCGGGATTCGTAAACCCGTAACCTGGGCTGCCCAAGTCCCAGATGACGAATCTACGAATCTACGAGTTTACGCATTGCTAATACGCTCCTCGGCCGGCCAGGACGGCGGGCAGGGTTTTGAGGCCGATCTTGAGGTCCATCAGAGGCGACCAGTTTTCCAGGTAGTAGATGTCCAGCAGGCACATCTCGTCGAAGGTGAGCTGGCTGCGGCCGCTGACCTGCCAGAGGCCGGTGAGGCCCGGCGAGATCTCCAAGCGCCTTCGGTGCCACTCTTGGTATTGCTCCACCTCCGAAGGGATGGCCGGGCGCGGGCCGACCAGGCTCATCTCCCCCCGCAAGACGTTGTAGATCTGGGGGAGCTCGTCCAAACTGGTGCGGCGCAGAATTCTCCCTACCCTGGTGCAGCGCGGATCGCTGCGCATCTTGAAAGTCGGCCCTGCGACTTCGTCTTGGTCTGCCAATTGAGGGCGCTCCTTATCTGCTCCCTGGCGCATAGAGCGAAATTTATAGCACACAAATCTGGAACCATTTTTGCCCACTCGAATCTGTTTGAAAAGGACGGGGCCTGGGGAATCCAGTTTGATGGCCACAGAGATGAGGAGCAGTAGGGGCGAGAGCAAGATCGAGCCGGCCAGAGAGATGACGATGTCGCTGGCCCGCTTGAAGGCCAGGTTCCACCCCTTGATAGCGACCTCCTTGACGCCGATAATGGGGATGCCACCCAGGTCCTCGATGTCCACCCGACTGAGGGCCAACTGAAAGAGGTCGGGTACGATGCGAGCCCGCACCCGCTCCCGCTCACACTGCCGCATGATGCCCAGAATCTTGCGGTGATGCATCCAGGGCAGGGTGATAATGACCTCGTCAATGGCCTGCTCTTGTACGACGCGGGGCAGATTATCCACATCGCCCAGGGCCTTGAAGCGGCCGATGTCTGTCTTGCTCTTCTCGGCATCATCGTCAACGAAGCCGATGACCTGGTAGCCCAGTTCGGGTTGGGCCACGATGTTGCGCATCAGCTTGCGGCCCACCTCGCCAGCTCCGACGATCAGCAAGCGGTCCACGCCGATGCCTTTCCTCATCTGCCTTTCCCAGACCCAGCGCTTGATCAGGCGGCTGAGGGAGAGCAGGGTGACGATGATGCCCCCCGCCCATAAAAACATCAAACGGGAATAGACCAGGGGCCTGAACCAGAAAGTGATCGCGGTGACGATGACGATGCCGGTGGTGGTGCCGCCGACCAGAGCGTAGACCTCATCGAGCCAGGAGGCGCCGCGAGGCTGATCGTAGACTCCGCCTAGCTTGTAGGCGATCATCAACAGAACCGTCAACAGCAAAGCGAAGGGTGTGTACACCCCGAAAGGAGCATCGTAGGCAGGATCAACGGTGCGAAACCACTGCAGGTCGTAGCGCACCCAGTAGGCAGCGGCGAAGCTCAGATTGATGAGCACCACATCCGCCACGGTCATGATTAGAGAAACCCATCGCCGGTACCGCTCAAACATCTCCAAGCTCCATGACTCGACGGTAGACCCGCACCGTCTCCCGAGCTGTTTTTGTCCACGAGAAGCCTTTGGCTCTTTTCAATCCTCGCTCCCTCATCTCCTGTCGCAGGACCTCGTCACTCAAAGCTCGCCTCATGGCCTCCGCCAGCCCTTCCACATCCAGCGGATCAACGGTCAGCCCTGCCTCGCCCACCACCTCCGGCAGCGACGACGTGTTGGCCGTGACCACGGGCGTCCCGCAGGCCATAGCCTCCAGGGGCGGCAGCCCGAAGCCTTCGTAGAGGGAAGGGTAAACGAACAGCTCCGCCGCGTTGTACCACAGAGGCAACTCGCTGGCGGGAATGTAGCCAGGGAACACGACCTCGCTCTCCAGGCCCAGTTCCTCCACGCGGGCGAAAATATCTTCGTAGAACCAGCCCGTGGCCCCGCCGATGACCAACTTCAAGTTTGCAAGTTCGCAAGTTTGCAAGTTTGCAAAGGCTTCGATGAGGCCGGCCACGTTCTTGCGCGGCTCGATGGTGCCCACGAAGAGGATGAAGTGCTCCGGGAGACCGCGCTCCGACCGAAAGGCAGCCACCTGATCCTGGGCCAGCGGGCGGAAGGCCTCGTCTATGCCGCAGTAGATCACGTCCACTTTATCAGGCGAGACCCCCAGCAGGCGGACCACGTCGCGCTTGGTGCTCTGCGAGATGGCGATGACGCGCCGGGCCTTTCTGGCTGAGAGGCGGGTAAACAGGCTCAGGTAGAAGCGTTTAGAGCGCTTGAAACTCTCGGGATGCAGAAGAAAACTGAGATCGTAAACAGTAACCACCGACGGACAGGGCGAGAGCAAGGGCGTGACGAAAGCCAGGGCGTGGAGCAAGTCCGCCCCCTCTTTTCGCAAAGCGAAGGGTTGCACCACCTGTTCCCAAAAGATCCGAGCCACGGGCCTGGAAGTAGGCAGCCGCGAGAGCTTCAATGTCAAGTCCGAACCCGTGAACCTCCCATCGCCGATGAAAGCCGTGTAGCGGTTATCACCGTCCACGCGCGGCAGATGGGTAAGCAAGTTGTAGATGTACGAATTGATGCCCGCGCCCCGGTAGGTCTCTGTCAGGGACAGCAGGTGGGCGTTCAGGGCGATGTGCATTTCTTCTCTCGGTAGTAACGTCGTCGTTGTTCATCCAAGCCTTCCAGTAGATCTTCTATGCTCAGCCCAGCCTCCTGGCGCAGACGCTCGATCTCCGCCGCCAACTTGGGCACCAGGGACACCTTGGGGGTCACGAAAAAGGCCCCGTCCAGGTCAATGAGAGTCAGGGTATCTCCAGCCTCCAGGCTGTGGCGCTGACGTAGTTTGGCGGGCAGGGTGATCACCCCCCGTTGGCGGATTTGGATGGTATTGGCTTCCATAAGGCACCTCCTTGAAAAAGAGATGAATTTGCAGAATATCAGCATTTCAGCCATATTATAGTACCGTTAATCATCGGGGGCAAGTCGCCATGAGCTCCCGGTATACGTGATACGTCTTCGCCGCCACCTGGGCCTGGGTGTAGTGGGCCAGCACCCGCTCTCGGCCTCTTCGAGCCAGTTCCTCCCGCAAAGCCGAATCGGTCATCAGTTGGGCCAGTTTGCCCTGCAAAGCCTGGGCATCCCCCTCGGCGAAAACCAGGCCCGCATCACCGATGACGTTGGGGATTTCCCCCGAGTCCGATCCCACCACCGGCACCCCGCAGGCCATGGCCTCGATCAACACCCGCCCGAACTGCTCTTTCCAGTTGGGTCGGGTCAGGGAGGGCAGGACCAAGGCGTCCAATTGACTGTAATAGTCAGGCATCTGAGTGGAAGGAATGGGCTCCTCAAACCTCACCCGCTCGGCGATGCCCAGCTCCGTGGCCAGCTTTTCCAGTGGAGCCTTCTGCGGCCCACTCCCCAGGATGCGCAACCGCCAATCGCCTGCCAGACCGGCCACCGCCCGCAGCAAGATGTGCACTCCCTTCTCTTCGACCAGCCTGCCTACGTAGCCAATGACGAAAGGTTGTGAAACGTGAGGCGTGAAACGTGAAACGTGAGGCGTGAAACGTGAAACGTGATAGATCTCAGGATCCACCCCAAACTGCGGAATCGCCTTGACAGGTCCTCGATACCCTTTCGCCCTCAGCACCCCCACCGCTTCGGCGTTGCCGGCGATGGCGTAATCGGCCTTGCGCAAATTGTAGCTTTCGATGAGGCTGAAGGGGGGCGGATAGCGGCGATGGAGGTTTTGCCAGGTGAAGAAGATGGCCTTGGCTCCGCGCTTCTTGGCCAGGCGCATAGCTTGCCAAGTAGCCGCGTTGTAGGGCTCCTCGTCAATGTGGACGATGTGGGGCTTGATGCTCCTGAAATGCTTGCCCAAGCCCGGATAGAAGTGCAGGTGGAAGTGGCCGTTGAGGGCCATCCTCTCCACCACCAGCTCATATCCCTGCGTATGCGCTCGCTCCAGCCGCATCACCCCTCGTTCGTCGCGCCAGCAGGGCGGCACCACCACGGTGAGCTCCACGTTGGGCAACTTGGCCAGTTCCTCCAGTTTTTTCTGATAGGCGCCCACGATGCAGGCCTTGGAGATCATCAGCACGCGCAAATGGCTGCTCCTTTCGGTCTCTGCTATGTGACCCACCTACATTATAACCCACCGACAGACAAAAAGCAAAGAGCGAGCCAGTGGGAGCTCCTGGTTGACATTTCTACGCCTTGTGCTATAATCTACGCCTGTGGAGGAATGGGGGGAAGGGTTGGCAGAGCTTGGAGAGACCAGGGCGTTCGTTTTGGACTGAATGGGGGTCTTTGCTAGCGGTGATGGCCCTAGCAGCGGCCCTGCGCTTCTGGGCTCTGGGTAGCATACCGCCCGGCCTCTATCACGACGAAGCTTTCAACGGCCTGGATGCCCTGGGGGTTCTAAAAGGCGAAAGGCCGATTTTCTTTGAGGCCAACAACGGCCGCGAACCGCTGTTTATTTACCTGGTCGCCCTATCCGTGGCCTTTCTGGGCCGCAGTCCAGGGGCCATACGCATCGTGGCTGCTGTGCTGGGCACTTTGACAATTCCCGCCACCTATCTCATGGCCAAGGCCCTATTCAACCGACGCATCGGGCTGCTGTCCGCCGCCATCGCGGGCCTGACCCTGTGGCACGTCAATCTGAGCCGCATCGGCTTCCGCGCCGTGGCCATGCCGCTGTTGGTGGCCCTGGCCCTCTGGCAACTGTGGCTCGGCTTCAAGCGTGGCCACCGAGGCCATTTTCTGGCGGGGGGGATGCTCTATGGGCTAACCCTCTATACCTACCTCGCGGCGCGATTCACCATCGTGGCCCTGGCCGCCTTCGGCCTGTATCTCTTTGGAGGTTGGAGGTTAGAGGTTAGAGGTTGGAGCTTGGGGATTGGAAGTTGGAGGCGTGGCGCCTTAGTCTTTGCATTGACCGCGTTGGTGGTTTCGGCCCCGCTGATGGTGTACGTGGTCACGCACACGGATGCCTTTCTGGGCCGCGTGGGGCAGGTGTCCATATTTAATCCCACCATCAACGAGGGCGATTTCTGGGGGACGCTGCTGCGGCACGTGGGCAGGACGCTGCTGATGTTCACCCACCGGGGCGATTTCATCCCCCGCCACAACGTGCCCTTGCGCCCTGTCTTCGATCCGGTTCTGGGTGCGTTTTTCCTGCTGGGGTTGATTCTTTGCTTGGGCCGATTTCGCCGGCGACCCAACCACGCTTTGGTCGTTATCTGGCTGGCGGTCATGCTCCTGCCCACTATCCTGGCCGAGGACGCGCCGCATTTTCTGCGCAGCGTGGGCGTTCTGCCCGTGGCCTTTGTCGTGCCGGCCATAGGGCTGGATTTCTCGTGGCGTTTTGTAACTACTCAGGCTGTCATTGCGAGCGGAAGGGCAACCGCAGGTTGCACGCAATCTCCACCCCGCAATTGGAGATTGCTTCGGGCGCAAACCCCGCGCCCTCGCAATGACAGCATGAACGGTAGTTTCTGCCCTTTAGAATGGCGGGCCCGCCATGGGCGACTCGCAATGACACGGGCTGAGCAGTTACGGCGTTTTTTAGAAAACAAGGGCCCTGCTGCGGTCGCTGTTGGCGTGGTGGCGCTGGTTCTGATGTTTAGCCTTGGCGACACGACTGTTGACTACTTTGGCGATCACGCTGCCAGCCAGTACTTGCGATACAATTTTGAAACGGCGGCGGTGGAGCTGGCCACTCAGGCCAATCGCTTCCTGGGCGCCGGATGGGATGGCGCGGGACTTGGGACCAGAGAGCACCCCCTGTCGCCTGGGCGCCACCTCTACATCGTTGACCGCCTCTGGCGGGATTGGCCCTCGGTGCGCTTTCTGGTGCCGCCCTCGCCAAACTTGACTATCTTGACAGAAAGTGCTACACTTTCTCGGGCTTCCTCGGAGCTCGGGTTGAGTGGCCGAAGGCGTACCGAAACCGAGGTCATGCTCGTTCTCTGGCCCTACGAGGACTACAGCCAGTACCTGACGCTTTTGCCCGTAGGCTCTATCATCGCTGTCCAGGAGGGAGCCCTGGAGCGAGGGGACCTCGAAAAAGAGGCCCGGTTACTGTACATCGCCTACACGACCGCTCCCGCGACCACCCCGGCTGGACAGCCGGTGGCTCGCTTCGAAAAAGACATGACCTTGATTGATCATCGCCTGGTTGCTGTTTCGCCGCAGGAACTGCGCTTGAGCCTGCTCTGGCGAGCCGAGGCGGAGGTCGAGGCAGATTACGCCGTGTTCGTCCACCTGACGCGGGGCGGCGCGATCTTGACTCAGGATGATTCGCCTCCCGCTGGAGGCTATTATCCCACCAGCTTGTGGCGCGCGGGAGACATCATCAGCGACGAGCATACCCTGGTCTTGCCCGAACCGTATGATGCGGCCAGGCATAAGTTAATAGTTGGCTTCTATCAATTGCAGACTTTGGACCGATTACAAGTCCTTGATGAATTGGGCAAACCCATAAATGACCACGTGATCATTGAATGATCCCGCCTTTGCCGCCGCAAATCGCAGCAGAGGCAGAAAATTCACTTAGGAGGAAAACGAATGCGATTCTGTCGCCTAGTAACAACTCTGTTAGTCACATTATTGATTCTGACCCCCCTGGCGGCCTCGGCTGCTCCGCCCGCCCAAGGGGGAAATCTGTTGAAGAACCCTGACTTTGAAGAAGGCTTCAGCGAGCGAGGCGCTGGGGAGGTAACTGTAGCCAACGGGTGGGAGCCCTGGTGGGTCCAGGGGTCCTCAGATCAGGCCAGCAAAGGCTATCTTGTACGACCTGAATACAAAGGAGAGGATGCTTGGATCTTCACCATGCGGCGGGTTCACTCAGGTCGCTTCTCTCAGAAGTATTTTAGCACCTATTCCACCCACATCGCTGGCTTCTATCAACAAGTGGCCGTTCCCGCGGGTAGCAAGGTTACCTTTTCCATTTGGGCACAGGTCTGGAGCAGTTCTGAATCGAACCCAGATCGATGTGATGGTTTTGGCAACTACGCGGTTTCGGTGGGCATTGATCCTCACGGCGGCAACGATGGCACTTCCGGCAACATCGTCTGGTCGGATTCAGTGATGGCGTGCAATGAGTGGGTTCACCTCAGCGTTTCCACCACGGCCCAGGCCGACAGAGTCACTGTTTTCACCAGGGGCGCACCAGAGTTTCGGGTGAAGTACAACGATTCCTACTGGGATGAGGCGGTCTTGACCGCCGTAGCCCCTACACCCACACCGCGTCCACCGACGAGCACGCCCGTGCCGACCAACACGCCGGTGCCGACCAACACGCCCGTGCCGACCAACACGCCGCGTCCGACGTCCACCTATACCCCAACCCCGACCTCGACCCATACCCCGACGCCTGTGGACACCCCCACGCCGACGATCACCCCGACGCCAACCGACACCCCCACGCCAACCCATACGTCCACTCCCACCTCAACCCCAACGCCAGTCAGCGGGGCCATCTGCGTACTGGCTTATCACGACCGCAACGGCAACGAGATGCGCGATCCGGACGAGGAGCTCCTGCCTGGGGCGATGTTCACTGCCTCCGATGGCCTTCGGACGGTGGCCAGCTACATCACCGACGGCGTTAATGAACCATACTGTTTCACGGACTTGAAGCCGGGCAACTACTTCCTTCACGAGGAGAACCCACCTGACTACGTTTCTACCACCCGCGACGATTGGGGCGTGGTCATCGCCGGTGGCTCTCTCATCCAGATCGAGTTCGGCGACAACTTGCAGCCCACGCCGGTGCCGACGTCCACGCCGGTGCCTACGTCTACGCCGGTGCCCCTGGTCACGCCCACTCCAGAGCCTCTCATGTCTAGGCTCAGCGCCAATCTGTATCAGGTGAGCGGCGTCGTGATCATCGTCCTGGCGGCGGCCATAGCGCTGGTGTTCAATATCCTGAGGAGAAGATAGATTTAGCACGGAGATGAAGATCCACTTGGCCCAAGATGATCCGTGCCTGCCCCTTTGGCTGCTCTCTCATCCTCTTGGGCCTTTTTGTTTACCTTACGGCCCGGCGCGATGAACAGCGGCGATCTCTAGCCATGATTGTCTCTCCCCTTGCTCCCGCTGAGTCGTGAATCCAGGTTGAGCTAGATGGGTTGTTAGGCATGTTTTCAAACATCGCGGAGAGGAAGAAACGAGCCGCAGGATTGCTCCTGGCCTTGTCCCTGAGCCTCATGGCCTGCCTGCCCCTGTTGGTAGGCGATGCGGGTCTCATCAACACGCGCGGGGGAGGGGATAGCCCCTTCCTACTGGTCCGTGTGCATCAATTGGTTGCCAACTTGGAGGCCGGCATCTTCCCCGCCCGCTGGATGCCCGACGCTGCCTATGGATTGGGCTACCCCTTTTTCAATTTCTACGCTTCTCTGCCGTATTACATCGCGGCTCTGTTCAAACTCTGTGGCTTTGGCTTCATCTGGGCCATCAAGCTGACTCAGCTCCTGGGTTTCCTCGCTGCGGCAGCTTCGATGTATCTGTTGGCCAAGCGCTTGTTCAATCGAGAGGCCGGCGCTATCCTGGCCGCCCTGGCTTATACCTACGCTCCCTATCACCTGGTCAACGTCTACGTGCGGGGCGATGCCCTATCGGAGTTCTACGCCTTCGTTTTCTACCCCCTCATCTTTTGGGCGCTGCTGCGGCTGCGAGACTCGCTTTCGGCTGCCAACGTCGCTTGGGTCGCCCTTGCCTACAGCGGACTGATCTTGACCCACAATGTCTCGGCCCTCATCTTCAGCCTCTTTGTGATTCTCTATCTTCTTCTCATATCTAAGGTCCAACCTCTAACCTCTGACCTCCAACCCTTCGGCAGGGCTCAGGGCAGGCCTCCAACCTTCAAATGGCTTGCCAGCAGCGTTTTCGGCCTGGGCCTGGGCCTAGCCATCAGCGCCTGGTTCTGGCTGCCGGCCCTGCTGGAGGGGAAGTACGTGCAATTGGAGCACCAGACCACCGGCTACTTGAACTACAGCAATCACTTCCGCGGCCTGAATCTGGTGCAGCCTTCGCTTCTGTTTGACTATGCCATCGGAGCGGGCCAGACTCCCTTTGTGATGGGACTGGCCCAGGCCGTGCTAGTGCTACTGGGCTTGGCCGCCATCGTTGCCTGGTGGATCAGGCGCCGCCGCCCCGAGGCCCACAGTGCGTTCTTCATCGCTGGTCTGGCCCTGGCTACTTTCCTCATCACCCCGCTCTCGCGCCCCCTGTGGGACAACGTGCCGCTGCTGCCCTTCGTCCAGTTTCCCTGGCGATTTCTGTCGGTGCAGGCCTTCTTTGCCAGCCTGGTCATCGGCTACTTGGGAGTCCCCAACTTGTTGGGGGCGCGGCGCAACGAGCCCGAACAAGACTTCGGCGAGCTCAGTCGAGCCGTTCGGGACTCCGCTTTGGGTTTCAGCAGACCGCGTTTGCTGGCCGGCGTCTTGGGAGCCGCGCTGCTGGTGACGTCCATGCTGAGCCTGAGGCCTGAGTACCTGCCCATCGGCGAAGCGGACGTCACCGTGGAGCGACTGATGCTCTACGAGTACTTCACCGCCAACGTCGGCACCACCATCCGCCACGAGTATCTGCCCCGCTGGGCGGCGCCTCGCCCTTACACCTCCGAGGCGCTGCTGCGCCGTGGGGAGAAACCGCCGCCGCTGGTGATGGGCGGAGAGGTCAAAGCGGTTGGGCTGGTTTGGCGCGGGCCAGCAGCCGAAGGGTGGGTCCTCGATGTGGGCTCTCCCCAGGCGTCTTTGGCCTTTCACACCTACTACTTTCCCGGCTGGCGAGCCTACGTGGACGGCCAGCCCACGGATCTGCAGCCCGTCGAAAACCTGGGCTACATCGGTCTCGATCTCGACCGTGGAGAACACGAGGTAATCTTGCGCCTGGAGCGCACGCCGCTGCGGGCTTGGGCTGAGGGGGTATCGCTGGTTGCGGCACTGGTCGTCGTTGGACTCCTAATCGCTGGGAAGCTGACGAGGCGACGAGGCAATGAGGCGACAAGGCAACGAGGCAATGAGGCGATGAGGCAACGAGGTTCTTTCCTCATTCCCTCGTCGCTGATTAACTCATTACCTTTGGCCATGATGGTGGCAGTCTTGTTGCTAGGCGCTGTCGGATTCCGGGTTTCGGGCCGACACTCCGCCGACCACCCGACCATCCGACCATCCGACCAAGGACCATCCGACCTGACTATGGACTTCGACCGCCTGCCTTACCTGCATCACAATCCTCAGGGAGTCAACTTTGGCGGGATGGCGCGGCTGAAAAGCTACCAGCTTTCGGCGGACGGCTTAGCTTCGCACGCTATTGTGCAAGCTGGCGGAACTGTCGAGGTGGTTCTCCACTGGGATGAGGTCAAGGGCGAGGGGCTGGAAGCTAACGTGCGCCTGACCTCGCCCGCCGAGTACCTCTTCCACGCCAGCGCTGGCCTGGCTGAGGATCGCGTCGCCATCTCCTCCCCACGGGGGGCGACGCGCCATCTTCTGGAAGTGCCCGAGGAAGCCGTTCGCGGTCTCTACCTGATCAGCGTAAGGGTGTGGGACGAGGAGGGCGAGATAAGGCCCGTCACCGAGAGGGGCGAGACCCTGGGCGCGACCTATCTGCGTCCTCTGGGGGTTAGCAGCCAGCGATGGGCTGCGGGCGATGAGCCGACCCTGGCAAACTTCGGGCCGGGCATCGTCTTGAGCGAAGTAGCCACCGAACAGACCACGTCCGAATCATTGCAGGCCAGGCTGACCTGGCGAGTCGTTGAACCGGTGGCCGCCAACTACGGCCTGGCCCTGCGCCTGCGGGATGCAAGCGGCCAAGAGCTTGCCTCCCTGGACACCCAACCTCACTACGGGCTGTATCCCACCAGCATGTGGCGGCGGGGAGAGCTGATCAGCGACGGCTACGTCTTGCCCCTGCCTGAGGGCACCCCGCCCGGCGACGACTATGCGCTGGAAGTGATCCTCTACGAAGTGGCCTCACTAGCCCCCATCGGCACGGCCCAGATACCCGTGGCCCTCACCAAGCCCACCATCAAGGCCACCTATCCCGTGCTGCAGGAGTTCGATCCGTTGGCCCTGGTCGCATTGAGTCCGCTGAGGGCGCGGATAGAGCAGGGCCAACCCTTGCTCGTGCAGACCAAGTGGGCTGCTATCGAGCACCCGGACCGTGACTATGCCTGCTGCCTATCGTTGCGAGATGAAGGCGGGACAACCGTCCAATCGCAGGCCCAGCCGATAGCCAGGGGTTATGCTACCTCTCTCTGGCCGACCGACGCCATCGTGGCCAGCCGCTATCAGATGACGCTCGATCCCTTGCTGGCGCCGGGGCGCTACAATCTGGTTATCGCCGTGTTCGATCCCGAGACGGGCGAAAGCTTTGGCGAATTCGTCGCCCCGACGGCCATCGTCGTGGAGGGAAGGGAGCGCAGCTACGTTGTGCCCTCCATGCAGACCCAATTGGACGTGAGTTTCGGCGACCGGATGCGACTGCTGGGCTATGATCTCACCCGTCAAGAGGGGGAGCTGCGGTTGGGCCTGCACTGGCAAGCGCAGCAGCAAATGGAGGGAGATTACAAAGTCTTCGTCCACCTTTTCGATCCCGCCACGGAGGAGATCGTGGCCCAGGACGACGCCATGCCTCTTCAGAATCAGTATCCCACTTCGTGGTGGGCCGAGGGCGAGGTAGTCAGCGATGAGATCACCATCTCCTTAGAGAACCTACCCCCGGGCCGCTACCGCCTGGCCCTGGGCGTCTATGACCCCCAGACCATGGACCGCTTGGCGGCCGTAGGCCCCGACGGCGCCCCTATCGCCGACGACCGCGTCATCTTGGATGAGGAAGTGCGAAATTGAGACCTTCCACCCAACCTTACCTTGGGTGCATTAAAAACAGGTTGGTAGGGGCGGGTCTTGCACCCGCCCAGGGCGACCGCAAGGGATCGCCCCTACCACCGGATTTGAACACCCCCATTCCCTTTGCAGTCCAGCAGGGTAGAACAGGTCTCTGAACCGCCCTGCTGGCAGGCATTGGACATAAATAACGTTACAATATTCAAAACTGGTGCTGGTAGGCCGTATCTAAAACGGACTTTTCGCGTTATAATAGGTAGAGATTGTCCGCCAAGCGCCTCTGTATCGCTTGTTGGGGGGAGCAAGCGAGATGCCTCACTGCAATCCCAATCTGCACTCTGCAAGTAGCGTCCGCAACCGCAGCTGCGCCGCGGGCATTTTCGCCTGCCTGTTTGAGGCCGATGCGTGAAGGGTGAGAGACTCACTCCGTGCGTGGGCCTTTCATTCCTGGCCCCCGAAACCGGGTAACTGATCGCCACCAGAGATTCGTATCCGCAACTTCACCAGCATTGCAGAAACAAACTGAATAGTCCCGATCAGATTATCTCGAAAAGGCAATCCCGTCGTGAGATGGGAGGCGCAAAGCCGAGAGTCTGCTAGTGGTCATGGATGTCCCTGGATGTGATCTCAGGCGTCACATCCTAGGCGTGTCCAGCTTGCAGGGAGTCAGGCTGCCTAAGGATGATTCTTTGGCAGCCTGCTTTTTTTTCTGCAACCATCGCGCAGCGCACCAACTCTAGAACGCGGTATGCTCGAACGGCTTTGGCTGCATTCCCCCGGTGTGCCGTTCCGAGCGTGAAAGAGAGAAAGAGAAATGCACAGAATTCGTCCTATTGTCCTTGTCGTGTTGGCACTGTTTTTGACCTTGATGCTGCGCCCCGACTGGCACGGTGGAGGCACCGTGCTGGCAATTGGGTTCGCCGTCAACTCGACGGCTGACACCCCCGACGGCTTCCCGGGCGACTTCGTTTGCGATACCGGCTTCGGCCCTAATGATTGGACCGGCATCTGCACGCTCCGCGCCGCGATCGAAGAGGCCAACGCGAGTGCGGGCCCTCATGCGATCACCTTCACTTTCGCTGGCACGATTCAGCCCCTCACCGAACTGCCGGCCATTACGATGTCCGGCGTCACTATCGACGGAGACGGCGACATCGTGCTGGATGGCAGCAGCGCCGGCGCCGGTGCCAACGGCCTGGTGATTCAGACCAGCAACACCACCGTTAAAGGGCTGGTGATCAACGGCTTTCAGGTGACGAATCTCGCCGGCAATGACTTCAGTAAGGGCAACGGCGTCGTCATCCGGACGGGCACGGGCAACATCATAGCCGCCAACTTCATCGGTACCAACGCTGCCGGGACCGCCTGCGTCGGCAACGGGGGCAGCGGAGTGCTGATCGGCGGCTCGAACAGCATTGGGGCCGCCAGCAACAATACAGTGGGTGGCACCAATGCCGCGGATCGTAACGTCATCACCTGCAATGGCTTCCAAAATCAGACGGTCACTGGATGGGACGGGGTGACGATCTGGGCCACCTCTGCCAATGCGGCCAACAGCAACGTCGTGCAGGGCAACTACATCGGCACCGACGTCACTGGCGCGATGACGTTGACGGCCGGCACGGACATCTCCGGCACCATCCACATCGGCAACACTGGCAACGGCGTTCGGATCGCCGGCGGGTCGTCCAACACGGTCGGTGGCACGTCCGCGAACGCACGCAACATCCTCTCCGGCAACGAGCTGGCCGGCGTGCGCATTGAGGCCAGCCCGGTGTTCACGCGCGAGGCCAACAGCAACGTCGTGCAGGGCAACTACATCGGGACGGACGTCAACGGCACCGGCGACCTGGGTAACCTGGACGTCGGCGTCTACATCATAGGGCTCGTGGATGACGCCGACAGCAACCAAATCGGCGGGACGGACGCCGGCGCCGGTAATCTCATCTCAGGCAACGGTGCGAGCGGCGTGTTCATTCTTGGTGGTAAGGCCGACCACAATACGGTCAGCGGCAACCGCATCGGCACCGACGTCAACGGCACTGCCGCCATGCCCAACGACAGCGGCGGTGTCATGATCACGGATGCAATGACCAACACCATCGGCGGCACAACTGCCGCGGCGCGCAACCTCATCTCCGGCAACGCGGGCATCGGCGTCTCGATTATCAACAGCGATGACGATGGTGATGCCGACGGCAACCTCATCCAGGGCAACTACATTGGCACGGAGGTCAGTGGGACCACGGCGCTGCCCAACACGCTGACCGGCGTCGTGATCACGAACGCCGCGAACAACGACGTCGGGGGCACGGCCGCTGGCGCCGGCAACCTGATCTCCGGCAACGGCGAATACGGCGTGATCATTATGAACTCCGGCGCCACCGGCAACGTCGTGCAGGACAACTACATCGGAACCGATTTCGACGGCGATGCCGCCATCCCCAACCAGGGCGCCGGCGTCCTGATCGTCAACGCCTCGGGCAACACGGTGGGCGGGTCGGGCAACCTGATCTCAGGCAATGTCCTTCAGGGTGTACGCCTCATCGGTGCTGACAACAACACGGTGCGGGACAACCTCATCGGCACGCAGGCCGACGGGACGAGCCCGCTGGGCAACGGCTCGCACGGCGTGGTCATCGCGGATGGCGACAACAACGTCATCGGTGTGGATGGTGTGACCCCGCAGGACAACACCATCGCTCACAACGGCGGCGACGGGGTGCTGGTGTACTCCGGCACCGGCAACCAGATCCTGTCGAACTCGATCTTCGACAACACCGAGCTGGGCATTGATCTGGGCGACGACAACGTCGTGACGCCCAACGACGAGGACGATCCCGACACGGGCGCCAACAACCTGCAGAACTACCCGGTGCTGACAACGGTTACCACCGGCAGCACCGACCTTCAAGGTGCGCTCCTCAACAGCACGCCCAATACTCTGTTCACCATCCAGGTCTTCACCAACACGGTATGTGATGCCTCAGGTTTCGGCGAGGGCCAAACATATCTCGGCTCGACGACGGTGGAGACTGGGGGCGACGGAAACAAGCTCTTCGACGTCTCCTTCACCACCACGGTCCCCGACGGGCAATTCCTCACCGCGACAGCGACCGACCCGTACAGCAACACCTCGGAGTTCTCCAATTGCATTCCGGTCCCTTCAGCGCCGGTGCTGGCCATCAACAAGGAATGGCAAGACCTGAATGGCGGGGCTGCGCTCCCCGGCGACACGCTACTATACACCATCAACTACTCAAACACCGGTAATGCGCCGGCCACCGGGGTGGTCATCACGGACACCTACAGCATCTCCTGCACCGCCATCAGTAACGTCACCACGGACCTCAACTTCACCACCTTCTTCTCCGACACCACCAGGATTCGCTGGCCGGCAACGGGCGGAATAGTCCTTGACGCGCAGGCCGGCGGGTCGGTGAGCTACCGATGCACCTTGGACGACTCCTTCCCGGACGGGATCACCAATGTGGAAAACACAGCCACCATTGACTCGGATCAGACCGCGCCGCTGCCAGATACGGAGACGGTCCCGGTCGATGTAGAGGCGGTGTTGACTATTGACAAGGAGTGCACGCCGGCCATGGGGAATAGGCCAGGTGACACAGTGCGCTGCGTGATCCAGTACGCCAACACCGGCCATGCGTATGCGACTGGTGCCACCATCGTGGACGACTACGACGAGAATTATGGCGACGTGCCAGATGCCTCGATCACGGGCAGTGCGCACTTTGGGGTTGGCACGGACGATAGTAACACCATCACGTGGGGCCCGTCAACGATACCGGCGGGCGAGTCGGGCCAGGTGGAGTACGACTACACTCTGGCTGTAGCCGGCACCTTCCCTCATGGCACGACGCCGGTGATGAACACAGCTACCATAGACTCCAACGACACGGATCCGGTGGCGGATCCCGAGACGATCCAGGTCACGGCGGCGGCGGTGCTGACCATCAACAAGCAGGCACTAGACCCGAATGGTGGGCTCGCAGAGCCCGGCGACATTCTGCAATATACCATCCACTACACCAACACGGGCGACGCGCAGGCGACTGGAGTGTTCATCACCGACGACTACAGCGACTTATGTGCCATCAGTGGTGTGACAACAGACGCCAACTTCACCACCTTCTCCAACATCTCTGGGGTGTTGCGCTGGCCGCAGAACCCGAACATGACGACGCTGGCGGCAGGGGCAAGTGGATCATTGAGCTACGAGTGCCAGTTGCAGGACCCCTTCCCGGCAGGGACGACACGGGTGAGCAACACCAGCACCATAGACTCGAATGAAACCGGCCCGAAGCAAGACACGGAGACGCTCTTCACCGCCTGCTACGACTTCAATGGGAATGGGGTGGTGGATATAGGTGACATCATGCAAGTGGCTGTTCGATGGGGTATCGCCCCCGGCGACCCTGACTGGGATGACAAGTACGACGTGAATGGGGACGGGGCCATCACTATACTAGATATCATGATGGTAGCGGCCCAGTGGGGCCAGGCTTGCTAGGGAAGGTGAACTGTCGTGTCTATAGCCAACAGAGGGGGTTAAGTCACAGTGAATAAACGTTCCACAAATACACGCTGGCAATTCAAGCTGCCATCGCTCTCCAGTCTTGTGCCTATTTTGGTTGTGGTCCTTTTGACGAGCTTCGTATTCGGCACGATGCGCTTCCCGGCAGCGATCACCGCCGCCGACATCCGGGGCGACCCGTTCGGCCAGTATGGCGACGCCGACGACCAGTTCAACCTGCCCGAGGGCGCCGAGACGGCGTCGGTGGTGTCCTATCAGGAAGACTTCGATTTCAGCCGGGGCACGGAGTGGAAGACCTCGGGCTGCATGCTCGGCCAGGGGCTGTGGGGCCAGACCTCCACGTTGCCGCAAAAAATTAGTGGCCAGGTTACAGCGCCAGCGTACTGGTACGGCACCCATCCGTCCGCGCTGGATTTCAAGCAGGACCTGCCGCCCAACCAGGGGCCGTGCCCCGGACTCGATCCGCCGTGCTATCGCTGCCTCCCAGGAGGCTACTACCAGGCCCAGTACTCCACGGGCGACCTGTGCGCCTTCGGCGGGGGACAGCACTGCGGCAACCTGACGGCGCCACGCATCAACCTCTACAACGTCCCGCCGCCCATCGTGCTGGAGTTCAAGAACTGCCTCGAGATACAATCGTCACCGCCATTTGCTGGCCCCGTGCAGATCGAGGCCCGCGTTGAGATCGCCGTCAACGGCGGCGAGTTCTTCACCTTGAAGAGCTTTACGCAGAATGTCAATTGCACGGCGGAGAAGATTGATCTGTCGGACTACGCCAACTCGATCATCCAGTTGCGTTGGTTCATGGCGGTGATTGGGACCTCGTCCTACGCAACGAATGCCTACGGCTGGGTGGTGGACGACGTCAAGGTCATCGGGGGCTTCGACACGGATATAGATAATGAACTGAATTCCGACCAGCGCTTCTACGTGGCCGACACGCGGAATCACCGCATCAGCGTGTGGAAATACAAGACCGACGATGACGCGGTGGACCAATTTACGGATAAGAACTTCGGCCAGTACGGCGACGACGACGGCCAGTTCAACCGCCCCGAGGACGTCGCTGTGGGGCCGGACGGCCGGGTGTACGTGGCCGACACCGGCAACCACCGCATCCAGGTGTTTGACAAGGATGGCGAGTATGTTCAAGATGGCGAGATTGGCTGGTATGGCGACGGGGACGGTCAATTCAACTCGCCGAGCGGATTGGCTGTCAGCGGCTGGGTGCTGAAAGACAACGGCATGAACGAACCGCGTCGCGTGGCCGACTTTTTCTATCTCTACGTGGCCGACACCCTCAACCACCGCCTCCAGCGCTTCAAGATCAGCGCGCCGGACAAAGTAGCCGGCGGGTTTGGGTTCGAGACGACCCCGTTCGATTACGAGCACGACGGCAACATGGGGTCCTACGGCGACGCCGACGGCCAATTCAACCTGCCGGAGGGCACGGCCGCCGACCCGATAGATACGCCGGCCTTTCTGGCGCCCGAGATGTACCAACTGCCCATCGTGCCCGAGCAGTGGGTGGGACACGTCTACGTCGCCGACCAGAACAACCACCGCGTGCAGTACTTCGAGTTGACTGGCGCGTTCGAGGACAAGTGGGGAACCTACGGCGACGGCGACGACAACTTCAACACACCGCAGGACGTGGCCGTCGGCATTCGTCTCGAGGATCCCATCAAGAACGAGGGGGAGCGCTATGTGGACGTCTACGTCGCCGACACGGGCAACCACCAGGTCAAGCAGTACGACGACACGGGGGCGCATCAGGACACCATCGGCAGCTACGGCGACGCGGACGGATTGTTCAACAGCCCGAATGGCGTCGCCGTGGATCGGCTGCCACAGCAGTTGTCAGATGATGATTATCCGCAATCCGTCGGTGTTGATGGCGATCTGTTCGTCATAGACAGCCTGAACCACCGTGGACAGCGATTTGAACGTACGGAAGGACTACCGTGATAACCTGTTGGTCGTCGGGTCAGGGACCCATCGCGGCCAATGCTTTATTCGCCAATTGTCGTTTTGCTGGCTCGCAGGAGCTCAGCCAACCGCAATGCTTACAATCATACGTAAAGGAGGTTAGTGAGTCATGAACATCCAAGCTCTTTTCCAACCCAAACGACGGCGCCTGCTGGTGCTTGTCATGCCGGTGCTGGTCGCCCTGCTCGTCGTGGCGCTGATCATCGGGTCGTTGTCGGTCTCCGCCTTCGGCGATCTGGAGGTGACCTTCAAATCGGGGTCGGAGCCACCAACTACGACCAGGGCCGGTACCAGTCACTCGTTCTCAGTCGAGGTGACAAACAACGGCACTACGGATCCACCGGCTGAGGCCGTGGTGTTTGAGTACCGAGCGCCGGCGGGTGTGGTCATCACTGAGATTAAGTCAGATGCACCTGGCCCCTGCGAGGTTGGCACCGAGGGCGACCCCAGTGATCCGTCCATCTGCTCTCTGGGCAACATGGCCGGCGACACCTACACCATTGACATCACGGTCTACGTCCTCCCCGACGTCCCGCATGGCACGCTGCTGGACCACGACGTGCGGGCTTGGCAGTTCGGCACGGAGGAGGATCCACCCGACAACGAGAACCACGCCTTCGTCGAGGTAGAAGCCGAGGCCGACCTCTCTGTGTCCAAGATAGCCGAGGGCGACGTGGTCACGGGCTATGACGACAACACCTTCGAGGACATCCTCACGCCCACCGCGAATGAGGTGACGGCCGGCGAGCTGATCAAGTACACCGTCACCATTACCAACGCTGGCCCGTCGGACGCCCAGAACGTGGTGGTCACCGATACCCTGCCGGCCAAGTTCGATTTCATAGAGAGCGTGCCCGCTGGCTGTTGGGCCAACGCCGCCAACCCGCTGCTGGTCACCTGCCTGCTGAACACCATGCCGGCCACCACCACCCAGCAGTTGGAGCTGGTGGCTCGCACCCGGCCGGATGCGGCCATTGACAGCCTGGAAACGACGGGGATCGCGGACGACCTGGACAACGTGCGCCCCGTGACCAACACTGTCCAGGTGACCAGCACCACCTCTGATACAGTGACTTCAAACAACACTAACATTGTGACCACAACGGTGAACGCGGTCGCCAACCTGCAGATCACCAAGACCGACCTCCCCGACCCGGTGCTGGCCGGCGAGGAAGTGGTCTACGAAGTCACCGCCAAGAACCTCGGGCCGTCTAAGTCGCGCGATATCGAGATTGATGACTTACTCCCCGACGGCCTGGTCTTCGTCCGCTGCGAGCCGCTGGATCCCGACGAGGTACCGGTCTGCAGCGCCGTGGGGCAGATGGTGACGCTGGACGACTTCCGCATCAACAGCCTGACGCGGGACGACCTGATGCCAGACGAGGAGCGGTCCTTCCGCATCGTGGCCTACGCCCGCAGCAACCTGGTCAAAGAGCCCAATCTCTATGCAGGTGCACCGGATGCGGTGGGCAACCTGGTGACCCTCACTAACACGGTTTGGATCTCGGATGCACTCGACATCACCGACTGGTATACGGCCACTACCAGGGACCGCGAGTTGACCGGTGTCACCAGCGAGGCCGACCTGGAGGTGCGCAAGACGGACACGCCCAATCCCACACCCGACGATGGCTACCTGATCTACGACCCCGTCACCAACAGCTTCATCTACACCTACACGATCACCATCGAGAACCTGGGGCCGTCGGACGCCGGACGGGTGATCCTGACCGACACGCTGCCGATCTACGCCAGCCTGGACATGGTGGGCGGCGATCCGATGACTGCTATTACCACGACCGGCTCCCCCACGGACGCCCTTGATATCCGCTTCCGCGACGATGGCGTGGTCATCGTGGACTGGGGCCAGATCGCCGGCAACGATGACCGTCGTGACGACCTGACCCTTGATCCCGCCAACCCGTCGCTGCCCACGACGCGCACCCTCACCATTCGCGTGCGGGTGGACGCTGACGTGGCGCCGGACATCGGCGTCCTGGAGAACCGGGTGCAGGTAACCACCGTGGCCGGTGACGTCTGTCCGACCCAGACTGGCAGCCCTGTGTGCACGGACCCGTGGCCCCACGGCTACACCCCGACGCCGGATCCGGACCTGAGCAACAACGTGTATGTTGAGTACACAGCGCTGGTGTCGCCGGAGGTCAAGGTGGACAAGAAGGTCTACGTCCGCAAAAGCCCGGCCAGAAGCATTGACGTCACCACCGATGGCCTGACGGAGGTGGAGCGCTGTGAGGCCTACGCCGCCGACGACGTCCTGACGCTGCCGGGCGACGAGGTGACCTACTGCTACCTCATCACCAACGAGGGCGACTCCTGGCTCAACTCCGTCACGCTGCAGGACCAGTCCGATGCGCTCATCTACCGCGCGCCGCTAGACCGCTTCGAGGTCATCTACCCGGGCCAGACGGACCAGCCTCCGTTGCGGGGCGCCATCACCCGGGTTGGTGCTAACACGGACGAGGCCCAGACCATTAATATCGCCACAACATACGCTGCGGTGGCTGTCATGTCGCCGAAAGGCGTGCCGGATCCGGATGGCTACGACCACATCCTGATCACCCGCAGGTTCACAGTGGACTTCCCACTGCTTGGCGCCGTCGCTGGAATCGTCTGGGACGACGCAAACGAGAACCACGTGGTTGACCTGGGCGAGACGCCCTGGCCAGGCAAGAAAGTTTGGCTATATGACGAGTCGGGCGCCGTGGACTTGGACGTCACGACCACTGGTGCGGATGGGAGATATGCATTCCACGACGTTGCGCCCGGAAAGTATAAAGTACTGGTGCGCGAGCCTGCCCCTCTAAACACGGTTCTCGGTGTCTCGCCTGTGATCACATTCGATCCGTCGAAAGGGTACTCGATAGCCAACCTCGACCACCCCAGCAAGCTGTGGTATATCGAGAGTGAGGAGTATGAGGAGCCCATATTCCGCATGTTGGGCACCAACGTGGCGCGGGTGGACGCGATACCGAGCACCAAGTACAGCACTTCCCTGCCGGGCATCGAGCCCTCCGGCGATTGCGAGGACCCCGATCTCGTCTGCGACACCGACCTACTCCACGACACCCTGGCTTTGCCAGTGCTCGAAGATACCACTAAGGAGTGGGATATCTTCGAGGACAATGGGGATAACCTACCTAGCCCAGATGACGTCATTGAATACACCGTGGACATCCCCAATACGGGCATCATCGAGGCCACGGGGGTGGAGTTCTACGACGGGCTGTACAACTGGATCAATGACGAAGTGGACGACCTGAAAGTGCCGGGCTGGCTGATCAACGGCAGCGTATCCGCTGCCATCCACGTCACCGGCCGTGACCCGGACACCGGGCGCGAGATTGACGCCGACCTGGAGCCGCCAGATCTGGCCTTCGGCGAGGACATCCTGCTCCGTACCCACGCGCCAGTGATTGGCGGCGGCTACCTTGAGCTCACCTACCCGTCGCGCATCGTGCTGGACGAGGAGATCCTCAAGGGCAATAACGACGGCGACGATGAGGTCCACGTAGCTACGCGGCTGCCCATCCCGCCCAAGGGCTACCTGCTGCGCTTCGACGGCGAGACCTACGACCCGCCCATCCCAGTCACTTTCTCCCTGCGCATCAAGTACCAGGTGCGCATCAAGGAGACCAAGTACGTGAGGCTGGGCACCATCGTCCTCAACCACGGCTGGGTGGATTACAACGAGATGGGCCTGTTCGACCAGCGATTCCCGGATTTCGACCCCACGGATCCGGATGCTCACACAGCGGACAACAAGGTGGCCAACAACCACGCCGGTACGCCCGGGCGGGACTGGGAGAGGCCTGAGTTCCCCGGCTGGCCGGCGATTCCGGTGGACGTTGAGCCCACGAACTACCTTGGCGAGCGCTTCGACGACTACGCGCTGCCTGATGCTGCTCTGCGTGACGACGACGATCCGACCTGGTTCAAGCTGGAGCAGATGCCGCGTCGCCTTCAGTTGCCGGCCATTGATAACGCGGGCGGTTGGGAAACCCAGATCCAAGTGCAGAACGCGGGTGATGAAGATACGGGAGGGATCGTGTTCTTCTGGGGAGAGTACTCGGCCAAGTGTCCTTACAGCGATCCGGGCCCGATTGAGTCTGCCTGCAAGCGGGTGCTTGAGAACGCTGTCTGGCCTCTGAAGTCCCAGAGCATCCCCAGCGCAGCAAGGTCGGCCATAGCCTACTCGGTGGACGACGACCTCTTTGAGCAGGCCTGTAGGGATGCGGCTGATGCTGTGGGTGACAGTGCCGCCTGGCAGGATTGGGAGGATGCTTACAAAGGCAGCGGCGAGCCGATCGCAGTGATCGTTGAGCGCAAAGGACCTAACGATCATGATACGCTGGTTTCCAGCGCCTACCCTGGTATCTCGGAAAACAGGGAGGGGGGTGGACCTCCATATCGGTACTTTGCCCCCTATGCCATGAGGCTGTATCAGGGCTTGGATACGGAGATGATCATCCAGAACTCCGGTCGGGGGTGCGCTTCCATCGTCCTCAACTATCAGAAGCAGGGGGCCTGTGTCTTCAGCTATGATGAGGACATCTTCTTGGCGCCGGGCGAATCCATCCGGAAGCGAGTGCCAGAGGTGCTGGGCGCCGAATGGCTGGGTTCGATCTACCTCGAGTCGGACGAACCCTTGGGCATCGTCATAGATCAGACCAGCTTCCTGCCGTCGGAAGACAGGGGGACGCTGTTGACCTATGAAGCCCGGCCCTACAGGCTCACCACCGACACAGTCTTCTATGGCGACCTGGTTTGGCGCGAGCTGAGCGGCTGGGAGGCCAGCATCCAGGTGCAGAACCTGACCCAGCATTCCCAGCCTACCTTCGTAACGGTGGAGTTTTTCGATCAGAGTGGCGATTCCATCCTCTTCCTGGGCGAGTGGATCTGCCGTGCCGGAGGGAAAACCTTCTATCTGCCGGCCGTCACTGACCTGGGGGTCAATTATCCTGCTGGGTACGTGGGGGCGGTCGAAATCCAGTCCCACGGGCAGGTTGACTATCCGGGCGGAATGCATGATGGCCAGCCCATCTTCGCCGTGATTGACCTGAAGAAGACAAAGATGTACGATGAGAATCTGCATCGGTGGAGACACACCGTGCCTGGTGAGATCCAGGGTGGGGCCTACAACGCTCTTTCGGAGACGGACAAGGAGGCAACCAGGGCCATCATGCTCCCCCACCTGGCCAAGGCCAAAGATGGTCAGGGCGTAACCTCTCTGATCGCTGTCCGCAACAATTCCAACTGCAATGACATCGCGCTCAAGCTGGAAGTCACAAACCGGGTCGGGACCACGGTTACCTATGTAACCAACTTCTATCTGTCCACTAGGCACATCAAGCTCATAGACCTGGCCGACATAGGCACCATAAATCCTGGCTTCGTCGGTGCAGGGACGGTAGAAGTCACATACGTGGAACAGTTGTGCGACGAGGACGCCGATGGACATATAGATGAGGCGCCCATTGTGCCTTCTGTGGTGGTGGTGAACAGGGGCGCTGGTGCTGGTGACATCACTGAGGTATACAAGGGTATTCCCGTGGCTTTTTGGGGAACCCCGTGAGGTAGTAGCCCAGCCCGTCGCAATCCCGCTGACGGCTAACAGAAAGAGCCACCAGGAGTGATCGCCCTGGTGGCTCTTTGCATTTGTCTCGGCAAGGTGCAACGCACTTCCAGAAGTGCGTTGCACCTTCTTCGTTATGGGCGTCGTTGATCAGCCCCTTCCAGCGCCGTCACTCGCGCTTCCAGAGCGGCGATCTGGGCCGCCTGCTCCTGCACGAGCTGGTAGAGCCCCTGGATGGCGGCCAGGGCCACGCCGTCGGCATCCAGGGTGCTGATGTGTGTGTCGTCTTGGCCTACGCCGAAGGCGGCGTAGAAATCCTGGGCCATGGGACCGATGTGGCGGATGGATGGGTCCTGGCTCTGGTAGTTCCAGGTGGTGATGGGGATTTCCGCCAGGCGGGCCAGCACCCCTTGTTCATCCACCGTCGCGAAGTGCTCTTTCTGATCGCGGTCGCTCAGATTAGACCAGGAACCAGCTCCGGGGTTCAGGATCACTCCTGCTGTGGGGTTGCCGCTACCATCAATGGCCGACGCGAATCTTGCCCCTCCTGTCGCACGGACGCTGAACTCGTTATCGGCGGTAGAAGCAAAGTCAAAGTCATTAGAATCGCCCCAGACGAAGGCCCCGTCGTGATCGGCCCTGGCTCGCCGGCCGGCGGCGAAGCTGTAGTCGCCGGCGGCGGTGTTTTCGTGGCCGCCGGGCACGGTGGCCCGTTTGCCGCTGGCGGTGTTGGATATGCCTCCGCTGACGGTGGCGTGTTCGCTGCCGGCGGTGTTGGCGATGCCTCCGCCGACGGTGGCGAAGTTGGCGTTGCCGGCCACGTTGCCGGCCACGTTATTCGCGCCCCCGCCGATGCTGGCGGCGAAGCCCAGCGCGGCGTTGGTTTCCCCCCCGCCGATGGCGGCGGCGAAGCCCATAGCGTTGTTGCCTTCCCCCCCGCCGACGGTGGCGAAGTCCGCAGTGACCCCGTTGGTGGCGCTGGCCTGGCCGCCGCCGCCAATCACAGCGCCTACCACGCCGCCAGCGACGCTATTGCCGCTGTAGCCGCCGATCAGGTTGGGGGTGCTGGCGGTGGGCTCCATTCGCAGCGCACGCGCCCCGTTCACTCGCAGCTCCAGGGCCACGTCGTCCGTGGTGCCCAGGTAGTTGGCGCCGGGGGTGGTGTTGGGGTTGCCGGTGAGGCTCCAGTCGTCGCTGGTCCAGGCGCCGGAGCGCTGCCACTTGCTGGCGACGAGCATGATGTCCACGATGTCTATCATATTGTCGCGATTCACGTCGCAGGTGGGGTCATAGCTGTCGCCGGGGGCGCAGCCGCCGCTCTCTGAGGCTTGTGGTCCCTGAGCGCCCGTGGCCGTGCTCGAAACGAGAAGCAGCGCCAGACAAAGGGCAATCCCGATAACTTTCAATGTTTTCATCGTGTTCTCCTTTTGCCCTCACCCCTCCCTCTGTGGGGGGTAGAGGAGAGGGCCACAAATAAGAAGCCCGTGGTGCTCATGAGCACCGCGGGCTCGCGATAGAGCGACCACCTTGTCTGTTGCGCAGCTCCGCAGCGGCCGATTGGTGCGCGCTACGCCAGCGGTCTTATGGTCTCACCGCGTCACGGTATGCGTTGCGGAAACGAGTAAAGGCCAACTTCCACTCGCCGTTGTTGTAGTGCACCATGGCCGCAGCGAACTCGGCCTCGGCGTTGTGGACGTCCTGCCCGGCTGTGGAGTGCATATCAATGGCGCTCCGCACGATATCGCGGACCATCTCCAGAAGACCGCAGCCGGCGATGACCTCAGGGGCGTACGGATATGTCACCTGAAGCGTTTCCAGCTCTGTTGACATGCAGACGGATCTCGGCAGGGCAAAAAGCGCGATGGGGGCATCCTCTTTCGAGGCCAGGTTGTCCTCAATGCGTTGCCGCAGGTTGAGGTTCCGAAAGTGGAAGAGGAACTTGTCCGTTGTATTGAACCTGGTGGTGAGCCCCTTATCGTGCTCGGCGAGGTCGGCGTGGGTGATCCCTATGTTCTCGTAAGCGGCCCCAAGTTCTGCAGAATCTATCCCTCCGTTGCAGAAACTGAAGCCTTCGTATATAGCTTTAGTTGCGAGGGCGATTCCCTTGAGAACCCCCCAAGCAATACAGCCAGGCGCGCTTGTCCCATAGCACCCAAATAGAAAAGGCACGACGATCAGCGTCGCCTCACACCCGACGATCTCACCAACGAAGGAAGCTACGTCGCCTGCGACTTTCAAGGCGAGAAGCCCAAGCATGACCGGGTTGGAATACCGCTCTTCTGGACATCCCACAGATGTAGGGTAGCCAGGTTCGGCGAGGTCCCCTGCCGCCTCGTTAATCTGGTCGTGGTCCTGGTGCGTGATACCGGGCGGGGGGGTGGTCACCGGGGTGGGGGTTGGAATGGCCGCAAGAGAGTCCGGCGGCGGTTGGCCCTGCCCCTCGCCAGGTTCTTTTCCTGGGGTGAGAACCAGAGACTTCAGAACCATGACATTCTGCTTGAAGGGCTCATAGTTGTCACCAAACGCCTCACGGGCCATATCAAGCTCTTCGTGTGTGAGGCTTTGAATCAACTGCCGGCTCGGCAGTGGGGGAGCCTCCTGACCGCTTAGCTGCGCATAGTGTTGCGCATAGGGATAGAGCTCCTGGAGTGTGTCCCGCAAGTCGAGGAGAGTCTGGCGGAAATCCTCGGCCTCCTCGGGATCTGGACGGCTCTCGGAGCTCGGCCCGTTGACCCATTCAGGGAGATCACCCCAGTCCCCGTCCACTGCGGGCGTGGGAGTTGGGGTTGGCGTCCCCGTGGCCGGCCCACGATCAGCGGAGGCAGCCGGAGGTATCACTGGAGTAAGAATCAGTACCACGAGTAGAAATACAACGCCCAGCTTGCTCATCTTGCATCCTCCTCGCACGTCTGTGGTGTGCTAACTTGATAATGCTAAAATCGTTAACTTGAAAGCTCCAAGCAAACGCTAGTCCGCGTTTCGGGCGCTGGACTAGGGCTTCGTCGTGAGCTGCATGGTGAGCCAGTCGAACCATCAGCCGAACGGTCCAGCGGGAGCAGATGGATGGCTACCGCTACGGCCTCACTGCGTCACGGTATGCGTTGCGGAAACGAGTAAAGGCCAACTTCCACTCGCCATTTTTGTAATGCGCCTCAGCTGCAGCGAACTCGGCCTCGGCGTCGTGGACGCTCTCGCCAGCTATGGTGGTCATGTCAATGGCAGCCCTTACCGTGTCGCGGACCAGCTCCAGAAGACCGCAGCCGGCGATGACCTCAGGGGCGTACGGATCCGTCGCCTGAAGCGTCTCCAGCTCTGTTGAGACGCAGACGGATCTCGGCAGTGCCAGGAGTGCATGTGGCTCATCATCTGGTGAGGCCAGGTTGGCCTCGATGTTCAGCCTCAGGTTCAGGTTGCGGAAGTTGAACAGGAATTTGTCGGTCCAATTGAACCTGGTATGGAGGTTCCCGTCGTGCATGGTCAGGTCAGCGTGAACGATCTTCGTATCCTCGTAGAGGGCCTGGATGGTAGCGGAGGTGACGTTACCGTTGCAAAAAGCGAAGCCATCATATACCTCTTGAACGGCTAACTGGATGCCGTCGAGAACGCTTTTCATTACGCACTGGATTGGGTCCTGCAAGTTTAAGCCCGAGACGATAGTTTTCTCCTTACACATCACCGCTAGAACGATTCCTCCCGCCTCCATCCCCTCAAGAGTGATCATCAAGCTGAACATGACCTCCGCCGGGTATCCCCCTTCAGGGCATCCCACGTCGGTGGGCCATCCAGGTGGGAATAAGTCCCCTGCTTCCTCGTTTGTTTGTTCGTGGTTCTTGTGCGTGATAGCGGGCGGAGTGGGGGTGCACACCGGGGTGGGGGTGGGGATGCTGGTGAAGGAACTCAGCGATGGGCCGGGCCCCTGACCCTTCTTACCGCTTCCCTCAGCGGTGGGGCTGGAAGTGGTCGGGAGCTGATCTTTCTCACCGGTTTCCTTTGCCGGGGTGAGGACGAGCGACTTCGCACGCTCGACACCAGCCTTGACGACCTGGAAGTCCGTGTCGGAGGCTTTGAACGAACTCTGGATCATGTAAAGCTCTTCATCCGTGCGCTCTTTAATCTCCCCCCGCGCTTTCTCCAGGGAGGAGTGGGCATTGCTCAACTTCTCAGGACGAAGGGGGGCATTGGCAACGAGTTCATCAAGCTCGTCCACGAGATCCAGGAACTCGCGGCGGAAACTCTCCATTTCCTGAGGATCAGGAACCTCGTTGTACCCCAGCCTGTCGAGTATCCCCTGGGGGGTGGGGGGTGGGGTGACGGTCCAGATCGGGATGGGAGTCACCGTGGCCTTGATCGGGGTGGGAGTCTCTTTTGGCAGACCGCGATCGGCAGAGCCGGATATGGGGATGGCTGTGGCCAGAACCAGCGCGATCACGATAAACATGAACAAAAAGCGATGCTCTCTCATACTGCGCCCTCCTTGGGGTGCCTCTCGCACGCCGGTGTCGAATCGTCAACTAGAATCTGGCCTCTGTCGAAAAAAAACAGAGCCCATGCAAGCCAGCAAATTGTAACGTATTTCGCCGCTTTTGTCAATTTTGACAAAACTATCCATATCTGATAGAATAGCACCCGCAACTGGCACCTCGCCACGGCGGTTTCGATGTGCCAAACCGTCCACCGGTGTATCTCTACCTTATATAACGGGTTACTCGGCAAAAAGATACGGCCCGAACCTTAAGATTCTCGAGATTGGTCAAAACTCGTCTCGCTAGGCCGTATCTAAAATGCATTTTTTTCGTTATATAGAGTAGAGTTAGTGCACGACCGGCCGTGACGCCCTGTAGGCCATCGGCGGGCAAGGGGAGGAGTACGTGCCAGCCGACGGACCCGTGAATCTGGGCCAGTTTCAATAATCCCAATGGATGGCCAGGAGTTGCGCTCCGAGCCCCTGTTCGGGAGTGCAACTCCCTCACATTGAGGGAATTGTGATCTACCGAATCCATTATGTTTGCAAGGAGGAACCCCCATGTCCCTAAAACGATTTTCCCAACGTGCTGCGAACCTATTTCCTGCGCCCGCGCGCCATGCCCTGGTGGTGCTGGGCTTTTTTGTTGCCCTGGCCGCGTTGGCTGGCCTGCTCCTGCTGCTGGGCCCCGGCCCGGCGCCCGTGACCGCCGCGCCTGCCGTGACTGATCGTGCCCCCGACCTCAGCGATGTCACCCTGGCTATAACGGGCACCCAGACGACAGTAAGCAGAACTAGTGGCCCCAATCCATCCGACTATGGTGTTTCCCTCACCTTCCAAGCAACCGTGAAAAGGGTGGACACTGAGGCCACCCTGACATCAGGCACGGTCACCTTCAAGGACAACGGGGTGAATATCAGTGACTGTGTGGGCAAGGGTCTCGGGTCGGGTCATGCACAATGCAAGACCGACGACCTCACTGGCGGCGAGCATACGATCACAGCGCACTATAGCGGTTTTGGCGACTTCGCCTCGAGCATCGGCATGTTATCCCCCAACCAGACGGTGTACAAGGCCAACCCGGGTTTGAATCTGGTATGCCCGGAGAGCCCCAACTATGGTGATGAGGTCGAGTGCGAAGCGACGGCCAGTGGGTCACCTACTCCCACGGGCGTTGTCTCCTTCTATGACGGGGACAAGGATATCGGCATGGACGCGCTGGATTCAGACGGGAAGGCGACCGCGACCACGTCCGCGCTCACCGCCGGCGATCATACGATCAGAGCCATCTACCACGGCGACGACATCTACGAAGCGGATGAGGCCGAAGATAGCCTGACGGTGGAAAAGGCGATCCCCGACGTGACGGCTAGTGGGCCATCTGTATCGTGCTACGGTGAGTCGGTCGAATTCAAGGCCACTGTCACATCGGACGTGGGGACACCCACCGGGAAGGTGGTGTTCACTGGGTGGACGAACCCATTCACGGCGACGTTGTACGCGGGCTCTGAGGAGGTGAGCTTCACCACCATGGAGCCACTCACTGCCACCATTATTACTGGAATCACAGTCGAATATAAGGGTGACGACAACTTCCAGAGTGAGACAGCCGTCTGCCCCCACGTTGTGGTGCCGGTCACAACTACGACGGAGCTTCAGGATCCCTTGCCCGAAACGGACAGTGGCCAGGATGCCCGCTTCATCATCAGTGTGAAGAGGAATGAGGATTGCCCGGGATCCGGGACGCCGAGCGGGAACGTTACCCTATATGATTTACTACCACCAGTAGTCATCACACAGACGACGCTGCCCGAGGGCAAATCGGTAGTGACCATCATCACGGATACGCTCACTCCCGGCATGCATTACCTCTATGCCTCGTATTCGGGTGGTCTGCCCAATTTTGTGGACAGTACCTCAACGGGAATCACCCACACGGTGAACGGAGCCGGGAGCGAGACGTCCCTTGAATCTTCTGTCAACCCTTCGGCTTGTGGCCAGTCCGTCACCTTTACCGCCACCGTGGAGGCGGCTGGAGCGGGATCGGGAACACTGGGGGGGCATGTCACATTCAAGGATGATGGAACAGTGATCTCCGGCTGCGATTCCGTTTCGCTGCCTTCCCCTGCGACTTGCACCACGGACGCTCTCTCTGCCGGCGAGCACGAGATCACGGCCGAATACAGCGGCGATAGCAACTTCGAGCCGAGCGAGGACAGCTTGCGCCAAACGGTCAATATCATCGCCACCACGACGGCGCTCGATGGCCTAGTTTCATCGGCGGTTGGCGACTCCGTTGACTTCACGGCGACAGTATCGGAGACTCTGTCGGGGGATCTTGTCGACGAGGGCAATGTCACTTTCTATGATGGCACAACGGAGCTTAGCACAGAGACGCTGGCCGCTGGTAAGGCGACCTGCTCCACATCATTTGGCTCTGCCGGCCAGCACTTTCTGAAGGCCGTCTACAACGGTACAGAGAGCTTCCAAGGGAGCACCTCACAGCGGCTGAAACACACGGTGGGCGCGGTCGGCACTACGACGACGCTGGAGAGTTCGTCGAATCCATCAGACTATGGCGATAACGTCACCTTCACGGCCACTGTGAAAGAGACCGACTCGGGAGATGCGGTCACCAGTGGCACGGTCACCTTCAAGGATGGTGCGACGACGCTCGGCAGTGACACGCTGGACGGATCAGGCCAGGCGACGCTCTCGACGTCTGACCTTACCGCCGGCACTCATCCCATCCAAGCCGTCTACGGCGGTACGGCCGACTTCGCCGGCAGCGAGTCAATGGTATTGGACCAGGTCGTGAACGAGGCCGATACCACCACCACGATCACCTCACACCATCCCGATTCATCGGTTGTGGGGGAGCTCGTGAAAGTGGACTTCACCGTGACGGGCAGCACCCCCACCGGCAACGTGACGGTGACGGTCAGCGGCGACACAACCAGTTGCACGGGATCCGTCGCAGCGGGCACCTGTACCCTGATCCCCACCACAGCTGGCGCCAAGACACTCACCGCCACCTACGATGGCGACGATAACTTCAACGGGAGTTCGGATACCGAAGGCCATACGGTGAACAAGGCCGCCACCACCACCACCGTCACGAGTTCCCCCAACCCATCAGTGCTTGGCCAGAACGTCACTATCACCGCCGACGTGACGGCAGATTCACCGAGCACCGCGACGCCGGACGAAGGCACTGTGGATTTCAGTTACAATGGCACGTCTCTTGGCTCGGACTCGTTGGCGAATGGCAGCGCCAGCGTCACCACCTCGTCACTGCCGGTGGGTGCGCATACCATCACCGCCGATTACTACGGGGGCGCCAACTTCAACGACAGTTCCGACTACTCGACGCACACGGTCAGCGAGACGCCGGCCGATCTGTCGGTGACCAAGACGGACTCGCCTGACCCGGTGAACGTGGGCGACAATCTGACCTACGTCATCAACGTGACCAATAATGAGTCGGAGTCTGTGGATGTGACGCTTACTGATACACTGCCAGATGAGGTAACCTTCGACTCGGCGCCTGGCTGCACTCACTCTGCCGGCACTGTTACCTGTGACCTATCCCTGGCCGCTAACGGCGGCAGCGCCTCGGTCACCATCGTGGTGACCGTCCCCACCACCACGCCCGCCGGCACGGTCCTGAGCAATACGGCCGAGGCAGGCGCACATTCGGACACCGAGGAGACGACGGTCTATCGGTCGTTCACGTCGGGCGACTGCAACGGCGACTATGCGGTGAACGTTGCCGACGTCTGGTCCATCGTGCGCCACATCTTCGATCCGACTTTCCAGGGTACGTCGGGCTGCGACGCCAACCAGGATCAGCGGGTGGACGCCGGCGATGTGCCGTCCACGGTGCTGATCATGTTAGGGAATCAGGAAATCGGGGAATCAGGGGATCGGGAGGCCGCTGATTCCCTCATCACTGAGCCAGGACCAGCCTTGACTATGCCAGACCAGGTGTCGGCTGTCCCCGGCGGACTGGCCACGGTGCCGGTGAGCTTCGCCGCCCATGATCACAGTATCACCAGCCTGGTCTTCTCGGTGGATTACGATGAGACCTGGCTGGCGCTGGATCCCGCCGACCGCGACGGAAACGGCATCCCTGACGCGGTGATCTTCAGCCTGCCGGGTGATTTCACCGCTTCGGTTGACTTCGACGAGGGGGACGCCGACGGCGAGGTGGATGTCTTCATCGGCGACATCTCCCCGCCGCTGACCTCGCTGTCGGATGGGCCGGTCGTATACATGATCTTGGATGTGGCCAGCTCGCCCGGCGGTACGCAGAGCGCGGTGCGATTCTCGCTCGACCCGGCGGCTTCCTTTGGCGACATGTCCGGTCAGAGCGTCCCCGGCACGGCGACGCCGATGGGGCGGGGGCCGTACCAGATCTATTTGCCGGTGTTGAAGCGCTGATCAGACATAATAACTGTAGTCCACACCTGAACTGGGAGGTTAGCAATGGATATTCGCCCCACCAACACATCATCCCGCTCAAGTGCGACCCATCTGCGACACAAGCCGGTCCTGCGCCTGCTGCTGGTCCTCGCGGCTGGCCTGGCCTTGTTCGGCCTGGCGCTGGTTGTTCCCCGCAGCATGTCCGCTGAGCCTGCGGCCTCGCCTGCGACCGCCGACCGACAACCAAGTCTCCAACCCTTCGACCCTTCGACAAGCTCAGGACACCGCTACGCCCTTCGACAAGCGGTCGGTGAGCCTGTCGAACTGCAGGACAGGCTTCCAACCTCCAACCTTCAACCTCCAAACCCCGAACAAGTTCGGGACTCCAATCTCCAACCTTCATCTCTTCTCCTGGCGGGGGTGGTGAATGGGGGCTTCGAGACCGGCCTCACCAACTGGAGCACGAGTGGTAGCGCGAACAAAGTGGAGGTTCTTCAGGTGTCCGACTGGACCACGTCCATCGGGGACGTAGGGCGTCCCGTGCCCACCGAGGGCAACTACTTCGTGCTGTTGAGCACAGGCCATGGTGCTATCGGGGGCGCTCAGGGGAACATTGATCTGGACGGCTTGGCCACTCAGGACTTCGATACCTCGTACCTCACCACGATCCTCAACCCGACCGCCAGCGATGTGCCGGCCACCTTGAGCTTCGACTGGAGTTTCCTGACCGCCGAAGAACCCACTGGGCAGGGTATTTTTGATGACTTCTTCCGGGTGAGGCTCAACAGCGTTATCATCCTGTCGGGAAGCCGCCCCTACGGCGGAGTCTCACCCTTCCCGGACGTGGGGTGGATGGACAACATCCGGTACACAGTGAATTCGACGGGGACCACGAACGGCAGCTATTTCGGATACGGCCGGAGCAGTTTCCAGACCTTCCGCATGATCATCAACGACCCGGGTCCGTACACCCTGGAGTTCCTGATTGCAGATCAGGGAGACGCCAACGATGATTCTGGCTTGCTGATAGACAACGTCCAGTTGATACCGGAGATTGACCTGGAGATCACCAAGACGGCCACGCCCGACCCGGCCATCGCTGGCGAACCGCTCATCTACGAGGTCACGGTCATCAACCACGGCTCCGGCCGCGCCGAAGACGTGGTGGTGACGGATACGCTGCCGACCGCGGTGGACTTCATCACGGATACGCTTCCCGTTTACGCGGACCCGGACCTCCCCCAGGGCTGTACGTTTGACTCTGGTAACAATCAGCTCCTCTGCGACCTGGGCGACGTGCTGGGCGGAGAGAGCGTGAGCTTCGAAATCGAGGTGGACGTGGACTCAGACGCCCTGGCCAACGGCACCGAGGCGCTGCTGAACACAGCCGAGGTGGATTCCCTGACGGCGGATGGCAATTCCAGGAACGACGTAATCATTTTGGAGACGATTCTCCAGGACAGCGCGGACTTGCGGGTCGTGAAGATCAGCACGCCGGATACCTCGGTGGATGCTGGGGAGATCTTCACCTACACCATCCACGTGGACAACCTGGGGCCATCCCACGCCCGCAACGTGGTGTTGACGGACACGATTCTGTCGTCGGGCGTGTTCACCCTCCTGCAAGTCATCCCTGACGACGAGCGCTCTGACTCGTGTGCCATCAACGGGACGATCATCACCTGCGAGCTGGATCAGTCCCTGGAGCCCCAGGGTGATCCGCCCCGCAACGGGCGTTGGGTGATCGAGGTACAAGTGCAAGCCGACGAGGCCCAGGACGTGAACAACGAAGTGATCGTGTTCAGCACCGATCCGGACGGCTCCAGCGGCCCGCAGACCGCCACGCCCGACCCAGATACCTCCAACAACCGGGTCACGGACTTCATCAGCGTCACCGCCGTGGCCGACCTCAAGATGACCAAGATTGGCGAAGATATTGGCTCGGATCCGGATAACGATCCGGATACGGTGTTGGCTGGCGAAAGGGTTCGATGGACCATCGTGGTCGTGAACGACGGTGGACCCAGTACGGCGCAAAACGTGGCCGTGGTGGATATCCTGCCCAGGGGCCTGGTCGAGGGCTCGGTGACCGCGGTCGCCGAGACGCCTTCACCAGGAGGCGGGCAGTGCACCCTGGGGACGCCGGGCGACCCCAACGAACCGTTGATCTGCCAGCTCGGCAACCTAGCTCCCAGCGACACCGCCACGGTCACCATCGAGGCCGACGTGGACCCCAGCTACGTCATAGACCAGCCAAACACACAGTACGCCAATCACCTTCCTAATGATGCCTATCTCACCAGTGACACCTTCGATCCGGAGGAGCAAAACAACATCGTCTTCGATACGCTCGTTGAAGTGACTGCCGAAGTCGAGCTGGAGGTTCAGAAGACCGATCGGCCTGATTATGTGATTGCAGGCGAGCTGCTCGAATACACCCTCACCATCAGCAACGGCGGGCCGTCCACGGCGGAGGACGTGGTGCTGCTCGACGAGCTGCCCGACGAGGTGGTCGCTCTGTACGTCAACGTGATCAACGAGCCAGACGCGACTTGCACCATTCGCACTACCCCGGCCAATGTCATTGACTGCGGGTTCGGCAACATCGTACCGGGCAAGGTCATCACCCTGGTGATCACCAGCCTGGTCCACGCCGACACGCCGGCCGGCCCGATCACCAACACGGCCACGGTTTCCAGTCTGACCTCAGACCCCGGCCCGATAGAGGGAGAGGACCCGAACCCCAATGAGGTCGAAGAGGGGACCGATGTCAAAACCGAGGCCGACCTGAAGATCACGAAGACCAGCGATCCGGACAAGGTCTACGCCGGCGAGCAGAAGAAGTACACCATTTTGGTGGAGAACCTGGGGCCGTCGGATGCCCAGACGGTGACGGTCACCGATACCCTGCCCATCAGCCTGACCTACGAGATTGACACCGACCACTGTAGGGTAGTGGACAGCACGCCCGAGGGAGCTCAGGTGCTGGAGTGCCGCTACGGGCGACAGCTCGAATCCGGGTTTGTGTTCGAGCCGCTGCCAGCGGGCGAGACCTGGCAGTTCGACATCTGGGCGCTGGTGGACCCGGCCATCGAGGTGCAGCCGGGCCTGGAGCCGAGCGTCACTGTCACCAACACGGCTGAGGTGACGGGCACTACCACCCTGGGCGATCCCTACGAAGTCAACAACACCGACACGGCCAAGAATCTGGTGCTGCAAAAGGCCGACCTGAAGATCACCAAGTTCGGCAAGCCAGATGGCGAGGTGGAGGCCGGCCAGGTACTGACCTACACCATCATCGTGGACAACCTGGGGCCGAGCTATGCTGGCATTGATGGCCGAGCCCCGGTCGTGGGCAACGTGGCTATCAAAGACATTTTGCAGTCCGATCTGCAATTCGACCTGCTGGAGATCACCAGCGACCGCGACATGACCTGCTCATCCGTGCCATCGGACGGTGATCCCACGGACGGCATCATCGGCGTCAATCAGCATCTGGAGATTGACTGCACGCTCCTGAATGCGCTGGAGGTGCTATCGGCGGACGGACCGCCCAACTCCGGCCGCTGGATCATCACCGCCAGTGTCACCGCCTCCGAGACCCAAGACATCAACAACGTGGTCGAAGTCGTCAGCGATGCCTTCGATCCGAACACGGACAACAACCACGCGGAGGTAATGCACGAGATCACCGACGTCGCCGACCTGGAGGTCACCAAGGCGGCAGTCGGTGAGGTCCGTACGAGCAGTTGTGATCCGCCGCTCATCGAACTGCGACCAAACGAGGTCACCGCTGGCCTCAGCCTGACCTACACCCTGGTCATCACCAACCACGGTCCCTCCACCGCCGAGAACGTGGTGCTTGAGGATCGGCTGCCGCCGTGGATCGTGGTCACCGGCTTCGACACGAGCCAGGGGGACTGCGATACCGGCACGCCGGGCGAGCCGCTGGACAAGCTGACCTGCGGCCTGGGCACGCTGGCGCCGCACGCCAGCGCGACGGTCACCGTCACCGCCGACGTCCCGTCCTGGGTGCCTGAGGGCACCATCCTGGAGAACGACGCCTACGTCTACAGCGACATCTGGGACCCGACCAACGCCAATAACTTCGCCAGCAACCTGACCACGGTCAGCGCGTGGGCCGACCTGGACATCGGCAAGACGGACAACCCCGACTCGGTGGTGGCCGGCGAGCAGCTCAACTACACCATCACCGTCACCAACAGCGGCCCGTCGGACGCCCTGGGCGTGGTCGTGGTGGATGAGCTACCCAACGCCGGCGCCCTGAACGATCCGCTGGTCACCTACCTCAGCGACACCGATGCCTGCTACCAGGATCCCATTGACCGGGCCAAGCTCACCTGCTCGTTGGGTGACATCCCGGCCGGTGAGAGCATCTCCTTCGACATCCTGGTGCTGGTCAACCCCGACGTGAGAGAACGGGGCTACCCCAGCATCACCAACAGCGTCACGGTTTCCAGCGACACGGCTGATCCCTGCGCTGACAACAACAGCGATACCGAGGACACCGCTGTTGGCGAAGAGGCTGACCTGTTCATCACCAAGGTGGACGTGCCAGCCGAGGTGCGTCTGGACCAGACCTTTGAGCCGGACCAGGCCATCGCCGGCGAGGAGCACCGCTATCTGATCACCTTTGGAAACGATGGCCCATCCGTGGCCCAGAACGTGGCGGTCACCGACACCCTGGACCTGAAGCAGGCTGGCATCCTGGGTGAGATTTTCGTCCGCTGCGAGCCGGTGGATCCGGACGATCAGGTGACGTGCAGCGAAGCGGGCGGCATCGTTACTCTCAATCAGCTCAAGGTGACGAACCAGGCCATCCTCCCCGGTAATCTGGATCCCGGCGATGAGTACAGCTTCTACCTCATCACCGAGGTGGATGCGGGCTACGTCTTGGACGCCGACGATCTGACCGCCGAGGACACGGCGTGGGTGTCCAGCGACACGCCGGACCCGAACACGGCCAACAACCAGGACACCGAGCAGACGGAGATCATCGCCGAGGCCGACCTGGAGGTCACCAAGACCGACACGCCTGATCCCGGTCAGAACCTGCACTACGATCCGGTGACCCACAAGTTCACCTACACCTACACCCTGACCATTGAGAACCTGGGGCCCTCGGACGCGGCCAAGGTGGTGCTGATTGACACGCTGCCGGTGGACGCGACCTTCATCGAGTTTGGCACGCTGGAGGATACGGAGTGCTACTTCCGCGACGACGGCACCGTGTTCTGCCTGGTGGGGAACGATGAGAACAACCAGACCGTCGCCCAGGCTGGCCGCCTGAACGCGGGCAGCAGCAAAGACGTGGAGATCGTGGTCGAGGTGGATGCCAGCGCGGTGGACTTCCTGGAGAACTGTGTGGAGGTCAAGGCCATCGGCGAGTTTGACTTCCCCTTCCGGCGGCTCGACACTATAGATGATCCTATCGAGCCGGCCGACTTCCTGGACGGGAGAACGCCGACGCCAGACCCGAATCTGGCCAACAACACGTTCTGCGAGCTCACCAGTTTGGTGAACCCGGCGGTCCAGGTGGACAAGAAGGTCTACGTCCGCTACAGCCCGGTGCGAGGCATTGACAACCGGGGGCTGGATCCAGTGGACGCCTGCGCCGACCTGGCCGCCGACGACATCTTGACCCTGCCCGGCGACGAGCTCACCTACTGCTATACCATCACCAACGAGGGCGACACCTGGCTCAGCTCCGTTACGCTGCAAGACCTGTCCGATGCGCTCCTCTACCGCTTGCCGCTGGATCGCTTTGAGATCGCCTATCCGAGCCAGCCGCCGCTGCGGGGGACCATCACTTGGGACCCGGCGTCGCCGGGTGGTGACACAGATGAGGCCCAGACCATCACCATCGAGACGCCGGAGTTCGATAAGGCCGTGCTGGCGCCCCAGGGCGTGGCGGATGACTACGACTACATCCTCATCTTCCGCAGCTTCACGGTAGACTTCCCGGCTGGCGGAACCACCTACCTGGGCACCAACACCGCGCGGGTGGATGCGCGGCCCAGCACCAAGTACAGCACCCCCCTGCCGGGCATTGCGGCGTCTGGCGATTGCGATCCCAAGCTCCCCGAACACGTCTGCGACACGGATCTTCTAAACGACACCTTGGCCCTGCCGGTGTTGGAGGGGACCACCAAGGAGTGGGACGTCTGCGAAGACGCCGACGAGGATGGTGTGCCCGGCTGCGATGACATCATGGAGTATACGGTGACTATCCCCAACACCGGCACTATTGAGGCCACGGGGGTGGTGTTCACTGATACCCTCTACAACTACATCGCCGACGACCCAGACGACTGGCGGGTGCCGGCCACCCTGATCAACGGCAGCGTGTCAGCGGCCATCCACGTCTACGGCATGGATCCTGTCAGCGGCCGCGAAATTGACGCCGACGTGGCGCCGCCAGACCTGGCCTTTGGCGAAGACCTCCTGCTCCGTACTGCTGCGCCGACGGTGGACGGCGGCTACATCGAGCTCACTTACCCCTCGGCCGTCGTGCTGGACGGCGAGATCATCAAGGGCAACAACGACGGCGACGACGAGATTCTGGTGGCTACGCGGTTGGCGATTCCGCCGCAGGGGGAACTGGTGCGCTTCGATGGCGTCACCTACGACCCGCCCATCCCCGTCACCTTCTCCCTGCGCATCAAGTACCGCGTACACGTCAAGAGAACCATGCCCAATGACGCCGTCGTCCTCAACCACGGCTGGCTGACCTACAACGAGATTGGCCTGTTCGATCAGCGATTCCCGAACTTCGACCCGGCCAATCCGAACGCCAATACGGCGGCCAACAAGGCGGCCAATAATCACGCCGGCACGCCGGGCCGGGCCTGGGAGAGCTACGAATTCCCCGGCTGGCCGGAGGTTCCGGAGGGCGTTGAGCCCACGGATTATCCCGGCCCGCGTTTCGACGATTACGCACAGCCCGGCGCGGACGTGCGTGACGACGATGATCCCACCTGGTTCGAGGTGAAGTGCGGAACGGGAATCGGCACCATGGGCACCGGCACCCACCTCCAGTTGCCTGCCATTGATCATCAGGGCGGCTGGGAAACCTGGATACAGGTGCAGAACGCGGGTAATGACGACGTTGGAGTGGTCACTTTCTTCTGGGGAGAGTACTCGGCCCAGTGTCCCTACAGCGACCCTGGCCCCATCGGCTACGCTTGCAAGTGGGTCGCTAAGGACGGCGTCTGGTCCCTGGAGGATCAGGATATCCCGGTCTTGGCCAGGTCGGCCATCGTCTACTCGGTGAGCGAGGCGCTCTTTGACCAGGCCTGTCTGGATGCTGCTCAGGTCATCGTTGAGCCACATCCTTACTGGGACCCTACGCCCAAGAGTGCCAAGTGGCGGGCCTGGGTGGATGACTATGAGGGCACCGGCTTGCCGTTAGCAGTGATCACACAGCGTGAGGGGCCTAACGACTTCGACACCCTGGTTTCGAGCGCCTACCCTGGCATCTCGGAAAACATGAAGGGGTGTGGCCCGCCCTATCAGTATTTTGCTCCCTACGCCATGAGGCAGTATCAGAACTTGGATACGGAGATCATCATCCAGAACTGTGGTGAGAGGTGTACTGAGATATGGCTCGATTATCAAAAGCAGGGGGATTGCGAGTTCAGTTACTCGGATCATATCGGCCGCTTGGCGCCAGGGGAATCCATACGGAAAAGAGTGCCGGCGGCGCTGGGCGCCGAGTGGCTGGGCTCGATCTACATCGAGTCCGACGAGCCTTTGGGCATCGTCATAGATCAGACCAGCCTCCTGCCGTCGGACGATCGGGGGGCGCTGCTGACCTATGAAGCGTTTCCCTACGATCTCACCAAGGACAAGGTCTGGTATGCTGACCTGGTCTTCCGCGAGCTGAGCGGCTGGGAGGCCAGCATTCAGGTGCAGAACCTGACCCAGGACTCTATGCCCACTTTCGTGACGGTGGAGTTCTTCGACGCCAGCGGCGATTCCATCCTTTTCCTGGGTGAATGGGTCTGCTTGCACGGAGGGGCTACCTTCTATCTGCCAGCCATCGTTGACCTGGGGATGACGTATGCTGGGGCAGCCGTGATCGAGTCCCATGGGCAGGTTGACTATCCGGGCGGTATGCACGACGGCGAGCCTATCTTCGTCGTGGTTGACCTGAAGAAGACCAAGGTGTACGATGAGAACCTGCACCGCTGGAGACACACTATCCCTGGCGAGGTTCAAGGTGGAGCGTACAATGCTCGCGCCGAGAGCGACAAGGGCGGACCGGGTCCCATCTGGCTTCCCTTCCTGTCCAAGGCCAAGAACGACCAGGGTGTGACCTCTCTGATTGCCGTTCGCAACAATTCCAACTGCAATAACATCGCCATCGAGCTGGAGGTCAGGAAAGGGACCGGCACCGTGATCAGCTATGTGTCTAACTTCTGGCTGAACACGGGGCATGTCAAGCTCATAGATTTGGCCAACGTGGGCAGCTTGAATCCCGGTTTCCTTGGATCGGGGACAGTGGAGGTCGTCAACGCGGAGCAGCTATGCGATCTGGACCACGATGGAGAGCCGGATCAGGAGCCGGTCATGCCCTCGGTAGTGGTAGTGAACAAAGGCACCGGCGTGGGTGACATAACTGCGGTCTACAAAGGCATCCGCGGAGGGGAGCATTAGTAGTTTGTCGCCAACCGTTGGGTATAAAAGAGCCACCAGAGGATCACCCTGGTGGCTCTTTGCATTTGTCTCGGCAAGGTGCAACGCACTTCTAGAAGTGCGTTGCACCTTCGCTATGGGCGTCGTTGTTCGGCATCTATACCCTGCCGCTACTCGATCACCGGGATGCCCTCGTAAACCGCCGTGAAGTCGCCGGGACCGCTGCTCTGCTGCACCACCACGGCCGAGGGCATGACGTCATCCAGTCCACCGCTGCCCACCACCTTCACCCTGCCCGCGCCGACGAAGCCGGGAACCAGACTGCCTACGTTGGCCAGATCAATGGTCTTCAGGTGGCGGGGCGCGAGCCAGAAGATGGGAAGCGTGGTAACCACGCGCCCGGTTTCGTCGCTGATCTCCACCAGGAGCCTGATCCCGCCGCGCTCAGAGTTATTGCGGATGGCGATCAGGGAGGTCACGCTGCCGCCTCTACTTCCAAGCTGGTACCCTTTGGCCAATGAGGGGAGTGCGATGTCTGTCACCCCTTTCTTGTCGCTCTCTGCGTGGGCGTTGTAGCTGCCTCCCTGCCTGGAGGCGGGATGTTTCAGGTCAACCACGGCGAAGATGGGCTGACTGCGCGAACGGATCACGACTGCCCCCACGTAGTTCATCCCCAGGTCGAAGATAGCCGGCAGGTAGAAGGTAGCAGAGCCGTGGGCGCAGATCCAATCGCTGAGGGAGAAAAGGTAGTCGCCGCTGTTGTCCATGAACTCCACGGTGACAAAGGCGGGCTGGGATTGTTGGGTCAGGTTTTGTACTTGGATGCCCACGTCCCAGCCGCTCCACTCTCGGTAGACGAAGTCGGCGTAGAAGACCGTGTCTTCGGAATTTTTGTAGGGATGGGCCAGGTAGGTCAGCAGCATATCCTGGCCCGTCGAGAGGGGCTCGAAGCTGGTCTGATCTACGACGATGCCCAGGGGCTGGCTGGCGGTGACATAGGCCGAACCCAGCCAGGCGTCGTCCCCGCCCAACTCTGGCGCGCGGGGCACTCTCACTCGCACCGCCTCGCCCGGCGCCAGTTGCTCGATGTGCTGGGCGTAGCTCAACTCACAGCCTTCCTGCTCCTGATAATAAATCCAGACCGAGACACAGTACCGGCCTGAGTTCTGGATGGTCATCTCGGTATCCAGGTCGTGATAGCCTTTCATGAGATAGGGCGCGAAGTAGCCGTAGGGGGACCCGCTCCCTTCCATGGTCTCGTCTATGCCCACGTAGATGCTGGAGACCGTGGCGCCGAAGTCATCGGGACCCACTCGGTTGACGGTCACGGCCAAAGGCTGGCCGCTGCCCTCGTAATCCCTCTCCCAGGCATTCCAGTCCGCTGCGGTGGCGAGATCGGCGTCGGCGCAGGCGTCCTGGAAGTCGCTGTCGTCCACCGAGTAGATGATGGCTGAGTGGGCGTCGGTTGGGATCTGACTGCGCAGGGTCCAGACCCCGTTCTCGGGGATGCTCATGCAGGTGTGCCCCATCGGCCCAGGATCGTTGTAGGGACATCGGCCCGAGTAGGCTCCCCAGAAAAACGCCACGGCTCCTGTTCTCTCCACCCCCACGTTCTGCACCTGGATCCAAGTGCTCCAGCCCCCTTCGCCGTCAATGCGGGGAATCTGAACCCTGCTGCCGGGCTTGGTGGTGGATGCCGTGGTGGTCGTTGGGGGGCGTAGCACGCACGCTAATGCCATAGTCAATGCCAAGGCCAGGGCGAGGTATCGCTTCTTCATCGGCGATGCTCCTTATCATACTCAGAGGGGTCGCGGGAAGCTGTGTCCTGATTGGTTTGGGTGTGTTTCATCTCGGTTGTAGGACGGATTGGTAATCCGTCAATTCGTCGGAATACCATTCCGACCAACTAGCTCGTTTGGAACACATCCGGTTGGTTTTGCGGGCTCCACCCGGTGGCTTGCCTAGGGATTGCGCACTGGCTGGATAAGAAAGGGCAGGTAGAGCCTGTAATACTCTGTGTCGCCTTCCGTCGTCGCCTGCCTCTCGATCACGCTGCCCGCCCCGTCGTCGAGCCGCAAGATGTTGGTGATGGGGCCTGGGCCTGTAACCTGGGCCGCGAAACGGACGGTGGCCATGCCGCTGACCGGCACGCGCCCGCTCCAGGTGAGGCGGTGTGCGGCGTCATCGTAGGTGGCTGGCCCGCCGCTGCCCGCCCAGGCCGAGTCGGGAACGTAAGTGACCTCGGCGGGCAGGGTGTCGGTCAAGGCGACCATCGCCGGGCCGCTGCCCGCGTTCTTCACCAGGATGGTGTAGGTCAACACCTGGCCCGGACTGGCGGTAGCCGAGCTGACCTGCTTTTCCGAGGGGCTCAGATCCGGAACCAATATCGTCGTGGCTGCTGTGCGGGTGAAGGGCGCGTGGACATCGTCGTCAATGGTGGCCGTGTTGGTGATGGTGGGCGAAGCCGAGTTTGGCACACCATCGGACAAGGGGAGCAGCGTCCTCACGGCGAAAGAGAAAGATGCCTGATCGCCGGCTGGCACAGCGCCGCTCCACGTGATGCGGTCGGCGGCCTCTTCGTAAATCGCCCCGCCCGTGGCGCTGCCCGGCTGGTAGACGGTGTGAGCGGGAATGGGGTCCACAATGGTCACCTTCGTGGCGTCGGCCATCCCCGAGTTGCGCAGGGTCAGGGTGTAGGTCAGCACCTCGCCGGGTGCCGCCACGCTCCGATCCACCTCTTTGGTCGAGCCCGCCAGCTCTATGGCGTTGACCCGCGTCGTCGCCCGGCGCTCGTAGGTCGCGCCCCGCCCATTGTCAATCGTGGCCGTGTTGGTGATGATCGTCTCCGGGGGCAGTGGCTCGGCGATCCTCACCTGAAAAGTGATGTCACGCGGTGGGGTAGGGGGTGAGATCAGGATAGCCAGCCCGTCGTGCACGTAGGCTTCGTTGTGGGCAATGGTCAGACCCTGGCTGCCGTCGGCGTTCTGAAGGCCGATGGTCGCCTCCTCCAGCCGATCCACCATGGACTGGTACTGGTAGGTGATGGAGCCGTCGGCCCGCAGGATGACCTGGAAGGTGTAAGGGCCGCCGCTGCTGTAGTGGGGCGCCTCCAGGTAGGAAACCACCAGGGTGTCCTCGTTGTTGCTCCAGTGGTACGCCTCCCCGCCCGTTTTGAAGTTGAGGTCGTCCCAGAAGGGGGCGATGAGGTTGAACGGCTCCATGCCGCTGGGCAATGGCGCGTTGCTGTAGGCCGTTGAATCGCTGGTGAGGCTCAGGAAACCATTGGTGCACAGGCGGAAGCTGGTGTAGTTGCTCCCATAGAAGGGGAAGGAAAAGCCCATGGAGAAGGGGCCGTGGTTGGTGTCGTCTCTAAGACCTGTGATAAGGGTGCCAATCTCCGTAATGTCCACCCACTCATAGTAAGGGAGCAGGGAATCAGTGATCAGGGAATCAGTTCCCCCGATTCCCTGGTTCCCTGATTTCCTGATTCCCCGGCTCGCCGAATCGCTGTCGGCCCAGGTGTAGTCATGTCCTGTTGGCGGCACAGCTCCTGTCCACTCGATTTGATCCAAGTCTGCATTGTAGGTCGCCCCGCCGCTGGCACTGCCGGATACGTAGGCCGTGTGCTGGGGGATGGCATCCACCAGGCTGACGTCGGGCGCCTCGACAGAGCCCGAGTTGATCAAAGAGATGGTGTAAGTCAACACGTCGCCAGCCGCTGCCGCCGCCTGAGCGACGCCGTTCACTGTCTTGGTCGAGCCTGTCAGGTCAGGGGCCAGTACGGTTGTGGTTGCCCTGGACTGGAGGGTGTGGCCCTGCCCGTCGTCCAGGGTGGCTGTGTTGGTGATGACTGTCCCTCCGACCAGATCCTCCTCGGTGACGACGCGAAAGGTGAAAGCCATCTTGGTCGTGGCCGTCAGAGTGCCGCTCCACTGAATGTGGTCAGAATCTGGATCGTAGGCCGCCCCGCCGCTGGCGCTGTGGGGGACGTAGGTCGTGTGCTCCGGAATCGGATCGGTCAGGCTGACGTTGGGCAGGTCGGCGGAGCCGATGTTGTTCAAGGTCAGGGTGTAGGTCAGCGCCTCGCCCGGAGCGACGGTCTCCCCGTCTACTGTCTTGGTCAGGGAGGGCAGGGTGAGCCAGGCGATGGATCGGGCCATGGTCTGGGTCAGCGCATCGCGTGGGCCGACGCTCTCCAGCCCGAATCCGAAATAGATCACGCGGTAGGGGGGCGATTCGGCCTTGAGACCCCGGATGCCCCCGTCGGGATAGGCGATGATGGGCAAGGCGGTGTTGTCGGCAAGCTCGATCTCGTCGGGATACCAGCAGCCGAAGAGGGTGCAGTACCCCGTGTTCTTGTAGGCGTAGGTGTCGTTGAGAGTGAGGCTCAATCCCTCCAGGATGTCGGTCCCGACCAGCTCGTCCAGGTTCTGCGGTTCCCCGAGGAAGCTGGCGTGCAGGTAGTTGTTGTAGAAGAGGGGGGCGTAGCCTTGTTCGTCATCCCAGTAGCCGATGTCCTGCCCAGCGATGAGGAGCCGCCCCCCGCCGTTCAGGTAGTCCATCAGGGCCTGGTCGGCGCCGATGTAGCCCGGCGATCCCCAGGGTGTGGCCCAGATGACGACGTCGTAGCCCCCCAGCTCCTCGGCGGTGGGAAGATGGGCCGTGTCGGTGATGAGGCGCGTATCGTAGAGGTAGCCAGCCTTGTCCAAAGCGTATTGGTAGTACAGGTTAACGTTTTCCTCTAGCCAGACGTCGGCGTCTACCAGCAGGAGGGAGGGGGCCAGGGACAGGGCGAAGTCCTGACTGGTCATCGCCCCCTCGGCGATGCTCACCTCCGCCCGCTGGGTCTGGTGGCCCGACAGGCTGGCCTCTACGGTGTAGCTGCCCACGGGCAGGGTCAGGTTGTAGCGCCCGTCGGCGCCGGCTGTGGCTGAGGCGGAGACGCCCAATACCTGGATTGTAGCCGCCAGCGGCTCCTCTGTCCTCCCCTCAGTCACTCGACCGCTGAGGGCGCCCGTTGGGGCCGGCTTCAGGGCCAGGTCGCGCAGGGACATGTAGCCCGTGATCACCTCCACTCCCTGCACCGTGGCCGAGAGGTAGCCAAACGCGCTGGCTGTGACGTCGTAGAAGCCGCCGGGGACGCTCACGACGTAGGTTCCCGTGGCATCGGTGGTGGTGACGAATCGGTCGCCGGCCTGGCTGACGCCACTGACCACAGCATCTGGTATGCCGGTAGATTGGTACAATCGTAGATTCGTAGACTCGTACATTCGTGGATTTGATCCCGAGTTTGCGAATCCCGAATCTACGGGTCTACGGGTTTCCGAGTTTACCAACCCGTAGAGCTTCCCCGCCCCCAAGGCCCAGCGGACAGCGTCGTAGGCGTCAATCCGCCCCGCGCCGAAGACGTTGTCGGGGCCGGGCTCGCCCAGATCGAGCGCGGTGTACTTCATGAAGCTCTCCAGGTCGTCAGTGGTCAGCGTGGAGTCGGCCCCCGTTAGCGAAGCGGCCCCCGTTAGCGAAGCGGCCTCCAGCAGCAGGGCCGTCAGTCCCACCACGTGGGGCGTGGCCATGGAGGTGCCGGCCCAGCCCCCCTCGTAGCCGCCGCCGGGGACGCTGGAGCGAATGCCCACGCCGGGAGCGCTGACCTCGGGCTTGGTTTCTTCCCAGAAGGAGGGACCCAGGCTGCTGAAGGAGGCGATGGCGTCGTTGGAGTCGGTGGCGCCCACAGCTACAGCGTGGGGAAAGCTGGCCGGCGAGTCTATGGACCCCTGGCCCGTGTTTCCCTCGTTGCCGGCGGCGAAGACGGGGAGGATGCCCGCTGCTTGCCAGGCCGCCACATCGTCCCAGAAGGCGGCATTGGCCCCGTTGATGTCGCCCCAGGAGTTGCCGACCACGTCGGGCGCTTGACTGGCATCCGGATTCTCCCCGTTGAGGTCGGTGGGGGCCAGCACCCACTGGAAAGCCTGGTGGATCTTCACGTCATCGGTGACGCCGGAATCATCGAAGAGCTTAATGGCGATCCATCGGGCGCCGGGGGCTACGCCGATTTGGTTGCCGTTCCCACCGTCCCCGACGATGGCGCCCATGGTGTGGGTGCCGTGGTCGTGGCCGTCGTTGGGGGCGGCTGGGTAGGTGGCCGTGGCGTCGAACCAATCGTAATCGTGATTTCCATCGGCGCCGCGGTATTTGCTCCGCAGGGCGGGGTGGGTCCAGTCCACGCCGGTATCCATGTTGGCCACCACCACCCCGCGCCCGGTGATGTCGAAGTCGCTCCACACCTGATCGGCCCGCACCTGGGCGATGTTCCATTCTACGGATTGCGCATTGCGTGTTGTGTATTGCGTGTTGCGTGTTGGGTCTGGCAATTGATGTCTGTGGTTGGCGCGGATTTTTTCCACCTCGGGGCGGGCGGCCAGGGCGAGAAGCGTTTCCAGGTCGCCGGTCACGGCCAAGCCGTTGAAGACCCAGAAGGGGAGGTATTCCTCGACGCGGCCTGAGGCCTGCTGGTCATCCAGATAGGCTCGGATGTCCCTCTGGCTCCTCTCGGCCACGGCCTGCAGCGATGAGACCACCGCCTGGCGGCGGGGCAACTTCTCTTGGATGCGCTGCGTTGGGGCTAGCTCGGCCTGCTGGGTCAGGTGGACGATGTAAGTCGTTTTCTTATTGGAGGCCAGTTCCTTGAGAACCTGCGGCTCGATCTTGACCCGCAGGGCCAGGGGGATCTTCTGGAGGGAGGGCGGCTGCGGCGGGGGGGTCGCTGCGATGGGGGAGGGGATCAACAACAGCAGGAGCACAGCGAAGACAACCAGCCCGAATCCTTTGCGCCAAGTCATGGACGTTTCCTTCTTTCTTTGGAATTTGTGGGGCCTGCGTGCTCAGGAGAACGGCGAGCATACGCCAGATAGATGTGGGAACCTGTGGTTGTACGAAAGGGGGCATTGATTGCCCCCTTTCATACGATCACTATAGCTCGGGGACCAGGACTCGAACCTGGACTTTAGGATCCAAAATCCCGCGTCCTACCATTAGACTATCCCCGATCGCTCTCCCCACGGTTTGCATCATGGTGAGAAGGCAGCGAGGGTGGGCTTCGAACCCACAACCCCCCGGTTAACAGCCGGGTACTCTACCGGTTGAGCTACCTCGCTGTACCTTGGTTGTCTCTAGTGAGCCGCGCGGGACTCGAACCCACAACTCTCGGCTTAAAAGGCCGATACTCTACCACTTGAGTTAGCGGCTCCGATCAAAACATCTGTGATGTGCTTACTCTCTGTCGCGCGACAGCAGCCAGCATATCAAGAACAAGACCCCCGGCGCTGCTACGAGCGCGAAGTACGGACCATCGGGAAAGCGGCTGCTCATGACCCACAACGCCGCATAGAAAGCCATGAGGCTGCCAACGGTAATGCTTCCTCCCAATCCTTCCCAACGCCAGGCCATCACTATCCCCAGGCAAACCCCGAAGGGGAAGAAGGACAGGCCAACCCAATCGCGGGGCGTGAACTGCGCCGGGTTGAACCCCTCCGCCAGGCCGCTTCCGATGAACATAAGCAGGACAAATCCCACGCTGGCCAAACTCCAGGCCCTTGCCATCCATCGGATGGTAAGCGTCGTGATGCTGGGTCTCACTATCGGTTCGTTCATGCAGTCCCCTCCTTCTGCCAATGAAGAAGCGCCGCCCCAACTGCTTGCGGCACTTAACCTGGATTATACCGTACTTTTCGGAACTTGTCAAAGATTCTGAAGATCGCAGGTGCATTTCAGTCTTGGGGCAAATGTCATTGCGAGGGCGCGGTGTGTGCGCCCGAAGCAATCTCCAATGTGCGTAGGGGATTGCTTCGTCGCAAAAAGCGCTCCTCGCAATGACACATGACGCTGTCTCTTGGTCTTGCCCCCAAATTGAAATGCAAGTGAAGATCGCTTGGTACATCGTTGCCCAATTTCATTCCGCCTTTCCTCCGCTCGCGCGCGACCGCTTTTTGACACTCTACCTGAGGTGGGCTATAATAAGCCTCAACAGATCATCAACGGGAGGTACGGATGCCTAATCTGAACATTCTGCAAGCCGAGGCTGAGCGCCGCCGTGAGATGCGGCCCGAGGCCGAGCGGCTTTATGACCAACACCGCGATCAGATTCCCCGGCTGATTCGTCAGTTGGCCGGGCCTACTCAGGCCGAGCACGACGAAGCTTTCGAGTTGCTGAGCCAAATGGGTGAGATAGTCGCCTCTGAGCTGCTCGATGCCCTGGCAGACCCGACGCTGGACGAGGCTGCCGCCGACGAAGTAGTCGCGCTCTTGGGCCTGACGGGCGACGATCGCGCCCGCGAGCCGCTGTGGGAGTTCTTCCAAGATCAGGATGACCTGGAGCGCGCCTCTAGCGCCGCTCTCAGCCTGAGCGGGCTGGGGGACGACCGCGTGCTTCCTTTCCTGCGCCGCATGCTCGACTCTGACGACGAAGAACTGGTCTTCAATGCTGTGGCCTCGATGGTCACCGTCGGCACAATGGACGACATCCCCCAATTGCGCAAAATCCACCGCCAGCACTCGGCCAATTGGGAGATTCGCTTCGGGATCGCCAACGTCATATTGACCGTCTTGACCGAGGCCGGCGAAGCCGCTCTCAACCGCACACTGGATGACATACAGGCCAGTTTCGCCGACCGCCGTCTATGGGATGACATCTGGGCCATTCTGGATAGTGAGTTCGGCGAGAAGGATATCACGTGGCATTGACATCGCCCCGCTCCGCCGTCAACGTCTCCATCGGCGCCGCCGGCGTGCTGGGCCTGGCCGACGTGGCCCTGGATGCCGCCCCCACTACCGCCTACCTGATGCTGGGCGGACGCTGTGTCATGGATTGCGCCTTCTGCGCCCAGGCCCGCTCCAGCGAGGCCGGCGCGCTGAAGCTCTCCCGCGTCAACTGGCCGGAGTTCGATGAGTCGCAAACCTTGGCCCTGCTGGCCCAAGCTGTGGGGCGAGGAGACATCCGTCGCTGCTGCCTCCAGGTGACGGCAGCCGAGGGCGCCTTCCAGCGCACACTGGAGTTGATTCGAGCTGTGCGAGCAACCTGTGACGTTCCCGTTGATGCCGCTGTCCTGCCCAGGGACATGGGTCAGATTGAGGAGCTGCTGGCGGCAGGCGTGGATCACATCGGCTTTGGGCTGGATGCCGCTTGCAAGCGGGTCTTCCAGCAAGTCAAAGGCGGGAGCTGGGCGCGCAGCCTCTCGCTCATCGAAAAAGCAGCGCGGCGGTTCCCCGGCCACGGAGCGGTGCACCTCATCGTCGGTTTGGGCGAAAGCGAACAAGAGATGGCCGAGATGATCCAGCGGATGCACGACCTGGGCCTCGTCGTAGCCCTCTTCGCCTTCACCCCCATTCGAGGCACCCGCCTGGAAGACGCTTCCCCCCCTCCTCTCTCCGCGTATCGTCGAATGCAGGTCGCCCAATACCTAATATCCAATAACCTGGCCCGAGTTGGTGAATTCACCTTCTCTCCCGTCGGTCGCCTTCTCAGCTTCGATCTCCCTAATCTGCCCGAAATCCTGGCCGATGGTGTGGCCTTTCAGACCTGCGGCTGCCCCGATTGCAACCGGCCATTTTACAACGAGCGGCCCGCCGGACCGATGTACAACTATCCCAGGGCATTGACGGCAGAGCAGATAGAGGCTGCTATCGAGGACGTAGAGCGTGAAACGTGAAGACTTGAAACGTGAAACGTCAAACGTGAAACGTGACTGTTACGCTTTACGTTTTACGCATCACGTTTCACTTTTCTACCCTGCCGCCGATTGGCGGCTGCTGAAAACGGGCCGGGCCGATGGATTCACCAACATGGCCATTGACGAAGCCATCCTGTGGGCCGTGGCGGAGGGGAAATCTCCGCCCACGCTGCGCTTCTACGGCTGGCAGCCGCCCTGCCTCTCCATTGGCTACAGCCAGTCCCTGGACGGCCAGGTGGATGTAGACAGATGCCGAGAGGCTGGCATTGATTTCGTGCGGCGGCCCACGGGCGGGCGGGCCATTCTCCACGCCGACGAGCTGACCTACAGCGTGGTCGCCCCCCAGGCGGACCCCCGCGTGGCCGGAGGCGTGGTCGAGTCCTACCGACGTCTGAGCGCGGGGTTGGTGGCGGGGCTGAGGAATTTGGGGGTGGAGGCGTATC
>CAZEBW010000004.1:0-77148 GCA_964510205.1 uncultured Anaerolineae bacterium
TTAGCGATCGCGACCCGGCCCACGTGGCCGCCATCGCCGGCCAGGTGCGCCGCGACGCGGCGGAGCGCGATCACCCCCTCTGCGCCGACCTGCTTCTCTGGCAAGACGGGCGGATAAGGGAGTACCGGCTCAAAGATTGAAATCCCAATTCCCCTCCTCGCGCCCCCAGGTGAGCGTATCGCAGTTGGGACGTACAGGTAGGCCAAGAAGGGTCTGATACTTCGTCGGTTGCCAAGTGGGGAGAGTTGTGATAAAATTGAGTTGAACAAACACGTTCAGATCAGCGAATGGCGCAAAGTGTTGTTCGCTGATTTTCTTGTTGGCTTCTTATAATCTGTTACCACAGGCTGACTACTGTACACCAAGGAGAGAACTCCATGACCCACCGCGACTTGCTGCTCCAACTATCCAAAGAAGAATTGATTGACTTGCTGGAGAACGCGGCCAAGAACTGGCTGGCTCACGACGGGCTTTGGTTCTTGGCCGCCGAGGGTAAGTTCGGCCTGGAGACGGCTATCGAGTTGGACGCCAAAGCCTGGGAGCGATTCACGGTCATCGAGGCCAAACGCATTATGTGCCACCTGGGAATCGAGCCAGGGGGCGGGATCCCCGCTCTCAAAGAAGCGCTGCAGTACCGGCTGTACGCCCTCCTGAACGTGCAGGAGATCCTCGACGTGGACGAACGCACCATCATCTTTCGCATGAACGAGTGCCGCGTTCAGCGGGCGCGCCAGCGGGATGGCCGCCCGGATTTTCCCTGCAAACCGGTGGGGCTGGTGGAATACGCCGGCTTCGCCCGCACCATTGACCCCCGCTTCCGTACCCGCTGCATCGCCTGCCCGCCCGATCCACACCCCGATGAGTACTGGTGCGCTTGGGAGTTTACTTTGGCTGAGGAGGGATGATGGATAAGGCAGATGTCGTGATCATCGGCGGCGGGGTGATGGGGACCAGCACGGCCTACCACCTGGCCAAACGGGGCTGCCAGAACGTGGTGCTGGTGGAGAAGAAGCAACTGGCCTCCGGCTCCACGGGGCTGTCCGCCGGCGGCATCCGATTGCAGTTCTCCTCGGCAGCCAACATCCGCATCTCCCTGGAGAGCCTGCGGGTCTTTGAACACTTCGCCGAGGAGTTCGAGGCGGAGATTGATTTCCGCCAGCATGGCTATCTGTTTCTGGCTACTAATCCTCAGGACTGGGCCGAATTCCAGACCAACGCCGCGCTGCAACAGCGCGAGGGCGTGCCGGTGCGCTTGCTGTCGCCGGGGGAGATCGGGGACATGGCGCCCTATCTGCACCTGGACGACGTCATAGGCGGCACCTTCTGCCCGCGCGACGGCTACGCCGATCCGTACAGCGTGGCCATGGGCTTCGCCAAGCAGGCCCGGCGTCTGGGGGTGGACATTCGCGAAGAGACGGAGGCCCTCGACATAAAAGTTGGCCAGGGGAAGGCGAGGGCGGTGGTGACCAACCAGGGCGAGATCGCGACGCCGGTAGTGGTCAACGTGGCCGGGCCGTGGGCGGCTCAGGTGGGGCGCATGGCCGGCTTGGAGTTGCCGGTCCAGCCCTATCGTCGCCAGGTGTTCGTCACCGCGCCCTTCGATGAACTGACCAGGCGGATTCCGATGATCATTGACTTTGCCCCCAGCTTCTACTTCCGGCGGGAGGGGAGCAGCGTGCTGATGGGCATGACCGACCACGAGGAGCCTCCCAGTTTCAACATCAACTTCGATCTGAAATTCCTGATCAAAGTGGCGGACAAGGCCGCTCATCGTGCGCCAGTCCTCGATAGAGCCGACTTCATGCGCGGCTGGGGCGGCCTGTATGCCATCACTCCTGACGACAACGCCATCATCGGCCAGGACGTCGGCGGTGTGGAAGGCTTTTGCTGCGCCGTGGGCTTCAGCGGCCACGGGTTCATGCAGGCGCCCGCTGTGGGTCGCATCCTGGCGGAGCTCATCACCAGCGGCCAGACCGATTTCGACCTCCGCCCCTTTCGGCTGGATAGATTCAAGGCTGAGGATCTGAGGGGGGAGAGGCGCGTGGTTTAGTGGCGAGAGCAAAAGGCTCAAAGGGGACGATAGTCCCCGTGTTGGCGCGAGAGCGCGGACTATCGTCCGCCTGGAGCCTGTGCCGCTGCGCTCACGAGGTTGACTAATTCCCCAAGTTATGGCATAATCTCTGCGCAGGGCGGCGCGAGAGGGTAGAAGCCCTCGTAACAACGGCGTTAGGAGGAAACAGATGGGTAAGATCATCGTTCCAGACGCAAGTGAATTCCCCAAGCAAGCTGACGTGGTGATCATCGGCGGAGGCATCCTCGGTACGGCTACCGCTTTCTATGCCTCTCGAGCTGGCTTGGATGTGGTGGTGCTGGAGATGCGGGAAGGCCTGGCTACTCTCACCACCACTGCCTCGGAGGAATGTTTCCGCGCTCAGTTCAGCGAGCCGGAGAACGTGGCCATGATGAAGGCTTCCATTGAGGTCTTCGAGAACTTCCCCGAGGTGATCGGCGTGCCAGGCTACGACATCGGTTTGCACCAGCAAGGTTACCTCTTCTACACTGACCAGGCGGAAGGCCCGCAGACGCTCCGCGCTCAGGTCGAGCACCAGCAGAGCATCGGCCTGGACGACGTGGAGTTTCTAAGCGGCGATGAGGTACGGCGACGTTTCCCCTGGGCCTCCCCCCGCGTCACTGCGGCCACTTACCGAGCACGCGATGGCTGGCTTTCGGCCCACGAGCTGACCCACGGATTTGCCAAGGGCAGTGAAGCTCTGTTCCTCTTGCGCACCACGGCCACAGGCATCGAGGTTGACAGCCAGGGCGTGGAGGGTGTGGAGACCACTCGCGGCCCTATCTCCACCCGAGCGGTGGTCATTGCCGCCGGCCCCTTCTCTGGTCAGGTGGCTGAGCTGGCTGGCCTGGAGCTGCCCCTGTCCATTCTGCGGCGGCAGAAGGTGATCATCGGCCAGGATTCGGCCATCCCACAAGACGCCCCCATGACCATCTCCCTCCCATCGGGCGCCTATTGGCGGCCCGAGGTGGGAGGGGCGGCCCTGGGTTGGGCCACGGCCATCCCCGAGGAGCACACCAGCGAGCCTCAAGTGAATGTGCCCACCGACTGGGCTTTCCCAGCCTTAGTCATTGAGGAGGTGTCGAAGCTGGCGCCTTTTTGGGGGGAAGTGATGGGACGACTAGCCCGAGACAGCGTTTTCCCAAGTGCTGGTTACTATACCTGCACCCCCGACTCGAAGCCCATCCTCGGTCCCTCTCCCGACGTCGAGGGCTTGTTCTTCAACCTGGGCTACAGCGGTCATGGCGTCATGGCCGCCCCCGAGGGCAGCCGCTACGTGGCGGCCATGATCAGCGGCCAGATGTCCGACGAGGAGAACCCCTTCAGCTATCGGCGCTTCGCCAGAGGAGAGGTGGTGGCCTCGGAAGAGAAGATGGTGATTTGAGGCATAGTGTGGAGAGGAGTGAGAGGTGAAGGTGGCGGGGGCGACGTTGCCCCCGCTTTTTTGAGCGGAGTAACGGGGAGGGATAGATGAAGCTGCGCGTGCTCTCGAAGCAGGATGTCCAACAAGCCGTTCCCATGCGGCAGGCCATTGAGATCGTGAAGGGCGCGTTCGCCCAACTCTCGGCGGGGGAGGCCGTGGTGCCGCTGCGCACCCAACTGCCGGTGGACAGGCACGAGGGCGTGACTCTGTTCATGCCCGCCTATCTTTCGGACAGCGATGACCTGGGAGTCAAGATCGTCTCTGTCTTCCCCCGCAATCTGGACAAGCGTCTTCCTACCATCTTCGCCTTGGTGATCGTGGTGGAGGCCGCTACCGGCCGGCCGCTGGCGGCGATGGACGGCGCTTATCTGACCGCCCTGCGCACGGGCGCGGCTTCGGGGGCGGCTACCGACCTGTTGGCCAGGGAGGACGCCGGGGCAGCGGCCATCTTCGGGGCGGGAGCGCAGGGGCGCACCCAGCTTCTGGCCGTTTGCGAGGCGCGGGACATCGAAACAGCCTGGGTGTACGACGTCAACCTCCAGGCGGCGGAGAAATACGCCCAGGAAATGGCGGGAAAGGGGAGGGTTCCCGCTGATGTCCGGGTCGCCTCCTCCCCAGCGGAAGCGGTCCGCGAGGCCGATGTCATCTGCGCGGCCACCACTTCCAGCACGCCCGTCTTCGCCGACGGCGACCTCAAGCCCGGCGCCCACATCAACGCCGTGGGGTCTTTCACGCCGCAGATGCAGGAGGTGCCGGAGCAGACGGTCGCCAGGGCCAGGCTGGTGGTAGGCTCGCGGGAGGGATGCCTGGCCGAGACGGGCGACCTGATCATCCCCATCCAGAAGGGCCTGATCACCGAACACGATATCTACGCCGAGCTGGGGGAAATCGCTGCGGGGCTCAAGCCGGGGCGCGACCATGCCGACCAGATCACGCTCTTCAAGTCGGTGGGCAATGCTGTGCAGGACGTGTCGGTGGCCCGCGCGGTGCTGACGCAGGCCGAGGCGCTGGGGCTAGGTATTGAGGTGGAACTGTGAGGCGCGCTCAAGAGGCGAATTTGAGGAGCAGCGCCAGGCCGATCAGCCCCACCGCAGCGAACTCGATGACAATCCGCCGATTGAGGGCCTCCAGCAACCCCTGGCGGGCGAGGCCAGTGGTCAGGTAGAAGACGAGCAGCAGCAGGATGCCAGCGGTCAAGCTGTGCATCTGCAAGTGGCTCAAGGCCCAGAGGATTTCCCCCATGACCAGGCCCACGATCAGCGCGTAGAGACCGCTTCGCCGCAGGCCCTGCTCGGTGCTGTGCAGCAGAGTGAGAGCCAACAGGCTGCTCCCGACCATCGCTGCCACCGACGAGAGCAGCGGGCGGTCCGCGCCCTCGTGGATGAGCGTGAAAAGAACGAGGGCCATGAGATAGGCGATGAAGTTCAGGCCCAAGTGAGTGACGTTGTGGAACGAGGCGGTAGGATCAACGGAACGATACTCAGCGGAGATGATCAATGGAAGAACGATTCCCATCGCGGCCAGACCGCCCAGAGTGTAGATTGCATTTGGAGCCTTGGGCAGCAGAATCGCGGCCAGCAGCGTGGCCAGGCTGGGTAGGATGCAGGGAACGAAGGTGTGTTTGGACAGGGGATGGAGGCGCATGATGGATGCGGCGCCGCTGTAGGCCAGGCCGGTCAGCAGCGCCGCCGTCAGCCAGTGCGCCAGTTCCCTGGCCGCGGAGAGTCGGATCGTCACAGGGATGCTCAGCACGGCGAAGCCGAAAGTCCTCTGCGGCAAGACGACGAACAGCGAGAGGGCCAAACAGAGCAGTATCACACTTACCACCACGCTGAGCTTGTCGTAGTTGGGCATAGGCTCATTCTACAACTACCCCTCGTTTTTGTCAAACAGTTCTCTGGGGTCAGGGAATCAGGGAATCGGGGAATCGGGGAGCTGATTCTGATCCCTGATCACTGATTCCTGATTCCCTGGTCACTTGAGATCGCCAGGAGTTGAGGAAGATGGATGTGGAAAAGCGCATTGAGGAGCTGCGTAAAGAGATACGCTATCACAATTACCGCTATTATGTGCTGGACTCCCCCGTCATCAGCGACGCCGAGTACGACCGGCTGATGCGGGAGCTGCGGGAGCTGGAGGCGGCCCATCCTGAGCTGATTACCCCGCACTCGCCAACCCAAAGGGTGGGCGCCGAGCCGCTGGACAGGTTCGAGAAGGTGCGCCATCCCAAACCGATGCTCAGCCTGAGCGACGCCTTTGAAGAGGAGGAGCTGTGGGCCTGGCTGGAGCGCATCAGCAAGCTGTTGCCGGAAGGGGTGACTGCAAAGGATTTGCAGTACGTGGTGGAGCCCAAGATTGACGGCCTGACGGTGGTGCTCACTTATCAGGACGGACGCTACGTTCAGGGCGCGACGCGGGGGAACGGGATCGAGGGGGAGAACGTCACCGCTAATCTCAAGACCATCAAGGGCGTCCCTCTGCGCATCCCCGTCTCGCCCAACGGCCCGCCGCCGGCCCGTCTGGTGGTGCGGGGCGAGGCTTACATGCCCATTGATCAGTTTGAAGCGTTCAACCGCCGCCAGGCGGAGTTGGACGAGAAGACCTTCGCCAATCCCCGCAACGCCGCCGCCGGCTCGGTGCGCCAGCTCGACCCCCGCATCACCGCCTCCCGTCCCCTGGCCATCTTCACCTACGCCGTGGTGGATAGCGAGGGCGTTGCGGTCGCCACCCAGTGGGATTCCCTCCAGTATCTCAAGCACATGGGCTTTCCCATTAACCTCGATAGCCGCTTGCTCCCGGACTTCGAGCAGGTGATAGCCTACTGCCACGAGTGGATGAAGAAGCGGGATACCCTCAACTACGAAGTGGACGGGGTGGTGGTCAAGATCAACTCCCTGGAAATCCAGGAACACCTGGGGGCCGTAGGCAACGCGCCGCGCGGAGCGGTGGCCTACAAGTTCCCTGGCCGCGAGGCGACGACCGAGCTGCTGGACATCGGCATCAACGTGGGCCGCACCGGCAGTCTGAATCCCTTCGCCATCCTGGAGCCGGTGGAAGTGGGGGGCGTGGTCGTCAAGCAGGCGTCCCTACATAACGAAGAAGACATCCACCGCAAGGGCATCCGCATCGGCGACACGGTCACCGTGCGGCGGGCCGGCGAGGTCATCCCCTACGTGGTGGGGCCTATCGTGGACCTGCGCAGCGGGGAGGAGCGGGTGTTTCACATGCCCGACCGCTGCCCGGCCTGCGGCGAGCCGGTGGTGAAGCCGGAGGGCGAGGTGGCCCACTACTGCGTCAACGCCGCTTGCCCCGCTCAGTTGGTGCGGCGGGTGGAGCACTTCGCCTCGCGGGGCGCCATGGACATTGAAGGCTTCGGCTCTCGTCTGGCGCAGCAGTTCGTGGAAGCGGGGCTGCTCAAAGACGTAGGCGATTTCTACTATCTGCGGCGGGAGGACATCCTGCCTCTGGAAGGCTTCGCCGAGAAGAGCACCGACAATCTGTTGGCCGCTGTCGAGGCTTCCAAGCAGCGGCCGCTGTGGCGGCTCATCACCGCCCTGGGCATCCGCTTCGTGGGGAGCACCGTGGCCCAGCTCCTGACCGAGCACTATGCCTCCATTGACGAACTGATGGCGGCCACGCAGGAGGAACTGGAGGCCATCGAGGGGCTGGGGCCGCACACGGCGGGCAGCATCGTGGAGTGGTTTGGGCGGGAGCGGCACCGCGCACTGATCGAGAAGCTGCGGCGGGCTGGGGTCAGGCCCGTCCTGAGCCGAGGCGAAGGAATGGAGGAGAAGCGAGAAGTCGCAGAGGAGATGCCCCAGACCCTGGCGGGTTTGACCTTCGTCCTCACCGGCTCTTTGCCTTCCATGAGCCGCGACCAGGCCACGGCGCTGATCGAGCGGCACGGCGGTCGGGTCACGGGCTCCGTTTCTGGCAGAACCGATTATCTGCTGGTGGGAGAGGCCCCCGGCGGCGCCAAATATGACAAGGCCCGCGAGTTGGGCGTGGCCTTGATTGGGGAGGCGGAGCTGATGGAGATTGTTGCAGGCGGGACTACAACGGATTTGGAATAGAACGGATTGGAGGAAGGAAATCCGTTCTTTTCTTAATCTGTTGTAGTGTTGTTGCGAGGAATGCCATGCCACAAGTCGTCCTGAAACGAGGCCGTGAAAAACCTATCCTGAATCGTCACCCCTGGATCTTCTCCGGGGCCATCCAGCGCGTCGAGGGGGAGTGTGATGACGGGGATGTGGTGGAGGTGGCCGACCAGCGGGGGCGCTTCCTGGCGCGAGGCTACCTAAACCGCCGCTCTCAGATCGCGGTGCGTCTCCTCACCTGGGATGAGGACGAGGTCATCGGGACGGACTTCTGGCGGCGTCGGCTGGAGCGGGCCTTCGCCAGCCGGCAGGCCCTGGCCGCTGATCCCTCCACCGACGCCTACCGCCTGGTCAACGCCGAGTCCGACCTACTGCCCGGCCTGGTTCTCGATCGCTACGGCGATTACCTGGTGGCCCAGTTTCTAACGCTGGGAATCGAGCGGTGGAAGGCCGAACTGGTTGGCCTGGCGGCTGATCTGCTGCAGCCCAGGGGCGTCTACGAGCGGAGTGACGCGGAGGTGCGGGAGAAAGAGGGATTGGCTGCGGTCAGCGGCCTGCTGCACGGCGAGCAGCCGCCGGACCTGGTGGACATAATGGAGAACGGCCACCGTTTCTGGGTGGACATAAAGGCGGGGCACAAAACCGGCTTCTATCTCGACCAGCGGGAGAACCGTGCCAAGCTGACCAGGTACTGTGCGGGCAAAGCGGTGCTCAACGGCTTCGCCTACACGGGGGCTTTCGCCGTCTACGCCGCTGCGGCGGGGGCGGGGCGCATCACCAATGTGGAATCCTCGGCCGAGGCCCTGGCGCTGGCCCGGCGCAACATGGCCCTCAACGGTTTCGCCGACCGCGACGACGGGTACATTGAGGGGGACGTTTTTCAGGTGCTGCGGGGGTATCGCGATCAGGGGCGGACCTTTGAACTGGTCATCCTCGATCCGCCGAAGTTCGCCCACTCCAAGGCCCAGGTGCAGTCAGCCTGCCGGGGCTACAAGGACATCAACTTGCTGGCCATGCAGCTCCTGGCCCCCGGCGGCGTCCTGGCCACCTTCTCTTGCTCAGGCCGGGTGAGCGCCGATCTCTTCCAGAAGGTGCTCTTCGGGGCCAGCGTGGACGCCGCCCGCGATGTGCAGATCATCGAGAAGCTGTCCCAGTCCTCCGATCACGCCATCCTGCTCACCTTCCCTGAGTCGGAGTACCTGAAGGGGTTTGTGTGTCGGGTGTTTTGAAATGCGGTGACCGCGCCCTGCTGTCCCACCTCACCCTCTATCTCAAACGCTACATCTAAGAACTGTTCTACCACCCAGATATTGGTCAGCAAGTGCTGGGTGATCTCGCAGGTGGTGAAAGCTGACGGGCCAGAGGCTAGGGCCAGGGGCAGAATCAACTGATCGGCCAGGTACTTGCCCAGGCAGGCGCCGCTTTGGTGGTAGGCCATGAACTCGCGGCAGGCATCCTCGGCCACTTTCTCGGCAGGCTTGCCGCGCTTTCCCAAAGAGGAGAAGCCGGCCACTGCATTCTCGTACTCCGCCGCGAGAAAGAGGACGGTGCCTTTGCCTGGCGAGGGCGCGTCCACGATCTCTACCTGCGGCTCGAAACCGCGCTCTCGCAGATATCCCTCCGCGCGCTTCTGCTGCCTCTGTCCGATGTGGGCGGGCAGGTTGGAGGCCGCGGAGACGCCCCACAGGCGCTTCAGTTCGCCCCGCTGGGTCAAATCCAGGCCCGAAAGTTCGCTCTCTCCTCGGCCCTGGATTGCCACCGTCATCTCCCCTCCGCCTATGGGATACCAGCCCCACTTCTCGACCTCGGCTTTAGCTTCCAGGCCCGTGCGGGCCAGGGTGGGCAGGTAGACGTGTTTGAGGTAGTGAAAAGAGGGGCTCCAGGCCACGTGGGTGCCGCCGCGTACGGTCAGGCGGGATGAGCCGGAGGCGAAGGCCAGGGGCAGCAGCAGGGTTTGGGCGACCAGACTGGTTGCGCCCGCGCTTCCGCCCTTGCGGGCCTCGGCCACGTCGAATAAATACTGCCCAGCGCGAGGCGACGACCGAGGCTTGAAAGTCAGCTCCAGGGAGCCCAGGCTGGCGCCTTCTAGCTCGGCCTGGCAGACTTGAGCTGTGGCCCGGACCCCGGTGAGGTGTTGGGCTTGCAGGCCGGGCCTGCGGCGCTGAGCGCGGACGTTCTCGATGCGTGTGGGTTGGCCCAGGATCGCGGATAGGGTCAGGGAAGTGCGCAGCACCTGCCCGCCTCCCTCGCCATAAGAGCCATTGATGACGATCATCGTTCCTCCTTCTTCCCTCAGTGGCAGATGCAAATACCATACCACATTGTCCCCAAAAGTCAAATGGGTCATTTTTCGCCTGGCAAAAACGCTCAGCCATTGGCCATCTCTCCAACGTGTATTTCAATTTGGGGGCAAGACCGAGAGACAGCGTCATGTGTCATTGCGAGGAGCGGAGCGACGAAGCAATCCCCTACGCACATTGGAGATTGCTTCGGGCGCACACACCGCGCCCTCGCAATGACATTTGCCCTAGAACTGAAACGCACATCTCTCCAAATCGCTTTTTGCGTTGAATCCGACTATCGTGTATAATAAGGCAGTGTGTCCTTTACCACCTGAAGAGGAGGTCAATAAGTGATACCATTTCTGTCACGTGAAGAAGGACAGGGGCTCATTGAGTATGCCCTGATCATCGTCTTGGTAGCCATAGTCGTCACTGCCATCTTGCTGTTGCTGTGGGACAAGATATACGTCTTGCTGAACCAGTTTATCAACTTCATTAGCTGACTCGTCGTCTTCGTGCACTCGACCTGACATTTGCCGTGTTTTTTCTTGCTTCAGTGGATCCAGATTCTGAGCAGAGCGGACCTTCGCGCCATTCGGCTGCGTGCGCTCAGGCCCGTGCTGATCCGGCCGCAATGACAGGCATGGGGGCCGCCTCTGCTGGAAATCCTGGCAGGCCAGGGGAAACTTGACCGCTTTAGATTTGGTGCAGGGAATCAAAAGAGGTCTCCTGGATTTGCTGTTCCCCCCTCGCTGTGCGAGCTGTCGAGAGGTGGGGAGTTTGCTCTGTGCCAAGTGCCTCGATGAGTTCGAGTTGATTGAACCGCCCCTCTGCCCCCGCTGTGGTCGCCCCAGGTCCAACGGTCGCCTTTGCCCCCTTTGCCAACGCGGCCCGCTGCGAATAGACGGTGTTCGTGCTGTGGCCTATTTTGATGGAACCTTGCGCGATACCATTCACCGCTTCAAGTACTCAAACCTGCGGGATCTGGCCATCCCCTTGGGCAAGCTGATGGGCGACTATTGGGAGAAGAGCCCCCTTCCGGCTGACATCATTGCCCCCGTGCCCTTGCATCCAGCCCGACTGCGTGAGCGCGGCTACAATCAGGCGGCGCTCCTGGCCAGAGAGTTGGGGAAAAGCATCGGGTTGCCGGTCGTAGAGCACAGCTTGGTGCGCGTGCGGGCCACTCGCCCCCAGGTGGAGTTGGGTGCGCTGGAGCGCAAGGAGAACGTTCAGGACGCTTTTCGCTGCCCGAACGCCGAGCTGGGGGGCAAGCGAATCCTGTTGATTGACGACGTGTGCACCACCGGCGCCACGTTGGAGGCTTGCAGCATCGCCTTGCAGCAGGTCGGCGCTCGTTCCGTTTGGGCCTTCACCTTAGCCAGGGCCAGATGAGCAGTGATCTGAAACGGCTTGCCTCATGCTGGCGGCGGATGATAAATCGCCAGTTCCAGGGCGGGCTGAGGCCGATGGTAGGACGCAAAACCGATTAAGGAAAGGAGATGTCAAATGCAGTTGATCATCCAGGGTAAGAACATTGACGTGACCGATCGCTTGGAGGAGTACATTGAGAAGAAAGTGGGCAAGCTGGACCGCTATCTGCCCACCATAAGCGAGGCGCGGGTAGAGCTGGCTGTTGAGGACACCAAGAGCGCTAAGGATCGCCAGGTAGCGCAGTTGACCGTGCGGAGCAAGGGCACATTTTTGCGGGCCGAAGAGAGAACTGCTGATATGTTCTCCTCGATTGACGTTGTTACGGACAAGATGTACCGCCAGATCGTTCGCTACAAGGGCAAACGCTATGGCCGAGGTCGCGGGCCAGGTGAGATGCCGCCAGTGGAGGACTTCGCATTTGAAGAGGAAGAAGAATCGTCTCGCATCGTCAGAACCAAGCGTTTCCAGTTGGCTCCCATGGATGCAGAAGAGGCCATCGAGCAAATGGAGCTTCTGGGCCACGACTTCTTCCTGTTCTTCAATGTTTACAACAATGCCATAAACGTCGTCTATCGGCGTAAGGATGGCAACTACGGGCTGCTTGAGCCGGAGCTGGCGTAGAGACGAAACTGTCGGCGCTCAAAAGGAAAGTCAGCAAATGAAGACCATACTTATCGTCTGCACGGGCAACATCTGCCGTTCACCTATGGCCATGGGGCTGCTGCGGGACAAGCTGCGGGAGGAGGGATTAGAGGACCAGTACGCGGTATCGTCGGCGGGCGTGTGGGGGCTGGATAGCCAACCGCCTTCCGCGTACGCCATTCAGATGATGGCGGAGCGAGGTATTGACATCAGCGATCACCGCAGCCGCGACCTCAGCTCGGCGGATGTGGAGGAGGCCGACCTCATTTTGACCATGGAGCGCGGGCAGGCCGAGGCCATCCGGGTGGAGTTCCCTCAACACGCTCACAAAGTTCATTTGCTGAGCCAGATGGCCGGGCGGCACTACGACGTCCGCGATCCCTACGGCGACCCTTTGCCCGAATACCGCCAATGCGCCAACGAGATCGAAAGGTTGATCGGGGAGGGCTATCCGCGCATCATGCAGTTGGTGGGCTGAGTGCAGCCGAAATCCAAAAGAGTGTGGCTAAAATCTGTGGAAGGTAGTAGCGACTTCAGTCGCTTGGAACGACTAAAGTCGTCACTACCACAAGTTTTAGCCACACCCAATCCAAAAAGGGGAGACCGCCGGCGGTCTCCCCTTTTCTCATTCTCTTCAGTCGTCACCATCCCTCTATGAACTGCTGCCAGTCGGCGTTTTCTTTGACGTAACGGCCAAAGAGGTAGGTACTCGTGGCAGCGGGTTCGTAAGGGCGCCGCAGCAACTGCATGTGGGCCTCTTGGAGCGTTCGTCCGCCCTTTCGATGGTTGCAGTCCGGGCACGCGCTCACCAGGTTCTCCCACTCGTGCTGTCCCCCATTGTGACGTGGGTTGACGTGATCCACGGTCAGGTTTTTGGTCTGTTTCCCGCAGTATTGGCAGGTGTAGTTGTCTCGCCGGAAGATCTCTTTTTTGGTGAGCTTGACCCGGGGGCGAGGCCGCTTGATCAGGCAGGCCAGCTTGATCACCGAAGGGCACTGGAAAGTGGTGGAAGGGGTGCGGATGACGCCCCGGCTGTTCTCCAGGACGTCGGCCTTGCCCACCACGACCAGGGTGATGGCCCTCTTGACGCTGCAAACATTCAGAGGTTCGTAATTTAGGTTAAGCACGAGAACAGGATAATCTAGCAAGCCTCTCAACGATGCCTCCTCTGGCTTTTCGATCCAGTACCGATTATAACACGACCTGGCGATTAGGTCAAGCTTGCCCTTGCCACAGCCGCCTCAGGCGCAGGTACATCACCAGATTGTAATAAGCCATCAACAGGCTTAGGAGTAATCCGTGGAAGCCGTCCTTGTAGCCCTCCAGCGAGACGTAGCGCCGCTTGAACTCCCGGAGGGGCTGCAGGATGAAGTTATGCGGCTTGGGCCGGACGCCTTGCTCAAACATGATCTTGGCTTCGTAGTCAGTGTAGCGGTTCTGCCTCTGGATGAATTGAGCCAGGGTGTCGTAGTTGTAGTGGATCAGGGGATGTTCCAGATGCCCCGCTTCGCCGTCCAGGATGACGACCTCGTGGACCTCCCGCTGGGGATCGTAGCGGGCTTGGCCCTGCCGCAGGAGGCGCAGTTGATAGTCGGGATACCAGCCGGCGTGGCGGATCACGCGGCCGAAGATGTAGTTGTGGCGCGGCGCCCACCAGCCCGACCGCGATTCGTCCTGGATGGCGCGGCGTATCTCGGCCGCCAGCTCCGGTGTAGCGCGTTCGTCGGCGTCCACGAAAAACACCCAATCGCTGTCCACGGCATCCAGGGCGGCGTTGCGCTGCTGGGCGAAATTCTGAAACGGGTGCTGGAGCACCGTCGCCCCCGCCTCTCGTGCCACCGCCACCGTGCCGTCCTGGCTGAACGAGTCGAAGACCACCACCTCGTCGGCCCATTTCACGCTGGCGATGCAGTCGGCGATGTTCTTCTCCTCGTCCTTGGTGAGAATGATGACACTCAGCTTCGACCGAGATTGGCTATTTGTCCTCAAGCAATCACTCCCTTTACGACATCTCCGCCACAGTCCGATACGCTGCCAGGCGTCCTTCTAGTTCCGCTTCGCTGATCTCACCGTGCTCGTGGGCGGCCATCGCTCGACGCTTCTCCGCTCGCAGTCCCAGCCGCACCATGCGGCGCACAGTCCACTGATAGAAACGGCCATAGTGCTTCTCGAACAGCAGATAGCGGCTCTTCCACAGGGCCGCAAACATCTCGCCCCGCACCTGCCGGGTGCTCCTGGCCTCGTGGTGCACCACCTCAGCCTGGGGCACGCAGTAGACGCCCCAGCCCGCTTTCTTCATCCGCAGGCACCAATCAATCTCCTCGCAGTAGATGAAAAACCGTTCGTCCAGCAGTCCCACCTCTTGGATGGCCTCCCCCCGCCCCATCAGCGCTGCTCCGAGGGGATGGTCAATAGCGAAGGGCTGCCCGCGCTCGTACAGTCGGCGGGGATAGCGGCCGTTGAGGCGGGAGTTGAGCAGGCGGTGATGGAGGGGGAAAAAGTCGAGAAAGGCCTGGGCCAGGGTGGGGAAGGCGAAGGCCGAGTGCTGCAGGCTGCCGTCGGGATAGAGCAGCTTGGCCCCGGCCACGCCGGCGCGGGGATTCTCGTCCAAAAAGCGCACCATCGTGGCCAGCGCGTCGCCCAGCACCTCCGTATCGGGATTCAGCAGCAGAACATAGCGGGGCTGCTCGTGACGCTTGACGGAGGCAAACCCCATCCCCCGCAGCGCTTGGTTGTTGGCCGCGGCAAAGCCCACGTTCGTCTCGTTGGCCATCAGCCTGGCCTGGGGGAAGCGCTCCCGCACCATCTCGATACTCCCGTCCGTGGAGGCGTTGTCCACTACCCAAACCTCGGCCGTCAGATTCGAGCGTTGCAGGCTGCCATAAACCGAGGTCAGGCAAGCTGCCAGCAGCCCCCGCACGTTCCAATTGACGATGATGATGGCCAGGTTCGAGTTCAAGCCTCCCTCCTGCAGAAGCGACGTGTGCTACTGGCCTAGATTATACTCGTGGTGGGGTAAAAGGCAAGCTCTGGTTGGGGAGAAAAGAAAGAGGCCATCCCGGTGGGTGAGGGGTGGGATGGCCCGGTCAATTTGACAAGATTAGAACATGTGTGCTATAATCAATCTCGAAAAACCGTTCTGTTACTTACGCTTCTAATGCAGAGGAGGGAGTGAAATGGGTTTGGATATTTGGTTCAAGGAAGACATTAGGAACATTCTATTGGGTGTGGAGTTGGCCAATGGGCATCTGGCCAGTCGCTACAGTGATGACGAAGTGCGGGCTTATCGTGAGGGGTTTAAGGCTGCTCTGGCAGCGACGGCGGTGAGTTTTGGGATCTATCAATTCGGACCGCGGGCGGAAGCGCATCGCATTGGGAGCCAAACTGCGCTCTCCACAATTGCAGAGCAGCCTTGAACCCGGCTGATTGATTCTTAACCCCGATGCCATTCTCCACTGGGACGCCAGGCATGCTTTGTGCAAGGCGTGTCTGCTGCTGGTCTCGGTAGAGCGGTTGCGATGCCCCCACTTTTCATGGAAGCGGTGGCAGTAGTATCCTATTGATGGTTATGCCCCACTGGTCACTTCTTCGTTCAAGCCCTTCCATTAGTTGCTGGCATGCTGTGGCCTTGTTCGGCGGATCATGTACATCCTGTTGCCTGTATCCACATAACGCCTCATTCAGGAGCACGGCCATTTCCTGCACGATTTCTTTGTCCCAAATAGTCTTCATGTCGGCTTCGGTCAGTTTTTTCTTCTTGGTCTTCTTGTGGTTATTCTCACCAGATTCTCTAAAGAAGTGAGGTGCATGAACCGCTTTTTCCTTATTGACCTGGTAGTAAACTACTGGGGCAAGCTGCAAGACCCCATCTGCTAGTGCGACTTTCTGTTTGGGGCAACGGCATCTCAGCTCCATGGTCGGGATTACAGCTTGAATTTGGCTGTACAAGGGAAGCTGAAGAATACTTTGACCTTCTTCCAGCACCCTGATTTCGCGACTGTCTCCGATCACAGCAATCCTGTCGGGTGGGACGGTGAAGGTGAACGCCCTGTATCCAACGAGCACCAGAAGGACAAGCAAGAGTGGCAAGGCCGTACCCGCGGCAGTCAAGACAACGATGTGCAGTGAACTGCGCACGGAAAGCAGTATGCTCGCCAGCAGCATCAGTAGTACAATGACCACAAAGCCTGCCAACGCGCTGACAAAGGCGAGCACAGGGCTGGACAGTATTAGGTTGATGGCATCGCGAGCGTATGTGAGCAATGTCTCGAGTTGAATAGCAAGCGATGGTGGAGATTGCTCCGCCGCTCCGTCCTTCTCCTGCTCTGACGGCCTCATGCCTTGCGGACTGGCGTCTCCAGGTGGAAGGGATTCTTCGTCAATGTCCTCTGAGTTCATGGCTAGTCGTTCCGTCGTTTGCTCAGGCATACTCTCTTCACCCTCCTCTTGTTTTTGCTTCGCCTCTTGGCCTGACGGCTCCGTTTGTACGGGACCAGCTCTTCCACGTCGAAGCGGTCCTCCGCCGGTATCTCCTGAATCCATGGCTACTTGTTGGTCTCGCAGGATCTTCCGGTATCGTGACTCGACTGTGCGCCTTAGGCGGCGGTCCATGTCCTGCAGCAGTTCCAGGCTGCGTGAACAGGCTTGACTTGCCTTGAGCCATTTGCCTTGGGCCTCGCACACCGTGGCCAATCCAAAGAGGGCTACTGCTTGACTATGTTTGTCACTCAGAAAGAAGCGAGTGCTCTCTTGATACTTGTTGGCTGCCTCATCCAAGTGTTCCTGAGCGTGAAAGATAGCTGCGAGGTGAATAAGGGCTACCCCTTGAGCATATGAGTCATCCAACATGTCCAATTCGAGAGATCCTCTTGCTGATCTAATGCTTTGCTCAGCTATCGATTGGGCTGCTTTGTACCGGCCAGCTCGTCGCAGTTTGTCGGCCTCCTTGTTGAGCACGGTACCGCGATTAGTTCGTTCTCTTAGTTGGCGTATGATCTGGTTGGCTTGTCGGTGGTAAGGATCGGATGTCATTGAAGTCCCCCCATAGAAGGAAAGCCCACCGGGATGCAGGAGAGTTGGGCCGGATAAACTAAGGTGTTCTGCGATATCGCTATGGGCTGCCAGGCGGCAATGCAATCGCTGATCTTATGGATTGCAGAGTGGCCATCACGTCGGAAGGCAGAAGGATCTTGGTCGCTGGATCGGAGGCCATTTTCTCCAGAGCTTCAATGAAACGCAAGGCTATGAATTGTGGAATCGGGATGTTCTTAGTCTCCATCTGACGGAAGCCTTCGGTGATGGCTATGATCATTCTAGTTTGAGCTTGTGCTCTGGCAACCTCAATCAGGTTATATACTTCAGCCTGTGCCTCGCCTTCAGTGATGAGGACTTGCTTGCGACTCTCCGCCATGCGCGCTTCCCAGTCTACTTGCCATTTCTTTTGCATTCCTTCCCTAATTTCCGGAGGCACCTCAATATTCAGCATCTGAAAGCTTATGATAGTGCCTCCCCAGCCTTCGGCTATCTTTCGCAGGGAATCTCGGACACGCTGCTTGATGTCGCTTTGAGGGAACGTGTTGGGATCCAGTGGGTCAAAGATATCATCCAAGTAACGTTTGCCAATCTCGTCGCGAAGCAGATTCTTGGCTACTTCGATAGTGGCGATTTCCCAGTCATAGCTATCGTAGGTAGCTTTGAGGACCGCCTCTCTAGAGAATGGATAGGGCTTCTCTGGGTTCCACACCTTGGCTGGATCCTGCGCGATGCGGAATAGAACGCTATAGTGGATGGTCACCGGTATGCCATCTTTGGTTGAGGCATTATCTAGCGTTCCTCTCCTGAACCGTTTCCGTGTGACGATGACCTTCCTGATACTTTCAAAAGGCTTGGTGCGCACTGCACCGGGCCCCTCAATGCGAGTGAATTTCCCCATCCGCTCGAAGACAACGGCTTGCTCGTTGCGTATTACGATCAAATTGGCTACCTTGAAGCCGGCGAGTGCGCCTTTGGACTTCACCTCGTCCACTTGGCCATCTTCAACGATGATGTAGCTTCCCAGGAATAGCTCTCCGGTGACAAAAGAGAGTAAATACCGAAAGCAGTCCCACTGATTGCCGCCCCGGCTGACCAGTATGAGTTGCGAGGCCAGAAACAGGAGACTGCCTGTTAAGAATAGATAGACAGCCAGCCCCAATACTGCCCCCGTCAGGCCTCTCGTGACGAAGGAGAAGGTCAGAAACACCCCACTTGCAGTGAAGAATATCGCCAGCGCCACGCCCTTGCTCTGGCCCATCCTGACAAGACACCCAAGGGAGACCACAGCGAGCCATACTAGGCCCCATTTGGGCTCGTGAACTACAGAGACTAAAATCAGTAGTGGAAGCAGGGCTACGGACAACACAAGCAAGATCTTCTTCATAGCACAAGCTCTCCTTGTTTCTGTCAGCACTCTTAAGGTACGTGAGACTGCCGTCCAGTGCGTTCAACACGAGCTTATCTGACGGCGCCACAGGTATCACCCAGTTTCCATAGATCGAGGCAAAACCAAAAGGCCGCGGCTCGATATCGAAAACGTTTTGCAATGAGGGTGCTCACTCAGCTCTGGGCGATCAAAATGGGGGAAGCCCAAGTCAAGTCATCCTTATTACGCATTGCCAGCTCTCGCCGGGCATCCAGCAGTGCCAGTTCAGGGCTGCCGTGCTGGAGCATAGAACGATAGAACGCCAGTGCCATTTCCTTGGCGCTCACTGCCGGCACTGACCACCTGTAGCCCAAAACAGACGGCACCCCTGATTGGATAATTCCATCAGCGATACCCAGGTAGTCATCGTCCAGCAAATCAACCGGGCTGCCGGTACGAGTGCCCTCGCAGCACGTCAGGTGAAACAAACGGGTGTCAGAATCTTCCAACAGCCATCTCAGCTCATTTCCGGTCATTGGCTTTATATTCCCTGACCGGTTGCTGTCTTCCCAGAAGAACAATCTGCTCTGTTCCGGAGACCCCTCGTGAAAGACTCCGTGACCAACATAATGCACGATGTGATGCTTACACCCACGGAGCATTTCTTGCACTGCACTGTATGTAGCTGCTTCGGTTCTGACATGAGTCAAATCCAACCAGTTCAGTGGCGACAGCAAATCCACCAACTCTTCTCCGATTTTGTCAATCAGATCAATGCGTGGCTCAGTGTTGGACACGAGCAGTAGAACACGCAGGTTCTCGCCTGAACTGGCGAGACGTCGTATGAGTTCAGCAGAGATGGGTTCACGCCTCGTCACTACGCCTCGAATTTGGCGGACCATTGGATGGAGCAGTGTAAGGTAATCACCAGCCTCATCGGAAAAGATGAACTCCAGTGGCAATCCTGCCAGATCTCGGGTGGATTCAAACACGAGGTGCAAGTATTGGTTCATTTGCGTCCTACCGAGTGCTCGGTGATACCCGTTGAGTACCGCAGAGTGCTGTTCGAACAGCAGGCGGTATAGCTCCCGTCCCACGTCTTTGATCAGAAAGCGGCGGTCTGCTGTGCTCATCATGCGTTCGCTTCCCCAGCGTGCAAAACGTGGAGCGTCGAGGCTTAGTGGATTGACAGAGGTGTATGTGAAGCGGATGTTGCCACGGCCCCGCACAAGAAGTCGCTGCCCTGGCTCTAGCGAGATTGTAATTTCGCACTCTTGGCTCGGCTCAAAGACCGGCAATTGCCATTTCAATGACCTACTGATCACGCTATCCATCACTTTAACCACATCTTCTATCATGGTCTTTGGGAGGTACTCGGCTACAAGTCGCCGTCCAGTTGCATCAGGTTCCAGGGCGCGCCTCATCGTGTCAGGGGTACCATAGCCGGTGATAATGACAATCGGGAGCCCAGGGAATCGTCGTTTAAGCTCAGCAGCTAGATCAAGGCCTTCTAGGTTGCCTTCATCTGTCTCGTCCAAGCGCATGTCAAGTAGGGCTGCGTCGAAATGCTCTCGGTCAGACAAATCCAGGGCTCGCGCAACACTGGCAGCCGTTTTGGTTGCGTAGCCCTCGTCAATCAAGAGTTGTGAAAGGGTCACTCGCCAGTCAAACAAATCATCTACGATAAGCACCTGGATTTGTTTAGTCATGGCTGCTATCCGTGGGAGTTTCTATGGCTTTGATCACAGGGAGTGTGATCGCTATCGTCGTGCCGTGGCCAATCTCAGTATGTTTTACACTAATCTCTCCACCAAACCTGGCAAGTATCAAATGCGCTAACCAGAGACCCAGGCCCTTGTTGGTCCCGGTTGACGGAATCGGACCCTGAAAAAGATCGGCAAGAATGAGTTGCGGTATCCCTGTTCCGTTATCTGCAATCTCTACTCGCACTGTGTTGTCCGCGTCCACGTACTGGGTATGGATGTCAATATGTCCGGGTTTTTTGCTTGTTGCTTGGATCGAGTTTTCGAGCACCGCCCGGAAAACCTCCGCGAGCAAGTGGCTATCAGCACGCACGGGAGGGACATCCTCTGGAAAATCAAAACTCACCCGTACTGTCTTGGAAGTGTGGCTAGCAGAAAGTTCTTCCCAGACCTCATACAGCAGTGAGTTTACGTCTAAGGGCATAGGCGGCTCACTCGGCTCTCTGAGTACTTCGACGGCGGCACTTAATTCGCTCAAACTGCTAATGGTCTTTTCTATGGCTGTGACCAGGTCGAGGGCGGCTCTATCGTTGCTATTGATGTATTCCTTAAGACGACCGACTCGAACTCCCAGCAACCCAGTCAAGTTGGAGAGCTGGTGCAGTAATGCAGCAGAAGCCATCCCCAGTGCAATGAGGCTGGCCTCCTCCCCGTGGCTACGGTTAGGATGTGCACTTTCTTGCGGTAGGGGTGGATTTGGTCTCTGACTTTCCCGGTCATTTGGTGGACTCATTTGTCGGATTCTCCCAAGCGCGGCGCGTCCTTCAGTTCACTCCTGATGAATCAAGATAGGCGACAACCAGGTTGGATCGTTTCTGTCCATAGCGGCCAGCTCGCGCCTTGCGCTCCAGAGGGCGAACTCCGGCCCCCCTTGCTCCAATAAGGACTGGTAGAAAGCCAACGCCAGCCGACGGGCTCCATCATCTGACACAGGCCAGCGGAAGCCCAGCACCGAGGGTGCGCCGGCCTGCGCGACAGCGTCGGCCAGCCCAAGGAAATCGTCATCCAGCAAAGCAGCCTGAGCGCCGCTGGCTGTGCCATAGCAACTGCTCATGTACACCAGACGTGCTTCCGAGCGCCTGAGTAGCATCTTTAGTTCGGTTGCTTTCATCGGCATGACGCCACCTTGCTTATTCTCCTGGGCCCAGAAGTATAGGCTGCTATCTTCAGGGGACTCGGTCCTGTACGAGCCATGTCCTGCGTAATGTACAATGTCGTAACTGGGCTTCCCCAACTCTGATCTTACGCGCTCATACGTGGCGCGCTCCGTGGGGATGAGTTTAACACTGACAGGGATGCAGTCCTGGCTCTTTAAGTACTCGTACAGTGCCTGCGCCTCGGCATCTACGCCGTCTATTGGAGGCTGTGTGTTAGAGGCGATAATCAGAATTCGCAATTCCTGAGTCAGTGCCAGCAGCGAAGGGGAAATCAGGCTGCGTTTCGGGGTAGCATTGTATAGAAAACGGGCGAGGGGGTGTTGAAGTACCAGGTACTCTGGAGGATCATCCGAGCGCATAAATTCCAATGGTAGTCTGAGAAATTCCCTGGGCGTCTCAAAAAGCATTGAAAACGACTGGCTCTTGGCGCGCGCTTCCACATAGGCTTTTTCGGCTTCAGGGTGCTCAGTAAATATGTCACGCCACAGACTGTGGCCGATCTCCCCAACCTGGAAACGCAAATTGCTCACGTCTCTTCTGGCGAGTTCTGTCCGCCTTGCATAGCGTTCGAGTGCCACACGCAACACTTTCCACGAGCGCAAGGAACAGACGTGGCGACCGCGCGCCCTGATCACCAGAGGCTGTCCGGCTGTGAGTGATAGAGATAGCTGGGTAGCATCACCTGTCTTCTCAAACCTCGGCTTGGTTGCCTCCTGGCGTGCTTTCGCGATAGTCTCCAGAACTTGTTCAGCCACATCCGGGGTTTTTTCGATGAAGTCAACTACTCCGAGATATCGAATCGCGCGTACAATTTGCTTGGTTCTCGGGTAGCGTGTGAGCAGGATGACGCGAACCCGCGGATTGAGGGCGCGGAATGCCATCGCCAGGCTCAATCCGCTTTCGTCCTCTTCATCATCTCCGTGCAGGCGCACGTCAATGAGAGCAAAGTCGAACGGTTCTTGCGTGACAGCAACCAGGGCTTGTTCCTCGTTGGCCGCTGACCGGACGGTGTATCCTTCATCGGAAAGTCGCCCTGCTAACGTGGTACAGAAATCGGCATGGTCATCTACTATCAGAATCTTGCACATTGCTACCCTCTTCATCAACTGTCTGATGGGACGCTCCGGGTCATCCAGCATTCCCCCAATTTGCCTGTATGTAACTCGTTGTCGCCTTTACGTCCAGGCTGCGAGTCGAATTGCCAATACGCACCCAGAACTTGTGAACATCGCCCGTCGCCAGGAACACCGGCTTTGGGCTTTTTTCAATCGCAACGATGCAGACGTGTTTACCATCTATGGGTTCGAAGCGTGTGCGAATGTATGGCATATATTCTAGACCCACATAGGTCTTGACAATATCCGTCAATGCCAATTGAAACCCATCGGTATTTGGCTTGCGCAGAGTTTGTAAGTCTTTTTCAATACCTAGCACCGTGCCATCGTCAGCGACGCCAATGAGTAGGGTCCCACCCTTGCTGTTCAACATTCCTGTGATTGCCACGGCGATCGTTTCCTGCAGGCTCTTGTTAGTTGTGTTTTTCTTGAAATCCCAGCGGATACTGGACTTGAATTCCACGTGGTCATTTTCACCTTGGGCAATCAAATTGAGTACCGAGCGTTCAAATGCGCGGTTCACGTACTCCGGCAGTTGGTCTACTTCAGATTTTTCCAGGAAGCCAAACGCTGGTGATACTCCCTCGCGATCAGGTTGAAGGACCTCCCTCACCATCCTGACGTTTGCATAGCCGGTCAAGATAATGATGGCCACATGGGGGTCCTTCTCTCTGATCTCGCGCATAAGCAAGATGCCATCTTGGTTGTCCTCGTCGGCCTCGTCCAAGCGCACGTCCAGAACTGCGACGTGAAAACGCTCGGCGTCCAACATTTGCAGAGCCTCAACTCTGCTGGATGCCGAGCGTACTTCATAGCCTTCGTCTGACAAAAGGCCCGACAATGTTGCGCACACGTCGGGCAGGTCATCTACTACGAGAACGCGACCTTTGTACATGGCACTCCTGCCGATTGCATCTTGTCTTATCGTGCCAACACTTCCTGTACTATCTTGACCAACTCTTCGGTCTGGGTTTTCGGGATATAGTTCGCTACAAGTCTCCGGCCCTGCGTATCTGGCTCCATTGCCCGTCTCATGGTATCCGGCGTGCCGTAGCCTGTGATCATTACGACTTCGGTAGTGGGCCAATGTTGTTTGATCTCATCCGCCAGGTCCAGCCCCTCGGTGTTACTCTCGTCCGTCTCGTCCAGGCGCATGTCCAGTACTGCCAGATCAAAATGGCTGGTTTTGAGCAACTCCAATGCCGCAGGCGAAGACTCGGCAACCTGGACATCGTATCCCGCGTCCTCCAACAAGCCACCGAGCGTCGTGCGCCAATCTAGCAGGTCATCTACCACCAGAATCTTCTGCCGTTTGTTTGTCATTCTCTTACTCCTTCGTGCTTACCATGGCGATTACGCGGCACCTGTGGAAACAGAATGATCTCCCTGACCTGCTCGAAGAGATCCTCGCTTCCGAAAGACTTGGCGAAGTAGCGCATGGCTCCCAACCGGTAGGCCGCAAGCGCCTCTTGGGTCGTGGGTTGTACTGTTGTTACGACCACCCGCTTATCAGAGTATTTCTCAGCGATGACTGCAAGCACGTCCAGGCGGCGGGAGCTTGCGATGACCAGGTCGAACTGATCCGCTTCGAGTTCAGCGAGTGCTGCCTTGGTGTCAGGCGCAACGACGATTTCAAACTTGTTGAGATCGCTCTTGGCGAACTCAATCCAGCGAGGTTCGTCGTCAATGATCAGAATGCGAGTTTTCATGATCACACCTCCTTTCCCGTCCCCGGCGCTGGGATCTGAACCAGCATTGTTGTTCCAGTGGGATCGGTCTCTTCTATTATAGCATCACCGCCAATACTTTGCAACATCAGTCGGCTGAGCCAGAGACCCAGACCTGCCCCTCCGCCTGGCTCCTTGGATGGGACTGGTTTGACGAAGAGACGTTGCTGGACTTGCAGTGGGATGCCCGGTCCTGTATCCTGAACCCGCACACAGATATTACTGTCGGTCAGACGACTGGTAACTGCTAACTGGCCACCCGCCTTCATTGCTCGGTAGGCATTGTCAACCAAGTTGTAGAAGACCTCAGCGATCTGACCGATCGGGGCCCGAATCTGCGGCAGCGATTGATCCAGGTCTAGGGTATGTTCGATCGTTGATCGAATGGGATCCGTTCGCCACTGTTCTCTCACTTTACCCACCACGTCACTCAGCACTGCGTTAATGTCCACATCCTGATCCTCGACCTCTCGCAGCGGTTCTTGAATGCGCGCGATGATATCCGACGTATAGCGGGCGTTACGTTCGATGATGTCAAGGATCTCTGCAATCGTATCATTCGACATATCAACGCGCTTCCGCAGGCGCGTCACGTTGGGAACGATGATGTTGAAGGTATTATTGACACGATGTTGTAAAGCTGCGATGGCCGTGCCCAGTGTGGCCAAGCGCTTGGTCGCGATGACTTCACTGCGTGCCTCCTCATATAACCGGGCATTCTCAAGGGCAATGGCTGCCTGGTTGGCCATAGAGGAGATGACCTGCAAGTCCTGTTCATCGTAGGCCTGCTCTCTTTCCCAGTCGTAGATAGCGATCACGCCCAGAACCCTATTCTCCAGAACCATCGGGACACCTATCCAAGATTTGGCGACACGCCCGATGAACTCTTGATGTCCGGGCTGTCCATACCACGCTTTAGATTCCACTTGGGTGCGATGCAGGATTGGCTTCTTGGTAAGGATGACTTCTTCGGTCTTACCCCGCTTCTCCATATCAGCCTTGCGGGGATCGTAATGCACCTGCTCACCGTGCTCCGTTGCCAGACCGAAGCGGATCATCCCTGTTTCCTCGTCATACAGCGCGATGTACATGTCCTGTGCGCCGGTCAACTCCCTGGCCTGCTCGTAGATTAGCTCCAGAATCTCATCTTGCTTCAGACGAATACCGGAGGTTAGTGCCTGTCCTACCTCATTCAGTGCCGCCAACGCCTGAACGCGCCGTGCGAGCTGCTGGTTGATCTCGTAGTAAAGCGTTGCATTATCCAACGCGATTGCCGCTTGGTTGGCCACAGAGGAGATGACCTGCAAGTCCTGTTCATCGTAGGCCTGCTCTCTTTCCCAGTCATAAATGGCGATCATACCCAGTACCTTCTCACCTGTGACCATGGGAACGCCCAAGTAAGAAGGCTGAACACGCCCGATGAACTCTTGATGTCCGGGCTGTCCATACCACGCTTTAGATTCCACTTGGGTGCGATGCAGGATTGGCTTCTTGGTAAGGATGACTTCTTCGGTCTTACCCCGCTTCTCCATATCAGCCTTGCGGGGATCGTAATGCACCTGCTCACCGTGCTCCGTTGCCAGACCGAAGCGGATCATCCCTGTTTCCTCGTCATACAGCGCGATGTACATGTCCTGTGCGCCGGTCAACTCCCTGGCCTGCTCGTAGATTAGCTCCAGAATCTCATCTTGCTTCAGACGAATACCGGAGGTTAGTGTCTGTCCCACCTCGTTCACTGCCTGTATAGCTTTATACAAGCGTGCGCTTTTAATAGCAACCGCTGCTGCCCCAGCTAGGGCCTCAACCAGACGCATGTGATCGTCTGTAAAGGCTCCGATTTGGGTACTCTCCAGATTGAGCGTTCCAATCACTCTGTCACGGTGTATCAACGGTGTTGTGAGTTCGGATTGTACTTCCTCAAACCACTCCTTGTAGTACGGATCGCTTTTGATATCGTTGCAAAGATATGTCTTTCTACTCAAGGCAACGTGTCCGTTGATGCTCGTCTCGTCTAGGGGTAGTCTCGTGAGGGTTCGCGTCGGCGTCTCATCCCTCTTGTTTCTCGCCCCAAATCGCAGTTCACGTGTCCGCTCGTCCAGCAACCAAATACTCGTATACTTGGCTGGCGTCAGCCTGGCCGCTTGCTCTGCGATTTGCTCCAGCAGATCCTCTAGGGAAGCAGTGCCAATGAGCGCGTATAGGTTCTGAAGAGCTCTGATATCATCAATTCGCTCTTGTAGGCTAGTCTGAGCCTCTTCGTACACACGGGCGTTATAGATAGCTGTCGCCGCTTGATTAGCGAACAGCTCGATAGCCCCCCGTTGCTCAGGAGTGAAGGGTTGTCGGCTCCGGTAATTGACGAACATAGCGCCCACGGTTTCGCCTGCTGCTTCGAGGGGGACGGCGGCTGACGATAGGATTCCCTCGCGCACTACAAAGCGCTTTTCCGGGCGCTCAGGGCGCTCTACGGTGAATGGGCCGGTGAGCAGGGTATCCGTCTGAGTATCGGGAGAGTAGAGGGGCTCTCCACCCTCGACCACTTTCACAACGACATCATCCTTGAATATTTCGTCCTTGACAACTGTGGGGTCTCGGCGCTCTCCTTCCAAGATAGGTGGCATGATGTAACGGTCATCCGCCTCAACGTACTGGTACACATCCACGAGATCGGCACCCAATACACTCCTGGCACTTCGCGCCACCTGACGCAATACCTCTCTCAACCCCTGTGCCGAAAGCTCAGCCGAGAGTATTCGTCCCCCAATCTGGTGCAGCCTCTGCAAGACTGCAGCCCGGCTGGTTGCCTGCTCAAGAAGTTGAGCATTGTGTACAGCCACGGCGGACTGGCTGGCCACCGCCTCTAACAGCATCTGATCGTGCTCGTCAAAGCCGCTCAGCCCGTCCATATCAGCAGAGATCACCCCAATAACCTCGTCTTGCAAGATTATGGGCGCCAGCACCATTGAGCGCTCGACGATGTCTGACGACAAACCGGGGACAAACTGAGGGTGCTTGACCGCATCCGGGACGAGTTCTGATTGCTTGGTTTGGGCTACCCACCCGGCCAACCCGACCCCTTGGGCGAACTGCTGTCGTGCGATGCCTGCTGACGAGGCAGCTTCCAACGCTAGGTCACCGCTCTTATCCACTAGAAAAACGCTGATGTGCTTGCAATCCAGCACTCTTTCTGCGGCTTGCATAATGCGTGCGAAAAGATCGGCACGGCGCAATTCGGAACTGATCAAGAGGCTCACTGCGTTCAGGGTCGCCAGATCCTGAATTCGACGCTGCGTGGCAGCCACTTGAGCGGAAGAACTCTCAATCAGCGCCTTCTCGAAATCAGTGAAATCCCTTGCCTCACGGGTATAAACGTCAAGCACACCAACGATTTTCCTTTTTACTCGTAGTGGTACCACCATAGCCGACTTCAGTCCCATAGCGGTGGTTTCTGGTTTGTACTTCCAGCGAGCATCGGTGTCAACGTCTGTCACGACGATTGCCTGTTCAGTCGCAAAAACGTCAGACGCGACACTGGGCTCATCCAGGCGCAGAAACGCATCGCGAACGTATTCCTCTGACAACTCTGTCGCTGCAGCGATCCGGAGGGTTTCCCCCGTTTCATCGGCAAGCCAGATACAGGCCGGCAGTCCCAGAGTCTGGCTTATGGTCTCCACCACGGGTTGAAAGAACTGCTTTTTATCAAGTTCTTGAGAGGGGATCATGGGTCACTCTCCTTGTCATCTGTAAATGGGCAGATTCAATTATGAGGTTGGTGTCTCCAGACTTCCAATGACTCCCTATATCCCGCTTCCGAAAATGCTAACCCCTTCTCCCTCAGCATCATAGCGGTGAGAAGGTGAGGTAATCCTTTCTTCTTTTCCAGGAAGACGATTTGTGGGCCGGAAAGCGTACGCCTACCATTCTTCTTCAGGAATTGCATGAGCTGGCGACGTCCGCGCTCAACGGTCTTTAAGAAACGCTGTGCCTCGGTTGAGAAATAGGATTCCAGTTTCTCCTCGTCCTCCGGCGCCGCTCGCGAAGCGTTGCGCACTGTTTGGGAAATGCAATCTATCAGTGTGGGTAGAAACCCCCTGGTTTCGATGCCCAGAACAATCTGCCGCGTTACGACACCTCGAATCAATAGCTTAATGAGACGCTCTCGCCCATTCTTACCTGGAGGTGGAGCGCCATCTGCGACTAGGAAATACAGCGCCTTTAGATAATCTGCCATCACATGTTCGCTGGCAGTGATCAACGATTCTGGCAGGTCAGGTGCGCGAACGAGACTATGTATGGTGTCTGTGATCGGTTGGTAACTACTTATCTCAAACACTGATTGAGCATCTTGCAGGATCATTGCCACGCGCTCAGTGCCAATCACCGTTTCGAAGAAAGGCTCCGTCATCGGTTGGAGCCTTTGGGTCTTAGTGTCTATCTCGGTGCTGACAAAGAGTGAATTGGCGAATTCAACGAACCGACCGCACTGGCAAGGCGGCCGACAATCGGGGCCGCAGCCAAAGACCGCGCCTCGATCAAAGAACATCTCAGTATTGGGCCCGCATTTACGATAGCGAACTACCCCTTCAATGCCATTTCCTTGTTTCCAGAGGTTGTCCTTGACTCCCAGACCTATGATCTGCTCTTCAGGCATCCCGATACTCCGCCAAGCTTGATGAGCCTCTACATCCTCGTCAAACGCATGCTTTGAAATCTTACCCCCGGCGAAATAAGTGACCCATATGTTGTCTGGCTTGATTCTCAGGTTTGAGGTCATGAACTCCCACATTTGCTGGATAACAGTTGCCTTGCTGAGAGCATTAAAGGAAAAAGCGGCGGGCATTTCAAACAAGCTTAGGTGCACATTGTCGGTTCCAACGGTGTCAATGTCGAAATATCTGAAGCACTTTTGCACCAGTGCATACTTATGCCCGGCACGCTTGCCCATCTGATCAAGAGCCTTTTCAAATTGCGGTAATCCAGCACTCATTACGAACGACATAGGAATAGAGGGATGCAACAGCGAGGCACTAGGCAGAACGGAGAATCCTTTGCCCTGGTAATAATCGAGGAACGTTTGGCTAATGGCTGGGGATCGCATTTTCTAGCTCCAAATCACGCGATACACCGAACGTTATTGTAGATGCATGAATATTATATCAAACCTGTCCTTAAATGTCAAGGCATCCAAAATACTGGATAGACATACACCGTATCGTTCAAGGAGTTGGGGTAATCACACATTCGGGTGATGGCACTTCTTCCCAGTCGAAAATATCTCTAGCGAAGGGGCATCATATCGAGGCCCTCCTTCGAAGTCCCTAACGAACCGGTAAAACTCGTCAATGAAGCTGACTAATTCATCAGTATGCTCACTGATCGCCTTGACATCAGGGGAGATGTTCTCCTTGAGTTCCCTCTTGAACTTTTCATCCTTCTCCTCAAGAGCAGCCCAATCCCAAGCCCCGTCAAGGTACTTGCGAATCTCCCCTAGCACATGATCTCGTGCGAGTGTGAGATCAGATGGGCAATCTTTTGCCTTTAATCTACGATAATCTAATTCCATTTCCCTGCAAAGGGCTGGCGCATGGTCTCTGTCCATCCCCTCGAAACTCTCAACACGTGAGTCAAATTCATTGAGCGATTGACCAGCTCACAGGCATATTCCCTTACCAATTTGACATCAGCAGGTTTTGAGGATGTCTGCTCAGGGCTGCAGGCCATGACCACCGGCATTAGAAAACAAAACAGAAGTAGCAAGACAATCTTTTTCATGAGCACTCTACCTCCTCAGATGGTGTGGCAGATCGTAGTGCCGGCAGGTCAGAGCCAGAAGCTGATTGGCCCCGACATTTCATAGATTAGTTAGGGCTCTAGAAGAGTGTAATCCATTCGCCACGGTTCATTTACGGGGGTTACCTGCGTCATGCTTCCACCCCTCTACACGGCGGTTGCGCCCCCCCAAAAAACGCCTACTCGTTCCAAGCCCCCCCACTAGCCACATCAACCGTGATCAGCACGGGGTCAACCCGGTCCTGGACGATTTCGACGCCCTCGTGGATCAGGCCCGCCCAGACGTAGAAGGGGTTGCGCGGGGGCTTGTCCAATATCTGGATGGCGCCGGCGATGGTCACTCTCTGGCCGGGCATGAGGTAGTGGAATACGTCGTCTCCCTTGACCACCGCCTCTAGTTCGTCGTGCTGGCCTAGGGACCAGCGGAAGGGGTAGGGATAGGCGGGGTTCTCTTCGAAGTCTAGGCCGAAGCGCCAGGCGCCGTCCGATTGGTGCCACTCCAGGGTGCTGAAGTTCTGACGGCTGGTGTAGGTGGCGCCCGGCTCGGGGCCGGTGGTGCGAACGGGGGTGTCGCCGTAGTTCTCCACGGTGGCGGTGAAGTACAGCGTCCCGCTCAGGGGGATGGTGAGAGAGGTGAAATCGCCCCGCAAGCCCTCGTCGGTGGCATACTCCACCACGGCGTTGATGATGTCGGCGCGGGGCACCCCGCCGTGCTGGATGGTCAGGGTGCTTCGCTCCTCCACCCGCTGGCCCAAGATGTCCTCGGCGATGGCCGTCACGGTGTAGGTGCCATCGGGCGGGGGGACGGACCCCAGATCAACGCCGCCCTCGTAGTCGTACTCGTGCAGGCCCACCTCTCCCGGCTCGATCCGCTGCGATACTTTCTCTGGAATGAAGAACTTCTCCCCTTCGTCGTTGAGGAGATAGACGCGCACGGTGGCCGGCTTGGGGAGGAAGTAGTTGATGGTCACGTGGTCGCCAACGCCGTCGCGGTTGGGGCTGAAAACCTGGGGGGAGACGGAGAAGCCTCTCAGCTCAGGAAGGCTGGTGTCAGCGTCAACGATGGTCAGGCTGCCCTCCGCCTTCTGGGTGTGGCCGTCCTCGCCGGTGGCCTCGACGACCCAGGCGTACTGCCCATTGGGCAACATGCGCCGCTTGACCGAACCGCCGTCAGCCACGTCCACCACCCCGCCGAATAGGGTCCAGTAGGTCTCGTCCTGGGCCGAGCGTCGCTCTTCCTTTCGATGGTAGTGCCGCTCGCCGGCCTGGTCAATGAAGTAGATGGACACGCTGGCGTTGCGGGAGAGCTTGTAAAGGATGTTGGCGGCGTCGTCGTGCCCGTCGGCATTGGGCGAGATCACGTCGGGATAGAACTCCACGTCGTAGAGCAGCGGGCGGGACGAGCAGCCGGTCATGCTGAGCCCCGTCAGGATCAATGCGATCACCAGCGCGATAGACAAGTGTTTCAAATCAGCGGCACCTCCTTAACGTTGTGAGTTCTCCCGGAAAGTGCTCGAAGCCCCGTCCTCGGGGCGGCTTTCGTAGCGCAGCTACGCCAGCGACGCCCCCGGGGACGGGGGCTGGGAGCATCTTCAAAGACTTTCCGGGAGATCTCTTGTCAGCCTGAAGTTTACCAGATTGTGGATGAATAGTCAAGACGGTTCACTTTTCACGTTTTTTACGTTTCACGTTTCACGCTTCACGCATCACGTAGGTATCTTGCTTAAGCAGGTAGCGATTTGTCATGCAGCTTTCTCTATCTCCTGATCTCTGGTTTTCGCATGATTTTACTTTTTCCCCCAGTTGGTATAAAATACAAGGCCGAAGTTCAAAGGCCACCCGTTGGGATCGGATGACGAGATATGCTAACCTACCAAGACGCGCTCGACTACATCTACGGCTTCACCGATTACGAGAAGAAGATCTCCTACCTATACTCGCCGGAGCACTTCGATCTGGCGCGCGTGGAAAAGCTGTTGGCCTCGCTCGATGACCCCCACCGACGCTTTAAGTCCATTCACATCGCTGGCACCAAGGGCAAGGGTTCAGTGGCGGCGATGAGCGAATCTGTCCTGCGGGCGGCGGGCTACCGCACGGGTCTCTACACTTCGCCGCACCTGCACACTTTTCGAGAGCGGATTCAGGTCAACGGCCAGTTGATTCCCGAGGAAGCGGTGGCTTCTCTCACCGAGCGATTGCAGCCCCTGGTGAGCCAGATCGAGGGCATCACCACCTTCGAGATCATGACTGCCCTGGGCTTTCTCTTTTTCGCCGAGCAGGGCGTGGAGCTGGCCGTTCTGGAGGTGGGCATGGGCGGCCGACTGGACGCCACCAACGTCGTGGATCCTCTGGTAGCCGTCATTACCTCCATTAGTTACGATCACACGCGTGTGCTGGGGGAGACCCTGCCCCTGATCGCACGGGAGAAGGCGGGCATTATCAAGGACAAGGCTTTGGTGGTCAGTGCGCCCCAGGCGCCGCCGGCCATGGCCGTCATCGAAGAGGTGTGCAGGGAGCGCGATGCCGAGCTGATGGTCGTCGGCCGAGACTGGACGTGGGAGGCCGGGGAGGCCAACCTGGACGGGCAGTGGTTTGGAGTAACGAGTACCGAGGGACGAGTACCGAGGGACGAGTTCTGGATTCCTTTGCTGGGCAGGCACCAGGTGGATAACGCCACCGTCGTCGTGGCCGCTGTGGACAAGCTGCGCCAACGAGGCGTCAACATTCCCCAGGCCAGCATCGCCGAGGGCCTGCGGCGGGTTCGCTGGCCGGGACGGCTGGAGATTCTGGGCCGCGAACCCTGGCTGGTGGTGGACGGGGCGCACAACGGCGATTCGGCGAACAAGTTGGTGGCGGCGATCAAGGCCTTGTTTCCCTATCGGAAGCTGATTCTGGTGTTCGGCGCCCTGGCGGGCCACAGCGCGTCCGATATGCTGCGTGCCCTCTTGCCAGCGGCGGATGAGGTGATCCTCACCCAGGCCCATCGCATCAGGGCCGTGGCGACATCGGATTTGCTCCGAGAGGCGGAGGCCGTCTCCACTTCCAAGACGAAGGCGGCAGTGGTCGCTGAAACAGTGGCCGAGTCCTTAGAACGCGCGTTGGCCCTGGCCGGCCCTGATGATCTGATTTGCGCCACCGGCTCGTTTTCCATCGTGACTGAAGTGCGCGAGGCCTGGGCCGAGAGGCAGGGCGCGGAGACGCCAGAGCGCGATGTGGGGTAGAGAGCGATAACGGAGGAGAGTTGATGAAAGCTATACTGTCTCCAAGTGGCAGACGTAAAACGTCAAGCGTGAAACGTGAAACGTCAAACGTAGAACGTCAAGCGTCAGGTGCCAGGGGTCAAACGTTGAGGTTCAAAGCTATCTTGGCGACCTTGCTGATAAGCTTGGGGGCGCTGATCTTGTGCCAATCCCTGAGGGTGGAAGGGTCGCCCGTCCCCGCCTCTCCTGTCCTCCAGACTGAGGAGGAGAGGACGGCGGCGAGCGACGCGCCGTATCGGGCCCGCATCGTGATCAGCACTTCCTCTGACTGGACGCGGCTCTACGTTCGAGGTGGAGAGCGCATTTTGAACGCCAAAACTGCTATCCTGCAGGGCGACGCCGCCACGACGAAAGCGGAGTGGGACGGCGACGAGCTCTATTTGGAACAGCCTCTGGCCAATGCTCCAGCCCAGACGGTCAAAGTGCAGTACGATCTGGTGATGACGGGCCTGGACAGTGACGGCCACGTCTTCTTCGAGAGCCAGAAAGGCGATTTGGGCGTCACCACCACGGAGTTCTACAATTACAGCTCATCTTCCGCTACTCCCATCGCCTCCTGGTCCAATCTGCTGGACAAAGCGGGCGATCCTTCCAATCCCTTCTCTTTTTCCATAGCCAGTTCCCATTTCACAACGGGTGGTCCCCTGCCCCTGCGGCACGTCTCGCCCAGATTGGTTTTGGCCTTTTATTATCCCTGGTACGATCTCGATTCCTGGTCGAGCCCAGTTCTCGAGGACCATCCGCTCATGCCTGCTAGTTCCGGCGACGTGGAAGCCATCACCAGGCACGTCACCTGGGCACAGCAGCATGGCATTCACGGCTTCATCTCGTCCTGGTGGGGTTCGGGCAACTACCGCGATGCCAATTTCGCCAAGTTGCTCTCCGTGGCGGAAGGCACCGATTTCAAAGCAACTATCTACTTCGAAACCCTGGGCGAACGTTTCAGGACCCCCCAGGACGTTGTTCATCAGTTGGAGTACGTCCTGGATTCCTACAGCGATCACCCCAACTTCCTGCGCTATCGGGGCCAGCCGGTGATTTTTCTTTACGCTGTGGACCACGTAGCCAGAGAGCCCGGCCAACCCCCCCTTCAGTCCTGGCAAGCCATACTGGGGCAGATGCGGGCTGATGGTTACGATGCAGTGTGGCTCGGCCAGACCTTCGATCCCAGCTATCTGCAGGTGTTCGACGGCCTGCACGCCTACGGCTTCTATGCCCCAGATATGGCTGAGGTGTACGCTTCGGTTTCGGGCCAGGTGAGGAGCTATCAATTCCTGCACGACCCGACCGCCGAGCGGAAGATCTGGGCGCCAGCGGTCATGCCGGGCTATGACGACGACCTGTTGGGCCGCCCAGGTTCCTGGTATCTGGATCGAGCCGGTGGGGACGCCTACGGCTTCACTTTCCAAGCGGCCATTCAGTCCCAGGCCGATTGGATCGTCATCACCAGCTTCAACGAGTGGTGGGAGCACACTCACATCGAGCCCAGCGACCGCTACGGGTTCACTTATCTGGGGCTGACTAAGGAGTGGTCGGACGCTTTTCTGGCTGGAGCTCCTCAACTCACTTTCCTGCCCCTGATCACCAAGAACTGGTAGGTCAATCTAGACTCTACTGAAAGAAGGTGAACTGCTGGCAAGACCCTAAAGGTTTCCAAAACCTTTAGGGTCTCCACGCTGCTTTTTTCGGGGGAGTCAATCTATCAAACTATTGGAGGCTTAGCTGAATGTCGGATACCGATATGGACAAACTTCTTGAGGAGGGAGGCTTCTTGGCCGTCAGTGGCCGGCGAGCCGAAGGAGTCCTTCAGAATGCTTGGGAGGAGGTGCGTGAAGCAACCAACGAAATCGCTGAATATCCCTTGCTTCCCCTGCGCGATACGGTGGTTTTCCCGCACATGGTCACCCCGCTCTTTGTGGGCCGCGATCGCTCGCTGAAGGCTGTGGAGGCGGCGATGGCTACCGATGGCATCATCGTCGTGGCGGCCCAGAAGGATGCCGAAATCGAAGAGCCAGGCTGTGATGACATCTACGCCGTCGGCACCGAGATGACTATCGCCCGCATGTGGCACCTGCCCGACGGCACGACCAACATCTGGGGGAAGGGCACGCGAAGGGTCGAGATCCTCAATTGCGTGCACGTTGACCCCTACATCAAAGTGAGAGTCAGGAACATAGTGGAACCCAGCGAGGAGGATCTGTCCACTCAGGCCCTGATGCGCGCCGTGCTGGCTCTGTTCGAAAAGTGTGTGCAACTGGACCGCAATCTGCCCGAAGACGCTTACGTGATCGCCCTGAACATTGACGAGCCGGGGTGGTTGGCAGACCTGGTTGCTTCTGCCCTGAACATAGATATCGAAAAACGCCAGGAAGTGCTGGAGACCATTCAGCCGCTCAGCCGCCTGCAGCGATTGAGCATCCTTCTGGCCCAGGAGCTGGACGTCCTGGAGCTGGAGGACCGCATCCACGCTCAGGTCCAGGAAGAGGTGGACAAGTCTCAGCGCGAGTATTTCCTGCGCCAGCAAATGAAGGCCATCCAGACCGAGTTGGGCGAGATTGATGGCCAGTTCCAAGAGGTCAACGAGCTGAAGGAGAAGATCGCCGCCATCGGGATGCCGCAGGAGGTGCGCGAGAAGGCGGAGAAGGAGCTTGGCCGTCTCTCTTCCATGCCCGTCGCCTCTCCTGAGGTGAGCGTCATTCGCACCTACCTCGATTGGTTGATCGAATTACCGTGGAGCGAGGACACCAACAATAACATGGACATCGCGGCTGCAGCCCAGGTGTTGGAAGAAAGCCACTATGGCCTGGACAAAGCCAAGGAGCGCATTTTGGAATACATGGCCGTCCGCAAGCTGGCCGGCGAGAAAATGCGCAGCCCGATCTTGTGCTTCGTGGGGCCGCCGGGAACGGGCAAGACCTCCCTCGGCAAAGCCATCGCTCAGGCGTTGGGAAGGAAGTTCGTGCGGGTCAGCCTGGGCGGCGTCCGAGATGAGGCGGAGATACGGGGGCACCGGCGCACTTACGTGGGCTCTATGCCGGGCCGCGTCATCCAGACCATGCGCCGCGCCGGAACCCTCAACCCCCTCTTCATGCTGGACGAGATAGACAAAATGGGCGTTGACTTTCGGGGCGATCCCTCGGCCGCCCTGCTGGAGGTGTTAGACCCTGAGCAGAACCACGCTTTCTCCGATCACTACCTGGACGTGAACTATGACCTGTCAAAAGTGATGTTCATCACCACGGCCAATATCCTCGACCCCGTCCCGCCTGCCCTGCGTGACCGTATGGAGGTCATCGAGTTCCCCGGCTACATCGAGGAGGAGAAGCTGGAGATCGCCAGGCGATTTCTCTGCCCCCGGCAGTTGACGGAAAATGGCTTGGACGATACGGAGCTCCACTTTTCAGATGAAGCATTGCGTCACATCATCCGCGAGTATACTTACGAAGCTGGGGTGCGCAATCTGGAGCGAGAGATCGCCAATGTGTGTCGCAAAGTAGCCCGGCGAGTGGCTGATGGCGGGCCGCCCGCCCAGCGCGTCACCATCCAGTCGCTGCCCAAATATCTAGGCCCGCCGCAGTTTACCTACGGCCTGGCTGAGGAAGAAGACGAGATCGGGGTGGCTATGGGCATCGCCTGGACGGAGGCTGGCGGAGACATCATGCCCGTGGAAGTGAGCCTGATGGAGGGCAAGGGGAATCTCATGCTGACTGGCCAGTTGGGCGAGGTGATGCAGGAGTCGGGCCAGGCGGCGCTTTCCTATGCCCGTTCTCACGCCGAGGCGTTGGGCATCCAGGGGCAGGACTTCGATAAGCTGGACATCCACATCCACGTGCCAGAAGGGGCCATCCCCAAGGACGGGCCTTCGGCGGGAATCACCATGTCCACGGCCCTCATCTCGGCCTTAGCCCACCGTCCCGTCCGCCACGATGTGGGCATGACGGGCGAGATCACCCTGCGGGGGCGGGTGCTGCCCGTGGGCGGCATCAAGGAGAAGGTGCTGGCCGCCCACCGCGCCGGGCTGAAAACCGTCATCCTGCCCAAGAGAAACGAAAAGGACATGGTCGAAATTCCTAACAAGGTCAAACGGGACCTGGAGTTCATCTTCGTGGAGCGAATGGATGAGGTGCTGGCCGCGGCTCTGCTGCCGGCAGACAAGAAGCGCAAGAAGAGGTCCCTACACTGAGAGGCGCGCAATCGAGCGTGATCCTGCCTGGGTGAAGGGGCAGCGGCTGGCACGGGCGATTTACGAAAGGCGGAACAATGATATCGGTCATTAGAAAAGCAGTTCTCCTGGGCGTGGTACTGGGCCTGCTGAGCCTTGCTGGCTGCGACTTCGGCGACCTGTTGGCAGGGAGAGGGACGCCGACGCCGAACATACCTGATCTCAGTGAGCTGGTCCCCGATGACTGGACCATCGAGAAAAGAGTGGAAGTAGACGTTGACGGGGACAGCGAGGTCGAGTGGCTCGTCATCTACCGCTACGACAAATCTCCCAGAGGCTTCGGCGGCCCTCTGGGGGGCGTGATTTATGACCGCCAGCCCGACAGGTCGCCCGAGAATCTGGCCACGCCGGAGCCGTACCGGCCGTCCATTCTGGTGGCTTACCACCTCTTGCCGGGGAAGGGCGGAAAGGGCTATTTGGGGGAAAACCTGGGCGGCGAGGATACGCCCTGGCCTAGAGTGGCGCAATATGATGCCAACGGGGATGGCCGCGAGGAACTGGTGATCCTGGGCTACTCCTTTCCCGGTTTCCCCACTAGCCTGGCCATCTTCCGTTGGGTGGATAGGCAGAGAGGCTATGAGACTCTGATCCGCACAGAGGGCGAGGGCGCAGACGTGCTGTGGGGCGATGCCGGGGTCGAGCTGAAACCCGCCTTTGGCGAGGGGCCTATAGGAACGGTCATCGTGAGAAGCAGGCTGCATCACCCCTACTGGTATCTGCGTAGTCAGATTGGCCGCCGAATCGTTTACGAGTGGGATGATGCCCAGACGAAGCTGGTGAAGAAATCCGAAAACATTGATTTCGTCTTTGGTCGCCCTCGGGGCGCCGAGCAGTCCAAGCAGAAGCAGTACCCCGTGGCCTATCCCGAGGCTGCCGTGCTGGCGTACTACGAAGATGGGCGCATAGAGGACATCGTTGCTGTGCAGGAAAACGAGGACGGGGAGGCTAAGGTGAACGTGCGACTGACGGTTGATGGCCAGCTTGTGGAGGATGTCTGTAGCCTCACCAGGAAATCCACCGGAAAGGTGAAGGACGTGACAAAGTGGGAGGTGAGTTGTCCGGAATGATGTCTGTGATTCGTAGGTTCGTAGATTCGTAAATTCGTGGGTTCGTAGATTCGTAAGTTCGTAGATTCGTGTTACCGACTGGAGGAGGCTGAACGATGACTTTTATCGAAGATGTCAGAGCGCGCGAGATACTGGATTCGCGAGGTAATCCCACGGTGGAAGTGGAGGTGTTTTTGCTGAGCGGAGCGATGGGGCGGGCGGCGGCACCGTCGGGCGCGTCCACTGGCGTCCACGAGGCTGTGGAGCTGCGCGATGGTGACGCGGCCGCTTCATCAAGAGCAGGAGGCGGTCGCTACGGCGGCAAGGGCGTGTTGCAGGCGGTGGAGAACGTCGAAACCGTTATCGCCGACGAGCTCATCGGCTGGGATGCGCTGGATCAGGTGGGCATTGATGAGTTTCTGATCGCCCTGGACGGCACGCCCAACAAAGGGGACCTGGGAGCCAACGCCATCCTGGGCGTCTCGCTGGCGGTGGCCAAGGCTGCGGCCGCGGAGCAAGGGCTGCCGCTGTATCGCTACGTGGGCGGCGTCTCGGCCCGCACCCTGCCCGTGCCGCTGATGAATATCCTCAACGGGGGCAAGCACGCCGCCGATTCCACCGACTTGCAGGAGTTCATGGTCGCGCCCGTGGGTGCGCCCAGCTTCGCCGAGGCCCTGCGCTGGGGCGCGGAAGTCTACCACAGCCTGAAGAAGGTGTTGAAGGCCAAGGGCTACAACACCAACGTGGGCGACGAGGGCGGCTTCGCTCCCAGCCTGGGTTCCAACCAGGAGGCCGTGGAGGTCATCCTGGAGGCCATCGAGCGGGCGGGCTACCAGCCGGGAGAGGACATCTACATCGCCCTCGACCCCGCCGCCAGCGAGATCTACCGGGACGGGCGATACGTCCTCCAGAAAGAGGGCCGCGAGCTCAGCGGCGAGGAGATGGTGGCCTTTTACCAGGATTGGGTGGAAAAGTACCCCATCCTCTCCATCGAGGACGGCCTGGCCGAGGACGATTGGGAGAACTGGGCGCTGATGGTGGAGCGCATGGGCGACCGCGTGCAGATCGTGGGCGACGATCTGCTGGTGACCAACGTGGAGCGGGTGGAGCGGGCCATCCGAGAGAAGGCGGCCAACTCGCTGCTGTGCAAGGTCAACCAGATCGGCACCTTGACCGAGGCCATCGCCGCCGTGCACTTGGCCCAGCGAGCCGGCTGGACGGTCGTCGTCTCCCACCGCAGCGGCGAGACGGAGGACACTAGCATCGCCGACCTGGCCGTGGCCCTGAACGCTGGCCAGATCAAGACCGGCGCCCCCTGCCGCAGCGACCGCGTGGCCAAGTACAACCAGCTCCTGCGCATCGAGGAGGAGTTGATGGAAATCGGTGTGTACGCGGGGATGAGGGCGTTTTACAGTATCCGGCAGTAGTGATTTGACATCAGGCCCGATTAACGGTACAATAGAAGGTGATGTTATATTCTCTTGCTTGGGCTCGGTCTGAGACCTTCGCCCAACGGAGGATGTCGGTTCTGGGCTGTCCAAGTTAGGAGGATCACATGCGAGCTACTTTACCCAAAATACCCCAGAGTGTGGAGCGAACCCTCGGCCCAGAGGCGACGGGTGACTTGAGCCAGTGGTTCGAGATTGTTCTGGTTGAACACGCCGTGCGTCGTGACGAGTATCGTGAGGTGCTTTCACGTCTGGACATCCTAGAGCACGACGTCGCCGATGTGAAGGACGGAATCACCGACCTGCACCGCACAATGGATGATCGCTTCGATCGGATGAACGAGCGCTTCGATGAAATGTACAGGCACATCAGCACCATGACCCGCTGGACGGTGGGGACGCTGGCTCTGTTGGGCACCATCATGACCATCCTGATGGCTATCGCTCAGTTCACCTGATTACAACTAGCTTCTTGCATAAACGGCAGGGATTTCATCCAGAAAAGCCACCAGAGGTCTTACCTCTGGTGGCTTTTTGTCTTGGAGAGCCCACCCTCCCCTAGCCCCTCCCTGTGAGGGAGGGGAACATCATGCTCCTCCCCCTCGGAGGGGGAGGCTGGGTGGGGGAGCTTCAGTAGATCACAGTCGCTCGCGGTGGATTGCCAAATCCACCGCCAAACCGCTGGATCTGGCGATCCAGCGGGAGCAAATTGTGATGTACTGAGCTTCGATGATTTCTAGACAGACTCTTCCAGCTCCGGACGAGCCTCTTCTGTCAGCCTGGCGGCAGCCACCGCCAAACCGATGTACAGCCAGAACAGGGCCACGGCGTGGGGGAAGCTGAAGAGGTAATGGTCGAGGATGCCGCCTATCAGTCCCCCCACCACGGCTGTTTGAAGACCCAACAGGATGGCCTCCAAACGCGGATCGTGCTCCATGTTTTTCCAACTGCGCCAGGTATACCTGAAGAAGATGGCCATGATGACCAAGAACACGCCCAGCCCCACCAGGCCCATCTCCTCGGCGATGAGCAGGTAGAGGCTGGATACGCCCAGGTAGATGTCTATATCGGGCGTGCCGATGAAGCCTACGCCGATCCAGGGGTAGCGGCTGATGAGGATGAAGGCGTCTTTGTACTCCCCCAGACGCATTTGGCTGGCCAGGTCTTGAAACTGCACTCCCTCGGTGAAGTGTATGACGTATTCTCGCGTCTGCGGCAGGAGCAGGACGAGCAGGCCCGCAGCAGCCAGCACGGGCAACAGGCGGCGATACTTGATCACGGCCAGCAGGACCAGGGCGCAGCCGAGGCCGGCCATTGAGCCTCGCGAGAAGGTCAGAATCAGACAGAGGCCCATCGCCGCCAACATGGGTGCGGCCAATGTGCGCTTCAGGAGCGGGCGCCGCGTGAAAAGCTGGGGGACGGTCAGCGACGCCACCAGGATCAACAGGCCGCCCAAAATGTTGGGGTCCACGGAGGTGCCGATGGCCCGCATGGGCAGCGAGGGGTCGTCGCGGATGAAGCGCAGCACCCCCCAGCCGGCCGGGTAGTTGAAGACGCGCAGGGCGGAGAGGAGGCGGACGGTGAGGGCGCGGGGCAGGAGATAGAGCACCACGCCAATCAGGGCTTCCCCGAAGCCGGCCAAGATGATGACCAGCACCAACTGCTCCAGCTCCTTGCGGGTGCGCACGCAGTTGACCGTTACGAAAAACAGGGCGATGCCCATGATGATCTCGGCGAAGCGGCGCACGGCGTTGGGCGTGGGACTGGCGTGGGCCAGGCCGGCCACGAAGGAGACGAAGGCCAGGAACAGGAAAATGACGATGGGCAGGGCCAAAGGGGAGGTCACGAACTCCTGCTGCTGGCCGGTGACCAGGTGGGCCAGCCAGACGGCGAACAGCACCGCCAGCACCAGGTTCGGAAAAGTGGGGGTGAAGCCGATCTTGATGGGCAGGGCGCCGAAGGGCAGCAGGCAGACGATGCCGATGAGGGCCATGAAGCCGAATTGAGTGCTCTGCAACATCATCAGTCCGCTGACAAGCGCCATCACCAGGGCCGCCGTGATCAGCGGGCCGGGATAGGCGATCAGCCATCCCCCGATGATTCCCAGCGCCAGGCAGAGGGCTATCACCGCCAGGGCCACCACCCAGCGCTTGTCGGATACGAAAATGGATTGTAGGCGGTTGTAGGTGGAGTTTTGCATAAAGACCTCCGGGGTTCGTAGATTCGTAAATTCGTAAATTCGTAAATTCGTAGATTCGTAGATTCGTGGGTTCGTGGATTTGATCCCGAATTTATGAGTCCCGAGTCTACGAATCTACCAGTTTCACGTTTCACGTTTTACGGTAATGGTGACAGGCAGTAGGATTCTGTTGTCCTTTATCTCTCCATCATCTCCCAAGATTGGCAATCGTTGCTCTGTCGCCAGTTCGTACATTCCGACCTCCAGCCAATGTGGTCCCGCTGGAGTGTCCTCTCGGACAGTCAGGATGTACTCGTCTTCGATGACCTCGCCGACGTCCCAGACGGAAGTGGGATAATCGCCCTCCAAAGGCTGGCTGTCCATCTGCCCCCAGATGTGCGCCGCGACGTCATGTGATGAAGCCGCCGCGACGTCATATGATGAAGCGGCCTCGACGTCATATGATTAAGCGGCCTCGTCAATCAGGTGGGTGAAGATGGTGTAATCGGTGTCCATCTCTGCCTCAGCTCGCCAGTAGAGGGTCAGGTGGATCTCCTCGTCTGGCCTAAGCTCGACTTTGTCCACTTTGTATCCGATCAGAGTGACCTTGTTATCCAGGTTGAAATCCAACGGGTTATCAATCGCTACCTCCCGACGTTCTCGCGGGAGCATCTTCAACTGACCGATGACGACGCTTGGGGGATCAAGTTTTGAACCAGTGGTGGGGTCGTAGTGCCCCACCTCAACTCGCACGAGGCTGGGCGCTTGGGCGTCCTCGCTGATGGGCAGCCGATAGGCGTCGGCGATGATCCCCCCTGGGGCCCACAAGCTGGTGGGATACGAACCCCAACCGGGATAGGTGTCCTCAGATCCCACTAGTTCGCCCCCGCGCCCCAGCAGGTGGATAAACAGGTAGTAGTCCTTCTCCTCCATCTCCGCCAGCCCCTGCCAGTAGAAAGTGACGCCCAGCGTCTCGCCCGGCCTGACCGTCTCTCTATCTAGTTTGAAACCGAGCAGTCGGATTTTCTCTCCAAAATCGTGGACCACCCCTGGCGGGACCTCGCTGGGGGAGACGATGGGCGGCCTGGCGTAGGCAGGGTGGATGTAGACAAATGGACAGAGGGCGGCGAAGGCGAACATGGCCAGACCTATCACCGTCACCAGGATGTTAACGTATCTCCCAGATACCAGTTGGCTCAGGCCCAGCATCAGCAGGACGGATATGGCGGAGATGGCGGGAAATAGCAGCCGTCCCTGGCTGGCGGGCGTCGTCCACGTCCAGCGAACTAGTCCCGCGAAGACGATGCCCAGCCAGAGGATGAGGACAAAGAAACCAGGTTTTTCCCGTTTCACAGTACTTCCCTGGGCGTTTGGAGTGTTCGTAAACTGGTGTGTTTTGGGTCCAAAGGATGCGAAAAACCTGGTTTCTGACAACCAACGCCGTCTCACAAACCAAATCCCCAAGCCCACCAGGGCCAGCAAGCTTACCACGTCCAGGATGGCGTAGGCGGCGGGCGCAACCAAGATGCTGAACCAGCCAAACAGCGCCCAGAAAGACATGCGCAGGCCCCGAAACTCGCCCCACAGTTCTGACAGATTCGATGGCCCACTATCTCGGCCCACCACGGCCAGCATGGCGTTGAGGCCGGTCGGGTCCCCGTAAAGCTGCCAATTCCTGACGTACCACCAGCCAGCCACCGCCAGCACTACGGCAAGGACGATCAGCCCCCCGATCAACGGCCTCGCCGACCGGCGGCGGTAGGCTTGCACGACGAGGACGACGGCGGTCAAGATCAACAGGCCCAGGCCGCTGAGCTTGGAGAGGCAGGCCAAACCTAGGACGAGGCCCAACAACACGTAATACGCAATACGCAATACGAACAGGCGGCGTGTTGCGTACTGCGTATTGCGTATTTCGTATTGCGTATTGCGTACCAACAGAAGCAGCGTCAGTGACGATAGGAAGACCACTAGATTGTCGTTGTTGATGGAGCTGCTGATGAACAAGAACTGCGGGATGAAGGCGTTGATGGCTGCGGCGCCGAGGGCGAGGTGTTCGCGGTCAGGGAAGACCTCCAGAGCGAGTCTATGCGTCAAGAACACGGTGCCTGCCCCCAGGAGCACCGACAGCAGGCGGACGAGGTGCACCGCCAAAGCTGTGCCCTGAAAGGGGAAACTCTCCCGCCGGGTATGGACGATCACGTTCTTGTTGCCTGCATCCAGCGGCGTGCCGACGTTGCGCTGGGGATTGTACCAGAGTAGGTCCTCCGCCTCGCTGGTATCGCTCCAGAAAGTGGTCAGTGCGCCGATCAGGTAATACAGAGGCGGCTGGCTGCCCTCCTGCTCCCACAATCCCGGCTCTTCGGGGTTCTGCACCGGCAGTCCCTTCCCATCAGCAAGATGCTTGATGAAGAAGTAGTGGTAGATCTCATCGGGCGCCTCGAAGATGGGCGTGACCAGGCTGTAGGTGATGCCCAGGGCGATGAACGTGGTTAGAATTAGGGTTATGGCCCAGTGTTGTCTCATAGTGCAAAGTCCTACGTCCCACGTCCTACGTCTCACGTCCGAAGTCATTGACTTAGGACCTCGGACTTAGGACCTAGGACTATTCTCACTTTGCTCAACAGGATTCGGTTGCCCATCAGCCGGCCGTCCTGGTCGAGGAGGTCTAAGCGATTCCCGGTCTCAGCCAGGTAGAGCCCCACCTCGATCTCGTAGACGTCGGGAGGGGCGTCGGGGGCGATGTCTAGCTCGTATTGGTCCACGACGATTTGCCCCCTGGCCCAGGCGGAAGTGGAAGGCTGCGGCTGGCGGTCCGCTCCTGCCCAGATCTGATCTCCCTCTCTCAGCAGGTGGACGAAGACGGTGTAGGCGTCCCTCATCTCGGCCAGGCTCTGCCAGTACAGAGTAAGGTGGATGGCTTCGCCCGGCTCGGCCTTTCTGCGGTCCATCTCGTAGCCCACCAGGGCGATCTGGCCCCCAAAGTTGAAATGCACCGGATTGGGCAGCCCGGTTTCGGACCTGGGCAAGACCCCGATTTTCCCGAAGCGCACGTTATCTCCCGCAAGTTCTCCATTGGCCCCGTACACGGGTAGGCGTTCGCCCGTCGCAGCGTCGTAAGGCCCCACCTCCAGTTGGGCCGAACTGGGGGCGTAGGTCGTCTCTGGCAGCGTCAGGGTGTAGGCGTCCGCGATGGCGTCGCCGGCCTGCCACAGCGTGGTAGGGAAGCTGCCCAGTCCGGGGAAGGTGTTCCTCTGGGCTATGACGAGATCGTTTTCGTCCAGCAGGTGAACGAAGACGGCGTAGTCCCGGTTCATCTCGGCCAGGGATTGCCAGTACAGGGTGACGGTTAGCGAATCGCCGGGTTGCAGGTTGTAGGTTGTAGGTTGCAGGTTGTAGCCCAGCAGCTTCATCACTCCGCCGAAGTTCATATCCAGGCGATTTGGGATGGCCTCGATCTGTTCGGGAGAGAGCAGGGGCGGCCTGGCGTAGGCTGGGGCGATGTAGGCCACGGGACAGATGCAGGCGAACACGAACATCGCTCCGGCCAGCAGGGCTGTGGCCTTGCCTCGCCAGCGGGTGGGAATGAGTTGTAACCATCCCAGCAGGGGCAGGATGGCGAGGGACGCAGTGGCTGGGAAGAGGTGCCGCCCAGAGGGTGCAAAGACCCACTGCAGCCAGCGCAGCAGGGCGGCGAAGACCAGTAAGCTCCACAGCAGGAGCAGGGCTAAGCCCTGCCATGTGTCATTGCGAGGAGCGGAGCGACGAAGCAATCTCCTCCTTGCGGCTTGGGGATTGCTTCGCTTCGCTCGCAATGACACATCCGTGAGTTTGGTCCCGTTTCTAACGACTAGAACTAACAGCCCCAGGGCGCCCAGGCGCACCACAATTCGCAGGACGGTGTAGATCCAAGGGTGGACGTGGACATTGCCCCAGCCGAAGGCGGCCCAAAAGGACAGCTCCATCTGAGAGAACTCGTGGATCAACTCGCCGAGGGTGAGCTGCGGCCGGCCGGGGCCCACGATGGCTTGGTGGATCTGCACCCCCAGCGGGTCGCCGTGCAATCGCCAATTCAAAGTATACCACCATCCGGCTACGATGGCAACAACAGCAAAGACGATCAGGCATGCCTTGAGAAAGGCCCACCCAGAGCCTCTGCGCCAGGCGGCCATGGCGATGGCCACGACCGCAGCAGGCAGCAGGGCCAGCGCGCTCGCTTTGGTGATGAGGGCCAATCCCACGGTCAGCCCCAGCCAGACCAGACGGCGGGTGGAGAGGCCCCTTCTCCTCAGGCGGACCATGAGCCACAGGGCCAGGGTGCACAGGGCCGACACTGCGCTGTCGTTGCTCACTGCACTTGATATAAAGATGAACTGCGGATTGAAGGCCACCAGGCCCGCTGCACCAGCGGCGAAAGAACGTTGCCGGGGGAACAACTCCAGCGCAATCAGATAGGTGGCCAAGACGGTGGTTGCTCCCCAGAGCACCGACACCAGGCGGGCCATACGAACGGCCAACACCGCGCCGCGATAGGGGAAGCGTTCCTCGTTGGTGTGAAGCACTCGGTTTTTGTTGTCGTTGACCGTGCCAGGCGCGCTGTAGCCCCAGAAAGGATTGAGCCACGCCAGGTTCTGCCAATCGTCGTCTTCGATCCAGAACGTAGCCAAAGCCGCCGTGACATAATACAGTGGGGGCTGGGTGGCCTCCTGTCTCATCAGAGGCTGCGTTTGCGCCAGGCTCTGCACCGGCAGACCTTTCCCGTCGCCCAGCCATTTGACGTAAGGGTAATGCCACAACTCGTCGGGCTTCTCGAAGAGGGGCGTGGCTGCGTTGTAGGCGATGCCCAGGGCGAAAAACGCGGTTAGGATTAGGATGATGGCCCAATGTTGTTTGATGGTCCGAGGTCCCCTATCCATAGTCCATAGTCCTAGGTCCGATGGAAGGCGGCCTCGGACCTAGCGCGATTTCACAAAACAGGCATTGATTCTTGAGACAGCGTCCGCCAGGGGCTCCGCTGCGCTCAAGCCCCTGGCTCAGTCTACAAAGCCCCCGCTGGGGCTGGGGTCGTCAGGCCGCAGGCCTTTGTACCTGAGCCCGGCGGCTTCAGCCCCGGGCGGAGTGGCGGCGGAGTCAACCTTTGTTGTGTGATGCAGTGCTAGGCTTGGATTTATTTGACTCGTACTTTGCTCAACAGCACGCGGTCGTCCAGCAGCCGCCCGCCCTCCCCCACGATTCTCAGGCGGTCGCCTGTCTCCGCCAGGTAGAAGCCTATCTCGACGTCGTACACGTCGGCGGGAGTGTCGGCATAGATGGTAAGTTCGTATTCGTCCACTATCGTCTGGCCGGGCTGCCAAGTCGAAGTGGGGGACTTGCCGTCCAGGGGCCAGCTATCCTCTTGGGCCCAGATGCGGTTCTCTTCTCCCAAAACGTGGGTGAACACGGAGTAGTCTTCTTTCATGTCAGCCAGCCCCTGCCAGTAGAGGGTCAGGTGGATGGTCTCGCCGGGCGCGGCCGTCCGTCGGTCCATATCGTATCCGACGAGGGCGATCTTGTTTGCGAAGTTGAAGTGGACGGGGTTGGGCGCCTCTGCTTCAGCTCGGGGCAGGATCTCGAATTGGTGGAAGCGGACGTTGTCGCCCAGGGCCTCTCCATTGGGAGCGTAGGCCGACAGCCGCTCCCCGGTGTCGAAGTTGTAGAGTCCCACGGCCAGTTGGGCTTGGTTGGGGGCGAAGGCCGTCTCTGGCAGGATGAGGACGTAGCGGTTGGCGATGGCCTCTCCTGGCGACCAGAGGCTGGTGGGATAGAGGCCCTGTCCGGGGTACATGTCTCGTTGGGCGACGATGAGCTCGGTTTGGTCGAGCAGGTGGACGAAGGTGCTGTAGTTCTCGTTCATTTCGGCCAGGGCTTGCCAGTAGAGGGTGACCTCCAGTGAATCGCCAGGTTTCAGGTGACTGGGTATTGGGTATTGGGTATTGGGTATTGCGTAGCCTAGCAGCTTGATCACTTCGCCGAAGGAGACGTCGAGGCGGTTGGGGATGGCCGCGATCTCTGCTGGTGAGAGGGGTTGGGGTTTGGCGTAGGCGGGGGCGATGTAGCGGAAGGGGGTGGCGGCGGCGATGATGAACATCAGGCTGCCCAGCAGGCAGGCCAGCGTTTTGGTGTAAGCGAAGCGGCGGTTTTTGTAAGCGAAGCGACGGCGTCGGGGCACGAACTGGCTCAGGCCCAAGAAGAGCAGGATGGAGAGGGCCGAGATAGCTGAAAAGACCAGTCGCCCTTGAGAGGACCAGGTCAGCAGCGCCCAGCGGATCAGGGATATGAACACGATGGCCGGCCAGGCCAGCAGCAGCGCTACTTTGATCCAGGCCTCTGGCCGTGGTTTGTCTCCAATCAATTTGCGAATCAGGAAGGCGATCACCCCCAGGGCGGCTGCTATGGCCATGAGATTCAGCAGGTCGTAGACCCAGGCATCCATGGGCACGTTCACCCCGCCGAACAGGCCCCAGTACGACATGGCGAAGCCCTCACGCTCCCCCCACAATTGACGGAGGGTGGCGGGCGGGTGGCGCCGGCCCAGAATGTCCAGGAACACGTTTAGCCCCAGGGGGTCGCCGTAGAGCTTCCAATTCCTGACAAACCACCAGCCTGACAGGAGTGCAGCCAGACCCACCACGATGAGGCCGCCTTGCAGGAGAGTTCGCCAGGAGCGTTGACGGTAAGCAGCGTAGGCGACGGTCAGGCCCGCCAGCGCCAGGAGACCGATGGCGCTCTCTTTGGTCAGGATGGCCAATCCTATGACCAGCCCCAGCCATGCCCAATCGCGGTTTGCGGTTTGCGGTTTGCGATTTGCGATTTGTGGTTTGCGATTTGTGATTTTGACCATCATCAGCAGGGCCAGGCTGCACAAGGGCACCACCAAGTTGTCGTTGTTGATCGCGCCGCTGACGAACAGGAACATGGGAGTGAAGGCGTTGACGGCGGCTGCGCCCAGGGCCAAGTCCTCGCGGCCGGGGAAGATCTCCAGAGCGAGCAGGTAAGTCAGCAGCACCGTGGCCGCTCCCATCAACACCGAGAGGAAGCGTATGAGGTGCACGGCCAGGGCCGTCCCATGCCAGGGGAAGGCCTCTTGTTCGGAGTGTATGACCAAATTGGTGTTGCCGTCGGCGGTCAGCACGCCGTTATCCACGTGGGGGTTGGGCCATAACAGGGGCGGCTGGCCGTGGTAGGCGTCGTCGGTGTCAATCCAGAAAGTGGCCAGGGCGCCCAGGGCGTAGTACAGGGGCGGCTGGCTCCCCTCCTGCCGCCAGGGCTGATCAATGCCGGGATCCTGCACGGGTAGACCGTGGCCGTCCGCCAGGTGCTTGACGAAGGGGTAGTGCCACAACTCGTCGGAGGCCTCGAAGATGGGTGTGACTACGCTGTAGGCAACGCCCAGGGCGATAAACGTGGCCAGGATGAGGGCGATGGCTAAAGGTTGTAGGTTGTAGGTTCTAGATTTTAGGGTTGCGTTCATTGCACTTGCACCTTGCTCAACAGAATGCGGTCGCCGGGCAAAGGTTCGCCCTGTTCATCGAAAGCGGGAAGTCGCTGCATGGTCTCCAAATCGTACATCCCCACTTCGATCTGGTACTCGCCGGCCGGTGCGGCCGCGTCCACGATGATCTCGTATTCGTCTACCACGACCTCGCCGGGAAGCCAGCTCGTCGTCGGATGCGCGCCCCTCATGGGAAGGTTATCTTTTTGCCCCCAGGTGCGATTCTGGGCGTCTACGAGGTGGGTGAAGACGGTGTAGCTGGTCTCCATTTCTTGCTGTAAGCGAAGCGGCGCTTGCCAGTAGAGGGTGAGGTGCAGCGTGCCGCCTGGCTTCACGGTGGTCTTGTCGAGATCGTAGCCGAGGAAGGCCACCTTGTCAGCCAGGTTCGCTCGCAAGGGATGTTGGATGTCGGTGGGCGCGGTGAAAAGCCGCTCAGGGGCGATTACCGACAATGTCGCCAGAGGTTGGAAGTCGGAAGTTGGAGATTGGAGGTTGGAAGGTTGAATTTTGAAGTTTAAGCTTTGCTCGCCCGTTGGAGCAGCGGCATCAACCGCCAGGTCGTATTGGCCGCGAATGACCTCGCCTTCCTTCCAGCGGCTGGTGGGGTATTCTTCGTTGGCCAATGGGAACTCTCCCCTGGCCCAAACGTTTCCCGTGCTGTCTTGCATCTGTAGATGAAGGCGGTAGTCGCTTTCCATCGAGCGCAGCGCCCGCCAGAAGAGCGCGGCTCGCATTGTCTCCCCCGCCCGCGCTTCGGTGGACGACAGGTCGTAGCCCAGGAGTTCCACCTGGCCGTCGAAGTCGTGACGCAGGGGGTGGGGGATGGCCAGCTCCTCGATGGTCGGCGGCACGCTGGGGCTGGCTACGGCGACTGTCCCCAAGGCGTACTCCGTACCCGCTGGCGCGTTCCTTTCGTCCAAGATGCGCAGGCTTTGCAGCGTGTCCACATCATAAACGACCAGCTCCACTTGATAGCGGCCCGGCGGGATGCCAGGCAGCAGGGAGAGGGTATGATGCCTCTCCACGATCCCGCCCACCTCCCAGGCATAGGTCGCCAGGCCGTCTTCGTTCTCCAGCCATTCGTCTGTTTGGCTCCAAAGGCGCCCCTGTTCGTCCACCAGGCGGAGGGAGAGGGCGTAGCCCTCCTGCATCTGCGCCTGGGTCTCCCACCGAAGGGCGACCCCCAACTGCTTTCTGTACTCGATGATGTCCCCGGTGAAGCCGTGGCCCGTCAGCCGCAAGCGGTTGCCGAAATTGACGTTAGCCTGGACCTGGATGGGGCTCAAATCCAGGTCCAGAGGAGAGGTGAGGAGATAGCGAGAGACGGTGGTATGGGGAAGGGCCTCTCGGCCGATGAGCAGGGCATGGGTATTCAGTTGGTAACTGATCCAATTGCCCATATCGCTTTCTGGGTAGGCCACGTACCATAGCTGTCGGGGCGCGGCGGACTCTGTTAGCTTGTCGGTCATGTCGGTCCAGCCCTGGCTATCGGAGACGACGTAGTAGGTCAGCGGCCCTTGATAATGCTTGACGAAGGGCGAGTCGGCGTCGAGCAGCACGACGTCGTCCGGCTGAGCCTGGCTCTCCAAATAGGCGATCAGCTCTTGGTAGTAAGTGTTGGGATAGATCCAGGCGTAGTCCACGCCGCGAATCTTGACCACGTGCTCTGGCTGCTGTTGACCGTGGAGAGCCGCTGTGACGGGCGAGTCTTGCTGCACATCGCTGACGTAGAGCACGGCGTAATCGGCGGTAGCTGTGTTGTGCTCCGTCAGTGCTTCCGTCTGGCCCTTGAACAGGGGGGCGAACCCTGGGATGTCCCAGGTGGCAACGCGAAGGTCTGTTGCATTCTCCTTTTGATTCAAATATCTGGCCGCCAGATCCATGCCCTCGCCCCAGCCCGCGGGCAGGATTTGGATGGCTCTGGATGTGCCGCCCAGCAGGGGGTTGGCGTAGGCCAGATAGTAGGGATGGTAGGGCAAGGCGAGAGCAGCCTGGAGGAGCACCACTAAGCTCAGAGCCAGCTCGATCCCCCATCTCCAATGCCTGGATAGGAAGGCTTCGATGAAATAGACCCACCCAACAGCGGCCAGGATGTCAAGGGCCAGAAAGGCGGGCAATAGATACCGCTCGAACTTCTTGGCCCCCACGGCCAGAGTGATCGTGACCAGGGAAACGTAGACGAGCAGGGCGAGTACCTCGAACCACTTCGAACCTCTTTTCTTTACGATGGCCCAAAATGCTGCTGCCAGTAGGCCCAGCCAGACGAGGGGCGTCGTCCTGAAGAGCAGGCTGAAGGGATAGAACCAGGGGCCTGGGTCGGAGACGGACTGACCGAGGAAGAAGTTGACGGGGTGAGGGGTGGCGGCGAAGCGGTGGGCGAGTCCGAAGGTGCCGCGCAGGGTCTCGACGGGAGAGACCCACATAGCTGGCCAAAGGGCCACAAAAGCGATAACCGCTACCATGCACCACACCGAGAGGGACCGTAGCGAACTGAAAATCGGCTTGGCCCACGCCTGCCCTGAGCCTTGTCCTGAGGCCGCTTCGCCTACAGTCGAAGCGTGTCGCCGGAGGATTGCCGACTTCGTGAGACCCTCGAAGCTGAGCAAAAGGGCGGCGAAGGGTAGCAGAGCGAAGGCGGTGGCCTTGGTCAGAAAGGCCAGGCCGGCTAGGCACCCTGAGAGGCCGAGGTAAACAAGGGAGCGATTATGCCTCAGGTAGACGAGAAGGCTCAGGACGGACAGGATCATCAGGTTGGCCGCCGCCCCGTCGGTGTGGAAGACTCGCGAATGGGCCAGGTGGAAGGGGTCGAAGCAAATCAAGAGCGCGGCCAGGAGGGCCACCCTCCCCCCGAAGAGTTTCCTGGTCAGGAGGTATACCCCCACCGCGCTCGCTGCGCCGAGGAGAACGAGTGGGAGCTTGGCTGCCACCAGGAAGAGGGCCAGGCGGCGCAGGGCAGCTACGTTGTACAAATCAAGCGTGGCTAGCTGTTGCAGCCAGTTCCACTCGGCCGCCCCTTGCCCCAGCAGGAGCTGGCCGGCTGCCCCCAAAGCCCCGGCCCACATGATGGTCACCCCAGGCGCCCCCACCTGGAAGGTATCGGCGAAGCGCCCGCTCTCTATGGCAGAGAGGAAGCGGAGCGAGCGGTAGACCCACATTGGCTCGTCCCAGGTGATGAAGGTGTTGAGGGCCAGGATGCGGGGCAGCAAGGCCAAAACGAAAAGGCCCAGGCAGATGAGCGTTTGTCGCTTCTTGTTACGAAATCGCATTCGCCGCTGGCTCATTTTCAACTCCGAGGTAATGCGTTTCTCCCGCTATTCTTGTGCCTGCTCTCAATCTGGCTCTGCGGTGAGGGCTGAGCTCTCAACGGCAGCCTCGTGCGAAGCGCCTGCCCGCTCAATCAACTCAAATCCTTCCCGCGAGAGATAGAAGTAGCCCAAGGCCAGGGGGAGTATGTGAGTGGCCCGAAAAAGGAGGGCGAAGGCTAGTGCATCGCTCCTGTCGGCGGAGAAGACCGCGAGTATGCCGGCGAAAACGAATTCCAGAGTACCCACTTTGCCAGGCAGAGCCGGGACGAGGCTTGCCAAGTTGAAGATGACCAGCAGAAGGACATAGATGTATCCGGACAGGGATATGCCTAACGAGGCGCCGGTCAGAAGAAAGGTGATCAGCATAAGAGACCAAGCCGAAAACGATAGAAGGACTGAGAGCGCCATCCCTCTTCCCTCTTTCAAAATCAACATCCCTTTGCTGAAGGAGGCCAACAGGTTCTTGGCTTTGGAGGCCAGAGAGGGAGAGATTTTGGCCAACCCCGTGGTCAGCAGATGGGTGATGTCTTCCCCTCGGTGATACCAGCTCGCCAGGAGAAGGAGGCCGACGGCAAATAGAAGGCCGGCCAGACCACCCACGTACATGATCCAGTCGGGCAGCGGGAAAAGACGGAGGAGCACCAGCAGGCCAAAGAGTAGAATCAGCACATCGAGCATCCTCTCCACGACGATGGTCGCCAGAACCGTGCTGGTCCGCAGGCTTTCCCCTCTTGCCAGCGCGAAAGCGCGCAACAACTCGCCCGATTGGACGGGTAGAAAGTAGTTGCCGAAATAACCAATCAAAATCCTGGGCAGCAGAATGCGGACCCTCAAATCCTTAACCGGCCTGAGAAGATACTTCCAACGGGCGGCTCGCAAGCCGAAAGCCCCCAGGCGAAGCAAATTGGCCAGAACCAGATAGGAGTAGTCAGCTCCTCGCAGGGCCAACGCGAGCTTTCCCGCCTCGATATTTCTCACGACCAGGAACAATAGGAGAAGGCTGATTCCAGTTCCGATCAGCAGCCGATATCTTTTCACCGTCAACCCCAATACCCCAGCCCTTTGAGCCTCTCCTCGATCAACGCGCTATCTTCCTGGGAATAGGCGCCAGCCTGGCCTCCCCGTTCCTCAGGGGCCTCGGTGTAGAGCACAGGATTGGAGACAAGAAAATCTTCCTGGAGGGCTTCTTTTAGCACTTTCCCATCCATGTCCACAGGCACGGGCAGACCCAGCAGATGTAGGATGGTGGGAGCGACGTCTATGATCTGCGCTCCCGTGATGGTCTCGTTCTCTCTGATGCCGTCACCCATCAGGGCAATCAAGCCGTTCATCCTATGGTCGCCGGAATTGCCGAAGACATCCTCGATGATATGACGGGACGCAAACTCCAATATGCCCAGTGGCTTATATCTCATGTCCCTAGCTATAAAGGAGATATCGGGGGCTTTGTCAACGTATGGGCCATTGTAGAACTCTTCTTTGGTCAAGATCTCGCCGATAATCTTCTCACCAGTCTGAGGATCTCTAAACTGGCGCAAATCATGTACGATTTTATCCCGAAGCTCCTCGTATTCGCGGCCAGGCTCGACAATGCCCTGGGGCTCCCTACCTTTGAGATTGATGAAGATCTGACCGTAGTTGCCTCTGGAATAGGCCCTTGTTGTGGACCAGTCCACCGACGACATGGAGAGGAACATGGCTTTCAGCAGACGAATCAGTTTGTGGCGTTGAACCAACCCGCCGGAAAGCCTCAATTTGGCCAGACCGAGCTCCATAGCCAGCCTGTATAGGAGACCGGGGGTGAACCCTCTGCTGAAAAGGGCGTACTTGGCCTTGGTGATGAAATCCTGTTTCAACCTTAAATAGCCTGACTCCATCAGCCAGATGTTGAAGTTGACGAATTTGTGAATAGGCCCAAAGCCATGATCAGACATTAAGATCACCACGGTCTCGTCGCCCGCGCTCTGAATCAACTGTTGCAGGCCGGCATCCACCTCCTTGAGAAAGGACATGATCCGACCCTCGAATTTCGCCGCCTCACTGTGGTTGTGCTTGGGATGGGTGGGATCGAAGATGTGCCACAGTTCGTGTTGGAGCCGATCCATGCCCGAGAAATGCACCATGAAGAAATCCCAATCGTAGTGCTCGAGAAGGTAGCGGCTCGTGTTAAGCCTGTACTCGAAAACCTGAAAGAGTTCCTCGATGACATGGCCGACTCGCCCTGGGCTGTAGACCTCGGTGTGCAGCAGGCGGTACTTTCCAAACTTCCTCTCCAGCTCGGGTATCAAAGTCTTGGGGTAGGAAAAGCGCCTATCTCCGGGCGGCGTCAGCATGCCGCTTATGAGGAAACCATTGACCTGGCGCGGTGGATAGGTGACCGGCACATTGACCGTTCCTACCTTCTTACCCGCCTCGCTCACCAGGTCCCAGATCGCCTGACCGCTGCACATGTCGGCGCTGACGGGCTCTCGATCGAAGCTCTCTCCGTGGCGAAGGAGGAATTCGAAAACCCCATGTTTGCCGGGGTTTTTGCCCGTCATGAAGGACGCCCAGGCGGCTGCCGTCACGGGGGGAAAGACGGTGTGCAATTCACCTGCTGCCCCATTCTCAAGCATCTTTCTCAGAACAGGGAGGTGGCCCTCCTTAATCAAGGGGTTGAGCAAATCCAAAGTCGCCCCATCGAGGCCGATGACCAAGACCCTGCGATGATTCACGTTCTCCTCTTTCAAATCAGATCAATCTCCTAAGCTATGTAGCCCAGTCCCTTCAGCCGCTCCAGGATCAGCTCCCTGTCCTCTCCGACGTAGTCCTGGCTGCTCTCCGCTTTTTCCAAAGAGGGCTCGCCATAAGTTACCCGATGGGATTTCAGGAATCCGGGAGTAAAAGCCTTCTGCAAAACCTTGCCTTCCAGGTCGGAGGGTAGAGGTAGCCCCATAGCGTAAAGGATGGTGGGAGCGAGGTCAATGATCTGAGCCTCGTCTAAGCTCTCGCCGGCTTTGACACCTCCGCCGTGTAGGATCAATATACCATCCATACTGTGATGGCCCGTCTGTCCATAGCTGGGCTCGATGACGCGATTTGAACCGAAATCCGCATGGCCGAAGGAAACGTACTTGGAGCGCTCAGTATGCAGAACCAGATCGGGCATCCTGTCCAGGCTTTTCCCCTGGAATATCTCCTCTTTTCTATAAGCCCTTTTGATCACCTTCTCGCCGCTTTGAGGATCGCGCAAGCTCTGCGCTTCGCCGATTAACCTGTCTCGCAGCCTCTCGTACTCCCGCCCCGGCTCGACAATTCCCTGCGGGTACTTTTCCTTGAGATTGATGTAGACCTGCCCGAAGTTGCCCACGGCGAAGGCCCTGGTCTTCGACCAGTTGACATCGGAGAAGGAGAGGAAGAGCTTTTTCAGGAGGCCGAGGGATTTCCCCCGTTTCACGTTTGCCCGCAGGCCGCTTAGGCCCAAATACGTCGCTAGCTTCAGGATATTCATGGGGGTGAATCCCGCCTGGAACATAGCATACTTGGCCAGGCTGAGCGGATCTTTCTTCAGGCTCAGCAAGCCCAATTGGCGCAGCCAGTTGTTGACGTGGAAGAAACGATGGAAGGGACCGAATCCGTGATCCGACATCACCACAACGATGGTATCCTCGTCCGCTTGAGCCAGAATCCGACCCAGGTGGCGGTCAATCTCCCGATAGAAGCTCAGGATGGACTCCCTGTGCAGATCTGCCTGGATGGGATCGTATAGAGGGTGCTTTTCGTCGAGGAGATGCCAGAGCTCATGTTGCAGCAAATCCACCGATTCGAAGACAGAGACGAAGAAATCCCACTCCCTGTTCTCCAGCAGGTAAAGCACAGCCTCGACTCTTTGGGCCTCGAACGCTTTCACATCCTCAACGAAACGTTCAATGTTACCAGATCGGTTGCCCTCAGGCGGGGAGAGCGGGAAATCCCCCACCTTTCGCCGCAGCTCTTCCCTGAGCGAAGGGGGATAGGTGTAATCGCTATCGGGACCAGGGGCCATAAAAGAGCTGACGATGAAGCCGTTCACCGCCTCGGGGGGATAGGTGACGGGAAAGCTCACTAGCCCCACCTTGCAGCCAGCATCGCTGATGAGATTCCACAGCGTCCTTGAGGTTCTGAAGGTGGCGTTGGCGACAGATACCTGATAGCTGCCAGGGCGGGGAAAGACGAAATCCACCAACCCGTGTTGTCCAGGGTTCTTGCCCGTGGCGAAGGATGTCCAGGCCGAGGCCGAGACGGGAGGGATGGTGGTGGTCAGGGCTCCGACCGTCCCTTCGCTCATCAACCTTTGCAGGGTAGGCAATTTGCCGTCCCTGGCCCAAGGCCGGAGCAGGTCGAAAGTGGCGCCGTCCAGTCCTATTACCAACACTCTTCTGTTCTCCGCGGCGTTCTCAGCAAACATATCTTACCTCAGTGGACGGATTATAGACGAAAGCGTGGGTAAAGTCAATGCAGGCCAAACAGCATTTTCCCCCTCGTTGTAGAGGGGGATGACGATAGATCCGTCTGCTTTCACCTCTGCGACCCTCCCGCAGACTCTGAGCCTGCGGGAGGGTGTTATTGGCTGTCGGTCTATGGCCCGAAGTTCTTGAGCACCAGCGGCAAATAGACGTGGTAGGCGGATGTCGGCGTTGTCGTGGATGTGGCAGTGCTGGTTGCGGTAGGCGTAGGTGTGCGGGTGGCCGTTGGTGTGTTGGTCAGCGTTGGAGTCAGCGTGTTTGTAGGCGTTGGTGTGTTAGTCGGTGTTGAGCTTGGCGTGGCGGTAGAGGTTGATGTAGAGGTGGGCGTCGGCGTAGGCTCGTCTGTGATGCGCAAGATGAGGAGGCCACCTGCGTTATCGGCCACGTAGACGTAGTCCCCGGCCACCTGAACGCCTCTGGCATCGCCGGGCGTGTCAAAGGCCCCAACTTCGATGGGATTTTCCTTGTCAGCCACGGAGACGATCCGCAGGCCAGCGCTTCCATAGGCCACGTAGGCGAGGTTTCCTACGACCTGAACGTCGAAGGCCCAGCCACGGATGTCAAATGAGCCGACCTCGGTGGGATGGGCCTTGTCGGCCACCGAGATGATCCGCAGACCGCCCCCCCGATCGGCGACGTAGGCATAACTGCCAGCCACGTGCACACCGCTTGCCCGGTCGGGTGTATCGCAGAAGCCTTCCTCTGTAGGATTGGCCTTGTCGGCAATGGAGATGACGCGCAGCCCGCTTTCTCCGTCGGCGACGTAAGCGTGGTTGCCGACCACGTGCACGCCGCTTGCCTGGTCGGGTGTATCGCAGAAGCCTTCCTCTGTGGGATTGGCCTCATCGGCAACGGAGATGATGCGCAGCCCGCTTTCTCCATCGGCGACGTAGGCATAAGCCGCTGTCGCTTCCGAGGCCGCTGCCGCTTCGCCCACTACATGAACGCCTTTGGCGTCATCGGGCGTCTCGGCGAAGCTGACTTCGGTGGGGTTTGCTTTGTCCGAAACGGAGATGACGCGCAGCCCAGCCACGCCATCGGCGACGTAGGCGTAAGCCGCTGCCGCTTCCGAGGCCGCTGTCGCTTCCGAGGCCGCTTCTGCTTCCGAGTCACCCACCACGTAAACGCCCTTAGCCGAACCAGTGGTATTCCAGAAGCCTTCTTCTGTAGGATTGGCCTTGTCGGCCACCGAGATGACTCTAAGTCCCTCGTCCCACTCAGCGACGTAGGCATAGTTCACTTCCGAGGCCGCTTCCACATAAACATCCCTTGCCTCGCCAGCGGTGTCGAAGAAGCCTTCCTCTGTCGGACTGGCCTTGTCGGCCACGGAGATGACTCGGAGGCCGCCTGTCTCATCGGCGACGTAAGCGCGGTTGTCAGCTACGTGAACGTCGAACGCTCGGTCGGGTGTGTCACAGGAACCGACTTCAGTGGGATTCTCCTTGTCGGCCACCGAGATGACCCGCAGCCCGCCGTAGTTGTGGGCGATGTAGGCATGGTCGCCCACAACGTGGACCTTCCTGGCATAGCCAGATAGGTCCAGATGGCCAGTCTCAGAAGGATTCTGCTTGTGGGCGACTGAGATCACCCGCAGACCTCTATCCCAATTGGTGACGTAGGCGTGGGCCGCTCCCGCTTCCGAGTCGTCCATGACGTGAACGCCATTGGCCGAGCCTGGCATATCGAAGAAGCCGACCTCGGTGGGGTTGGCCTTGTCGGCGACGGAGATGATCCGAAGCCCTCCGGTTCCAGCAGCGACGTAGGCGTAGGCTCCCAAAACGTGGACGTCTTCTGCCGAGTCGGGCGTGTAGAGGGAGCCTACCTCGGTTGGATTCGCCTTGTCAGCAACGGAAATGATCCGCAGCCCGCTCCACTCGTCGGCCAGGTAGGCGTACTCGCCAACGACATGAACGCTGTGGGCACGGTCCAAATCTAGGTGACCTACCTCAGTGGGGTTGCCTTTGTCGGCAAGCGAGATGATCCTTAGGCCCCCGTCCCCAGCGGCGATATAAGCGTAGGCCGTTTCCACTTCCGAGTCCCCTTCCACGTGGATGTCCCTCACGATGCCGGGGAGCGCTTCAGTGCGTCCCATCTCGGTGGGGTTGGCCGGATCGGAGACATCCACGATGACCAGCTTCAGCCCGTTGCCGACATAAGCGTACTGTCCGGCGACGTGAACGGCGTGAGTCGCTCCCCTAATCTGGCCCACTAACTCCAGCGCCAAACCGTTCTGGGCGCCCTGGGGCGGAAGGGCCAGCCCCGAAAGGGAAGTGCCCGCCAGGATAAGTGCGAGGCTGATGACGACCGGGGCAATCTTCCAGAGATGTTCTTTGTTCATCTTTCCTTCCATTCGCTTCTCTTGCTCAGGTGATCTGATCTTGCAGAACTCTCTCGTAAAGCGCACCTGTTTTCTCAGCGATCTTCTCCCAGGTGAAGCTCTGGGCTAGTCTGGCCGCCCCCTCGCCCAGGCGCCGCCGCAGCTCGGCGTTCGACGCCAGTCTGGCAATGGCCTCGGCCAGCGCGACCGGGGCGTCGGGGGGGACGAGGAGGATGTTCTCTCCATGCACAAGCTCAGGCACGTCCGCTCGTGGGCGGGTGCTGACGGTGGGCAGGCCATGGGCCAGGGCGGCCATGAAGCTCCCCCGCCGGAACGAGGCCCCGTCCCGGTAGGGCAGCACGCAGATGTCGGAGGCCAGCAAGTTGGCTGAGACCTCGGCCTGGGGAGTGTAGCCCGTCCAAAACACGCTATCCGTCAGGCCCAGCTCCGCGATCAAACCTTCGACCCTCTTCAGATAGGCCAGGTTGGTGGGATCGCTGGAGCCTACTTTGCCCCCTACCATCATCAGTTGGAGGTTGGAGGTTGATTGCATCAGCCTAGCCAGGGCACGTATCAGGGTTTCGGCTCCTTTGCTCTTGTTGAGGAAGCCGAAGTAGGAGAGCAGGATGTCATCCGGTCCCACGCCCCAACGGGCTCGCCAGGCCTCGCGGTCGTAGTCCGCCGGCGGTGCGGGGCTGATGTTGGAGCCGATGGGGATCAGCGATAGGGAGCGGATGGACGAATAATCGGACAGCCTGGCGAAATCCTCGGCGTTGGTGGCGATGACGGCGTCGCTCCAGCGGGCCAGGGCCAGGTTCACCCACCAGCGCAGGGGGCCGGCTTTGGGGAAGAGGTAGGGCACCTTTAGATCGTGGAAGGTGACTACGGTCAACGGATGGTCTTTGGAAGAACGGGACGCGAGGCGCAGCGGCAGGAGATTGATGGCCGGGTGCATGTCGTAGGCGGCTGTCTGGTATTGGATGTTGACGATGTCGGAGCGGGTCTCGTTCAGTAGCTCGATGATGCGTCGCCAGGAGCCCCAATCCCATTTCTCGATGATAGGGAAAAGGGACAAGTGACCAGTGACAAGGGGCAGCCCTGATCCCTTGTCCCTAGTCCCTAGTCCCTTGACCGAGGTGATAACGCTGACCTCAACTCCCAGCTCGGCCAGCGCCTTACCCAGCTCGTTGGTGAAATCTCCCACACCGCCTTGCATGGGTGGGAACTCGCCGCTGATTAGACACACTTTCATGCTTCGGTCCTGCTTTCGAGAACACGGATGTACAGGGTAGTCCCCCTCTTGGGTGTTGTTGATTGGCCCTCGGTCTGAAGACCTCGGCTGATACAGGAAATCCGTTGAAACGGATTCAGAACAAATGCGATTTATCGCATTTTATGTCTCAGCCGGGCAATTCATTGCTCGGCAAGGCCAGCAACACTCTACGGGGGGACTACCGAGTACAGGATTTACGGATTTTGCCTCAAGCTGGGTAGCTTCAGTAGATCGCGGTCGCTCCCGTTGAATTGCCAAACCGACTGAGCTTGATCCGTTAATCCTGCGAATCCGCCGTTATCCTCCCTAACACTTGCCAATACGACTTAATCCGCGCTGCTCGCAGCGGTCGCTTGTGCCCCACCAGCCACTTGAGGGCTTCTACGATCAGTTGATAGAAATAGGTGACTAGGATAAACAACCGCAACGCCTCTGCTTGCCACGGGCCGTGATGCTTGCGGAAATAGCGGATTTTGCTGCGCTGGAATTGGATGTGCTGGAAGGATTTGACCTGCTCGCTCGATTGCCCCCCGTGGTGGACCACTTTGGCCGTGGACAGGTAGATTATCTTCCAGCCTCGCTCCTGGGCTCGACGGCACCAATCCAATTCCTCAGAGTACATGAAGAAGCCTTCGTCTAGTGGCCCCACCTGTTCGATGGCCTCGCGGCGGGCCAGCAAGCAGGCTCCAGTGACCCAGTCCACCTCTTGCACCTCGTCGTCCGGGCGGTCTGCGATGTAGTAGCGTCCGGCGACGCGGTTGTGGGGGAACCACTGCTGCATGATCGTGCTTTCCAGGAAAGCGGTGGTCAGGGTCGGGAAGCGGCGGCGCGAGGACTGGATGCTGCCGTCGGGGTTCAGGAGCTGCGGCCCCAGCGCGCCCACTTGAGGATGCTCGTCCATGTACTCGACCATCGTCGCCAGCGCGTCGCCGACCACTTCCGTGTCCGGGTTCAGCAGCAGGACGTATCGCCCCCGGCTGACGGCGATGCCCTGGTTGTTGCCCACGGTGAAGCCCACGTTCTCGCGGTTGGCGATGAGCCGCACCTGGGGGAACTCCTTTTCAACCATCGCTGCGCTGCCATCTGAGGAAGCGTTGTCTACTACGATGACCTCGAGCCGGAAGTTGGAAGGTGGAAGGTGGAAGATGGAATCGAGACAACGCTTCAGGAGGTCTCGTACATTCCAGTTCACGATCACAATGGACAGATCCATTCTAACCTTCGACCTCCAATCTCCAACCTCTAACCTCCAACCTCCATTTGCTAAGACGGCGGCTTCTAGGCCGCCGCGTCTCAAACATCTATCCCCAAGTTACCAATTCAGGACTCTCACCCCTCACCGCAAGACAGATGGCCGCCACCTCTCATTGCCTCGTTGCCTCATTCTCGCCGCTCTACCACAAAATTGGCTAGGTCGAGCATGGCCTGGCGGTATTCGTTGGGGGGCAGGAGCGTGAGGGCCTCGCGGCTCTTGGCGGCGAAACGCTTGGCTTCGGCCGTGGAAGACTCAATCGCTCCCGATTCCTTGATCGCTTTCAGCGCTTGCGCCTCATCGCCTCCCCGATCTCGCCCGTTCAGCACGCTGGTCACTGTCTCGTCCTCTGGATGGGCCTCCAGGAAATAGAGAGTGGGCAGGGTGAGGATGCCCTGGCGCAGGTCGCTGCCGACAGGCTTTCCCAGCACATCCTCGTTGCCTGCGAAGTCGAGGATGTCGTCCACGATTTGAAAGGCCATTCCCAAGTTGTAGCCATAATCGCGCAGGGCTTGTATTTCTGGCTCCGGTGCGCCGCTCAGGACGCCCCCCGCCTCCGTTGAGGCGGCGAAGAGAGAGGCGGTCTTGCTGTAAATGCGTTGGTAGTAGTATTCCCTAGCGGTAGCCGTTGTTCGCTCCCCCTCTTTGCTGTCAAAGATCTGATTCAACTCGCCGCTGCAGATCGTCATCAGGGTTTGGGCGAAGATGGAGACCACGCGCACGCTCTCGGTCTCGGCGGCAAACGCCGCTGATCTGGCGAAGAGGTAATCACCGGTCAGCACCGTCGCTGCGCTGTTCCACATGGTATTCAGGGTGGGGTTGCCGCGGCGTAGAAAAGCGTTGTCTATCAAATCGTCGTGGACGAGAGTGGCTGTGTGCAGCGTCTCCACGGCTGCGGCCAGGGAAGTGACCTTTTCGGCGTCGGCGGGATAGAACTTGCTCGATAGGAGAACCAGAGCAGGGCGCATCCGCTTGCCGCCGCCGCTCAGCAGATAGTCCAGTATGGTCCTCATTTGTTCGTATTCGATGCGGTAGACTTCGCGCATCTTGCGCTCTACACGCTCCAGGTCCTGGCGGATGATTTTGAAGATGGGGATGACCTTCAAGGCTGTTTCCTTTCGTTCAGAGATCTAATGCAAATAGTGCTCGCGCATTGTCCGAGGTAATTCGCGCCACTTCTTCTACCGACATCTCCTTTAGGCGGGCGATGGCCTGAGCCACCAGCTTTACGTAAGCAGGCTCGTTGCGTTTCCCTCGATGGGGATGGGGCGTCAGGTAGGGACAATCGGTCTCCACCAGCAGCTTTTCCAGGGGCAGTTGACGGACCAAGTCCCGCAGGCGTCGGGCATTGTCAAAAGTCACGGGGCCGGCGACGGAGATATAGAAACCCAGTTCGATGGCCTCTTGCGCCATAGCCAAATCGCCGGAGAAGCAGTGCAGAACCCCCGCTGGCTGATGGCTGCTCTTGGCCCAACGGCGCAGAGTGGCCATAATCTCTTCGTGGGCTTCGCGATCGTGGATGATAACCGGTTTCCCCACTTCGCTCGCCAGGGCCAACTGCTGTTGGAATGCCCGGCGCTGCTGATCTCGGGGCGAGAGATCGCGATAGAAGTCCAGCCCGATTTCGCCGATGGCGACCACTTTGGGATGGAGCGCCAAGGCCCCCAGCTCTTCCAGCATTCTCCTCGTCACGGTCTTGGCGTCGTGAGGGTGCACACCTACCGCTGCGTAGACCTGGGGGTAAGCCTCGGCCAGGGCCACCGCCGCCTGGCTGGAAGCCAAGTCGGCTCCGACATTGACGATAGTCCTCACCCCAGCGGCCTGGGCTCGCTCGATGACTCGCTTCCGATCGTCGTCGAATTGGGGGAAGTCGAGATGGGTGTGGGTATCAACCAGCAGCGTGTCTGGCATCTCGTCGTTTCCTGGGCTGAATGAAAGTGGTCTCGTGCTCCTCGAAGATCACCCGGAAGGTCTCAAGGAAGTCCTGCCTGCCCAGCAAAGGGGGGATGTCATCCCTGTCCAGGAAGCCAAGCGGGATATGCCTCTCCCAGCGACCAAGCTTGACCGTCACATCACGGCATAGATAAATTGTCTCGCTGCCGCCAATGCCGTGGGTACCGTGTTCTATGCAATCCACATTGACATCTATCCCCAGTAGAGGAGCATACCGTTTGGGCATAATGGTGTAATCGGCTCCGGTATCAACTATCATGCTGACGGATACCCAATTGTCCTGCTCTTTCGTCTGGACCAGAACGTCAGCAACAGGGCGATACACGACGCCGAAGAGATCGGAGGGCACGGCTTTGTGACGGAATTTTAGAGCCATAGGATGTATAGCTCCTCTTTCGTGACATAGGTTAGCAGAGGGATTCTACCTGGATGTTTCTTCCTGACCTCTTCCAACAGTCGTACCCCCTGTTCTTCGTCCTCAATTTCGTGTATCTCCTCGCCGATCACGAGGACATGCTTTCCCCTGAACTCTTCTTCTCTTGCCTGAAGGGTTTGATGTTCCAGTGAGAAATCGGTTTGCATTTCCATTATCAATCCTCCCTCATTAAGGTTCCAGCCCCGCCAGCCTCATCCCCTCCTCCAGGAGGGGCCTCACCTTGTCCTGGTGCGTTGTCTCGCAGTAGATGCGGAGCAGGCCGGGCTCGGTGCCGGAGAAGCGCATCAAAAGCCAACCGCCGTCCTCCAGGCTGAACTTGTAGCCATCGGTGGTGTTAAGGTCTGTCACCTCGAGGCCAGCCACGGACTCCGGCCTAGCCTCATCCACGCGCCGCTGCACAGTTTCTCGCTCTTCACGCGGGAAGTAGTGGTCAATGCGGTCGTAGTAGTAGCGAGCGCCGACGACTTCGTACAGGTGGTCCAGGAGCTGGGAGGGGGTCTTGCCCGTTTGCACCATGAAATCGAGGAAGTAGAGATTGGCCAGGATGCCGTCCCGGTCGGGGACGTTGCCCCGAAAGGCGTAGCCTCCACTCTCCTCCCCGCCGATCATGGCCTCCACCTCCAGCATCTTGGGGGCCACGTACTTGAAGCCTACCCCGGTCTGGTATACCGGCACGTCGTAGATCTGCCCCAGCTTCTCCAGAACCGAGGTGGTGGAGAGGGTTTTCACAATCGGACCCCGCCAGCCTCGCACTTCCAGCAGGTACAGCGCCAACAGGCCGTAGACCTGCAACTGGTTGACGAAGCGGCCATGCTCGTCGCCTATGCCGATGCGGTCGGCGTCGCCGTCGTTGATGATGGCCACGTCGGCTCCTAGCTCCACTACCGTGGCCAGGCACGGGTCCACGTTGGGGGGGATGGGCTCGGGTCGAACCATGTCGGGGAAGAGGGGATTGCGCAGGTTGTGGATCTCGATGATCTCTGTGCTGCCGCCCCCCAGGATGCGCGGGAACCAGCCGATGCCGTTGCCCCACATGGGATCCGCGACGATGGTCAGGCCAGCGGCTTTGATAGGCTCGACGTCAATCAGGTCTCGCAGGTGGGCCAGATAGGCCGGCGCCGGGTCGAAGCGCTCCACTAGGCCCTGATCCTCGGCCTCGTCCAACGCCAGGCGTTTCACCTCCTCAATGGGCGGGATGTGAGCCTCGATCTCTTTTAGCCCATCGGGAGCGATGGCGCCCCCGTGCTCGTCCCGCACCTTGAAGCCGTTGTCGGTGGGCGGATTGTGGCTGGCGGTGATGTTGACCGCTCCCGCCGCCCCCAGCGCCACCACGCTGTGGCCGATGACCGGGGTGGGGGTGGCCCCCTCGGTGAGGTGGACGCGGATGTCGTGGGCGGCCATCACCTCGGCCACGGCAGCGGCGAAGTGCTCCGAGGCGAAGCGGCGGTCGTGGCCCACTACCACGCCCTTTTCGGAGCCGCCATTGTCGAGCAGATAGCGGGCGAAACCTTGGGCGCAGCGCCGCACATTGTCGAAAGTGTAATCCTCGGCGATTTGAGCACGCCATCCGTCGGTGCCAAATTTGATCTTCATTCGTCTTCTAATCCTTTCCTCACCATCGCCAGGACCTCGGAGGCCAGGCTGATAGCTTCTGCGGCATCCTGTTCGTCGTAGACTTCAGCTGGCACCCCGCCTGGCAAGGCATTGGGGTAGCGAGTGGGAATGTAGAAACGGTCCAGTTTGCCTGCCGATCCAGCGAGGTCAGCGAAGCTCTTCTCGTACTCTCTGCAGCGACGGCTGAGCTCAGCCACCGAGTGCCCCACTACCACCCGCTCTCCTTGAGCGAACAGGAAGGCTTTAAGGGCCTTCTCTGCTGCTTGCTGGGCGCTGAAGCAGGCTATCGAGTAGTATTCCCCGTCCGCATTGTGTTCAGCAGCTCGGAGGTCGTATTCGGCTTGCTTCAGCCAGCGCTCTGCTTCACCCTTAGGGTCTTTCATAGATGACGACTCCTTCTTTCAGTACCATTTCGATAAAGGGATTTCTCCGCTCTTGCATCTCGGCGAACTCTTGAGGGGTGTAGACCAATACGTCCATAGCGAAAGTGGGTTTGACGAGTTCATACACCCTTCCCAGTCTGTCCAGAAAGCGCTCCTGGGTCTCTTTGATGATCACCAAGTCGAGGTCGCTGTATTCATCCTCATCTCCGCGGGCCCAGGAGCCGAAAAGGATCACCTGCTGGGGGTCGTATGCTTCTAGCGAGGCAATGACGTGAGAGATTCCCTCTCGTCTTGAAACGGTTTCCATGTTATCAAAGATCTTTCTCATTGCTCTTTCCCGTAAAGGTAGCGATCGTGCTCTACAGCAGCGTTTGGCAGTCGGCCAGGTTGGGCATCACGTCCCAGGGAGCGAAAAACCTCCCAACCCCTTGGTGATTCTTTTCGCTTAGCTTCATCCGGCACGGGCAAAATGCGAATCTCCCCTGGCCGCACTACTACCTGCAAACGGGTGCCCAATCCAGCATTGCGAATCCAGTGTTCGTCAATCCAGATCCCCTGTTGAACCTCTAGCATCTTTTGATTAGGCATAGTTTTGTTCTCCTCTCCTATCTCAGATAGTTTTCCTTCTTCAGCGCTTCCAGATCGGCATCCACCATGATCTGGATCAGCTCCTCAAAAGTGACGGCAGGCTCCCAGCCCAGCTTGGTGTGGGCCTTGTTGGCATCAGCCACCAGACAGTCCACGTCGGCAGGGCGAAGGAATCTGGGATCGACCACCACATGGTCTTGCCAGCCCAGATCGAGGTAGCTGAAGGCCACCTCGCAGAGATATCGCACTGAGTGAGTTTGCCCGGTACCCACCACGTAGTCGTCCGGCTCGTCCTGCTGGAGCATGAGCCACATGGCTTTGACATAGTCTCCGGCGTAGCCCCAATCTCGTTGGGCCTCTAAGTTGCCCATCCTCAGTTCATTGTCCAGGCCCAGTTTGATGCGGGCTGCGCCGTAGGTCACTTTATGGGTTGAGAACTCCAGGCCTCGCCGGGGAGACTCGTGGTTGAAAAGTATCCCTGAGCAGGCGAACAGATCGTAGCTCTCCCGGTAGTTGACCGTGATCCAGTGGCCGTAGACCTTGGCCACGCCGTAGGGACTGCGGGGATAGAAGGGGGTGTCCTCGTTCTGGGGCGTTTCCCGCACTTTGCCGAACATCTCACTAGAGGACGCCTGATAGAACCTGATGGTTGGATCCACGATGCGAATGGCGTCTAGTACGCGAGTGACCCCCAGGGCCGTCACTTCGCCGGTTAACACCGGCTGGCTCCAAGAGGTGGGGACGAAGGATTGGGCTGCCAGATTGTAGACCTCATCGGGCTGGTGCTCTCGCAGGATGTCAATGATGGAAACCTGATCCACCAAGTCGCCGGGAGCCAGCGTGATCTGGTCCTGGATGTGCTTGATGCGTTCGAAGTTCAAGGTGCTGGTGCGGCGTATCATGCCGATCACCTCGTAGCCCTTTTCCAACAGAAACTCGGCCAGATAGGAGCCGTCCTGCCCGGTGACGCCAGTGATCAGTGCTTTCTTTGCCATTTAATTCTCCTTTCAAGTGTGCAAGTGTGCAAGTGCGCAAGGGAGCAAGTGCGCAAGCGGGCAAGTTTGCAAGTGTGCAAGTCTGCAAGTTTTCCGTTTGCTCAATTGCACACTTGCCACTTGCTTACTTGCCTACTTGCACACTTGCCTACTTGTCACTTGCCTACTTGCCCCACTTCTTTTGACGTTGAATGTTGGGGATCAGCATGGCCACAATCTCGTCCAAAAGACCAATCCGGTGTTGTAGGAGATCTTTTGGTAGCAGCTTTCTAGCCCGATAGTACCATCCCCGCGTCTCGCGAGCTGATCCGAGGGATATCCGGAGGAAGTAAGCATATTCTTTGCCGTATCCGCGTCCAAATCCCTCCTCAATGTTGGCGCAAATGGAACCAGCGCTGCGAATCAATTGCCGAGCGAGTGCTTTACCTCTGAAGTCCCTCTTCAGTCGTTCACAATCCTCCCAAGCCAGATCGTAAAGCAAAACGGACTTGGGATACACCGCGAAGTTCCATAACGGGTCTTGCTTCAGACTCGCCGGCACCGACGCCAGCCACTCCTCATAGTCCATTGCATTTTCCTTACTTGCCACTTGCTAACTTGCTAACTTGCCTACTTGCTGACTTGCTCACTTGCCCACTTGCTCTCGCCAGTAGTCCAGCACGTCCCGCAGGCTCTGCTCGAAGGAAATCCTCGGCCGCCAGCCGGTCTGCTGCCGAATCTTGGTGCAGTCGCCGAAGATCACGGGGACGTCGGTGGGCCGGACGCGCTCTGGGTCCTGGGCGATGGTGATGGGGGTGTTGCTCATAGCTAACAACGTCTCCAACATTTCTCTCACTGAGTGAGCTTGCTCCGAGCCCAGATTATAGACCGCGCCTGGTTCGCCCTGGGTGAGGAGCAGATGGTAGCCCCGCACCACGTCCCGCACGTCGCTGAAGTCGCGCCGGGGCGTGAGATTGCCGACCTGGATGACGGGCTGGCGCAAACCGGCCTCCGCTTGGGCGATTTGGCTGGCGAAATCGGGGGCCACGAAGCCCAAGCGCTGGCGGGGGCCGATGTGGTTGAAGGCCCGCACCCGCACGGTGAACAGCTTGTGGCTCAGGTGATATTGCAGCCCCAGCATGTCCTGGGCCACTTTGCTCACTGCGTAGGGGCTGGTGGGGCGCAAGGGATTCGTCTCCTTGATGGGCAATTCGCCCGGTCGCACCAGCCCGTACTCCTCGCTGGAGCCGACCACCAGGATCCTGGCCGCCGATCCCAGCCTGGCCACAGCCTCCAGGATGTTGAGCTGGAGGCGGATGTTGACGGCCAGGGTTCCCCAGGGGTCGCGCCGGGAGAGGGAGACCAGGGGCTGAGCGGCCAGGTGAAAGATGTAATCCGGCTGTGCTTGCTCCAGGATCGAGATCACCGTCTCCAGCTCTGAAAGCTCCGCCGGGTAGAGTTCCAGCCTGTCTCGCAGATGCTCGATATTGTCCTCAGGGCCGTAGACCGTGCCCGCCACCTGCCAGTCGGTGTGCTCAAGCAGATATTCAGCCAGGTGACTGCCGACGAAGCCGGAGATGCCCGTGATCAGTGCTCGCACTGTTCCCCCTTACTCGTTATAGCAAAGCGGCCTTGTTAGCGAAGCGGCCTCGTTAGCAAAGCGGCCTCGTTAGCAAAGCGGCCTTTCCCTCCTCTGCGACACAATGATACCCCATTTCGCCCAAAAACGCAAGCCCCCATCCCTTGTCGAGCAGATGGGGGCCTGTCCTCTTCCCAATCTACCAATCTACGAATTTACCAGTCTACCCCCTCACGTCCCCGCCTCCCACGACCGCAGGTACTTCTCCTGCTCCTCGGTGAGGGTGTCAATCTCGATGCCCATGCTGGCCAGTTTCAGGCGGGCGATTCTCCGGTCTATCTCCTCGGGCACGCGGTACACTTTTTTCTCCAACTCCGCCCCATGCTGGACCATGTACTCCACGGCCAGAGATTGGTTGGCGAAGCTCATGTCCATCACGCTGGCCGGGTGCCCCTCCGCCGCCGCCAGGTTCACCAGCCGCCCCTCGGCCAACAGGTTGATGCGCCGTCCGTCGGCCAGGATGTACTGCTTGACGGACTCGCGCACGGGCCGCACCTCGACAGCCATCTCCTCCAGGGCCGGGATGTTGATCTCCACATTGAAGTGGCCGGAGTTGGCTACGATGGCCCCGTCCTTCATGACCTCGATGTGATGCCGGTCAATGACATTGATGTCGCCGGTGGATGTCACGAACACGTCGCCGATTTTGGCGGCTTCGATCATGGGCATCACCCGGAAACCGTCCATCACCGCTTCCAGCGCCCGCAGGGGATTCACCTCGGTGACGATGACGTTGGCCCCCATGCCTCGCGCCCGCATGGCGATGCCCCGCGAGCACCAGCCGTAGCCGCCCACCACGAAGGTCCGGCCGGCCAGCAGGAAATTGGTGGCCCGCAGGATGCCGTCAATGGTGGATTGGCCGGTGCCGTAGCGGTTGTCGAAGAAGTGCTTGGTGTCCGCGTCGTTGACGGCGATGATGGGGTAGCGCAGCGCGCCCTCGGCGGCCATGGCCCGCAATCGGATAACGCCGGTGGTGGTCTCCTCGGTGCCGCCGATGACCTTCTCGATAAGATCGGCTCGCTCTTTGTGCAGGACGGAGACCAGGTCTGCCCCATCGTCCATGGTGATGTGGGGCACGTGATCCAGGGTGGCGTTGATGTGTTGATAGTAGGTCTCGTTGTCCTCGTGCTTAATGGCGAACACGGGTATCTCGAAGTGGGCCACGATGGAGGCCGCCACGTCATCCTGGGTGGAGAGGGGGTTGGAGGCGCAGAGGCGCACGTCCGCTCCGCCCTCCTGGAGGGTGTGCACCAGGTTCGCCGTCTCCGAGGTCACGTGGAGGCAAGCGGCGATGCGGATGCCTTTGAGCGGTTTCTCCCTGGCGAAGCGCTCGCGGATCAGCCGTAGCACTGGCATCTCCTGCTCCGCCCACTCGATCTTGAATCGGCCTTTGGTGGCCAGGGATAGGTCTTTGACGTCGTAGTTATTATCAGTCATGTTTCTCCTTCCTGAGAGTAAGAATAGCGGCCAATCGCTAATGTCGGCGAATGGGCGAATCGGCTACGGTGTTTCCTTCAGGATCAGCGGCAGGTACAGTCTCCAGGGTGGGGTGGAGGTAGGTGTGGGGGTTGGCGGTATGTCTGGGTCTGTGTATGATCTGATCGCGCTGCCATCCCCCGCGACCCAAACATGATAGGGATCGGGAGAGGCGATACCTCGCATACCGCTCCAGGAGTACGCACTAGTGACTTCCTCGACCCACGTCAGACCACTATCGGTTGTTTTCAGGACGATGGGATGATAGTAACCTCCCACGGCGTACCCTCTTTGGCTATCCAGGAAAGAAACCGCGTAGAGATTATCACCAGTGCCGCTGGCTTGGAGATCCCAACTATCACCTCCGTTGTTAGTATGGGCGATAAAACCATCATCTCCCACAACCCAGCCCTCATTGGCGTTAATGAAACTCAAATTGCGCAGGATTGGGTAGTCACCCAAGAAAGGCTTCTCTATCCACGTTTGGCCACCATCGGTTGACTTACGAACGCCGCCTTTTCCTTCCTCCGCGCCGGCAACATAGCCGATGTTGCGATTGATGAAGTCAACGCTGTGCTTACTATAGTCACCCCATCCCTCAAAGTGGCCGGACTGTGTCCAATGAGCGCCCCCATCGGTCGTCCGCCAGACCCTACCGTCGCCCCAACCGCTAATATCTTCCTCTCCTACAATCCAGCCGTAGGAGTCGTCCACAAAGACCACATCATGGAGAATGTAGTCGGTTCCAGCGGCTTGCGCAGTCCAGGTATCTCCTCCATTGGCGGTGGTAAGGATTCTACCATTGTCGCCGACTGCCCATCCACGCAGGGGATTGTTAAAGTGGACAGCATTCAGACCTGAGCTGTCAACTCGTTGTACTTTCCACGTCTGACCGCCATCGGTTGTGTGCAACAGCTTTCCTGTGTAATCAGGATGCCCCTTACCGCCAGCTACCCAGCCTTCGTCGCTATTCACGAAACTAACGTCGTAAAACTTGGTGTCATCAAAGCAACTGGGCCAGAACCATGTGTACCCACTATCCGTGCTCAGACTGACACCCTTGAGACCTGCGACGAAACCTTCGTTGATAGTGACAAACTGGACAGCGCTAGCCCAGGGGGATTCGAACTTAGCCCAGGTTTGCCCGCCGTCACTCGTACGCAGAACTCCACCATAGTAATCACCCACCGCCCATCCGTTGTTCTCGTCAATAAAGTAGACAGAATCTGGCTGGGAGAATGTGATGTCCGTTTCTTGTTGCTCCCAGTTTGCGCCGCCGTCATTGGTGATGTAGATCTCCGGGTTGACCCATCCACCAACGGCGACTCCGAAAGTACGACGGGGGAAGTGGAGAGCCTGGAAGTTCCTTGCGCATCCGAAGACGGAGCCGGGACGTGTACAAGTAATTGATGTCCAGGTGACACCGCCGTCGGAGGTGAGCAGAATTCGGCCATCGCTGGGATTGCCGGAATTGCAGATGAGGGCGCCTTCGTTGACATCGAAGAACTGCATGTCCCGGACTTGACTTGGTATGCCACTGCCCACGTTGGTCCAGCTATTGCCTCCGTCAGTGGTTTTCAGCACAGCACCGGAGTGGCCGATCCATCCTCTCTGATTGTCAACAAAGGACAACACATACAGATCCACTGCTAAAGGGCTGCTCTGAATATTCCAGGTGAGGCCGCCGTCGGCAGTGTGTAGAATGGTGCCTGCCGACCCAACCGCCCAGCCCGTGTTGGCGTCTACGAACTGAACATCGCCAAGCCAGTTGCCGACTCCTGACTCCTGACGCTCCCAGGATTGCCCCCCGTCGGTGGTGTGAACGATTAGTCCCCAATCACCCACAGCCCACCCTTCGTTAGTATTGTTGAAGTGAACGGCGTGCATAGAGTGTCTGCCGTACTGCCACTTCCAAAGGGTAGCAGGCATCGCCGCCGTACTGAGTTGGTCGCTGGGGATTTCCTCTGGGTTAAGGACGCAATCGGCGATGGTGAGGGTAGAGCCGTCGGTAGGACTGGATGGGACAACTGTGCCTTCCTGTCCCATTGGCGTGGCTGTAGTCTTGGATGCGGTCAAGGTCTCCGCCGGCAGGCTGCCAGCGCTGGAGTCAGGTGAGCCACTGAATAGTAGCAGTACCGCCGCGGTGGCGATAAAGCTACCGATCATCACACGGCCGAGCATATAGTGCTGCCAGCGTTTGATTCGAGCGTGGGTTTTCATGGTACATTCCCCCTTCATTATCCTGAACTTTTGCTCTAAATCATGCGACTTTTCACCAAACCGTGAGCTCCTTTACGCCACCCGACCGGTGAATTCGTGGATGTCGGCCAGCTCATTTTCGATCGCGCCTGCCACTTGATTCAAGTACAAGAGTAGGTGGCGTACTTCAGGTCGTAGAAAGGGTAGTTGGCGTAGTAGCTGATGTGCGGACAACCCTTCTTGTCCAGGGCCAGGGAGGTGAAGTGGCCGACCTTGCCTCTGCTATCCACGGTCTCAATGTGCCAGCCGGAATCGTCTCGATAGGTGTGTTTCAGGTCGCTGTTGGCGTAGTCGTAGTAGCTGATGTGCGGATGGCCGCTTTCATCGAGCGCCAGGGAGGTGAATCTACCTACATCGCGTTCGCTGTCCAGGGTCTGGATGTGCCAGCCAGAGGCGTCCTGGTAAGCATACTTCAGGTTCCGGTTGGTGTAGTCGTAGTAGCTGACGTGTGGATACCCATCCGCGTCCAGGGCCAGGGAGGTGAATCGGCCCACCCGGTCTTCGCTGTCTACGGTCTCGACGTGCCAGCCGGACGCATCCCGGCAGGCGTATTTCAGGTCATAGTTGACTGAATCGTAGTAGCTGACGTGTGGATGCCCATGCCTGTCCAGAGCGAGTGAGGTATGGCCCCCGAAGAGACCCAGTCCCGTGTCCACGGTTTCGGTGTGCCAGCCCGAAGCGTCCTTGTGGGCGCACCTCAGCTCGTAGTGGATTGCTTCATAGTAGCCGATGTGTGGGCGCCCCTCTCTATCTAGCGCCAGGGAAGCGTGCTTGCCGACGTCTCCCTTGCTGTCGGCGGTCTCGATGTGCCAACTGGAGGCGCTTCGATAGGCGTACTTCAGGTTGTGGTCGGGATAGCCATTGTAGTAGGCGATGTGTGGACACCCGTTCCCATTCAGGGCCAGGGAGGTGTAGTCGCCGACACGCCTCACGGCCTGGGAGGTGTACCGCCTCTTAAGGCCCACGGTCTCGATGTGCCAGCCACGGGCGTCTCGGTAGGCGTACTTCAGGTCGTGACTGCCATGTTCGAAATAGCTGACGTGCGGATGCCCCTCCCCGTCCAGGGCCAGGGAGATGTAGCGGTCAATCTCAAGGGAAGCAAATCGGCCAACTTGGGGCGTGTATCGGTCGAGTATCACGGAGGCAACCACTGTCTCCAGGCGCCAACCTGGTCGTTTGTCATCTTTCGTGTGGTGAATCATGTGGCTCTCCTCCTTCTCCGTCGCCCAAGCGCTCAGGCGGCTTCAGAAGCAAGCAATAGGGCCGTCCCTTCTCTCTCGACTCACCAAACCGAAAACTCCCCTCGCGCCAGATGGGCGGTGAAGTCGTAGATGTTGGCCAGCTCGTTCTCGATGACGGCTTCGACGTCGCCGCGGATGGGCGCCAGTTCCAGGCCGGGCTCTAAAACGAGCTGAGCCGAGGCGATCAGGGGCTGATCAATGGGATGACCGATCTGGCTGCAAAGCCAGATGTACACCTCGCGAATGCCGGGCACGGTGTCGTAGACGTGCTCGGCGATTTTGTGAGAGAGCAGGTTGTAGATCTTGCCTACGTGGCTGATGGGATTCTTGCCCGCTGCGGCCTCGGTGGTCATGGGGCGGTTGAGGGCGATGACTCCGTTGACTTTGTTGCCCCGCCCCACCTGACCGCAGTCGCCTCCCTCGGCCGAGGTGCCCAGCACGGTCAGATACATGCCGCCTTCTCCTCGGCTTGGTTCGTCCAGGGTGTTGATGTCCACAGTCACCCTCTCGATGCTGTGCTCCTGCCGGGCTACGAATTCTGTCACATCAGCCTGGATGGCCGCTTTGCGTTCGAAGTAGGCTTCTTCGGTGGCGATGAAGCGATCAACGAAAGCGATGGCGATGGTCAGCACCAGTTCGTGACCGTGTCGGTAGCCCATGACTTTGATGTCTTCGCCCACCTCGGGATAGATGGCCTTGAAGGCGGTGGAGTTCAAGTAGCGCTCGGTGGCCAGCACCAGTTTCTCCGTATCCGATAGGGGCGCGTAGCCTACGCCAGCCGAGGTGTCGTTGGCCCCGATGACCTCCCGCTCGAAGATGTCGGTCAGCTCGGGCGAGCCGGGCTTGATCTCGTTTTGGAAGACGATGTGCCGGTCTGCGTCCACGAAACGCAGGTTGGCTCGCAGCCAGGCTTTAGCTGTGGCCTCGGCGATGTCGCCCACCGGCACGCTCTTCCCTTGCAGTTCGTAGATGGCGCGGTCGCCGAACACCAGGCGCATAGGCTCCTCGACGGTGCCGCCTCCCAGGCGAGGCGAAGTCCGTCCCGCCACCAGCAGCCCCTTATCAATGTTGTGGTGCAGGATGCGGCCGAAGGTGTCCAGGTACGCTCGGCAGAGCTGTACCGAGATGGCATCCATGATGGCGTCGCAGATGGAGTCGGGATGACCGAGGCCTTTCCGCTCCACCAGTTCTACCTGTTGTTCGCCGACGGGGATTCGGCTCAGGCTCTCCAGAATGATGTTTCTCATTTGATCCTCCTTAATGTTTGGATATTGGGTATTTGCTATTTGCGATTACCTATGACTTCGATGTAAGGGCACTGTTTGCGGAAGCCCAGATTCTCGTAAACGCTGATGGCCTCGGCGTTCTCTCGATTCACGTTGAGGACAATGTCGAGACCTTGAGCCAGCAGCTCTTCTACGACGTGGCTGGTGCAGGCTGTGCCGTAGCCTCGGCGCCGATGGTCGGGATGGGTGAAGATGTTGCCCACTGCCGCCACACCGTAAGTCGGCGAGACCAGGTGGGTGCCCGCTGCGGAGACCAACTGCCCGCCGGCACATTCGCTCTGCTCAGTGCAGGCCTCGACGCCGTAGTAGACGCCGTCCTGCAACTGGTAAGGGGCAAAGGCGTCCCTGCCGCCCAGCCGATAGAGCCGGCGCAGGGCGTCCAGGTGGGACGGGTCGAGCTTGGTAGTCGGGCCAGAGACGGGCCGAAAGTCCGCTGCGGCTATCGTCATACGAAACATCTCCTCGATCTCGTCCAGGGCATAGAATGCCTCCACCACCGGCAGGTGCTCCGCCCGACAGGTGAAGTAGGCTCGACCGGGCTGCAGGGCCGAATCCAGGATAGCGGCCAGGCCGTCATTGTCCCCCATGGTGAAGAGGGCGGGAGGGTCGAGGCCGGTGAAAAACAGAGCCAGGGCTTCTATTTGACCGTTGGCTTCGGCCCCAAACCATTGGCACTGGGCAAACAGGCTCGGTTCCAGGTCGCCGATGGCGTAGGCGGCGTAGAGGCGATCCTGTTGCAGGAAGGCCAGGATTTGCTGTTTGTCGGTGAGTGCTATGACTTGGAACACGCCCAGGTCTCCTGTCCCATGTTGTTTCACGCGGCAAAGCTTTCAGTACACTTGAGAATTGTGAAATCTCGTGTGTAAGAGAGATGACCACGGATAGAAGAAATACACGATAATCGAGCCCCTGCGAGTTGAAAGGACGAGTTTCGTCTCAACCAACTGCTTACCATCGTGTATTTCTGTCATCCGAGGACTACGGATAGAAGAGATACACGATAATCGAGCCCCTGCGAGTTGAAAGGACGAGTTTCGTCTCAACCAACTGCTTACCATCGTGTATTTCTGTCATCCGAGGACTA
>CAZEBW010000004.1:77248-92483 GCA_964510205.1 uncultured Anaerolineae bacterium
CGTGTATTTCTGTCATCCGAGGACTACGGATAGAAGAGATACACGATAATCGAGCTCCTGCGAGTTGAAAGGATGAGTTTCGTCTCAACCAACTGCTTACCATCGTGTATTTCTGTCATCCGAGGACTACGGATAGAAGAGATACACGATAATCGAGCTCCTGCGAGTTGAAAGGATGAGTTTCGTCTCAACCAACTGCTTACCATCGTGTATTTCTGTCATCCGAGGTTCTCTGACTGAGCCAGGGGCTCCGCTGCGCTCAAGCCCCTGGCGGACGCTAGCCCAAGAACCGGTCCCTGACGATCGTGAACAGCGCCCTCAACCCATCCTTACCCCGAATCTTCTTCCCCTCCTCGAATGACCTCGGATTGTACGAAACGGGCACCTCAACGATCTGGTAGCCGTTCTTGAGCAGCTTGTCCGTCAACTCAAAGTCCAGGTCGAAGCCTGAGCACTTCAGTTTCAAGTCCTTGAGCACGCTGGTTCTCACCATCTTGCAGGCTGTGGCCGCGTCGGTCAGTTTGGCTCCGAATAGCAGGTTAATCAAAAACGTCAGGAAGCTCACGCCCCAATAATAGTGGGTGTAGATGGCCTTGGGACCACCCAGCACCCGCGATCCGTACACGGCATCCAGGTCCCTCTCCAGCGCCGTGTCAACCAGCTTGTGCCAGTCCTGGGGATCGTACTCCAGGTCAGCGTCCTGGATGATGGTGTAGTCGCCTGTGCAATGAGGGATGGCCGTCCTGATGGAGGTTCCTTTGCCGTAGTTCTGGGGCTGAAAGATGATGCGCATTTCGTCGTCGTTGATCTGCCGCAGCAGCTCCCGCGTCCCGTCAGTGGAGTAGTTGTCCACGATGATGATGTCCTTCTCGATCTCCACCGCCTTCACCCTCTCTAGGGCGGTCAGGATGGTGTCCCTTTCGTTGTAGGCGGGCATGATGATGGATAGTTTCATGGTGCTCCTAGATTGGTACATTCGTAGATTCGTAGATTCGTAGATCCGTAGGCCGATTAACGAATTGACGAATTTACGAGTGTACGAGTTTGCGAATGAACTCCTCAAACTTCTCCAGTACGTAGTCTATCCGTGCGTTGTCCAGCCCTGGATAAACCCCAATGAAGAAGGAGTTCCGCATCACCAGGTCGGAGTTCTCCAGCTCCCCCACGATCCTGCATTTCATGTCTCGAAAGCCGGGCTGTTTGAGGATGTTGCCGGCGAACAGCAGCCGCGTCTCGATGTGGGCGTCCTCCAGCCAGCGCACCAGCTCCTGGCGGCTTAAGGGAGCTTCGGGCCGGACGGTGATGGGAAAGGCGAACCAGGACACGTCGGCCCGCTCGCTCCAGCGGGGGAGGATGAGGTGGTCTTTGTACCGCTTCAATCCCTCGAAGAGGCGCTGGAAGTTGTGTTTGCGCTTCTCGATGAAATCCGGCAGCCTTGCCAGTTGAACCACCCCCAGGGCGGCCTGGATGTCGGTGGGCCGGAGGTTGTAGCCGATGTTGGTGTAGAGGTACTTGTGGTCATAAGTATCGGGCAAGCCGGGTATTTTCCATTCAAAGCGCCGCCCGCACGCGCCGTTGGGATCGCTGGTGTTGTACTCGCACCAGCAGGCGCGGCCCCAGTCTCGGATGGAGCGGGCGATCTTGGCCAGTTTCTTGTCGTCGGTGACGACCGCGCCGCCTTCGCCAGTGGTGATGTGGTGGGCCGGATAAAAGCTCAGCGTGCCCAGGTGGCCAAAGGCGCCCACGTGTCGGCCGTCGAAGCGCGAGCCCAGAGCGTCGCAGGCATCCTCGATGACGAACAGCCCCCACTTCTCGGCCAACCTCATGATCTCGTCCATCTGGCACGGGTTGCCCAGCGTATGGGGCGCGAAGATGGCCCTGGTCCTGTCGGAGATGGCCTCTTCTAAGACCGCGACATCGAGGTTGTAGGTGCCCAGCTCGCAATCCACGAACACGGGGATCAGGCCGTTTTGAATCAGGGGGGCCACGGTGGTGGGGAAAGTGACGGCAGGGGTGATGACCTCGTCGCCTGGTTCCAAATGCCCTTCCAGCTCCTGGGAACAGAGCGTGGCCACGGCCAGCAGGTTGGCCGAGGAGCCGGAGTTTACGAATACAGCGTCTGAGACGCCCAGGAACTCAGCGAGTTTTTCTTCGAACTCCTCGGCGTAGCGCCCCAGGGTCAGCCAGAACTCCAGCACGGCGTCCACCATGGCCAGCATCTCTCGCTGGTCGTAGATCCGCCCGGCGTAGTGGATCTTTGTCTGACCAGGGACGAAGGGTTGCTCCTGGTGCTCCAGGTTGTAGAATTTTGTGATCTTCTCGAAGATTTCGCGCTTGAGAGAATCAGCAGACCCAGTTTTGCTCGGCCTGGATCGCCAGATCCGGGCCAGCGGGGGTTTGGCAATCCCCTCAGAGCAATTTGGGATCCGCTGATAATCGGCATCACTCATCAAAAGCTCCCACTTTGGATTTTGAGCTTTGAGCTTTGAACTGCTCGATGTACCATTCGATGGTCTTCCTCAGTCCCGCCTCCAGCCCTACCTGCGGCTGCCAGCCCAACAGCTCCCTGGCTTTGCTGCTGTCGGCGTAGAGGCGCCATATCTCTCTGGGACGATAAGGCAACGCCCAGATCAGGAGTCTCATAGGGCTGCCTATCAACTCCAGCACCTTCAACACCACATCCTTGATAGGATGCTCTTCTCCTGTGCCCAGGTTGATGGTCTGTCCGATGGCCTTTTTCGAAAGGGAGGCCCTGATGTACCCCTCAACCACGTCGTCAACGTAGGTGAAATCGCGCGTCTGCTCCCCGCCGGTCATTTCAAAGTCTTTCCCTTGCAGGGCGGAGAGGATCACCTGGGGAATCAGGGCTCGCTGGCTCTGGCGTGGGCCGTAGACGGTGAAGGGCCGCACGGTGACGATGGGGTAGCCGCGCGTCCGGTGGTACATGTTGCAAAAAAGCCAGGCCGCCGACTTGGAGGCGGCGTAGGCGTTGATGGGGTCAACCATCTGATCCTCGCGCTGCCCCCCTGGCCCCCCAAGGTTGGGGGGGACGGGGGGCGGCGGCGTGTGGTGGCCGTACTCGTAGCAGGTGCCGGTGTTCACGAAGCAATCGCAATCCGTCTCACTGAGCGCCTCCAGCAGATTCAGCGTACCCATCACGTTGACCTGCACGGCGAGCCTCGGGTCCACGCCGGGATCGGTGACGCCCACGGCGGCCAGGTGGTAGATCTTGCGCGGCTCGCACTCTCGCACCAACTGCCGCACCGCCTGGCCCTCGCGCAGATCAACCTCGTGGACGCGCACCTTGTCCAAGATGCGGGCGACGTTGGCTTTACTTGCACCAGGTTCGACGGCCAGGGTGACCTCAGCCCCCTCGGCCACCAGTCGCTCGGCCAGGTGCGAGCCGATGAAGCCAGTGGCGCCGGTGATCAGAACGCGCACGCCTGCTAACAATGTCATTCTCCAACCTCGGCCAGGAAACGGCTGACGGTCACAGCCTTGATGCCCCGTTTCTCAAGCTGCTCTTGCAGCTCCAGGTCGCGGGTGATGTCCTCGTCTCGACTCACGATGTAGGTTGCACCGCCGACGATGGCGGTTTCCAGCACGACATCATCATCAGGGTCACGGCACAATTGTAGAGTACCAGAGATAGGCACTTGGTTGGCAACATTGGCAATGCTTTGGACAAAGGTATCAGCGTCAGCTGGCGTAGTATTGCGTACCCGCATCAGGCGAGGGCGGCTCAGCACCTCTCGCAATTCCTCCAAAATTGGAGCAGAGGTGACCATAGCGAATCGTTCCCTCTTGGCTGCTGCCAGAATCCGAGCGGGGAAGCCCACTGGGTTGAGGAAGGCTGAGACCAACGCACTCGTATCAACGACCGCCACGACGGGCACGATGCATCTCCTTGACTTCGTTCATGGCAATGGTGATTTCAGCCTCTATTTCCTCGGGGGTCAGGTCAGTAGGACGGCTATGCACCTCCTCAAGCAATGCACTTAATCTGGCCCACGCTGCCTGACGGCGCTGATGCTCGGTGGACGCCATATCCCGCAGCCGGCGATACTCCTCGAAGGGGAGAACTGCAAAGACCGGTTGCCCATCCTGCTCGAGGATGACTGGCTTTACTGTGTCTGCGGGCGCAGCACTGTAGGTTAGCTGCGCTTCTTTCGCCTGCTTTTCTTCAGCCATTTTGTGCTCTCCTTTCCTCAGCAAAAAACCCCCAATACCACTTCAGAGTCTCCTGCAGGCCCGTCTCCAGCGTCCACTGCGGCTCCCAGCCCAGCAGTTGCCTGGCTTTTGTACTGTCAAGATACTGATGGCGTATCTCGTGAGGGGCCTCGTTTAGAATAACGGGCTCCAGGTCTGGGCGGCCGGCTACCTGCAGGATGGCCTCGATCACCTCCAGCACGGTCTTGGGGTCGTTGAGGCCGAAGTTGAACGCCTGGCCCTGGATGGACGGATGGTCCAGGCGCTCGGCCAGCAGGATGTATGCACTTACGATGTCCTCGACATAAAGATAATCGCGCGTCGGCGTGCCGTCGCTGCGCACGATGGGGCGTTCGCCCCGCAGCACCGAGCGGATGGTGCCCGGTACTACCCGATCCCAGTGCAGGTCGCCGCCGCCGTAGATGTTCCCGCAGCGGGTGATGCCCAGCGGCAGGCCGTAGGTCTCGGCGTAGGCCAGGGCGATGAGATCGGCGCAGGACTTGGAGACGTCGTAGGGATGCCGCCCCTGCAGCGGCGCGTCCTCGCTGTAGGGCAGGTTCTCGTGCTCGCCGTAGGCCTTGTCGCTGGAGGCGATCACCAAGCGCGTCAGGGTGGGGCAGCGGCGGGCGGCCTCCAGTAGAATCCACGTGCCCCTGATGTTGGTCTCGAAGGTGGACAAGGGAGCGCGGTTGGCCACGGTGACCAGCGCCTGCGCCGCCAGGTGGAAGCAGGTGTCCACCTCGTATTCGTTGAACACCCGCTCCATCAGGGCGTAATCGCTCACCGAGCCGCGCACGCGGACGATGCGCTGGTCGTAGCCTGAACGGACGAGCTGCGACCGCGGGTCCTGGTCGTAGATCAGCCCCACCACGTTAGCCCCTCGATCCACCAGGGCCATCGTCAGCCATGACCCCAGAATGCCAGTGCAGCCTGTGACGAATACACTTCTATCTTGCCACTGGAACCGCATTCTCCCCTGCTCCCTAGTCCCTACTCCCTACTCCCTTGTCCTTCCCAAATCCTCCACGGCGCTTCACCCGAGGCCCACAGCTCGTTCAGGATGCGCAGATCCGTGCGCGTGTCCATGCATTGCCAGAAGCCGTCGTGCCGATAGACGGCCAGTTGTCCGTCGGCGGCCAGTTGTTCTAGCGGCTCCTTTTCCAGGACGCTGTTCTCGTCCAGATAGTCGAACACTTCCCGGTTGAAGACGAAGAAGCCGCCGCTGACCAGTCCGTTCACCTGCGGCTTCTCTTTGAAAGCGGTGACCAGGCCGCGGCCATCGCTCTGCACCACCCCGAAGCGGGAGAAGGGATGGACGCCGGTCACGGTGGCGACTTTGCCCATCTCCCGATGAAACTCCAGCAGGGCGGCGATGTCAATGTTGGCCACGCCATCGCCGTAGCTGGCGAAAAAGACGTCTTCCTCGATATATCTCTCGATGCGCTTGATGCGGCCGCCGGTGTTGGTCTCCAGGCCGGTGTCGGCCAGAGTGACGGTGAAGTCTTCCTCATTGTGACGGTCGTGGAAGCTTAGCTTCTGCTTAGCCCCCAGGGTGATGGTGAAGTCCCTGGTCATGCACTCGTAGTCCAGAAAGTAGCGCTTGATCATCTCGCCCTTGTAGCCCAGGCAGAGCACGAAGTCCTTGTAGCCGTAGTGGGCGTAGATTTTCATGATGTGCCAGAGAATGGGTTGGCCGCCGATGGGCACCAGCGGCTTGGGCCGAAACTCCGTCTCGTGCTCCATGCGGGTGCCCCTCCCGCCACAGAGGATGACGACCTTCTTGGGATGTAACCGTTTACCCCCTCCCCCTCGCAGGGGGAGGGTTGGGGTGGGGGTGGAACTAAGTGCCATATCTCTCCCTCATCGTTTCCGAGACTCCCACTGTCAGCTCGAAGGCGCGCTTCGCTGCTTCTTCTGAGATGGTACGCAGACCACAGGAGGGGGTGATGAGTGAGGCGTGGATGAGATCGTCGAAGCGGATGCCTTTCCTCACCAAAAGGTCCATCGCCTCGTGCAGCCGCGCCACCAGGCTCTCCACCGTCTCATTCAGGAGGGCCTTTTCATCGTCGGCGGGGACGATGCCCCAGGCGATGACGCCCCCGCGCTCCAAGAAGGCACTCACCTCCTCGGCGTACAGGGAAAAGGCTTGGGCATAATTGTAGGTGTCGAAGCTGATGATCTCGGCCGAGGTGGACAGCAGCAGCGACCAGTCGGTGTTGCCGCAGCAGTGGGTGCCTTTTAGCCCTGCGATGCCAGCGAAAACCTCCTCCAGGAGAGTGACCACCTGGTCTCTGTTCAGGGAGATGTGGGCCGAGCCGAACGCGCTCATGTAGGGCTCGTCAACGAAAACGATCGTGGTCGGCGCCAACTTGGCCAGCTCCTGTTCCTGCCAGGCGGCCTTGAGGCGTAAATGCTTGGCCAGGGCGTCGGCCAGGATGTCGTCGTAGAGTATCGGGCGGCGGTTCTGATCCACCACGGTAAGCCCCCAACTGATGGGGCCTGTGACCTGTCCCTTCACCGCCAATGGCTGGCTGTCGGCGGCCGACACTGCCTGGGGGAATGCTGCCAGGCCGGCTGCGTAGTCGGGCGGGAGAGATCCATAGCTCAGATCATTCTGCAGATAGGCCAGATAGAGCTGCTCCAGCGCGGGGTCCAGGTCTTTCGTCCGATCCACGTAGATGCGCCCATCCCCAACGACCACGCCGGGGAAGCCCTCGCTGAACTGAACGTACATGTTCTCCAGAAAATTGCGCTTGGGCAGTTGTGGCCAGGCGGGGATTTGGGGAAAATGATCCAATACCAGCTCGCAGGCGGGTTGCGGATCGGTGTGGGGAAGGCTGCCCACGTGCATGGGCAGCAGGTCTGGCTCAAATGACTTCATCAGATATTCCTTCAGTGCGTTGAGAAATGGACTGCCGACAGGCTCAGGATGATTTCTCGCTGGACACCAGTCGGGCAGTTATGCTTTTGCGGCCCCTTTGGCCTTCCTCAGGCCTGGCTTGAAAGGTGGAGTAATGATCCCTGCCTCGGTCACGATGCCCGTGACATAACGGTGGGGCGTGACGTCGAAGGCGGGGTTGTAAACGGGTACGCCCTCAGGAGCAATGCCCACTCCGCCCACGTGGGTCACCTCGGCTGGATGTCTCTCCTCGATGGTGATCTGGTCGCCTGAGGCCAGCGACAGGTCAACGGTCGAGGTCGGCGCGACCGAGTAGAAGGGGATGCCGTGCTCCCTGGCCAGGACCGCCAGCTTGTAGGTGCCGATCTTGTTGGCCACGTCGCCGTTGGCGGCTACCCGGTCGGCGCCCAGCACGACGATGTCCACTTGGCCTGTGCGCATGAGGTGGCCAGCGGCGTTGTCGGCGATGAGCGTCATGGGGATTCCGTAGCGCATCAGCTCCCAGGCCGTCAGGCGCGCTCCCTGCAATCGAGGCCTGGTCTCGTCTACCCAGACGTGGACGCGTTTCCCCTGCTCGTGGGCGGTGCGGATCACGCCCAGAGCGGTGCCGTAGTCCACGGTGGCCAGGGCGCCGGTGTTGCAGTGGGTGAGGACGTTGTACCCATCTTCGATGAGCAAGGCTCCGTGAGCGGCCATGCGCCGGTTAATCTCCACGTCTTCGTCGGCGATGCGCTGGGCCTCGGCCACGAGTGCGTCCACTATCTGCTCAACCCGTGTCATTGCGAGGAGCGTTTTTTGCGACGAAGCAATCTCCTCCTTGGGGCTGGGGGATTGCTTCGCTTCGCTCGCAATGACAGCCTGAGTAGCTTTCCGCGCCTGCTCCAGCATCCGCTGCAGCGCCCAGGCAAGGTTGACGGCCGTGGGGCGAGTCTCTCGCAGGGTAGCGGCTGCTTCCTCCAGGTCGGCCAGCAGTTCGGCGCGGGTTTTGGCTTTGCTCGCTCGCGCGGCCAGGGCCAAGCCGAAGGCAGCCGCTGCTCCGATAGCCGGTGCGCCTCGGATGGTCATCTCCCTGATCGCCTGCGCCACCTCCCGATAGTCCGTGAACTGAACCACCACGTATTCGCCGGGCAGTCTACGCTGGTCAATCATCTTCACCATGCCGTCGTCCCATTCGATAGTTCTCATGGCAACCTCCCTTATACAACAAAAAATCTCTCTGATGAGAGAGAATAGCGATAGCCTCTCATCTTCCAGAACGCCGCAGCAGCGCTCTGCCGGAATTGGCACCTCGTCTGGAAGTTGGAGGTTGGAAATTGGAAGTTGGAGAACGGGAGCTTCTTAGTATCCAACCTCCAATATCCAATATCTAATCTCCAAACCGGTTGCCGGGGTTTCGCAGGGCCGGTCCCTCCACCCCTCTGGATAAGAGTGTCCAGTCTGTCCAGTTGTTGGGGGTTATAGTATCACATCTGAGGTATTTTGTCAAACCGCGAAGGCCACGAAACTTGTCGCAAGCTTCGTGGCCTTGCGGAAGGGCCGCTGGCTTTCGTATTTGACCTTTTTGAAAGCGAATGGTACAATTCACCTGCAACATAGCCTGGAAAAGGAGAAGATGATGTCTGAAGTTGCCTTGCGCACGCTCCCACCTAACGTTCCTCGTGAGACACTGCCCTCGTTGCTGGCCGACGTGCGCAACCGGGAAGCGGTTCTGCAAGCGATGATTCGGCGCTTTGAGCGACGCTACGGTGATTCCCTGGAAGCGCTAGAAGCTCGCCTGGCCCGGAGTGAAGGTCGGGAACATCCCGACTGGGAAGATTCCATAGAATGGCGTAACGCCGTAGAGACCCTGCAACGCGCCCGGGTCATGCGTTAGCTATTCAACAACTCCCTGCTCTGTATGATCTTCCCCCTTGTGGCTCCTCTAGTTCCTCCAGTTGACAATCCTCACCAATGCAGGCATAATTAAGGGTATGGATTGGAGAGCAAGAGTCTGCAAGATTATGGTGGTTTCAGTTGCGTTGGCTTTCACAGCCGTTGGCTGCCGGAGACCGGCCAGCACGCCGCCTTCTACAGCGACATCGGCCCCCATAGCCACGCCCACCTCCACATTTACATCTACTCTCACGCCCACCCGCACGCCCACCCGCACGCCTCTACCTACTTCTAGTCCTACACATACATCTACGCCCACTTCGACCCGCACTCCTACGCCTACGCACACTCCTACCCCGACACTCACTCCGACCCCTACACTCACCCCAACCCCTACACTCACCCCAACCCCCACGCCTCTCCCCGCCGAACGTCTCGAGGCCGGGCGTCTGTATCAGAAGAATGGCGACTACGCGCGGGCCGTCGCTGAATACCAGGCCCTGCTGTCTAACGAGCCTACGGAGGAGCAGGCCAGGGAGGCCAGCTTTCTGTTGGCCGAAAGTCACTTTCTGGATGAGGGCTATCAATTGGCTGTGGAAGCTCTGGAGGATTTCCGTCGGGATTATCCTGGCGATGAGCGCGGGGTTCAGGCCCTCTTTCTCATAGCCAGAAGCCATGAGCGCATGGGCGATTGTGAGGCGGCCATCGAAGCCTACCGTCAGTACCTGGCTGAGAAGGACGTCATCGCCGATTACGTGCATGAGCTCATCGGCGACTGCTACGTGACGCTGGGAGACTATGCCCAAGCTGTGGTGGCCTATCGGGAAGCCCTCCAGGAATCTCCAGTTGCTGAGCGGGAAATCCAGCTCATGGAGGAAGTAGCCGACGCCTATTCAACCTCGGCCCAGTATGCGGCGTCCATCACTTGGTACAAGGCGCTTCTCAGAAAAGCGGAGAAGGACGACCAGCGGGCCAGGTTCGAGTACCTGATCGGCCAGGCCCATCTGGAGTGGGGGAAGGCAGAGGAAGCCTACGAACATTTCTTGGAAGCGGTGAACCGGTATCCCAAAGCGTGGTATGCCTATCAGTCGCTGGTGGAGTTAGTGGAGGCTGGCTTTGAGGTGGATGACTACCAGCGGGGGCTGGTGGATTACTACGCCGGCGCTTATTGGCCCGCTATCCGAGCCTTCGAGCGCTACATCGAGAGCACGCCGGATCACACGGGCGATGCTTACTACTACATGGGTTTTGCTTACCTGGCGGTAGGTTCTTATGAATCAGCCATGAGCGCGTTTGACGTTCTCATCGAATCTTATCCCCAGAGCGAGTATTTTGGCTACGTCTGGCTGGGGAAGGCCCAGGCTTTCGCTAACCAAGGCCGACCTGACGAGGCGCTGAGCACCTACCGGGAGTTTGCGCGGCTTTACCCCGGCCACGAGCTAGCAGAGGAGGCTCTGTGGCGGGCAGCTTCTCTCTCCGAGGAGGATAAGGATTACGACGAAGCAGCGCACGCTTACCTGGATTTGCAGGACAGGTACCCCCAGGGAAAGTACGCGGCAGCGGCCCTCTTGCAGGCGGGGCTGTGCTACTACCGGCTGGATGAAGGCGAGAAAGCCGTTGAAGCCTGGCAGGAATTGCTGGATACCTATGAGGAATCCGACCTGTACACTCGAACGCTTTTCTGGGTGGGAAAGGTGCTGCTCAAGCTGGGTAAAGCGGGAGAAGCTCGTACCTACTTAGAGAAGGCGGCGTCTGTGGACTCGGAAGGGTACTATGGTCTGCGGGCCAGAGACTTGAGCCAGCCAACTTCGCTCGGCCTGGATCGCCAGATCCAGGCCATTGACGAGAAAGCCGAGCGAGAGGAGGCCGAGGCCTGGCTGGCTACCTGGGTGGAGGGCGATGGTGTTCTGGGCAGCTCGAGTTCGGCGCTGGAGGAGGACTTGCGCTTCCAGCGGGGTGAGGAGCTGCTGGCGGTAGGCTTGTTTGAGGAAACGGGAGCAGAATTGGATGCCTTGCGGAAAGAGTCAATCACTGATCCTTTGACCCTCTATCAGCTTGCTTTAGCCTTCCGCGAACGAGGTCTGTATCGTCTGTCCATCCTCTGCGCCAAGAGGCTGGTCATGCTATCCCCTGCCGAGACACTCAGCCAGGCGCCGCGGTTTTTGCAGCGCCTGGTTTACCCTCTCTACTTCGGCGACCTGGTGCTGGCCGAGGCGCGGGCCAACGACCTGGACCCCTTGCTGCTCTTTGCGCTGATCTACCAGGAGAGCCTGTTTGAAGGATGGGCCACCTCTTCGGCCAGGGCGCAGGGGCTAACTCAGGTCATCCCTCCCACTGGTGAGTGGATTGCCCTTCAGATGCGCTGGCCAGACTACCAGGCCGAACATCTCTATCGGCCCTATCTCAACGTCAAGTTCGGAGCCTGGTACCTGGCCCGGCAGCTCCAGGATTTCGAGGGCGACCTTTTCGCCGCGCTGGCGGCCTACAACGGCGGGCCTGGCAACGCCAAACGCTGGCTGGAGCTGGCAGGCGGCGGCGACCACGACCTCTTCGTGGAGAGTATCTCCAATGCTGAGAGCAGGCGCTACGTGGAAAAGGTCTACGAGCATTACGCCGTGTATCGGGAGCTTTATGGAGTCGTGAAACGTGGAACGTAAGACGTAAAACGTGAAACGTGAAACGTGATGACCTTGCGCTGTAAATGCTTTACGTTTCACGCATCACGCTTCACGCATCACGCATCACGGTGTCACGAGATCACGTTCTGGTTTGGATGAGGGTACTGTTATGTACAGCCTAGATGACACCATCGCCGCCATCTCCACCCCCATCGGCGAGGGCGGAATCGGCATCGTCAGGATGAGCGGTCCCGAGGCCCTAGCTATCTTGCAGAAGGTGTTCGTTAGGGGCAAAGGCAACTCGCGACCTACGACTTGCGACTTGCAGACTTATCACTTGCACTACGGCCACATTGTTGACCCTGAGACCGCCGGGGTCATTGACGAGGTGCTAGTGTCCTACATGAAGGCGCCCCGCACCTACACCCGCCAGGACGTGGCCGAGATCAACTGCCACGGCGGCATCGCCCCCCTGCGCCGCATCCTGGAGCTGTGTCTGCGGGAGGGGGCGCGGCTGGCCTCCCCCGGCGAGTTCACCCTGCGGGCCTTCGTCAATGGCCGCATAGACCTGGCCCAGGCCGAAGCGGTGCTGGACATCGTGCGAGCCAAGACCGAGGCCGGTCTCAGGGTGGCCGTGGGCCAGTTGGAGGGGCGTCTGTCCGACCAGGTGAGGGCGCTGCGCCGCCAGCTCGTGGACGTGTTGGCCTACCTGGAGGCGACGATTGATTTCGAGGAGCACGAGATCCCAGAGCGGGACATTGCCCCCGATCTGGAAGCCGCGCGCCGGCAATTGGAGAAGCTGCTGGCCCACGCCGACCAAGGCATCATCTACCGGCAGGGAATCCGCACCGCCATCGTCGGCAAGCCCAACGTGGGCAAGTCGTCGCTGCTCAACGCCCTGTTGCGCACCAGCCGGGCCATCGTTACCCCCATCCCCGGCACCACCCGCGACACCCTGGAGGAGACCCTCAACCTGCAGGGCATCCCTCTGGTCTTGGTGGACACCGCCGGCATCGTGGCCGACACGGAGGACGTCATCGAGAGACTGGGCATCGAGCGCAGCCGCAGTGCGCTTGCTCAGGCCGATCTGGCCCTGCTGGTCGTAGATGGGAGCGAACCCCTCACCGACGCCGACCGCCAGATCGCCGGCCTGGCCGCGGACAAGACCGCCATCCTGGTGATCAACAAGATAGACCTGCCTCGAGTGGTGGGTGGCTTTGATCTCTTGCCCGAAGCGCCGCGAGTAGAGATCTCAGCGCTGACGGGGGAGGGGTTAGAAGAACTGGAGGAAGCAATTGTAGAGGTGGTTTTCTCCGGCCAGGTGCTGGCTGCTGATGAGCCTCTGGTTTCCAGTCCTCGACATAAAAACATCTTGAAGCGGGCTTTGGATCACGTGGTCAGCGCTGGGGAGACGCACGTACGGGGGATGCCTGCCGACTTCGTGGCCATTGATCTCACCTCGGCGGTGAATGCTTTGGGCGAGATCACGGGGGAGACAGTCACCGAGGACCTGTTGGAGGTCATCTTCAGCGAGTTTTGTGTGGGGAAGTGAAAGACTGATTCCCTTTAGCCAGCCAGCATCGCCAACAAGCCACGCGCGTGCCGTTGTCCCGGGGGGGCGGAGCGGCAGGCTTACCTCACCATATGCTTCAGGGCGGGTGCAGGTGGGTACCTTCCCAAATCCATCAATTCCTGCCGTTCCAACAGGCGGTTGCTGTCGTTGAAACCCAAGATTCGGGCCGTGACCTCACCAATTGTCGTCAGCGGTTTGATGGCAATTCCATCGTGTTGAAAATGATCGGCCCAACGATCGGTACGTGGGTTAAAGAACCGACTGAACTCGCTTGTCTCCCACTCGATGGATCCGATATCACTACCCTTATGGCGATTGCAGAAGGCGCAGGCGTACGCCAGGTTTTCTACTGTAGTAGGTCCGCCGTGTTTCACGCTGATGATGTGATCTACTTGGCATCCGAAGTGCGTGTCGTCCTCGTGGATTAGGCAATACTCACAAAGATACTCAGCGCGCTTGGCAACCCGCTTCCGAAGGTCTTGGCTGATATAGCTACTCATGCGTGAGGTGTCGGCGCGCCCGCGCTTTTGCAAGCCGCATGAGATGTTCCAACTGCATGTAGTGGTCTAACTCCGATTTCTCGTCAGGATTCAGCCCCGTGGTTTTCTCTCGGTAGATCAAGTCTGCGACGCGCTGCTTTGTCGCCTCCGATGGCTGGAAGGCGACAACCCCGCCTGGGCTTGTACCAGCGGCGATGAATTCGACTACTTCCTCGTATGCCCGCACGGTCTTTGCAGCTGTAGTCATAAGATTGCTCCTTTTCATCCGACGTGAACGATTGTTGGGAGTGGTCTCGTCCTCGGTAGTTACCCCTTGGCAAAGTAAGCCAGCGCCGACCTCACCCGCTCTTCGATTTCCATCTCTTCAGCGGGCAGGGACTGGAGGGCGGCTTGGGCCTCCACCACGCTGTAGCCCAGACCGGTGAGGGCGGCGATGACCTCGGCGTCAGCATCAGTGAGAAAGGGTACCGCCTCCGGGCCGGCCTCGACTGCAACCTTGTCCCTGAGGTGGAAGATGATCTTCTTGGCTGTCTTGGGGCCGATGCCCGGCACCCGGGCCAACACCTCGGCCTTTCCGTGGGCGATAGCCAGGCGCAGCGACTCAGGCGGCATGGTGGAGAGCATGGCCAGGGCCACCCTGGGACCCACGCCCGAAACGTCCAGGAGCAGCTCGAACAGGGCCAACTCGTCCTCGCTGCCGCAGCCGTAGAGGGTCAGATCGTTCTCTCGCACGTGGAGGTGGGTGAAAAGCTCCACCTGGCGGCCGCGCCCCCCCGCATTCTCCAGCACCGAGGTCGGGACGTAGACCTTGAAGCCGATCCCCCCCACGCCGATGATGACGTGGTCCTCCCCCATAGACTCAATCCTGCCCTTCAGGTTGGCGATCATGTTGCCCAGGTTTCCTCAGCTTGTCTGGTCAGATCCTTCATGCGCGCGGAGTGGATGTGGCAGATGGCTACGGCGATGGCGTCGGCGGCGTCATCGGGCTGGGGCGCGCTGTCCAGACCCAGCAGCATTTTGACCATTTCCTGCACCTGATTCTTGGTGGCTCGCCCGTAGCCGACCACCGCTTGCTTGACCTCCAGGGGCGTGTACTCGTGGACGGCGATCCCAGCGTTGGCCACTGCCAGCAGGGCTACCCCGCGCGCCTGACCCACGCTCAGCGCGGTGCGAACGTTGCGGCTGAAGAAGAGTTTCTCCACCGCTGCCGCCCCGGGCTGCCGCTCCTGGAGGATGGCCGTCAACTGGCGATAGATTTCCTGCAGTCGTTGGGGCGGTGACTCATCCGAAGAAGTGGTTATCGCCCCGTAATCTACCAATCTCAGGTTATCGCCCTCGCCCCATACCAGGCCGTAGCCGGTGATGGCCGTGCCGGGATCCACTCCCAGGACCAGGTTCTCGTCTTTGCTCATCGTCGTATCTGTCATTGCGAGCGTAAGGCAACCGTAGGTTGCACGCAATCTCCTGCTTCCAATTGCAGGCAACGGTGGAGATTGCTTCGTCGCTTCGCTCCTACTAAGAAACAAGGTGGCCGTGTCATTGCGAGGCATCTTTTTGCCGAAGC
>CAZEBW010000005.1:0-88555 GCA_964510205.1 uncultured Anaerolineae bacterium
GACGGCATACGAGATATTGGCGTGACTGGAGTTCAACGTGTGCTCTTCCGATCTACCAGACGTTGACCTCGGAGGAGATGGAGCATGAAGGGGAGGAACATGCGCCCTACACCGACGAAGACATCAAGCGGGCCATCACCGAGGGGGTCGAACCAAACGGTGAGCCGCTGGAGTGGCCTATGCCTCGCTGGACGATGGACGATGAGGATCTGGACGATCTGCTGGAGTTTCTGAAAACGCTGGATTGAGTATTGCAAAGGAGGCAACCTGCAATGCTACCAACTGAGACACTCAAACATGAACACCAGATCATCCTCATGGTCCTGGACGCGGCTGAGCGCGAAGCGCAGTCTATCAAGGACAGTGGCGAAGTGCAAGGAGAGAGAATCGAGAAGATGCTCGATTTCTTCCGCAACTTTGCCGACCGCTGTCATCACGCAAAAGAAGAAAAGCTCCTCTTCGCCAAGATGGAGGAGCGGGGTGTGCCGGTTAGCGGTGGCCCCATCGCGGTGATGCTGCAAGAGCACGACCAGGGACGGCGACGGGTGAAGGCTGTGGCCGAGGCTCTTCCAAAGGCCAGGAGTGGTGATGCGTCAGCCGTGGCATCGGTTAGGGACAATTTATCGGCCTACATTCGACTGCTGCGGGGGCATATTGACAAAGAAGACCACGTTCTGTATCCCATGGCCGACCGGCTCTTTACGCCAGAAGATCAACAGGCACTGACCAAGGCGTTTGAAAAGGTTGAGGCCGAGGAGATAGGGGAGGGAGTTCACGAGAAGTATCACCAACTGGCTCATGACCTTGCCGAGAGACGAAGGTGATATGAGAAAGCATTCGAACATGGCCATACTGGTGGGATGAATGATGGGAACCGTAGCGCTCTACGATCCGTTCAGCGCGGACTACGACCGCTTCGTCAACTGGGAGGAGCGGCTGGCGCATGAACTGCCCTTCATCGAGCAGCAACTCGCGGCCTGCGGGGCGCGGCGCGTACTGGACACAGCCTGCGGCAGCGGAATGCACGCCATCGCCCTGGCCCAGCGGGGTTACGACGTGACCGGTGCGGACCTCAGCGTGGGCATGATCGAGCGGGCGCGGGCGAACGCCGCCGCTGCGGGCTGTAAGGTGCGCTTCGTCGTGGCTGGCTTTGGCGAGCTGTTGGAGAAAGTGGGAGGCGAGTTCGACGCCCTGCTCTGTCTGGGCAACAGCCTGCCCCACGTGCTCACCGACGACGCGCTGCACGAGGCGCTGACCGACTTCGCCGCCGTTCTGCGGCCCGGCGGATTGCTGCTGATCCAGAACCGCAACTTCGACGCGGTGATGGCCAGTCGCGCCCGCTGGATGTCGCCCCAGGCCCACCGCGAGGGCGAGCGCCAGTGGCTGTTCATCCGTTTCTACGATTTCAACCCCGACGGCACGCTGACCTTCAACGTCATCACCTTGCGGCGCCGCGAGGCGGGCCAATGGACCCAGCAGGTCGAGGCGACCGCGCTGCGCCCGCTGCTGCACGCCGAACTGCTGGACGCCCTCGCAGCGGTCGGGTTTGACGATGCTGTCTGCTACGGCGATATGACTGGCGCTCTTTTCGATCCAGAGACCAGCAGTAATCTGACCGTAACAGCTAAAATCTAAAAGGAGGCCGCGTCATGAAAGCACGAAAAATCAGAGAGGGCATTCACTGGGTGGGGGCGGTGGACTGGGATCGGCGCCTGTTCGACGCCCTGATCCCGCTGCCCGATGGGACGAGCTACAACGCCTACCTGATTCAGGGAAGCGAGAAAACGGCGCTGCTGGACACGGTTGACCCCAGCATGGCCGACGTCCTGATGTTCCAACTGGAGAGCGTGCCGCGCATTGACTACGTGGTCGCCCACCACGCGGAGCAGGATCACTCCGGAACGATCCCCCAGGTTCTGGAGAAGTACGGGAACGCCCAGGTCGTTGCCACGCCCAAGGGCAAGGAAATGCTGGTGGATCTGTTGTGCGTTCCAGAGGAGAGGTTTATCACCGTGGACGATGGGGAAACGCTGTCGCTGGGGGACAAGACGCTGGAGTTTATCCACACGCCGTGGGTGCACTGGCCGGAGACCATGGCCACCTATCTTCAGGAGGATGGCATCCTCTTCTCGTGTGATTTCTTCGGCTCGCACCTGGCTACCAGCGATCTGTACGTCACCGACGAAGGGCGCGTTTACGAGGCGGCCAAGCGATACTACGCTGAGATCATGATGCCGTTCCGCAGGATCATCCAGAGAAACCTGGAGAAGATCGAAGGTCGTGAAATCGAGCTCATTGCGCCCAGCCACGGTCCCATCTACGACCGCCCGCCGTTCATCGTGGACGCCTACCGCGATTGGGTCTCGGAGCAGCCCAAGAACGTGGTGGTTTTGCCTTACATCTCCATGCACGGCAGCACGGCGAAGATGGTGGAGCACCTGGTCAGCGCGTTGGCCGAAAGAGGGGTCACGGTGCACCAGTTCAACTTGGCGGTGACCGACCTGGGCAAACTGGCCATCACCCTGGTGGATGCGGCCACCATTGTCGTCGGCACGCCCACGGTGCTCACCGGTCCGCATCCCAGCGTGGTTTACGCCGTCTATCTGGCCAACCTGCTGCGACCCAAGCTGAAGTTCGCCTCTGTCATTGGTTCCTACGGCTGGAACAGCAAGGCCGTGGAGCAGATCGCCGAGATGATCCCCAATCTGAAAGTCGAGGTCTTGGACCCCGTGCTCTGCCAGGGTTTCCCCAGGGAGGCTGATTTCAAGGCCCTGGACGAGCTGGCGGCCACCATCGCGGAGAAGCACGGAGAGCACAACCTGGTTGATTGAGGAAGGAAAAGAGACTTTTGTCCTATACAGACGGCTGTCCGGATGATATAATAGGATAGCCGTCTTTTAATGACAGGTGCTAGAAAGATAGGAGTGAGGGATATGCGTATATTGGCCATTATCTCAGGCGACTACGGGCAGCGACACGTGGACAACATCCGCGCCCACGGCCCCACCGACTGGGTGGTCGAGGTCTGGCAGTCGCCGGCGGTGCTGCCGCCGGTGATAGACTACCCGGAGGATTACCTGCCCGACGAGTTCCCGCCCGCCGACCTGATCCTGTCCTTTGGCGAGCACCCCGGCGTGGCGGAGCTGCTGCCCGACATCGCGCAGATGACCGGCGCCCAGGGCGTGGTGGCGGCGGTGGATAGCGAGGCCTGGCTGCCCCGCGGACTGGCCCGCCAGTTGCGGGGCTGGCTGGAGGACATAGGCGTGGTGGGCGTGACGCCCAAGCCGCTGTGCTCGCTGACTGACACCCACTACGACATCGCCCGCCGCCAGCGAATCGAATACGACGAGGCCCACATCGCCGAGTTCGCCCGCCACTTCGGTCGGCCAGACCTGCGCATCACCGTGGATCCCGACTCGCGCCTCATTACTTCGGCCGAGGTCGTGCGCGACGCCGTCTGCGGCTGCGCCCGTCACGTGGCCCAGGGGCTGGTGGGCGTTTCGGCCGACGACGCCGAGGAAAAGGCCGGCCTGCTGCACCATCACTATCCCTGCCTGGCCAGCATGGGGGTGGACACCGACTACGGCGACACGCTGATGCACATCTCCGGTAACATCTTGAAAGGCAACGTCCGCCCGCAGGTCAAGCCGTTCAAGGATGTGCGCTACGTGACAACGGCGGAGCGCAGTGAATAGTTTCATTCGGGTGTGTTTCAAATGAGTTGGCTGGTGTTGTTGGTCGGAATGGTATTCCGACCAACTGACGGATTACCAATCCGTCCTACAACTGAGATGAAACACCCCCGTTTGATTCAATAGACCGAAAGGGCCACCTGCCCAGTCAAAGCAGGTGGCCTTTTTGCAATACCAGGAGAGGGCGACTTTTGTCATTGACAGACGACTGTCCTGATGATATAATGAGGACAGTCGTTTTTTGGTGATAGGGGAGCCGAGATTCTAGTGAGCGAGGATGAATTATGCCAATTATGCCCAACCGCTTAGCCAACGAAACCAGCCCTTACCTGCTCCAGCACGCTGACAACCCGGTGGATTGGTATCCCTGGGGCGAGGAGGCGCTGCAAAAAGCAGAAGATGAAGACAAGCCGATCTTCCTCAGCATCGGCTATTCCGCCTGCCACTGGTGCCACGTCATGGCCCACGAATCCTTCGAGGACGAAGAGGTGGCGGAGATCCTGAATCGGCATTTCGTCAGCATCAAAGTGGACCGCGAGGAGAGGCCGGACTTGGACCGCATCTACATGAGCGCGGTGCAGGCCATGACCGGCCGCGGCGGTTGGCCCATGTCGGTGTTCCTCACCCCCGAGGGCCAGCCTTTCTACGGCGGCACCTACTTCCCGCCCCAGCCCCGCCACGGCATGCCCTCGTTCGCCGACGTGCTGCTGGCCGTGGCCGACGGCTGGCGGAATCGGCGGCGGGAGCTCGTCGCCAGCGGCCAGGCTCTGGTGGCAGCCATTGAGCGGCAGAGCGCGGTGCGTGAGGACGTGAAACGTGAAGACGTGAAACGTGAGACCTTGGAATCCGCTTTGGAGAACCTCTGGCGGCGCTTCGACCGATCTCATGGTGGATGGGGCGAAGGGCCGAAATTCCCCCAGCCGATGGCCTTGGAGTTCTTGCTGCGCTATCACCACACCACGGGCGATGCCTTGGCGCTGCGGATGGTGACCCAAACTTTGGAGACCATGGCTCGCGGCGGCATGTACGATCAACTGGGCGGTGGATTCCACCGCTACGCCGTGGACGACCGCTGGCTGGTTCCACACTTTGAGAAGATGCTGTATGATAATGCGCAGTTGGCTCGCGTCTACCTTCACGCCTGGCAGGTGACGGGTGAGCCGTTCTACCGCACCATTGCCGAAGAGACCCTCGATTACGTGGCAAGAGAGATGACCGATCCAGAGGGCGGCTTCTATTCCACTCAGGACGCCGACAGCGAGGGCGAGGAGGGCAAGTTCTTCGTCTGGACGCCGGATGAGATCCGCGACCTGTTGGGCCAGGAAGCTGAGGCCTTCATGGCTGCTTACGGCGTCAGCGAGCGCGGTAATTTCGAGGGGCGAAACATCCTGGAATACGTCGGCCACTTGAGCCAGCGAACTGAGCTGGCCGAGGCGCGGCGCAAGCTGTTCGAGGCTCGCGAGCAGCGGGTGCATCCAGAGCGTGACGAGAAGGTGCTCACCTCCTGGAACGGCCTGATGCTGGCCGCCTTCGCCAGGCCGCGCGGGTGCTTGCCCTCTCCCCCGGCCCCTCCCCCAACTTTGGGGGAGGGGAGTCCACTTCCCCCATCTCCCAGGATTGGGAGAGGGGGGCTAGGGGGGCGAGGGCCGAAACCTATCGCCAGATCGCCGAGCGCAATGCCGAGTTTCTCCTGAGCGAACTCAGGACATCCGAGGGCCGTCTGTACCACACCTGGAAAGCAGGGATAGCCAAAATCAACGGCTACCTGGAAGATTACGCGCACCTCGTCGTCGGCCTGCTGGAGCTGTACCAGACGACGTTCGAGCCGCGTTGGTACCTGGCCGCCCGCGAGCTGGCCGAGGTAATGATCGAGCACTTCAGCGCGCCCGATGGCGGCTTTTTCGACACCAGCGACGACCACGAGGAGTTGATCATCCGTCCCAGGGAATTGCAGGATAACGCCGTTCCCTCTGGCAATGCGATGGCTGCTTTTGGACTGTTGCGACTGGCGGGGTTGGGGAACGAACCGCACTACGCCGAGTTGGCTCGCCGTGGCCTTGCTCAGATGCAGCCCCTGCTGGCGCAACATCCGTTGGGCTTCGGCCAGTGGCTGATCGCCCAAGACTACGCGCTCTCGCATCCCCGCGAGATCGCCGTCGTGGGCGATCCTGAGGCCGCCGATACCCGCGCCCTGCTGGATGTCTGTGCCAGCGGCTACCACCCCCATCAGATCTTGGCCCTGGGCGCCCCCGATGCTGAGGCGTCCGCCATCCCTCTGTTGCAGAACCGAAGCCAGATTGAGGGGCGCGCTACGGCCTACGTCTGTGTGGACTTCGCCTGTCGTCCGCCGCTTACCGATGCAGCCGAGCTGCGGGCCGTCCTCGAATCATGAGTTCATTGTGATTCGCTGAACCTACCTGGACAATGTTAGATTACGGGCCAAGTGTCATTGCGAGGAGCGGAGCGACGAAGCAATTCCCACCGGTGACACCACTTGCAGCTTGGAGATTGCTTCGGCGCAAACAGCGCGCCTCGCAATGACACAGCAGCAACACCCAAGGGGGGACTACCTGGTTCAGCAAAGTGACAGAAGCAGTGACGTCTCCTCACTTTTGGATGCAATAAACCTGGTTTCTCACGAAATTCAGCATTGTCGAGGTAGGCTTCTTGCGCAGTGGTCGCTAAAGGTGTATAATCAGTACTTGAGAAAAGCCGCTCAAAAGGGGCGTCCTCGCCCCGTGCGGGTGGCGGGGACGCCACCCGGGAGCAAGATTTTCTCATCTACTGATAATTGGACTACCGTGGCCTCTTAGTCGCCCACGGGATGGGACGCAACTATCCTCCAGGCGGAGGGTTGTCTATGGAAGTCAGAGCTAACTCCACGGAGCAAGGCAATTGGCAGGAACGGGAACCGTAGCGCGAGTGGCCGGCGTGGTGGTGGATGCGGAGTTTGCCTCCGGCGACCTGCCCAGCATCCACAACGCGCTGACTGTTCAGCGTGACGATGGGCCAGAATTAGTCATCGAAGTTCAGGAGCACATTGACCCGCGAACGGTGCGGGCGGTGGCCATGGGCGGCACGGCTGGACTGAGACGCGGATTGCCGGTGCTGGACACCGGTCACCCCATCCGTGTCCCTGTAGGCCGGCGGTGAGATTATACGGTCTGCTGTTGGACTCGGCAGCGGCGGAGCACTCCACGCGCTACCAACTGATGGAGTCCGCCACCCAGAACGCCGAGCGGTTGATCTCCGAACTGACACGGGTGGTTCAGACAGGACGTCAGAAGGAGATCACTCAGGAAATGCAAGAGCTGGCTGCCGGTGCGGGCTTGATCGGCCCGCAGTAGTGAGTGGCGATCGGGAATCAAAAACGCTCAAAGGGGACGAGAGTCCCCGTCTTGGCGGCAGAACGGGGTGATTGGAGCATTCTATGATGCGGGCGCTGGTCTTCGTTTACGGTCTGCTTGCCCCGGCGCGGACTATCGTCCGCTCGGAGCCTATGAGTGAGCGAGTGCCCGCCGGTTGAGTAGGCCGAAGGCTGTATCGAAACCAAGTGCACGAAGCGCGCAGGAATGCTTGGTTTCGATACACTGCTCGCTATTCGCTCGCAGCTACTCAACCGGCGCTTGACTTCTGATTCACGGTGTTTGAGTGGGCAACTGGCATAACACTCAGGGAGGCGGGCATGTTCCTTCTAGCCGGTGACATCGGTGCGACCAAGACGGACTTAGCCGTCTTCTCGTCTGAGGCTGGGCCGCGAACGCCGCTGGCCGAGGCCACGTTCCCCAGCGCCAATTACTCCAGCCTGGAAGCTCTCCTGCGCGAGTTCCTATCCCAAGTGGATGCGGACATCCAGCAAGCCATTTTCGGTGTGGCTGGCCCTGTGGTGGCCGGCCGCGTCAAGGTCACAAATCTGCCCTGGTCGGTGGACGAAACACGAGTCCAGGAAGCGCTGAACCTCTCATCCGTCCGCCTGCTGAACGACCTGAACGCCATCGCCCACGCGGTGCCTTTTCTGGAGGCCGATGACCTGTACCCCCTGAACGAGGGCCAGCCAACTTCTGAGGGCGCCATCGCCGTTATCGCGCCGGGCACCGGCCTGGGGGAAGGCTTTCTCATCTGGGACGGATCGCGCTATCAGCCTCACTCCTCGGAGGGCGGCCATGCCGACTTCGGGCCTACCGACCCGCTGCAGGCCGACCTGCTGCGCTATCTTCAGCGTCGCCTGGAGCACGTCAGTTACGAAAGCATTTGTTCTGGTCTGGGATTGCCCAATATCTATGCCTTTCTCAAGGACAGCGGTTACGCTGAGGAACCAGACTGGCTGGCTGGGGCGTTAGCTGCGGCTGACGATGCCACGCCCATCATTGTCAACACCGCCTTAGATCGCGAGACGCAGTGCGAGCTCTGCGTGGCGACTCTCAACACCTTCGTCTCCATCCTGGGGGCGGAGGCGGGGAACCTGGCCGTCAAGGTGCTGGCTACCGGCGGTGTGTATCTGGGCGGCGGCATCCCGCCGCGCATTCTGCCTGCTTTGGAGCAGCCAGAGTTCTTGAAGGCGTTCCGGAACAAGGGACCCCTGTCGGACCTCATGGTCCGCATTCCGGTGCACGTCATCCTCAATCGCAAGGCTGCTATCCTGGGGGCGGCCTGCCATGGGCTGGAACTGTAGAGAGCCAGGCGCAGGTACGGAGGCCGCTGGACTAGGGTCCAGCGGGAGCAGGTGAGTAGTTGGACAATGTTAAGTTAATGTCATTGCGAGCCCCGCAGGGGCGAAGCAATCTCCTATCAGCGACTTGGGGATTGCTTCGGCGCAGACAGCGCGCCTCGCAATGACACTGACGCGGAAGTTAACATTGTCGAGGTAGTTACAAAGGGAGAAGTCAGCATGATTGGAATCAACCCCTCGGAAATCACCCCGGAACACATCTATCTATCCCGCCGCAAGTTTATGGTGGGCATCGGCGCTCTGGCGACGAGTTCTTTGGTTCTCAGCGCTTGCGGCGAAGCTCTGAGCCCGCTGGAGGGCCAGCAGGAGCCTTCAACGACCCCGCCGCCTACTCCGGCTGTCAATGTGGACGAACTGGGCGATCCACTCACCTCCTTCCAGGCGATCACCAACTACACCAACTACTACGAATTTACCACCAGCAAGGAGGGGGTGGCTCGTCTGGCGCAGGATTTCCAGACATCCCCGTGGGCGGCGGAGGTGGGAGGGCTGGTCCACAAGCCAAAGACGTTTGACCTGGACGACTTGCTCCAGTTTTCCCAAGAAGAGAAGAGCGGATCTATCGCATGCGCTGTGTGGAAGCCTGGTCCATGGTCATCCCCTGGGTTGGATTCCCGTTGGCCAAGCTGCTCCAAGAGGTTGGGCTGAGGTCGGAAGCCAAAGTGGAAGGCAGGTGAAGAGCCATGTTTGATTTCGGACGTGAAGTCTGCAGCTATTTGCCCATTGCCGAGCGGCGCGAGTGGCTGGTGACCAACGGCATCGGCGGCTATGCATCGGGCGCCATCGCGGGTCTCCCCACCCGCCGCTACCACGGCCTGCTCATCGCCGCCCTCAAACCGCCGCTGGGCCGCACCCTGCTGCTGACCAAGCTGGATGAGACGGCTGCCTACGGCGGCGAAACCTACCCCTTGTTTGCTAACCGTTGGGCTGTCCCCACCTCAGACCTCGGCGATGAGCGGAGTAGAGAATGGGAGGGAGTGGAACCGGACGGCTTCTACCACCTGGAGCGCTTCCACCTGGAAGGCGCGACGCCCGTGTGGACCTTTGCCTGCGCCGATGCGTTGTTGGAGAAGCGAGTCTGGATGCAGCACGGCGTCAACACAACCTACATTCGCTACCACCTGCGCCGGGCCACCGCCCCACTGGACCTGCGCATCAAGGCCATCGTCAACTATCGGGATCATCACGGCAATACCTATGCCGCCGACTGGCAGATGCGCGTTGCAGCGGCGCCGCAGGGCCTGCAGGTGACGGCCTTCGACGGGGCAGTTCCCTTCTATCTCTTAAGCGACCAGGCTGAGGCGATGCCACAGCACGAATGGTACCAGGAGTATTTTCTGAGTGTAGAGAAATACCGCGGATTGGACGCCCTGGACGACAACCTGTACGCCGGTCTTTTGGAAGCCACCTTGCAGCCGGGCGAGTCGCTCACGCTGGTTGCCAGCACCGAGGCGACGCCGAACCTGGACGGGGCGTCGGCCTACGCTGAACGGCGGGAGTACGAACAGCAGTTGCTCATCGCCGCAGATGTTACCCCCGATCATCCGGCGATTGAGCGCCTGGTTCTAGCCGCCGATCAATTCATTGTCCACCGTCCCTTGTCGGACGGGACCAACGGTCGCTCAGTTATCGCCGGCTATCCCTGGTTTGGCGACTGGGGCCGCGACGCCATGATCAGTCTGCCCGGCCTGACGTTGGCCACGGGGCGGTACGACGTTGCCGCGCGCATCCTGCGCACCTTCGCCCGCTTTGTGGACCACGGGATGTTGCCCAACAACTTCCCCGAGGTTGGCGAGCAGCCCGAATACAACACCGCCGATGCCACCCTGTGGTACTTCGAGGCGGTCCGTGCCTACCATGCAGCGACGGACGATGACGAGCTGCTGCGTGATCTTTTCCCGGTGTTGCAGGACATCATTGAGTGGCACGAGCGCGGCACGCGCTACCATATCCACGTGGACTCGGACGACGGCCTGCTTTACGCCGGCCAGCCTGGCGTGCAGCTCACCTGGATGGATGCCAAGGTAGACGACTGGGTGGTGACGCCGCGCATTGGCAAGCCGGTGGAGATCAATGCCCTGTGGTACAACGCCCTGTGCATCATGGCTAACTTCGCCCGCCATCTGGGAGACCAGACAGGTTTGCCAAACCTGTCTGGTCTGGCAGAGCGGGCGCGGGCCGGATTCGCTCGCTTCTGGAACGAAACGGCGGGCTATTGCTACGACGTGCTGGACGGCCCAGAGGGGGATGACCTATCTCTGCGACCCAATCAACTGTTCGCCGTCTCCCTGCCCCACAGTCCGCTGACGGAGCAGCAGCAGCGCGCTGTGGTGGACGCCTGCGCCCGCCACCTGCTCACCTCCCACGGGCTGCGCAGTTTGGCGCCCGACGCCCCGGCGTATGTTGGTCATTATGGCGGCGACCAGCGTGAGCGCGACGGCGCCTATCACCAGGGCACTGTCTGGGGCTGGCTGATCGGTCCCTTCGTCAGCGCCCACCTGCGGGTCTACGGCGACCGCGAGCTGGCGCGATCCTTCTTGAAACCGCTGCTCCACCACCTGACCGACCACGGCGTGGGCAGCATCAGCGAGATCTTCGATGGCGACCCGCCCTTCACCCCGCGCGGCTGCATCGCCCAGGCCTGGAGCGTGGCGGAGGTGTTGCGGGCCTGGCAGGCGACGATGGATGACATCACTGAAGGGCAGGCAAAGTGAGCAACGTGGACATCACCCAGTTCAAGCGACAAGCTGGCCGGTACGCCGTGGATTTCGTGAAGTCGGGGATGGTGGTCGGCCTGGGCCACGGCAGCACGGCCATCTTCGCTGTGCGCCGCATCGCTGACTTGCTGCACGGGGGACGATTGCGGGACCTCCTGGGTGTGGCCTGCTCGCTCCAGGTCGAAGAAGAGGCGCGGCGACTGGGCATCCCGCTGACGACCCTCGACGAGCATCCCGTCGTTGATCTGACCATTGACGGCGCGGACGAGGTGGATCCCAACCTGAACCTGATCAAGGGCGGCGGGGGCGCGCTCCTGCGGGAGAAGATCGTGGCCCAGGCCAGCCGCCGTGAGATCATCGTGGTGGATGAGACCAAGCTCTCGCCCGCGCTGGGCGCCCACTGGCCTGTGCCGGTGGAGGTGACGCCCTTTGGCTGGCGCTCGCAGGCCGCCTATCTGGAGTCGCTGGGGGCGGAGCCGATCCTGCGCCTGGACAGCAAAGGCTCTCCCTTTCAGACTGACCAGGGCAACCTGATCTTGGACTGCTGTTTCGGTCCCATCGCGGATGCGGTGCAACTGGCAGCCCAGATGAGTCAACGGGCTGGTATCTTGGAACACGGCTTGTTCCTGGAATTGGCCACGGACGTGATCGTGGCCAGCGAGCAAGGGGTCCGTCATCTCAGAAAGAACCAGAAGGAGAGTGCCCCGTGAATCAAACAAAATCCAGCCCCCCTGCTGCGATCGTCATCTTCGGCGCGTCGGGCGACCTGACCCAGCGCAAGCTGGTCCCCGCGCTGCATACGCTGTCGTGCGGGGGACTGCTGTCCCCGGCCACCCGAATCGTTGGCGTGGCCCGCAGTCCTCTCTCCGACCAGGCCTTCCGCGACCGGCTCTACGAGGGTGTCAATGAATACGCGCGGGTTGAGTCCAAGCCAGGCATCTGCGAGCTTTGGGGTCGCTTCGCGGAACGCTACTCTTACCTGGCGGGAAGCTATGACGACCCAGAGACCTATCGGCGCCTGGCGCAGCGCCTGGAGCGATTTGACACAGAGGCCGGCACGCAGGGCAATCGCCTTTTCTACTTGGCCACCCCTCCCGCGCTGTTCCCGGTGATCAGCGACCAGTTGGGCCGGGCGGGGTTGAATCGCAGTTCGGGCGGCGTCCTGAGCTTGTCGAAGGGGTGGACGCGCATCGTTATCGAGAAGCCCTACGGGCGCGACTTGCCCAGCGCGCAGCGGCTTAGCCAACAGGTGCACGCCGTGTTCGACGAAGGCCAGGTCTATCGCATTGACCACTATCTGGGCAAGGACACGGTGCAGAATATCCTGACCTTCCGCTTTGCCAACGCCATCTTCGAGCCAGTGTGGAACCGCAACTACGTGGACAACGTGCAGATCACCGTGGCCGAGAGCGTGGACGTGGGCCGCCGCGCTGGCTACTACGATCAGGCGGGTGTGCTGCGCGACATGTTCCAGAATCACCTACTGCAGTTGCTGTCCCTGATCGCCATGGAGCCGCCAGCGGCCTTCAACGCCAAGGCCATGCGTGACGAGAAGGTCAAGGTGTTGACCGCCGTGCGCCCCATCGTCTTGGGTGACACCGTGCGCGCTCAGTACCAGGGCTATCGGCAGACGCCCGGCGTCGCGGCTGATTCGCAGACGCCCACCTACGCTGCGCTCAAGCTGTACGTGGACAACTGGCGTTGGCAGGGTGTGCCCTTCTACCTGCGCTCTGGCAAGGCGCTGACCGAGAAGGTCACCGACGTCGTCATCGAGTTCAAGCGCCCACCGCACGTGATGTTTGATCTGCTGACCGATCAGGAGTTCGCGCCCAACATCCTCTCCCTGGGCATTCAGCCCGACGAGGGCATCCACTTCAAGTTCCAGGCCAAGGTGCCCGGAACGACCCAGGACATGCGCCTGGTGGACATGGCCTTCCACTACCGCCCGTTCTTTGGCATAGAGAGGCTGCCCGATGCCTACGAGCGGCTGTTGCTGAATGCGTTGCAAGGCGATGCCGCGCTATTTGCTCGCAGCGACGAGATCGAGCGGGCCTGGAGCCTGATGGATCCCGTCATCGAGGGCTGGCAGGACTCGCCGCATGCTCCTCCCTTGGGGGTCTACGAACCGGGCAGTTGGGGGCCCGCCGAGGCCGATGAGCTTGTGGCCCGAGACGGCCGTCCGTGGCGTCAGGTCTGCACCTGGTCCGGGGACGCGTGAAGGAGCCTCTATGATCAAAGCCATCATCTTTGACTTCGGACGGGTCATCTCGGCCCAGAAGCCCGCCTCCCTTTTTCGGGGCTACGAGGAGGAGTTGGGATTGGCGCCCGGCGTGCTCAACCGCGTCATGTTCGGCAGCGAAGTCTGGCAGGAGACGCTGGTCGGGCGTAAGACAGCCGATGACTACTGGCAAGAAATCGGCCCCGCGTTGGGCCTGCACACCCCCGACGAGATGGATGCCTTCCGCCGCCGTTACCGTGCCGACGAAGCGATCAATGCCGACGTGCTCAATCTGATCCGCCGCCTGCGCGGACGCTACAAACTGGCGGTTCTCTCCAACTCACCGCTGGGCCTGGCTCAATGGCTGGCCGAGTGGGGCATCCTTGACCTGTTCGACATCGTCGTCTGCTCCGGGGACGAAGGCGTGGTCAAGCCCGATCCGGCCATCTTTGAGCTGGCGCTGGAGCGACTGGGCGTTGCGCCGCAAGAGGCGGTCTTCATTGATGACTATGCCGGGCACGTTGAGGCCGCCCGCTCGCTGGGCCTGCACGCGATTCACTTCACCACGGCTCAGGCGTTGGGGAGAGAGCTGGGCGATTTGCTCGTCATCGGTGACCATCAGGAATAGACAGGCCCGTGCGAGGGTGTCCGGTATCTTTGCTGCTGGTGATGTGCGGGCCGGCAGCACCAAGCAAGTTGCCTCGGCTGAGAGGGGAAAGGATGGAGCGTGGTTGAGCGCACGAACGGGGAATGGTTGGCTGGGTTGGACTTTGGGAGGTTGGGCGTTGGGGAGGGAGGCGAGGGGTTGTGTTTTTCATGATCTGGGTTTGCTGTCGTTATTTCCCGCCTGGAGTTCCGTGACTGCTGCCCGAATACCCCGCGCAACATCTAAGAACGCTTCGTCCTGATTTGCCCAACTGGTCACAGGTTTGGCATCCGTGGGGAGGACTTGGAGCTTGCCGAACAGTGCACCCTTCCAGTCGACTGGACGCAGGATAACAGGGATTACGCGGGCTTCTCCAGCTTCGTGACGTTCCATCGCCCGCTTCACCTCAACATCCCAACAATAATCCGAATCTACAAAATCCGAACTGATAAGCAGTAAAATCACACGGGCTGTATTCAGGTGTGTGTCAATCTCACCCTCCCATTCCTTTCCTGCGCCGATCTTGCGGTCGTGCCAACTTGTGATCACGCCCTCCCGCTCCAGCATTCTGAGGTGCTTTTCTAGCTCATCCCGCAGGTCTTCGTCTTCACGAGCGTACGCGTAGAAGATCTCCGCCTTGCCTGCCTCGTCCTCGGCGGGCGTCAGTTGCTCGGCCGCCGCGCCACTGTCCTCGCTCGGCATTGGCCCTTGCAGTTCCTGGACTTCGAACCCCTCGTCGTGTAAGTAGGCAATGAACAGTTGAAAGAACTCTACTACTCCCTGCTCCGATAGCACTGGTTCAGGGTCTGATGACTTCAATGGATCAATGCGCAATCTAACCTTCTGCGCGCCCTCTGCTCCGGCCAAGAACCGAATCCGTGCCGATGGCGGAAGTTCGTACCAATCTGGTTCGTCACCTAGCACTACCCGCCTCCAGCCCACACCGTGAAGGGAATACTCTATTAGTACACGCTCATCTTTCGGCAGTTTTGCCCGCCGCACCCCAATGTCCTTATACTTCGGGTCCTGCCGATGCATTCCCCAGAACACGTCATAAAAATGGCTGGCAGTGATGCTAACATCGTCGCAGTTCTTTATGATGCGAATCATTTCCACCATAGTTCACTCCCCCGGACACAACCCCCAACTCGAAGATCAGTCAGCCTCGACAGGCCCACCGCTGTTTATTGACAGATGACACCTCTGGTTTGCAAATCCTTGATCCCGTCCAGCCAGGTCTGAAAAGCATTGTCCCCCGGTGCACATAGTCCAGTGCCTCCGTAATAGAAAAACGACAGCTTGTCTAGTTTCATAAAGCTCTTTGGTAGTGGCCCGCTCAACTGCGAATTATTAGCTATGTGCAATTTCCAAAGGTTGGTCAGATTACCTAGTTCAGAAGGCACACTACCGCTGAGCCGATTGCTGTGCAAGTGGAGCTCTTGCAGATTGACCAACTTGCCCAACTGTGGGGGGATGTTGCCAGTCAATCTGTTACTGCTCAGGGTAAGATTCTGCAAGTGGATGAGGTTGCCCAGCTCAGGCGGTATGGTGCCGGTCAGGACATTGCCATATACTCTGAACGTCCGCAACTTTCTCAACTGGCCCAGCTCTGGGGGTATATCACCTCTCAAGCGATTGCCCCATAGATCAAGGACTTGCAGCTCGGTAAGTCTATGTAACTCTGGTGGTATAGTACCTTCCAGTTTGTTACCACGCAGGTTGAGCTCTGTAACACGATGTGCCTGACATTTCACGCCGTGCCAGCTACATGGGGTGTTTGTGTTCAGCCAGCCGTCGTTGTTTTTCCAGTTAGCGCCATTCGTGCTATCATAGAGTACTACCAGGGCCTGGCATTCCGCCTGTGGTATCTCCATTACGGTGTCGCAGGAAGTTGGGAACGTGGCAAATGTCGGAGTGGGTATGATCTCCGTAGTCGGTTGGGTTGGCCGTGATTGTATAGGTGTAGCGGTTGCGGCTGACCGCTTTTGGCTATTCCCCAAAGAAAGATATCGAGCGACGCTTCCAAGGCCGGGATCGTAGATAAGAACGAGGTTCTTTTCTCCCTGCCCCACCTCGAATGGCATTTCCCCCTCGATTGTAACGCCCCCGTAGAATTCTGCATTTAACTCTTTGCGCTCCATCATAACGAAAGATGGGTTGTAGACTATCCCTCTTTCACCTGTCACTCTGAAGTGGAACTCGCTCACTGCTCTCGTATCTGAGGGAGGTGCCAGGTTTCTTACTCTTATCGTTACGATGATGTATTCCATGCCTTCACCAGGTTCAGGGTTGAACATATTGGCTGCATAGATTCTGGGCCAAGCACCATGTTCTACCCTCAACACAGTCAACCGCAGCTTATTGTCGGCTACAACGGACTCTCCCATTGGGATGGGGTCATAACGGGTTAAGCCAGAGGGAGTGGGTGTCGGGGTAGGCTTCGGTGTTGGTGTAGGTGGCCTGGGTGTCGGTGTTGGCGGCAAAGGGGTAGGGGTCTTGGTTGGTGGCGGCAATTGCGGTGGAGGTTCAAGAAACATAATGTAGATTACCCACACTACTATCACAAGAGCCACCAACAAGGCAATGGCGGCAATGGTATACATGACTTTATCTGCCGTAGTCATTGGAATCTACCCCTATTTGCTTGTCTCTCTTCAGCCTCCACCACAGCTTACTCTCATTGAGCTACAGAGTTAGGCCCTCCATTTAGCCCCACACTTCTTGCAGCGATAAGCGTCAGGCAGAAGTGGATAGACCAATAAGCTAAGAGGGAAGGTTAGTGCAAAAGCTAGCTGACCCTTGCAGCCTATATCTTTGTATTTCTTGGAATTCATGCTTCCACACTCAGGGCATTGTCCTAATTGCAGCGGTGCGCCTCCGCGGTGCCCCCGTTGCTCAGCCCATGCCTCTTTTTGCCAAGCCAGTTTCTGAGCCCGCTCCCTTGCCTGTTTCTTTCGCCACTTACCGAAATTGATCAAAACCCAACCAATAAAGCAGATAGCCCCGATAGCCAATCCAGCAGAGAACAGGAATGCCACAATCCTGGAGTCACATATCCCAAGCAATATGACAATAACTACTATAGCTGCACCAATACCAATAAGCCACCGACGCTCCCTCTGGGCAACCTTGATCCTCTCCTTTTGGGTTTCAAGGTGTACCTCTTCCCCCTCCTGACCTATCCGCGTCTCTTCACTTGATAGCTGTGTTGGTTCTATTCTCGTCTTGGTCGGCTCAACAGCCATAGCCGCCTTACGGCTCAATATCTGATCCATCCGCGCCAGGGCATCTATGGCTTCTTGATTGGTTGCATCCAACTCAATCGCCTGCTCAAAGTACTCGCGTGCCTGGTCATACCAACCCTGTTCAAACGCCATCTGGCCGAATGCTATCAGTTTGCCGACATCGGTATCTGGATTGCTTGCCATGTTAGGATCCCCCATGCGAACGCAAACCGTCTCTGACTTGCCCAGGAAGCGGCCTGGTGCTGTCACGTCCCCAAGCCTCTCTCCGGGGCCACCCGCAAGCATAGTATATCACGTTTCAGCGCGTTTGGCAATAGCAAAAAGGGCCACTAGCGCGGTTGATGCAGGTGGCTTCTTACAGACCAAGAGAAAGTGACTTTTGTCCTAGACAGATTGTGCTTTTGATGGTATAATAGACGCCGAGCGCCGGGGGAGCGAGTTCTTCCCCCATTGCGTTGATCCCATTGGAAACTTAGTGAGGAGTTGAGTGATGAGTGAATCGTTTGGCAAAGATAGAAAAGAGATCCTGAAGAGAGTGATTAGGCGCCTGCACGAAGGCGCCGATCCGAGCGACGTGAAGGAGCAGTTCAAGGAGGCGGTGCGGGGCGCCACTCCTGTGGAGATCGCTCAGGCAGAGCAAGAGCTCATCCGCGAGGGGATGCCGCGCGAGGAGATCCACCGCCTCTGTGAAGTGCACCTGGCCGTGTTCCAAGAATCGCTTGAGAGCCAGGAATCCCTGGCCCCCGCAGGGCATCCCATCCACATTCTCATGGAGGAGCACAGAATCTTCCTCGAGTTCGCCGCTGAGCTGAAGGGCATCGCCCAGAGACTGACGCGGGCGGACGGTGCGGACGCCGCCAGTATGGAGCGGGTGAGATACCTGGCGGAGCGTTTCCAAGAGGGGGAGAGCCACTACGTGCGGGAGGAGAACGTGCTGTTCCCCTATCTAGAAAAACACGGCGTCACGCAGCCCCCGGCCATCATGTGGATGGACCACGACCAGATCAGGGAAGTAAAGAAGAGCTTGTATGGCCTCCTTGACGGGCGTGAAGGCATGGATTTTCATGACTTCGCCCGACAACTGGACGACGTGACGTCCGCTTTGGCCGAGCTGCTCACCAGCCACTTTCCCAAAGAGAACAACATCCTCTTCCCCACCTCGTTGAGTATGTTCGACGAGGATGAGTGGAAGGACATCAGGCAGCAGTTCGACGAGCTGGGCTATTGCAGCTTCACCCCCACAGGCGGGGAGGTGCTTCCCGAAGAGGGGCCAACGCCGCCGCCGAAGCCCGAGGTGGAAGGCAGAGTGACTTTCGAAGCCGGATCGCTGTCTGGAGAACAACTCAGAGCTATCCTCAATGCCCTGCCGCTGGACATCACCTTTGTGGATCAGGACGATGCGGTAAGATACTTCAACCAGAGCGAGGAGAGGATCTTCCCTCGGACGAGGGCCATCATCGGGAGAAACGTTCAGCAGTGCCATCCCCAGAAAAGCGTCCACGTTGTCAACCGCATCGTCGAGGAGCTTCGAGACGGTCGCCGAGACGTGGCTGAGTTCTGGATGACTCACCAGGGAAAGTTCGTCCACGTCCGCTATTTCGCCGTCCGCGGCGACGATGGGAAGTACCTGGGGACGCTGGAGGCGACCCAAGGCGTCACCGACATCAGGAAGCTGGAGGGGGAAAAGAGGCTGCTGGATGACGCCGCCGCCTGAGGATCTCGTCACTCTCAATGAGATCGTTGAGACGCTGAATCGGGCCGTGGACGTGCATGGCGTGCTGGACTCTGCTCTGGCGCGGCTGGTTGAGCTGATGGGGCTGGAGACGGGATGGATCTTCGTGAGGGCTCCCACGGCGCAGGATGTCGGGCAGCAAGATGAGGGAGACTACGTGCTGGCGGCCCGCCACAACCTGCCTCCCGCGCTGGCCGAAGCTGGCGTGTGGGCCAGTGGCTGCAAATGCCAGCGTCTCAACGAGCAGGGGCGGCTGACTGAGGCGTATAACGAAGTGCGTTGCAGCCGCCTGGGCAGCGCCCGTGGCGACCGGCGCGGACTGGCGGTGCACGCTTCGGCGCCTTTGCGTTCCGGCGATCGCGTTCTGGGCATCCTCAACGTGGCCGGACCAGACTGGGCCTCTTTCAGCCCGCGGGCTCTGGCGCTGCTGACCAACGCTGGCAACCAGATGGGCATTGCCCTGGAGCGCGCGCGCCTCTACGATCTCCTGAAAGAGCAGCGCGTTCAAGAGCAGGCAGCGCTGCTCGACCTGTCCAATCAGTTGTTGAGCCGCCTGGACTTGGACGAGGTGGTGAACTGCTTGGTCGAGGAGGCGCGTCGCTTGCTGCAAGCCGACGCTTGTGCGCTGCTGCTCCCTGACGATGAGGCTGGTCGCCTGGTGTTTCAAGCCGCCAGCGGGTGGCGCTCCGATCCCGTGGCCAACCAGCGCCAGATGCCTGCGGACGAGAACATCGGTCCCGCCGAGGTGATGCGCACGCAGCAGCCTCTGTTGGTGGAAGATGTCGAGGCCGACACTGCTGCTGTGTGGTGTACGGATTGGATTTTGTCGGAGGGCTTCCGAGGGCGCGCGCTGGTTCCTCTGGTTGTGGATGGCCGTTCCATCGGCGTGCTGATGATGGACATGCGGCAGCCACGGCTGCTGAACGAAGACGAGGTGCGCTTCCTGCGCCTGATGGCCAATCAGGCCGCTATCGCTATTGAGAAAGCTCGGCTGCATCAAGAGGAGATCAGGCGGCAGCGGATGGAGCGGGAGCTGGCCATCGGCCGGGAGATTCAGCTTGGCCTGCTGCCGAAGGACACGCCGGTCGTGCCAGGCTGGGAGTTTGCCGCCATCTATCGGGCGGCCCGCCAGGTGGGAGGCGATTTCTACGACTTTATTGAGTTGCCTGGCAAACCGCATCAACTGGGGCTGGTCATCGCCGACGTGGCGGACAAGGGAGTGCCTGCGGCTCTGATGATGGCCCTCAGTCGCACCATGGTTCGTACCGCAGCCGCCGACGGCCGCAGCCCATCGGCGGCCTTGAAGCTGGCCAACGAGTTGATCCTCCGACACACTCGGACGGATCTCTTCGTGGCCGCTTCTTATGCCATGCTGGATGTCCAAAATGGCCGCTTGACCTATGCCAACGCGGGCCACAGCAGGCCACTGTGGCTGCAGAGCGGCTCAGGCGAGGTACAGGAGCTGGCTGCGCGAGGCATCATCTTGGGCAGTTTCGAGGACATTGAGCTGGAGGAGCGAGAGATCGAGGTGGCGCCGGGGGACGTTTTGCTCTTCCATACCGACGGCGTGACCGAGGCCATGGACAGTGACGGTCAGCCGTTTGGCCAAGGGCGACTGCGGCAAGCTGTGGAAGCCATCCCGGACGCCAGCGCGCAGCACATCCTTTCGGCGGTGGTAGATGCCGTGAACGCTTTCAGCGGCGACGTCCCCCAGTCGGACGACCTGACCCTCGTGGTAGTCAAGCGGCATCCGACCTCCTAGAACCATTTGGGTGTGTTTCAAACGAGTTGGACAAGACTTCGGAAGTCTCAAAAGTGCTCTACACGGCAGGTTTTGAGACGATTTCAAGTCGCTCCTGCCTTAAAAATCCTCGGCTGAAGACTTCCGAAGTCTAACCTCAACCGAAATGAAACACACCCGAACCACTTGACCGTGCCACATGTTTTTGATATAATTGCACAGGAGTTGGCGCCATGGGAGAGAAGACGCAGCGCAACCTGTACGAGGCTTTTGTGGGGGAGGCCAAGGCCCATTTCCGACTGCTGGCTTACGCCGAGAAGGCGGAGCAAGAGGAGTTGCCCCAGATAGCGGCCCTCTTCAGGGCGGTGGCCGAGGCCGAACGGGTGCACACCGTGCGCAATCTCAAGCTCCTGGGCGAGGTGGTGGTCGAAGACACCGAGGCTAACCTGCAAGCGTCTTTCCAGCGAGAGGAGAAGGCCGGTGGCGTGTACTACCCCCAATTCATACGCGAAGCGGAGGAAGAGGGGGACAAGCGGGCCGCCGTCTCTTTCAGTCAGGCTCGAGACGTGGAGGAGAGGCATGCCGCCCTCTACAAGCACGCCCTGCGGCACATGATCGCCGAGACCAGGCCGATCTACTACGTCTGTGAAGTGTGCGGTTACGTCGCGGAGGGGGAGCCCCCCGACCGGTGCCCGATCTGCAACGCCAAGCGCGAGCAGTTCAAGCAGGTTACGTGAGGGGAATGGAGGTGATGGTACTGGGAAAAAGGACAGGTCTCAGAGCAGGCTTTTTTTCAGGGGAGTCAGTAATAACAGCGGGAGGTAAATGCTATGTCAGAGTTAGGCGAGCGCATCCAAAAGGGTGACTGGAAGAAAGAAAAGCATATGCCCGTCATCGAGTGTCCGGACCAGGTGCAGGCGGGCGAGGTCTTCGAGGTGAAGGTTGGGCTGGGGAGAGAGATTGCCCATCCCAATACGACGGAGCATCACATCAGTTGGATCACGCTCTACTTCCACCCCGAAGGAGCCAAGTTCACCCACCAGGTGGGTCACTTCGAGTTTTCCGCCCACGGCGAGTCTACCGCCGGCCCCAACCAGGGTCCCGTCTACACCCACCACCAAGTGACCACGTCGCTGAAGGTCAGCCAGCCCGGTACGCTGCACGCTCTGGCCCTGTGCAACATCCACGGGCTGTGGGAAAGCAGCAAGGAAATCGAGTTGATTTAGAAGCCGTCCGAGCAAAAGCAAAACCAAAGGAGGTAAGAAAATGCCAGAGTTTGTCAACCCATTCAGTGGAAATGTACCCGATCGCAAACTCACCAAAGAGGAGCTGATCCGGGCGATCCGCCTGAGCCTAGCCGCCGAGCACGAGGCGGTCCACCTCTACATGGCCCAAGCCGATGCCACCGACCATCCCTTGGCCAAGGAAGTGCTCATTGACATCGCCAACGAAGAGCGCGTGCACGCCGGCGAGTTCTCTCGCCTGCTTGAAATCCTGACCGGCGATGAGGACCAATGGCTGGCAGAGGGCGCGGAGGAAGTGGACGAGATGGCCGCCGAGCTCGCTGAGGCCTGACAGGCTGCTAACTGAAAGAGGCCAGCGGCAAGTCATCTGCGGTTTGAAAGAGTAATTGGTGGTTGGTGGACTGGTAGATTGGCAGCCGGAGGGGTGGCATCTGCCCGATCTGCCGGTCTCAGTAGATCCAATTTTGCTCTAGCTGGACGAAAGTCCAGCGGCGAAAACGCGGACTATCGTCCGCTTGGAGCTTCAATTTTGGATCTACTGAGTCTGCTAATCTGCCAAAGGACTTGCTGCACGAGTGGCTGGCGCCATGTGAGTTGACATGATATCTGACGTCTGGTTTGCATTCCTACTGTCGGCATTGGCCGGCCTGTCCACGACCATTGGCAGCTTGCTGGCCCTGTTCGTCCGCAAACCCGGGCCCCGCTTGATGACGCTGACCTTGGGGTTTTCCGGCGGAGTGATGATTCTGGTCTCGTTCGTCGAGCTGCTGCCCAACGGGATCGAGGCCCTCGGCTTCGGGCCGGCCAACCTGATCTTCTTCGCCGGCATGGCGGCCATGTTTCTGGTTGACGAACTGATTCCGCACGAGTACATGGGCGAACATCATCACACCGGAGCCGAGAGTGAACATCAGGACGCGGCCCTTCAGAGCCGTCTGCTCAAAACCGGGCTGTTTGTGGCCCTGGGCCTGGGCATCCACAACTTTCCCGAAGGCATGGCCTCTTTCGCCACCGCGTTGAGCGACCCTAAACTGGGTGTGGCCATCGCCATTGCCATTGCCATTCACAACATCCCCGAGGGGCTGGCCGTTTCGGCGCCCGTCTACGCAGCGACTGGGAGTCGGAGCAAGGCGTTCTGGTGGTCGTTTCTCTCCGGCGTGGCTGAACCAGCCGGGGCATTGCTGGCGGCGGTCGTCCTGATGCCTTTCCTGAATGAGGCCGTGTTGGGCGGTCTGCTTTCGGCGGTGGCGGGCATCATGGTCTTTATCTCCATTGACGAACTGCTGCCCGTATCCCGCGCCTACGAGGAGGAGCACCTGAGCATCCTGGGCATCATTGCAGGCATGGTGGTGATGTCGATTAGCTTGTGGATGTTGAAGTGAAGCGTGAGGCGTGAAGCGTGAGGCGTAAGGGGGATGAATTGAGCGTTAAACAGGCTATCGAAGCAAGAAGGGCCTACCGCTCTTTGCAGCCGGTGGAAATAACCGAAGAGTTGATCAGGGACCTGGCCGAAAGCGCACGACTAAGTGCATCCTGCTTCAACAATCAGCCCTGGAGGTTCGTCTTCGTCCATGACCCTGAGGTTCTGAAGAAGCTGCACGGCGCACTGTCGAGGGGCAACAAATGGGTTCAGGCTGCCTCTATGATCATCGCCGTGTTCAGCCGCGAGGACCTGGATTGCCGCATCCGGGGCAGGAAGTATTATCTCTTTGACACGGGAATGGCCACGGCGTTTATCATTCTGAGGGCCACGGAATTGGGATTGGTGGCCCACCCGATAGCCGGGTATGATGAGGAAGCGGTCAAGGAAATCCTGGGCATCCCCGAGGACATGCAGGTGATCACGTTAGTCAACGTGGGCAAACACTCCGACACCATAGGCCCTCTCCTCAGCGAGAAGCAGGCGGAGACGGAGAAGGAGAGGCCGGAAAGGCTGCCTCTGGAGGAGTTTGCCTTTGTCAATGGAATGAGTACGCTAGGTGGGGCGAGCTGAAGCTGGAAGAGGAGGCTGGGAAATGATACATCTTGGAAAAGAGAGCAGGTTGAGTCCCGCAAGGGTCTTGGAAAAGGCCGTCGAGTTCTTCGGGCCGGGCGGCGCGGGGCTGGAGGTGAAAGAACAGGATGAGGGCTGCGCTCGCTTCGAGGGCGGCGGAGGTCATGTTCTCGTTCGGGTCTGCGAGGGGGAAAAGGGCGCAGAGGTGGACCTGGAAGCTCGCGAGTGGGAGTACCAGGCCAAACAGTTCATGGGGAAAATCTGACCGATGGGAAAATATGAATACGCCATTACAGTCCATACAGCGGATGAAGTCCTGGCCGCTCTTCCAGACCTGGCGGCGGAAGTTGAGCCGCCTGTGCTGTACTGCGATTCTGAGGGCGAGTGTTTTTTCGACGAGGCGCCAAATCCCTACGTAGCGGCCATCGTCGAGATCCTCAACGCCCAGGGAGAACAGGGTTGGATGCTGGTTCAAGTTGTGCCACGTGCGTAGGACATGATCTGCTTCTGGCGACGTGAGCGATTGTGAGGGACAAATGATGATCAATGAGATGAACATCAGGATCGGCGGGGAAGCAGGCGATGGGGTGGAATCGAGCGGCGCTGGCTTCTGCCAGGCGCTGACGCGCGGCGGGCTGTACGTCTTCGGCCTGCCCGACTACTACTCGCGCATCCGCGGCGGACACAACTTCTATTCCGTCCGCATCAGCCAGCAGCCGCTTCATTCCCACGCCGAGCCGGTGCACCTGCTGCTGGCCCTGACCGAGGAGACCATCCCCCGCCACCGCGACAAGATGGTCGAAGGCGGAGCCGTCGTTTACGACTCGAGTGTGATACAGCGGACGGAGGGATTTAACGGACGGACAGGGGAGAACTCAGCGGACTTTTCGCTCCTGCCGGTTCCTCTGAGCGACATAGCCGAGGAAAAGGCGGGTATCGCGCTGGCTCGAAACACGGTGGCGCTGGGCGTCGCGGCGGGACTGACCGGCTTCGATCTGGGCCCAATGGAGAGCGTCGTCCGCCAGAACTTCGCCCGCAAAGGCCAGAAGGTGGTGGACGGCAACCTGGCGGCCGCCGAGGCGGGTTATGAAGAGGGGCGGAAGTACGCCGCTGACTACGCCTTCAAGCTGGAGAGGGTAGCGGACGCGCCGCCGCGCATGGTGCTCAATGGCACGGAGGCTTTCTCCCTGGGCGCGCTGGCGGGAGGCTGTCGCTTCGCCGCGGGCTACCCCATGACGCCAGGCTCGCCCGTGTTGCACTGGATGGCGGCCCACGCGGAGCGCTACGGCGTGGTGCTCAAGCATACGGAGGACGAGATCGCAGCCATCAACATGGCCATCGGCGCTGCCCACATGGGCGCCCGCGCCCTGGTGCCGACCTCAGGCGGCGGCTTCGCCTTGATGGTGGAGTCGCTGGGTCTGGCCGGCATGACGGAGACGCCGCTGGTCATCTACAACGCCCAGCGGCCAGGACCGTCCACCGGATTGGCCACCCGCCACGAGCAGGGAGACATGCTTTTCATGCTCTATGCTTCGCAGGGAGAGTTTCCCCGCTTTCTCGTCGCGCCGGGCACCCATGAACAGTGCTTCGTGGCCGGCTGGCGGGCCTTCAACCTGGCGGAAAAATACCAGACGCCAGCCCTGGTGCTCAGCGATCACTACCTGGCGGTCGCCGTCCGCACTCTGGAGCTGGACGCTTTCGACTTCGACGCGGTGGAGATTGACCGTGGAGAGCTGCTGAGCGAGGCGGAGTTGGATGCCCTGGACGAGGACTACCTGCGCTATCGGATCACCGAGTCAGGCGTCTCGCCGCGAGCAGCGCCCGGCCATCCCAAGGCGGTCTACGTGGCCACCGGCAACGAGCACGAAGAGAGCGGGGCCGTCACCGAGGAGCCGGAGATGCGCAGGGCGCAGGTGGAGAAGCGGCAGCGCAAGCTGATGGGCATGGCCGAGGAGATGGCCGGCCCGCAGCGATACGGCCCCGACGAGGCGGACGTCACCTTTGTCTGTTGGGGCTCCACCTACGGCCCGCTGCGGGAGGCGGTGGATCGGCTGAACAACGGACAGGGGGGATTAAACGGACGGAAGCAGAGGGGATTGAGCGGACGGAAGCAGATGGCTCAGGCCAACATGTTGCATTTTGTGGACCTGTGGCCCTTCCCCGTTGAAGCGGCGAATGTGGCCTTTGACCAGGCGCAGCGACTCGTGGCTGTGGAGGTCAACGCCACCGCCCAACTTGCCACGCTGATCCGCAGCCAGACCGGTCGCCAGATGGACAGCGCGATCCTCAAATACGATGGTCGCGCCTTCACCCCCGAGTACATCTTGGCCCACAGGCCAGAGGAGGTGTGAGATGGTCACTCGAAAAGACTTCGGCAGCCCGGTCGCGCCGACCTGGTGCAGGGGGTGCGGCAATTTCGGGATTCTGAATGCGATCAAGATGGCCCTGGCCGAGCAGGACCTCGCGCCCCATCAGGTGGTCATGTTCACCGGCATCGGCTGCGGCAGCAAACTGCCTCATTACATGAAAGTGAGCGGTTTTCACACCATCCACGGCCGCCCCCTGCCAGTGGCCACTGGGGCCAGATTGGCCAATCACGGCCTCAAGATCATGTGCGTCCACGGCGACGGCGATGGGTACGGCATGGGGCTGGGCCACATGATGCACGCCGTTCGCCGCAACATCGGCATGGTGGACATCGTGCAGAACAACCGCGTCTACGGCCTGACCAAGGGGCAGTATTCGCCCACTAGCGCGGCTGGCATGCGCACGCCCACTTCGCCAGAGGGAGCCATTGACCGGCCAGTGCCGCCGCTGGGACTGGCCATCGCCGCCGGAGCTACCTTCGTCGCCCGGGGCTACCCCGGCAAGCTGCGTCACCTGGTTTGGCTCATCGGCGAGGCGTTGCAGCATCCGGGTTACGCCCTGGTGGACGTGCTCCAGCCCTGCGTCACCTTCAACCGCCCTAGCTCCTACGATTTCTACAACCCCCGCGTGTACAAGCTGGAGGAGGGCGATCACGATCCGACAGACAGGACTGCTGCCTGGGAGCTGGCCTACCAGTGGGGCGAGCGCATCCCCATCGGGATTTTCTACCGCGTGGAGGGGGCGCCCACTTACGAGGAGCAGGTGCCAGCGCTGAAGGCGGGTCCGCTGGTGAAGCAGCCGCTGGAGAAGCTGCGGCCGGAGCAAGTAGAGGAATTGCGGCAGGAGGTCATTTGAGCATGTCCTTGGAAATGGTGAAGTCGGTGATGACCACCCTAGTTTTGGCGCTGGCCCTGGCGCAGGCGTTGGGGATGGCGCAGGTGCGCGGTTACGTGCGCCTGCTGTCCGTCAGCAAAAGGCAATTGGTGCGGTGGCATCGCCTCGGCGGCGCGGCCACGCTGCTCTTGGCTTTGGCGGTGGCGGCCATGTGCGTCTTCGGCGAGAGGTATGCCTACTATTCGCCGCGCGTGCTGGCCCACCTGGCGATGGGCGCTGCAGCGATCCTGATCCTGACGGCGAAAGCGATCATCTCCAACCGCTTCCGCCGCTACCTGCGCCACGCGCTGGCCCTGGGCGCTGCGGCGGGGCTGTTGATCCTGGGCACTTTCATCACCAGCGCGCTGTGGTACTTTGTTCAACGCGCTTAACATCACCTTTGACCATCGAGGTGGAATCGCACAACTAGACTTTGTAGGGCAGGTTGGCGACGGCTCGAAGGTTGTCCTTCCTACGCACCAAGTTTCTTCAGCAGAGAGCAGCCTACGAAAGCAGAACAAGACAGTCGCCTACCTGCCGTTCATCAGGCCAATGGCAGGTAGCCCGCTCTCGCACCAAACATCAGAGCGTTCTATTCGTGCGATTTCAGGGTCGCGTCCAAATCTGATGATGGGCTTCAGGAGGGAGAAAAATGAACAGACGTCAGCTCACAGGACTAATCATGATGCTCTTGGCGCTGTTGTTGGCATCGCTTCTCGCAGCTTGCGGCGCGGCCCCGGCTGAGACCGTTGTCCCCACCACAGAACAGCAGGAAGCCGCTCCGGTGGCGCTGGATGGTAAGTCCTTGCTCGAAGAACGATGCACTGAATGCCATGACCTGGGGCGAGTGGAGCGGGCCAAGAAGACAGAATCGGAGTGGCAGGCGACAGTGCAACGTATGGTGGGAAAGGGCGCCGAGCTAGACCAGGCGGAACAGAAGGCCGTTATCCAATATCTGGCGGAGACCGTCGCCCATCAATCGGAAGGAGATCAAGATGTATCAGCGAATTCTGGTTCCATTGGAGAGAAAAGGTGGCCCCGAGGGTCACATCAGACACGCCGCAGCCCTGGCCTCCGGGGTCGGCGCCGAAATCACCCTCTTGCGTGTGATCACGGTGGTTCCCGCTGAAGATCCCCTCTTCCAGCGCTTTCAGGTAGAGCTGGGATCCAGCGGCGCTAAGAGAAAGGCGGAGGCGAGGGAATACGTCAATCAATTAGTAGACCAACTGCAGGAGGAGGGCGTGAACGCGAGGCCGGCGGTGGTCATCAGCGACAAGGCGGAAGACGAAGCGATTGTCGAGTACGCCGCTGAGTTGAACAGCGACCTGATCGTCTTGCCCAATCAGCGGCGCTCCCTGGTCAGCCGCTGGCTGCAGGGCAACGTCACCGCCAAGGTGCAGCGCCGATCGGACATCCCCGTCCTGCTGGTTCGAGATGTAGAGAAGGGAGGATAACCATGGACCGCAAGCAGATCATAGAGGCGTTAAACCATAATCTGCGTGCTGAATTGAGTGCAGTGGAGATGTATTCTGCCCACGCGAGGGCTATCCCCGAGGATGCCATTGCCCAGGGCGTGCGGGCCATTGCCGCTGTTGAACAGCGCCACGCCCGAGACCTGGCCGCTCGCATCGAGGCTTTGGGGGGCGCGCCCGTCGAACCTGGCGGGGTGGAGACCGTTGTCGGTCGTGCAGTTGGCGCCGCCGGTGCGCAGGCCTCAACCTTAGAGATGTTGCGCCTGGAACTGGCCGAGGAGCAGCAGGCTATCAAAGATTACGCTGCTCAAATCGCCGACATCATGGACGACGAAGAGACCCTGGACATGCTGCAAGAGAATCTGAATGATGAGATTCAACATTCCCGGTGGATGAAGGCCCGTATCGCGGCGCTGAACAAGTAGGGCGCGGCTGTTGGAGCTAAGGCATGAGCAGATTGAAAGAGTTAGAGACGCCCGTCTTCTGGGCCGAGGGACACCCTGGCCCACTAGCGGCCGAGGGGTGGCAGGTCGAGTTGGGTGGACTGGTCGAGGAGCCGGTGACGCTGACCTACGAGGAGATCGTCGCCTTGCCCAAATCCACCGCCGACGCCCGCTTGACTTCGGTGTCGGGGTGGAGCGTGCGGGGCGAATGGGGCGGCGTGCGCCTCAGCGATCTTCTGGCCGTGGCTGGAATCCGGCCAGAGGCCGCCCACGTTCAGCTCGTCTCCTACCGCCAGATCTATACGACCTGCATTCCGCTGGAGGTGGCCTTGAAAGAGCGCACCTTGCTGGCCTACGAGTTCGATGGCGAGCCGCTGGAGGCCGACTACGGCGGCCCCGTGCGCATCTTCTGCCCCTACCTGTGGGGATATAAATCGGCCAAGAGCGTGGTGGCCATCACGCTGGAAGATCACTCCATTCCCGGATTCTGGGAAGTGCGCGGCTATCCCGATGCCGCGCAGATAAAACCCCGTCGGGTACTCGACGTCAACAGCCAGCGCTGGCGACACATCCCCGGCGGCGAGGTTACCGAGTTTCTGGATTGATGGCATTCTGTTCACTCGCTCCCGCTGGACCCTAGTCCAGCGGTTCCAGGGGATCGGTGACTACTCAGGCTGTCATTGCGAGCGAAGCGAAGCAATCTCCTACCAGCAAGTTGGGGATTGCGCCGTTTTCACTTCCAAGTTCGGCGCAAACAGCGCGCCTCGCAATGACACGGGCTGAGCAGTTACGACACAAGAAAATATAGTTTTGTAAAAAGTTGAAGGGAGGAAGGTAAGAATGACTGTTGTAAGTGCTGCTGAAGCCCTGAGATGGGCGATGGAGATCGAGGAGAACGGGGAGGCTTTTTACAACACCGTGGCCGCGAGAAGTGCGGATCCCGAAGTGAAGGCCCTCTTTGAGGACTTGGCCGTCCAGGAGCGAGGACACTACGAGGTGTTCCAGAAGATGCTGGAGAAAGTGAAGCCAGACCCCGATCTGTCCTCTGTGGCCCCCCGGTACGCGGACTATGAGTATTACCTACAGGCCGTGCTGGCTAACGCCCTGTTCGCCGGAAAGGACAAGGGGCTGACACTGGCCAGGCAGGCCGAAGACCGAGAGACAGCCCTGCAAGCGGCGATGAGCTTCGAGAAGGACACGCTGCTGTTCTTCTACGACCTGCGTGAGATGGTGAGCGAGGCAGAGCGAGGGACTGTCTCTGACATTATCTCGGAGGAAAGGTCCCACCTGCGCCGCTTGGCGAAAATGTTGTAGGGGGATGAGATGAAGAAATTCGACCTGATCGTCATCGGTTCCGGGGCGGGGATGAACGTCGCTGCCAACGCTGTGGGGCATGGAATGAACGTGGCCGTCGTAGACCGGGATCCCCTCGGCGGGACCTGCCTGAACAGAGGCTGCATTCCCTCCAAGGTGATGCTCTACCCGGCGGACGTCATCCGCATGGCTGAGGAGGCGAAGGCCATAGGCGTCCACGCCAAGATCGAGAAGGTGGACTTCGGCCTGATCATGAAGCGCGTGTGGGACATCGTCCTGGATGGGCGTCATGGGATGGAGCGCAGCGTAGAGCACACGGAGCAAATGGCATTCTTCGACACCGACGCCGCCTTCGTCTCAGACTACACCCTGGAGGTTGGCGAGGAACTGATCAGCGCCGACACCATCGTCATCGCCTCTGGTGCACGGCCATTCATTCCCCCCGTCGAGGGGCTGGAAGAGGTCGGCTACCTGACCAGCGCCACCATCTTTGACCTGGAGGAACCGCCAGAAAGCCTGATCGTGATTGGCGGGGGATACGTCGCCACCGAGTTCGCCCATTTCTTCTCGGCCATCGGCACCGAGGTCACCATTGTCGGCAGAAACACGCATCTGGTTCCGCAAGAGGAGCCCGAGGTGTCCGAGCTGCTGAAGAAGAGGATGTCGGACTACTGCCAGGTTCACACCAATCACGAGGCGGTTCGTGCGGCAATCAAGAATGGACTCAAAGTGGTCACTGCCAGGAATAGGGCGGATGGCCGGGAATACGAATTCGCTGGGCAGGAGATTCTGGTCGCCGTGGGCCGCAGATCGAACTCGGACATCCTCAAGCCCGAGAACACGGGGGTCGAGACCGATAGCAGAGGCTGGATCAAAGTGGATCAGCGCCTGCGCACGACCAAAGAGGGCATCTGGGCGTTGGGCGATGCCACGGGAAAGCACATGTTCCGGCACACTGCGAATTACGAATCGGATGTGGTTTGGACGAACGCCTTCACGGAGCACGAACACGCGGTAGATGATCATGCCGTCCCGCACGCCGTGTTCACCCATCCACAGATCGCCTCGGTGGGTATGACGGAGGAGCAGGCCCAAAAGAGCTACGATATACTGGTTGGGGTCAAGAAGTACGCCGACGTGGCCAAGGGCTATGCCATGGGCGAGGAGGATGGATTCGTCAAAGTGATCGTGGACGGAGACACAGGCAAGATCCTGGGAGCGCACATAATCGGTCCCCACGCGGCTATCCTGGTCCAGCAAATCGTCTACTTGATGAACGCTGGCCAGCAGGATTACATGCCTCTTGCCCTGGCGCAGACCATTCACCCGGCCCTGAGCGAAGTAGTGGTGGGGGCGTTTGGCAACCTCAGGCCAGTAGGAGAGCATGGGCACGAGCACGGGCATTGAGGCTAAAGCATATGAAGGTTGTGGGGATCTCTGGCAGCCCCCGCCGAAAGGGCAACACCGAGACTCTCCTGCGGGAGGTGCTGCGAGGGGCTGAGGAAGCTGGGGCCGAAACCCGCCTGTTCATCCTCTCCAAGATGGACATCTCCCCGTGCCTTCACTGCGATGGCTGCCTGGCCGAGGGGAAGTGCGTGGTGAAGGACGACATGTGGTTGATCTATCCGGAGATCGAGAGCTTGGATGCCCTCGTCCTGGCTTCTCCCATCCACTTCTACGGAGTCACCGCCCAGGCCAAGGCCATGATTGACCGATGCCAGGCCTTCTGGGCGCGTAAGTACGTCCTCAAAAGAAGGATCGCCGCCGAGAAGAGAAAGGGCGTTTTCGTCTCCGTAGGCGGGACCAGGTTTCCCGACCTCTTTGACCACGCCAGGGCGGTGGTGAAGAACCTCTTTCTGGTCATTGACGTAGAATACTGGGCAGAACTTCTCTTCTCTGGTGTGGACGAGAAGGGCGAAATCAAAGAGCATCCCACCGCTTTGAAAGATGCCTATCTTCTGGGCAAGAGGCTCGTCGAGGAAGAAGTGAAGGAAAGGGGATTGAGCAATGCCAGCTATTGAAATCAGACCCGATGTCTACTGGATCGGCGTCAACGATCGCACCACCGACCTCTTCGAGGGCCTGTGGCCCATCGCGCAGGAGGGCGTCTCCTACAACGCTTATCTGATCCACGACCAGAAAACGGCCATCATTGACCTATCGAAGGCGCTGAAGACCGACGAGTTCTTCGATCACATCGCCGAAATCGTGGAGCTTTCTGAAATTGACTACGTGGTCGTCAACCACATGGAGCCGGACCACACCGGCGTGCTGCGCACTCTGACGAGGACCGCGCCAGGGGCGACCATCCTGGGCTCCGCGAAGACCAAGGACATGCTGGCGTCCTTTTACGGCGTCACCGACAACGTGCGGGTGGTGGAGGACGGGGAGACGCTCTCCCTGGGCCGCAGGACGCTGCAGTTTTTCTCCACGCCCTTCGTCCACTGGCCGGAGACGATGATGACCTACGAAACGACGCACCGCATCCTCTTCTCCTGCGACGCCTTTGGCGGCTACGGCGCCCTGCGCGGCGCCATCTTCGATGACGAATGTAAGGACCTGGACTTCTACCAGAGAGAGGCCCTCCGCTACTACGTCAACATCGTGGCCAAGTTCAGCAAGCCCGTGCTGAGGGCCATCGAGAAGCTGGCCGACGTGCCGGTGGACATCATCGCTCCGTCGCACGGCCTGATCTGGCGCGAGCGGCCTGAGCTGATCGTCGAGCTGTACCAGAAGTGGGCCGAATACGCTGCGGGCGAAACTGAGCCGGAGATCACGCTCATCTACGGCTCGATGTACGGCAACACCGAGGCCATGATGAACGCCGTGGCCCAGGGCATCTCCCGCGTGGGCGTTTCCCTGGAGATCTTCGATGCGGCGAGGACCGACGTCAGCTATATCTTGCCCTCGCTGTGGACGAGGGCCGGGGTGATGGTGGGCGCCCCCACCTACGAGGGCACGCTGTTCCCGCCGGTGGCTCAGGCGACGGAGGCCGCTGCCCTCAAGCGCGTGCTGAACAAGAAAGTCGCCTATTTCGGCAGCTACGGCTGGAGCGGCGGGGCTTTGAGACACCTCAAGCAGATTATCGAGCCGCTGAAGTGGGAGCTGGTGGATTCCTTTGAGTTCGTTGGAAAGCCCACGGACGCGGATCTCAAGAAGGGGGAGGAGTTGGGGGCCAGCTTTGCGGAAGTGATAAGAGGGACAAGGGATTAGGGACAAGGGACAAGGAGTGAGTCAGATATGCCATCAGCAAAAGGCAGTGTTCCTGGACGCCATAACGAGCACCATACCGTTTTTTATGGCCTTTCCACTTGTGTTTGGTGCAAGCGGACCCGCAGGTTCCTGGAAGACCAGGGGATCGCATTTGATTACGTCTACGTGGACTTGCTGCGGGGCCAGGAACGCGAGGAGGTAAAGGATCAGGTTCGTCGTTGGAATCCGAGCTTGTCCTTCCCCACCATCGTGGTGGACGACACGAAGCTTGTGGTCGGGTACAAGCCAGACCAGATTGAGGAGGCATTGGGGCTGTGAGCGAAGAGATTGCCATTCCGGCTGAGAAAGTGGATGCTCTCTACGAGCGGCTGGACCGCGAGGCGGAGGCGGCCGGCTATCACCTTAACCCTGATCGAGAGTTCACCTGGGAGCTGGTGAACGGGTTGCTCGTCAACGAGGAGCGGTATGGCTACTGGGCCTGCCCCTGTCGGCTGGCCACGGGGGACAAGCAGAAAGATCTCGACATCATCTGCCCCTGCGACTATCGCGATGCCGATCTGCTGGACTGGGGCAACTGCTACTGCGCCCTCTACGTCTCTGATGAGGTGCTGCGGGGCGAGCGCGAAGCGCAGTCCATCCCGGAGCGCCGCCCCCCTGAGGGAGAACGCCCCCAGGACCGCCCTGCCCAGGCGCCTGCGCAGCCAGGAGAGGAGGCCAGTCTCCCCGTCTGGCGCTGTCGCGTCTGCGGCTACCTCTGCGCGCGCGAGCGGCCTCCGGGCGTTTGTCCCATTTGCAAGGCCAAGCGAGACCGCTTCGAACGGTTCTGGTGAGATGGGTGAATGCGTAGATTCGGCTCTACGAATCTACGGCTCTACCGATTTGCCGATCCATCAGTCTACCGGGTTCAGGTTTAGGACGATGACAGGTACCCTTATCAACGTGATCACCGTGATAGCCGGCGGCACTTTGGGCGCCCTGTTGGGCGAGAGGCTGCCTCCCCGCGTTCGTCAGATCGTTATGCAGGGAGTGGGCCTGGTGACCTTGGCAGTGGGGATGAGCATGGCCATCGCCACGGACAACTTCCTGCTGGTGCTGCTGAGCGTCGTCATCGGCGGCATATTGGGGGAGTGGTGGCGGCTGGAAGAGCGGCTGGACAGGGCCGGGAAGTGGCTGGAGGCCAAGACCAGCCGGTTTCCCCTCCTGGCGCGGGGCGAATTCACCAAGGGCTTCGTCACCGCCAGCCTGGTCTTCTGCGTGGGGCCGATGACCATCCTGGGCTCCTTTCAAGACGGCCTGTCGGGCGATTACACCCTGCTGGCCATCAAGAGCGTGCTGGACGGTTTCTCCGCGCTGGCCTTCGCCGCGTCCATGGGGATGGGGGCGACCTTCTCTGCCATCACCGTGCTCGTTTACCAGGGAGCTTTGACCGTGGGCGCTTCTCTCTTCCAAGACGTTCTCACCGAGGCCATGATCACCGAGATGACGGCCACCGGCGGGGTGATGATTCTGGGCATTGGGCTGCTGCTCCTGGAGATCAAGCGGGTTAGGGCAGCCAACTTCCTGCCCGCTCTGGCCATTGCCCCGCTGCTGGTGGCCCTGTGGGAGAAGTGGGGGCCGCGTTGACTCGTTATGTGTTTCAAACAGGAGGTGAAAGATGGCTATTCTAACCGAGGACGTTCGTGACACGTTGCAGAAGGAATTCGAAGAGCTAGCGGGGAAGGCGAAGCTGGTGGTTTTCACTCAGGAGTTCGAGTGCGACCACTGCCGTGAGAATACCTCGCTTGCTCAAGAAGTGACTTCTCTCTCGGACAAGCTGGATATCGAGGTGCATGACTTCGCCTCGGATGAGGAAATCGTTGAACGCTACGGGGTGGACAAGATCCCGGCCATTGTCGTGGATGGGGAGAAGGACTACGGCATTCGCTTCTACGGCGTGCCCGCGGGCTACGAGTTCACCGCGCTCATCGCGGCCATCCAGGCCGTCTCGGCGGGGGAGTCGGGCCTGTCCGCGAAGACCAAGGAGACCCTGGCGGGCTTGAAGGAGCAACTCCATCTCCAGGTCTTCGTCACCCCAACTTGACCATACTGTCCTGGGGCTGTGCAGTTAGCACACAAGATGGCGATGGAGAGCGACATGGTGCGGGCGGACATGGTGGAGGCTTCCGAGTTCCCCCATTTGGTGCACAAGTACAACGTGTTCGGCGTTCCCAAGACCGTGGTGAACGAGGAAGTGGAGATCGAGGGCTCCCAGCCCGAACCCCTTTTCCTAGCGCAGGTCATGAAGGCAACGGCGGAGGAGGAGTAGAGGAGCATGGCCATTGATCCTGGCTTGACGTCTCTGGAGATCATGGGCCTGGCCATTAAATCCGAGGTCACGGCCGCCGATGTTTACGACCGGTTGGCCCAAAGGGTGCGGAACCAGGCTCTAACAAGCTAACAAAAAAACGAGGAGGACAAAAATGGATAAATGGGAGTGTTTAGTGTGTGGGTACGTATACGATCCTGCTGTGGGCGACTCCGATGCGGACATACCGCCGGGCACGCCGTTCGAGGACCTGCCCGACGACTGGGTCTGCCCTGACTGTGGGGCTGAGAAAGACATGTTCGAGAAGCTCTAATGAGAAGCGTGGCCGCCGTCATCATCGGCAATGGGGTGGCCGGCATCACTGCGGCCAGGGCGCTGTCAGATGCAGGCGTTGAGGTCGAGATCTACACCCGGGAGGCGTGTCACTACTATCCCCGGCCCCGACTTCAGGAATTCCTGGCGGGGGAGATGGAACTGGAGGAACTGCCTCTCTATCCCCCGTCCTGGTATGAGAAGCGCGGCATCACCGTGCACCTGAGGACTGAGGTAGTGGGACTTGACCCTGCGTCGAAGCAGATCGCCCTGGCCGCTTGTGCTGAGCCTGGTCCAAGCAATGGCCGCCAGGTATCCTACGACCGCCTGCTCCTGGCCGTTGGCAGCAGTCCCTTTGTCCCGGCCATTGAGGGCGTAAACAAAGGTGGCGATTTTTGTAAGCGGAGCGGCGTCTTCACCTACCGCACGGTCGAGGATGTGCTGGCCATCAAGAGGTGGGCGGAGAGGGCGGAGCGGGCCGTGATCATAGGCTGTGGGCTTTTGGGCCTGGAGGCGGCCAGGGCTCTCAGGAAGCTCGGATTGGAAGTGAACGCTCTGGAGCGCGGCTCCCATCCTCTTCCCCGCCAACTCGACGCCGAGGGAGGGGCTCTGTTGAAGAAGCTCACCGAGGCTCTGGGTATCGAGATGACCTTGAACGCTTCCACGCAGGCCATCTTGGGCGACGAAGCTTCCTCCCTAGAACCTGACGGCGGGGCCGCCAGCGGTGTTCTGCTCCAGGACGGACGGAGGATACCGGGCGACTTGGTTCTCATCTCGGCTGGCATTCGTTCCAACGTAGGGCTGGCCCAGGAAGCTGGGCTGGAGGTCAATCGCGGCGTGGTGGTGGATGAGCATCTACGCACCAGCGCGGACGACGTCTACGCCGCTGGCGACGTGGCCGAGTTCGAGGGCCAGGTCTACGGCATCATCCCGGCAGCGATCGAACAGGCACGAGCGGCGGCTCAGAACATGCTGGGTGAGGACGTCGCCTACGAGGGCACGATCCGCTCCAACACCCTGCAGGTGGCAGGCATTGACTGTACTTCCATCGGCGTCGTTCATCCCCCAGAGGGCGAAGGCTATCAGGAGCTGAGGAAATCCGAGGCCACAGTCTACAAGAAGCTCGTGTTAAAGGACGGGCGGCTGGTGGGAGCCATTCTGCTAGGTGACAGGAAGGACGTTGGGTCTATAAGCCGCCTGGTTCGGGCAGAAGCCGACGTCTCTCGCTACACCGCGCGGATATTGGATGACGACTTCGATTGGAAACAACTACTTTAGAGAGAAAGGAGATTGCAAATGGATTGGCTAAACTTCCTGAAGGTGATGGCTATCGAGGAGAGAGCAGCTAGAGACAAGTATCAGTTAGCCGCTGACTTGGCGAGCGATCCGGCCATCAGGGCCGTCTTCGAGCGGCTCAGAGATGAGGAGGACTTCCACGCGGACTTCCTGGAAGGGGAGTGTGAAAAGCTGGAAAAAGCCCTGTCCACGGAGGACTAATGAGGTGATGGGGTAAAATTAGGCTATAAGGCAATGGGGCGATGAGGCAGCAAGGCAATGAGACCCGCGTTACTCGGTGCCTTATTGCCTCGACGCCTCGTTCCCCATTTTTCAAGGAGGTGCAATACGATGAGTAAGCATGACGAAGCCCTGGCCGTTCTGCGCCGGGCTATGGAGAACGAGCGAGAAGGATACCGCTTTTTTCTGGAGGCTTCGGAGCGAAGCCCCGATCCGGCAGGCCAGGGAACCTTTCGTAACCTAGCTAGAGACGAGGAGCGACATCTTCGTCTGTTGCTGGTGGAACACAATTCCCTGGCTGCCAATGAGGGCTGGGTAGATCCGCAGGAGGCCATCCAACGCGAGGTGGAGGTGGATATCACCAAGCCGCTCTTCCCCGGAGAGGAATTAGCTCCCCAGGAGACGTCCCCCTTCGAAGAGACGTGGGCGGCCTATGACGTAGGGGATCTGGAGGGCGATCTGGCGGTCTTGAAGTTCGGCATGAAAGTAGAGGAGGATTTCTACAACATGTACCAGAAGGCTGCCGCTGAGACCGACGACGCTTTGGGACAGCGGGCGTATCAATTCCTGATGGAGGAGGAAAACCGACACTTCAAGCTGCTGCAGGATGCCTACAACTACCTCAGCGACAACGAGCGCTGGTGGGATGACTGGGAACTGCCTTTCTTTGAGGGATGATGATACAGCCAAAGTTCAAAGCTCAGAGTCGAAAACAGGTGGTCTCCCCGTGAAGTGTTGCTGGCCCACCAGCGCCTACCTGGGCTGACCTGCTCCCGCTGGATCGCCAGATCCAGCGGCTTGGCGGCGGGATCTGGCGATCCCTTCGGAGCAATTATTGAGGAGCAACACCCAAGAGGGAGACTACCCGAAAACACAAAGGAGAGGAACAATGCACGAGATGACAGCAAGCAACTTAAGGAGCAGTTTCGCTGGCGAGAGCCAGGCCAACATGCGTTACCTGATCTACGCCGACAAGGCGGACAAAGATGGATTCCCCAACGTCGCCCGCCTCTTCAGGGCCATCGCTTACGCCGAGCAAGTCCACGCTACCAACCACTTCCGGCAACTGCGCGATCTGAAGGGAGACGCGCTGACTGTGGCCGGGGCTGGCTTCGGCCTGGGTTTCACCGCCGACAACCTGGAAGTGGCCATCGGGGGCGAGGATTTCGAGGTCCACGAGATGTATCCGGCCTACAAGGCAGTGGCCGAGTCGCAGGGAGAGAAAGGCGCCCTGCGCAGCTTCGACTGGGCCTGGCAGGCCGAGCAGATTCACGCCGCCATGTACACCGAGGCCAAAGCGGCTGTGGAGGCGGGCGAGGACTACGAGATCGGATCCGTCTTCATCTGCTCCGTCTGTGGCCACACGGTGGAGGGGCAGACCCCCGACCGCTGCCCCGTCTGCAATGCCAAGCGGGAGCAGTACGTGGAGTTTAGCTGATTCACCCCCACCCCAGCCCTCCCCCGCCTGCAGGGGAGGGAGCAGCGAGGAGAGAACATGACCCACCACGAGGACCTAGATCAATTGTGCATCAACACCCTGCGCACCTTGGCTATGGATGGGGTGCAGAAGGCCAATTCGGGTCATCCGGGGCTGCCCATGGGCGCGGCGGCGATGGCCTATGTGCTGTGGACGCGGTTTCTGCGGCACAACCCGGCTAATCCGACTTGGCTAGACCGGGATCGCTTCGTCCTCTCAGCCGGGCACGGCTCCATGCTGCTGTACGGCCTGCTGCACCTCACGGGCTACGATCTGCCTCTGGAGGAGTTGCAAAATTTCCGCCAGTGGGGCAGCCGTACGCCTGGCCACCCCGAGTACGACCCTGCACGGGGCGTGGAGACCACCACCGGTCCGCTGGGGCAGGGCTTCGCCAACGGTGTGGGCATGGCCATCGCCGAGGCCTACCTGGCCGCCCACTTCAACCGCCCCGGCCACGAGATCGTGGATCACTACACCTACGCCATTGTCAGCGACGGCGACCTGATGGAGGGCGTGACCTCAGAGGCCGCTTCGCTGGCCGGCCATCTGCGACTGGGCAAGCTGATCTACCTGTACGATGACAACCGCATCTCCATTGAGGGCAGCACCGACCTGGCCTTCACCGAGGATCGAGGCCAGCGTTTTGAGGCCTACGGCTGGCACGTGCAGCGCGTGGACGGGTACGACCTGGAGGGCATCGCCGTCGCCATCCGCGCGGCCCAGGCCGATGCCCGGCCCTCGCTCATCGTCGCCCGCACCCACATCGGCTACGGCAGCCCCCACAAGCAGGACACCGCCGAAGTGCACGGCTCGCCGCTGGGCGATGAAGAGCTGCGGCTCACCAAGGAGAACCTGGGCTGGCCCACCGAGCCGCCGTTCTTCATCCCCGATCAGGCCCGGGCCCATTTCCGTCAGGCCCTGGAAAAAGGGAGTGCCTGGGAAGCGGAGTGGCAGGTCCGTTTCGAGGCCTACGCCGCCGCGTATCCCGATTTGGCCGAGGAGTGGCGCGTGGTGATGGCCGGCGAGTTGCCCCAGGGCTGGGACGCAGACCTGCCCGCTTTCGAGCCGCAGGACGGTCCACTGGCTACCCGCGTGGCTTCGGGCAAGGTGCTCAACGCCGTCGCTCCCTACCTGCCCGCTCTGATCGGCGGCTCGGCGGATCTGGCCCCATCTTGCAAGACCTACCTGAATGGCTATGGCGACTTCGCTGCCGAGAATCCTGGCGGGCGCAACCTCCACTTCGGGGTGCGGGAGCATGCCATGGGCGGCGTCCTGAGCGGCATGGCCCTGCACGACGGGGTGATCCCCTACGGCGGCACCTTTTTGGTTTTCTCTGACTACATGCGGCCCAGCATCCGCCTGGCGGCCATGATGGAGTTGCCCGTCGTCTACGTCTTCACCCACGACAGCATCGGCATCGGAGAAGACGGGCCGACCCATCAGCCGATCGAGCAACTGGCGTCGCTGCGGGCTATCCCGCATCTCACTGTGATCCGTCCCGCTGACGCCGCCGAGACGGTCGTCGCCTGGCGGGTGGCCCTGGAGCGCCGCGAGGGACCGGCGGCGCTGCTCTTCACCCGCCAGAAGCTGCCCGTGTTGGATCGCGCCGCGTTGGCTCCTGCGGATGGATTGGCGCGCGGCGCCTACGTCCTGGCCCAAGCCGAGGCAGAGCGACCCGACATCATCCTCATCGCTACAGGCTCCGAGGTGCATCCCGCTCTGGCGGCGCGGGAGCGGCTGGCGGAGCGGGGAGTGAAGGCTCGCGTGGTGAGCATGCCCAGTTGGGAGCTTTTTGAGCGGCAGCCTCCATCGTATCGCGACGCTGTGTTGCCTCCCCAAGTGACCGCCCGCCTGGCCATTGAGGCTGGCGTGCCGCAGGGCTGGCGTCGCTACGTCGGGGATCGAGGCGACGTGATCGGCATTGAGCGATTTGGGGCCTCGGCGCCGTACAAGGTGCTGTGGGAGAAATATGGATTCACCTCGGAGAACATCGTCGCCCGTGCCGTGGAGATGCTGGGAAAAAAGGAGCAGTAGAAATGCAAGAAGACTCTGTTGTGTTGCAGGCCCTGCGCCAGGCCATGCGTTTGGAGCAGGATGGTTATCAGTTTTACACCAAAGCTGCGGAGAGGACAGCGGATCCACTGGGTAAGGAGATGTTTCTGTCCCTGGCCGATGATGAGAAACTGCACCTGCGCATCGTGCGGGATCAGTACGAAGCGCTGAGCGGGGGCAGGGGGTGGATCTCCCTCTCCGATGAACTGGAGCTTAAGCCCGTGGATGTGGATCAACCTCTCTTCCCGCCGGATGATGAGGTTATTGATCCCGAAGCCAGCGATACTGACGCCCTGCTGTTCGCGCTGCAGATCGAAAACGAGAGCTACGAGCTGTACAGGAAAGCGGCGAGCGAAACCGCCGATCCGGCGGGCAAGGATATGTATCGGCGTTTGGCCAGTTATGAGCGCACTCACTTCGATGTTTTGATGCTCAACTACGAACATCTGATGAGCACCGGAAACTGGCATGGTCTGTAGGATAGGAGATGACTTCTGGCTCACGAACAGCTTGCTGGCAATAGACATTCGCTAGGCCAGGTGCAACGCACTTTACTGCTTGAAATCACAGCTTTTTGAATGTCAGCCGAAGTGCGTTGCACCTTAACCGACATTGAATAGACATTGAGGGAGAAAAGCCATGAATCAAGCCGGTCCCATCGAGAGGATTCTCAAAGAGAGCGAGACCATCGCCGTGGTGGGCCTTTCGCCCCATCCCACGCGCGCCAGCCACAGCGTGGCCCGCTACCTACAGGCTCAAGGCTACCGGATCATACCCGTGAATCCCACCGTTGAGGAGGTCTTGGGCGAGAAGAGCTACCCCGATTTGGCTTCCGTGCCGGAGGAAGTAGATGTGGTGGACATCTTCCGTCGTCCCGAACACGTGCCGGCTATCGTAGAGGCGGCCATCGCCAAGGGGGCGCGGGCGGTGTGGATGCAGGAGGGAATCGTCCATGAGGAGGCGGCAGCCAGAGCACGCGAGGCCGGGCTGATGGTGGTCATGGACCGCTGTATGTACAAGGAGCATCGGCGCTTGACGAGTGCGTGAAAGAGGAAACGGCTCGGTGACAGGTGCAGTGCACTTCGAAAGTGCGTTGCACCTTTGTTCATTGCCCTTTATTTAACATAAAGCCTTGACGAACGCGGTCAAATCTGGTAAAATATAGAGCGGGGTCGGATGCCTGGCTGCTCAACCTGAAGGGGTAACTTGATGAAGACGACTTGGCGCATCGGCAGGATTCTTGGCATAGACATCAACATAGATTCCAGTTGGCTGATTATCTTTGCCCTGTTCATCTGGAGCATGGCCGGCATCTATTTTCCGCAGCAGTATCCTCGCTGGCCGACCTGGTTGCATTGGGCGGTGGGCTTGGTGACCAGTCTGCTCTTCTTCGGCTCGGTGTTGGGCCACGAGTTAGCTCACTCCCTAGTGGCCATCAGCCAGGGGGACGAGGTGAGCAGTATCACGCTCTTCATCTTTGGCGGCGTGGCCAGGATCACCGAGGAACCAGACACGCCGCTCAAAGAGTTGCTCATGGCCATCGTGGGGCCCTTGTTCAGCCTGACCGTCGGGATAGCCTTCGGCGTGCTCTCGTTGCTGACGCGAGGTCTCGTCCAGCCTTTGAGCGCTCTGGCCTTCTATCTGTCCATCAGCAACGTTGGCCTGGCCATCTTCAACCTCGTCCCTGGTTTTCCGTTGGATGGGGGGCGAGTGCTGCGGGCATTGATCTGGGGGCTCAGCGGAAATCTGAAGTTAGCCACCCGGCTGGCCTCTTGGGCTGGCCAGGGCATCGCTTTCCTCTTCATGCTCGGCGGCACCTGGCAGATCCTCGGGGGCCAATGGGACAATGGGCTTTGGATCATCTTCATCGGCTGGTTTCTGTACAGTGCGGCCACCAGGGGTTATCGTCAGGTGCTGGTTAGGGAGATGCTGGGGGAGGTCAGAGCGGGCGATCTCATGACCACGGACTTTGTCACGGTGAGTGGGGATCTCACCCTGCAGCAGTTGGTGGACGAGTACGTGTTGCGCCGTCACGCACATGCCTTCCCCGTGGCCGACGCTGGCCTGCTGCGGGGCATCATCTGCCTGCACGATGTCAAAACCATTGCCCGGGAGAGGTGGCCCTTCACGCGGGTGCGCGAGGTCATGACCCCTTGGGCCGAGTTAGAGACCGTCTCTGCCGGCGACGACGGCAGTACCATTTTGGCGCGCCTCAACGCTCGCGACGTTGGCCAGCTTCCGGTGGTGGAGGCGGGCAGGTTAGTGGGTCTGCTGCGCCGTCACGATGTGCTTCGCTATCTTCAGGGGCGGACAGCGTTGGGAGCCTAGTTCGACTCACGCCGCTGCAGAGCCGGCTTCGTCCTGAGCAAAGTCGAAGGGGGGTGCTAGGGCGCATGAGCACGAAAGAAACTATGTCACCGGCCCTTTTGGGCCGGTTTAATCGGAACAAAACCAAGATAGGGGTGTTAGAGTAAAATGTATCCTGACAGCGAAATCCTGTTTCCCACTCGCTGCATCTCGGGTCTCAAAGGGCTGCGGGATGAGCAGTGGGATGAGTTAGTAGAGCGAGTGTCCTCTTTGCCGGAGACGCACGAGGACAGTCTAGCTTTTTCGTTGATGATGATCAAGCTGTGCAAGTGTTTGCGATGCGATCTGGGCAGCTACAGAGCTTCATTGGGTTGCTGTACCTGTGCGCAGCGGGCGGTCAAAGGCTTCAAGAGATCGGACAGGGCCTTGTTGCGCTATTACGAGAGGGCCAGGAGCGAGGTTCTGAAGTACCTAGAGAGGGTCAGTGCAGAGGAAGAGGCGGCTTGAGCATTGCGAACACGGCAAGGGTTCACCCCCGTGAAAATTCATTCGGGTGAACCCTTTTTGTTTGGGTTAGGTGTGTCTTGTCGCTCTGATACCAATGTGGTATAATAGATGGTGTGGAGGTATTGGGGATGCAAACAGGCAAGGTTGAGGCTACAATGGGGAGCGTAATGATTGACGCTGCACTCGCGGCCGCCATCCTGGACAGCCTCAAAGATCCCGTGTTGTTCGCCGATACGGAGCACATCATTCGCTACATGAACAAGGCCGCGGTCGCTCACTACGACGAGGGGGAAGGCCTGCTCGGCCGCTCGCTGCTGGATTGTCACAATGAGCAATCGCAGCAGCAGATCATCGAAATCCTGTCCGCCATGCAGGCCGGGGAAGAGGAGCGGCTCATCACCGACAACGAGGAGCACCGCATCTACATGCGAGCGGTGCGCGGCCCAGACGGCCAGGTGTTGGGGTATTATGAGCGGTATGAGCCGCCGGTGAAGCGAGGACTTGCGGTTGGACTGTCGGACCAGTGGCCTGTATAAAGGGTGAAGGAGAAGAGAAGCATGTCTGTTATACTTCAGCAACGTGATCTGCCCCGCGGCCAGGTGCGGGTGGACATCCATATTGAAGCTAACCTGAACGTGTCGGCGTTTGTGGCCCGGCAGAAAGTGACGGGATATGTGCTGGACCACGTGAGTGATCACATGGCCGGCGACGAGCCTAGTCTGGTGGTAGACGGGGAACGCTTCTTGTGGCGCGTACCGGTCTACCTGGCCGTGCTGCCTCAAGGACGGCTAGGCCAGGTAGGAACGATTGACGTAGATGCTCAAAATGGTCAACTCTTGGTACCCACGGAACTCATTGAGGGGATGCGCCGCAATGCCCAGACACTTGTTGAACGTTCCTCTGCATAAGATGTCGCAAACAGCCGATTGTCTGGCGGCGTGTGCCTCGATGCTCCTCGCCTACATTGGGCATCCAGTGGCCTATGACGAGTTGCTCCGCGTGCTCGAAATTGGGCCGTTCGGCACACCGTCCCGCCGGATCACCGGGTTGGTGCGCTGGGGCGTGGATGTCGAATACGACGAGGGAACGCTAGAAAAACTGCAAACGTTCCTGGACAACGATCGGCCTGTCATCGTCCTGGTACGCACCCGAGAGTTGCCGTACTGGCAGGGGGTGGACGTATATCACTCGGTCGTAGTCATTGGGTATGACGAAGCGCATATCTATGTCAACGACCCGTATTTTGACGATGCCCCAAAGGTGGTGGCGATAGGCAACTTTGTGCTTGCTTGGCTGGAGATGAGTTATCGCTATGCCGTTCTTTCATGAAATCGGAGCACTTATGCAGGCCGGGGAAGAGGAGCGGCTCATCACTGACAACGAGAAGCACCGCATCTACATGCGAGCCGTGCGCGGCGCAGACGGCCAGGTGTTGGGGTATTATGAGCGGTATGAGCGCGCCGGCGGAGTGAGAACTTGCCGATCAGTGGGGGGAACGGCTATCAAGCCGAGGAGTAGGCGGAGTTATTGGAACTCCGGCCGCGTTTGGATCTAGTTGCGCAGAGGGGGATGAAGTGATTCAACGATTTGAGACGCCTTGGGCTCAATTTGTCGAGAATCACCGCGTAAATAGAGCGCAGGAGAGACGCTATGACCCATTTGAGCGAACAACGAGCTTCAAAAGCGGCTGAGGCCGCTGCCCGCCGCCTCAGCAAATTGGTGCGGCAAGCCAAAAGCGACTGGATCGCCCAGGCCCACGCGCTGCCCCTGCGCCGCGATATGGTGACTCTGCTCACTTACCTACACGAGAATCGGGTCAAGGGCACGCGAAGCATGGGCAACCTGCCTCTCAAGGCCGTGCGTGAGGTGACGGCCCGCTTTGTGAATCCGCCAGAGCTAGACGTTACCATCGGGGACCGCACTTATCGGCTGCGAACCGAAGACGACGTCTGGCCTCTCTCTTTCCTGCATACCCTGGCCTACGTTGGCGAGTTGCTGGAGGGAGGTCCGGCCCGTCCGTGGATTGTTATGCGGGCCGGCGCGCAGTTTCTGGCCGCCAGCCCGCTGGTTCAGGTATGGGTGCTGCTGGTCACCTGGTGGGAGCGTGTCAACTGGCTCATCGCCTATCCTTTCGAGGGAATGGGTGAAAGCCTGCCGCCCTGTTTTGAGCAGATCACCCTGGCCCACCTGCTGTCCTTACCGACCGAGACCCGCATCCCCTTTGAACCCTTCGCCGACAAGCTGATCGAAGAGACCGGGCTGAAGTGGGGAGCGCAGAAAGCGACCCACGATCGTATGCTCTTGCACGGTGCTACCGAGCGCATGGTGATTGGCATCCTGGCCGATTTCGGGGTGGTGGAACGGGAATACTGGGACAAGCCGCTGGGTAAAGGAACGATCAAGGAGCTGGTCGCCTTTCAGATCACTTCCTTCGGTAGAGGGCTGTTGGAGTCTCTTGAGGAGAGGAGATGAAACGATGCTGAATAAAGCCAAAGCATTGAGCAGACTGTTGGCCAGTCGGCTCGTTGCCGGCGAAGGGAAGACCATGGCCGAATGGCTGGGCCATCTACTGGAGACCGATCCGGCGTTCCGAGCTGAATTCGACCAGCACGTCAAAGCCCAACTGCGAGTGCAATACGACCAGGCGTTACGGGACCTGCATGCCGAGATGCGCAACCCCGACCGCGAGCGGGAGGTCGTGTGGCAGTTGATCAGCAAGGTGAACACCAGCGGCCTGCCGGCGCCGGAGCACGTACCGGCTCTGATTGAACTGGAACGCACGACCCGCGAAGTTGGTGGCACCGCCTATGTCGCGGTTGAAGGGATGATCTTCGAGGCCCTGAGCAGCGTGACCGGTCGTCACCTGTGCGAGACCTGGGCGGAGAACACCACCGAGGCCCACGCTTTGCTCTCCTTCCTTGAGGAGGCGTTTCGCTACAGGCGTAAATACGACAGCTTTGCCGCCCGGCGTCGCGACGCCTCGTTGGAAATGGCGGCTACCATAGCTGCCCGCACCGGGGACGAACGGGCGTTGGCACTGCTGCACGAAGCGCTTTCCCGTCCGACCTCCAAGATTCGCGGCGTGGCGGCCATCGTCGTCTACGAGACCTACGAGTGGTTGGGCTGTGACGTGCCCCAGGAGCTGGTAGATCGCTTCTGGCAGATGGCCGAAGAAGATCGAGGCAAAAAGGTGCGTCAGACAGCCCTGGCCGTACTGCAACGTCTGGGACTTATCAGCTACGAAGAGGCGATGGCACGGTTGGAAGGGAACAACGGACTCAGGGATTAAACGGACAGCGGTCCGTTCAATCCTTAAGTCTGTTGTTCCAAGTCCGTTGTCCCTCGCTGGACAAAAAGCCCGATTTGGTGTATCATATGCCCCGGTTTGTGAACCCTGAATGGAAGGAGACAGAATTGGATTCAACAGAGGTTTTACTCAAAGAAATCACCGAGGCGCCAGGGGTGCCCGGCTACGAGGGCGAGGTGCGGGCCATCATCCGCCGCTATCTGAGGGGGCTCGCCAGCATCGAGCAGGACAAGATGGGCAGCATCATCTGCAAAAAAGCGGGTCTGGCCGACTCGCCCAAGGTGATGCTGGCCGGACACATGGACGAGATCGGCTTCATGGTCAAGCTCGTCACCAAAGAAGGCTTCGTCAAGTTCGTGCCTTTGGGCGGCTGGTGGGATCAAGTGATGCTGGCTCAGCGCGTGGTTATCAAGACCGCTCAGGGCGATGTCTTCGGCGTCACCGGAGCCAAGCCGCCCCATCTCTTGCCGCTTGAGAAGCGTAAGAAGATGGTAGAGAAGAAGGCCATGTACATTGACATCGGGGCCAGCAGCGAGGAGGAAGTCAAAGAGCGAGGGGTTCGTCCCGGCGATCCCATCATCCCCGTTAGCGATTTCGCTGTCCTGGCCAACCCCAAGACTTACATGTCCAAAGCTTGGGACGACCGGGTCGGCTGTGCGCTGTTCATCCAGGCCATCCAACGCCTGGCTGAGGAGCGCCATCCCAACACGGTCTACGGGGTGGGCACCGTTCAGGAGGAGGTGGGGCTCAGAGGGGCCAAGACCAGCGCACACGTCATCTCGCCCGACGTGGCCATCATCCTGGAGGTAGACATCGCAGGCGACGTGCCGGGAATCGAGCCTGATGAATCCACCACCAAAATGGGTGAAGGGCCCACCTTGCTGGTGTACGACAAGCGCATGATCCCCAACCTCAAGCTGAGGGATTTGGTGATCGAGACGGCCCAGGAATTGGACATCCCTCTGCAATTCTCGGCCATAGAGGGGGGAGCCACCGACGGCGGGATGATCCACATTCACGCCGGCGGGGTGCCCACGGTGGTTCTAGGCGTGCCCACCCGCCACATCCACAGCCACGTGGGCATCATGCACAGGGATGATTATGATAACGCCCTGAGGCTGGTCGTAGCCCTGATCAGGAAGTTGGATCAGACCACGGTGGAGGGGTTGACGGTTTAGCAAACTTGCGCTTTAGCTGTATCCCGTGTATACTATTCGACGAAGGTAGTTTGACCCGAGATCAAACCAAAGGAGGCGCTCATGGCGGTGCGAGAGCAAGACGTTTTGATGGAAGACATAACCCAGTTTCTGAGGCAGCAGATCGAGATCTTTGAAGCTCCTGTAGAGGCCGTTGACGTGGGCACGGTGGTTGAGGTGGGCGATGGCATTGCCCGTATTTCTGGTCTGGCCGACGCTATGGCCAGCGAGCTCGTCGAGTTCGAGAACGGCGTGCTGGGCATCGTCCTCAACCTGGAGGCGGATGATGTAGGCGTCATCATCATGGGCGATTACACCGACATTGAGGAGGGCCAAACTGTCCGCAGCACCGGGCGCATCGTCTCAGTGCCGGTGGGGGAGGCGCTCATTGGACGGGTGATCAATGCCGTGGGCGAGCCGGTGGATGGGAAGGGGCCGATTGAAACCAACAAGTATCGCAGGATCGAGCGTATCGCCCCGGGTGTGGTGGCTCGCGAGCCTGTAGATAGCCCTGTTCAGACGGGCATCAAAGCCATAGACTCGATGATCCCCATCGGGCGGGGGCAGAGGGAGCTGATCATCGGCGACCGCCAGACGGGCAAAACGGCCCTGGTCGTGGACACCATCATCAACCAGAAGGACAAGGACCTGATCTGCATTTACGTGGCCATCGGGCAGAAGAAAGCCAACGTGGCGCGCGTGGTGGCTACTTTGGAGCAATACGGTGCTATGGATCACACGATTGTGGTCGTGGCTTCTGCTTCGGAACCGGCCACTCTGCAGTACATCGCTCCCTACGCTGGCTGCGTCATAGGCGAGGAGTTCATGGAACAGGGAAAGGACGTTCTCATCGCCTACGACGACCTCACCAAACATGCCTGGGCCTATCGTCAGGTGAGCTTGCTCCTTAGGCGTCCTCCGGGCCGCGAAGCCTACCCCGGCGACATCTTCTATCTCCACTCCCGTTTGCTGGAGCGGGCGGCCAAGCTCAACCGCGAATACGGCGGCGGCTCGCTGACCGCGCTCCCCATCGTGGAGACCCAGTTGGGCGACTTTACGACGTACATTCCCACTAACGTCATCTCCATTACCGACGGCCAGATCTACCTGGAGACCGACCTCTTCAACGCCGGCATCCGCCCGGCCCTGAACGTAGGCATCTCTGTTTCCAGGGTTGGCGGCGCGGCCCAGACTAAGGCCATGAAGCAGGTGGCGGGCAAGCTCAAGACGGACATGGCCCAGTACTACGAGCTGGCTGCTTTTGCTCAGTTCGGCTCTGAGCTGGATAGGGCCACCCGCGAGCAACTGGAGCGCGGCCAGCGCATCACCGAGATCCTCAAGCAGCCCCAGTATGAGCCCGTGCCGTTGGAGCGACAGGTCATGATCCTCTATGCCGTGACCAATGGTTTCTTGGATCATGTGCCGGTCCCAGAGGTGAGGGACTGGGTGAGCAGGTTCCATCGCTTCATGTCGGAGACGCATCCTGAAATTGGCCAGGCCATTGCGGAGCAGAAGGAGCTCTCCGATGATCTGATGGAAGCTTTGGACGAGGCGATCCACGAGTTCGACCCGAAGGCCTTCAAGACGGAGAAGAGGGGGGAAGAGCCCTCGTCGGATGTTGAGGAGGAAGCAGAGGGAGAGGTTGGCGAGCTTGTCGAGTAAACAGGTGATTCTGCAACGATAAGAGGGGGGCTCAGTTGGCCACACTCCAAGAAATTCGTAGGCGTATCAACAGCGTCAAAAACATCGGGCAGGTCACCCGCGCCATGCAGGCGGTCGCCGCTTCTCACATGCAGCGGGCCCAAGCTCAAGTGAGGGCCACCCGGCCCTATGCCGAAAAAGCTTGGGAGGTTCTCACCCACCTGGCTGCCCAAAGGCAAGTGGGCGAGGAGCTGCATCCTTTGCTCCAGGTACGCCCCTTGCATACGGCGGCCCTGGTCGTCCTGACCGGCGACAGAGGGCTGTGTGGGGCTTTCAACAACAACATCATTGTGCAGGCCGTGGACTTCATAGAGGAACACAAGGCTCTGCAATTGGAGGTCAAGCTGATCACCGTGGGGCGCAAAGGTCGGGATTTCATGCTTCGTCGCGGCGAGGATATCGTGGCCGAGTTCACCAACATACCCGACCAGCCTAAGCTGGTGGACGTGACCCCTATTGCCAGGGTGGCCATAGACGGCTTTCTGGAGGGCCGTTTCGACCAGGTCTGCTTGGCCTACAGCGATTTCATCAATGTGCTCAACCAGCAGCCGACCATTAAGCGCTTCTTGCCCATCATGCCCGCTGAGATAGAGACTCAGGCTATGGCCGAGTACATAGAAGGTGTTGCTAGGCCCCTGGTGGCCACCGAATATATCTATGAACCTGACCCGCGTTCTATATTGGATGAGGTGGTGCCGCGGTTTACCGAACTGCAGATCTACCAGGCGGTGCTGGAGTCTATTGCCAGCGAGCACAGCGCGCGAATGGTGGCCATGCGCAACGCTTCGGAGAACGCCATGGCACTGGTGGGCGACCTGACCCTGGAGTTTAACAAGGCTCGACAGCGGGCCATCACGCTGGAGATCATGGACATCGCTGGCGGCGCCGAGGCCCTGGCCAAAGCGAGAGCTCAGGCCGCGGCGCGCTAAATCTCACGTCTCACGTTTCACGATAGGAGGATGTAATGGCTAAAGGAACCATTGGCAAGATTGTACAGGTCATGGGGCCTGTTGTGGATGTGGAGTTCCCGCCCGATCAACTCCCGGACATCTACTATGCAGTGGAAATACCTCGCGAGCAAGAGAAGGACCTCACGGTGGAGGTTCAGCAGCACATGGGCGACGATTGGGTGCGCTGCGTGGCCATGGATACGACCGACGGCCTGCGACGCGGCATGAGGGCCATTGACACCGGCGGTCCCATCACCGTGCCCGTGGGCCAGGCTACGCTGGGTCGTCTCTTCAACGTGTTGGGCGAGCCCATTGACAACCTGGGCACGGTGGAGGCCGAGGCGCGCTATCCCATCCATCGGCAGGCGCCGTCCTTTGAGGATCAGGAAACCACGCCGGAGTTCTTTGAAACCGGTCTCAAGGTCGTGGACCTGGTTGCCCCTTTCACCAAAGGGGGCAAGACAGGGGTATTTGGTGGAGCCGGCGTTGGCAAGACGATCATCATCTATGAGTTGATTCGCACCATGGCCATTGAGCGCGGCGGCTTTTCGGTGTTCGCTGGCGTGGGCGAGCGTTCCCGCGAGGGCAACGATATGTTGAACACGGCCAAGGAGGCGGGAGTCCTCGATAATACGGTGATGGTCTTCGGGCAGATGAACGAGCCGCCTGGCGCCAGGCTGCGCGTGGGCCTGTCGGGGGTGACGATGGCGGAGTATTTCCGCGACCAGGGTAGGGATGTGCTCCTTTTCATTGACAATATCTATCGCTTTGCTATGGCAGGTATGGAGGTGTCGGCTTTGTTGGGCCGCATGCCTAGCGCAGTCGGATACCAGCCGACCTTGAGCACAGAGATGGGCGACTTGCAGGAGCGCATCACATCCACCAAGCGTGGCGCTATCACTTCTATGCAGGCCATCTACGTGCCGGCTGATGACTACTCCGACCCAGGCCCTGTGGCCGTGTTCGCCCACCTGGATGCTACCATCACCTTGGAGCGTTCCATCGCCGAGATGGGCCTCTATCCCGCCGTTGATCCACTCACTTCCACCTCCCGCATCCTCGATCCGCGCATTGTCGGTGAGGAGCACTACGATACGGCCCGCGAGGTGCAGCGCGTCTTACAGAGGTACAAGGACCTTTCGGACGTGATCGCTATTTTGGGGGTCGAGGAGCTGAGTGACGAGGACAAGTTGACGGTGGCCAGAGCCCGCAGGATTCAGCGGTTCCTGTCGCAGCCCATGTTCGTGGCCGAAGCCTACACCGGGCGGCCTGGCGTGTACGTGTCCATCAACGAGACCGTGCGTGGCTTCCAGGAGATCCTAGAAGGCCAGCACGATGATCTCCCTGAGCAGGCCTTCTATATGGTGGGAACGATTGAGGACGCTGTGAGGAAGGCAGAGACACTGTGAATGGAGAATGGAGGATGGAGAATGGAGAATGGAGAAACGGATGATTTTCCCCCTTCCATTTTCCCTTTTCCATTTTCCCCTTTCCACCACGGGGGGAACACTATGCCGATCAAGCTAGAAATTGTTACGGTTGAACGCCAGGTCTACTCCGATGATGTGGACTTCGTCAGCGCTCCTGGGGTCATGGGCACACTGGGTATCCTTCCCAAGCACTCTCCGCTGCTGACAGCGCTTGGGGCGGGAGAGCTGCGGGCGCAAAAGGGAGACCAAGAGCACTGCTTTGCCGTCAGCGGAGGGTTCATGGAAGTGCTCCCCGACCAAGTGATTGTCATGGCCGACACGGCGGAACGTGCTGAGGAAATCGACTTAGAACGGGCTGAAGCGGCGCGCCAACGGGCTGAAAGGCTCTTGAAGGAGAGACCCCCTGGAGTTGACCGCAGTGCCATTGAGGGGGCCCTGCGTCGTTCGCGCATCCGTCTGAAGGTTGCCAGGCGACGACGGCGGCGGAGGGGATTCCCTGAAGAAAGACGTGAGGGGCAATGAGTCAACGAGTTACTCGACTTAAGGAGAGTACAGTTCATGTTTGAGAAACATATCGGCGTGGACCTGGGCACGGTCAACGTATTGGTCTACGTCAAGGGGAAGGGCATTGTTTTGCAAGAGCCCTCAATGGTTGCCATCTCGGAGGATGAGAACAAAATCGTGGCCGTGGGCGAAGAGGCGCGCGCCATGATGGGGCGTACGCCGGAGAATATTGAGGTGATGCGGCCCATGCGCGACGGCGTCATCGCCAACTACGTCGTCACCGAGGCCATGCTGCGCTACTTCATCGGCAAGGTCTGCGGACGCTTTCGCCTCTTCCGCCCCATCGTGATGGTGACTGTGCCTGTCGGCGTGACCAGTGTGGAGAGACGGGCCGTGCACGAAGCGGCCATTCAGGCCGGCGGCAAGGAGGCCCATCTCATCCCGGAGCCCCTGGCAGCGGCTATCGGGGCCGGACTGCCCATTGGCACCCCGACGGGCAACATGGTGCTGAACGTCGGCGGCGGAACGTCGGAATCGGCGGTGATCTCCATGAACGGCATCGTGGTCTCCAGCTCGGTCCGCGTGGGCGGAGACGAAATGAACGAGGCCATCGTTTCCTATGTCAGAAAGAAGTACAACCTGGTGATAGGGGAGCCGACAGCGGAGGAGATCAAGTTCCAAATCGGCAGCGCGTTGCCGCTGGAAGAGGAACTGACCATGAATGTGCAGGGCAGGGATCACGTGGCTGGGCTGCCCAAGACCATCCAGATCAGTTCGGGCGAGGTGACGGAGGCCATCGCCGAGGCTCTGACTACCATCGTGGGCGTGGTGAGAGCCGTGCTGAGAGATACCCCCCCTGAGCTGTCTTCGGACATTATAGACCGGGGGATGGTGCTGGTCGGCGGAGGCGCGCTGTTGCGCAATATGGATCGGCTGCTGACTCAAGAAACGGGCGTGCCCTGTTCCGTGGCCGAGGATGCCATGGCCTGCGTTGCCAAAGGCGCTGGCCGGGCTCTGGAAAACTATCACGTCTTGAAGCGAAGCCTGGCTTTGCTTTAGGGTTTGGTTCGTCTGAGGTGTCGGTTGACAAGCCGCTATGGAGGTTGAAGCCTTCATGGCGGCTGTTGCTAGGGAGTGGTTGCTGTGTTCTTCGATGAGGCCAAGATTTACGTGAAAGCTGGCGATGGCGGGGATGGCTGTGTCAGCTTCCGCCGCGAGAAGTACGTGCCCCTGGGCGGGCCTAATGGCGGGGATGGCGGCAAGGGCGGCGACGTTTACCTGGTGGCCAATCCGCACCTCAACACCCTCATCGGCTTCAAGCGCCGCACCCATTTCAAAGCCCAGCGAGGCGGCCACGGCAGGGGCAAGAGGCAGAAGGGGCGGCAGGGCGATGATGTTCTCATCGAGGTAGCGCCCGGCACGGTGGCCCGCGATGCTGAGAGCGGGGAGTTGATTGCCGATCTGACGGAGGCGGAGCAGAAAGTCCTCGTTGCCCGAGGGGGGCGGGGCGGTCGAGGCAACGCGGCCTTTACTACTTCGACCAATCAGGCTCCTCGTATCGCCGAGCGAGGCGAGCCTGGCCAGGAGCGCTGGATCCACTTGGAGCTCAAGCTCATCGCCGACGTCGGCATCATCGGCGTGCCCAACGCGGGCAAATCAACTCTGCTGTCGGTGGTCAGCGCGGCCAGGCCCAAGATCGCCGCTTACCCCTTCACCACTTTGGAGCCCAACTTGGGAGTGGTGGCCCTGGACGGCGGTTACACCAGCTTCGTCGTGGCCGACATCCCCGGCCTGATCGAGGGCGCCCACGCCGGCGCCGGTTTGGGCCACGAATTCCTGCGCCACATCGAGCGCACGCGCATCATCGTCCACCTGCTGGACGGGGCCTCGGCCGATCCCCTGGCCGATTACGAGAGCATCAACGAGGAACTGGCCCTTTTCGACGCTGAGCTGGCTCGCAAGCCCCAGCTGGTCGTTCTCAACAAGATGGACCTGCCCCAGGCCCAGGCACTCTGGCCCTCAGTGCAGAGAGAGATGAAGGCGCGAGGGGAGAGCGCCATGAGCATCTCGGCTGTGACTGGCGAGGGGGTCAAAGAGATGCTGCGTGCCGTGGCTGGGATGCTGGAGAGCTTGCCCGAAGGAGAGGAGCCGGCCACGGCCGAGGTCAAGGTTTTCCGGCCCGCTGAAGAAGAAGAAGTGGCTCTTACCATCATGCGCCAAGGCGAGGTCTGGCTGGTGCGGGGCGCGGAGGTGGAGCGAATCGCCGCCATGACCCATTGGGATCTGGACGAGGCGGTGCAGCGCTTCCAGCGCATCGCCGAGGCCATCGGGTTGAAGACGGCCCTCAGAGAGGCCGGGGTGCAGCCTGGCGATACGGTGCGCATCGGCGAAGTCGAACTCGAATGGCAATAGAGGTGCAACGCACTTCCCAAAGTGCGTTGCACCTTAACCGTATGGGGGTTGAACATGCGTGTGGGGGTTCTGGGCGGCACGTTTGATCCGATTCACTTCGGCCACTTGGTGGCGGCCGAGGAAGTCAGGGCGCAGTTGGCTTTGGATCGGGTGGTCTTCGTGCCCGCAGGGCTGCCGCCCCACAAGCTCACCGAAGCCATCACAGCAGTGGAGCATCGGCTGGCCATGGTGAAGCTGGCCATCGCCAGCAATCCTTACTTCACCGTCTCCGGCGTGGACATTGACCGCTTTGGTCCCTGCTACACCGTGGATACCATGCAGCTTCTGCGGGACGATTGGGGCAGCGGCGTCGAGCTTTATTTCATCATGGGCTCGGATTCCCTGGCCGACATCCCCACCTGGCACCAGCCGCAGCGCTTGATCAGGCTGTGCCGCCTGGCGGCCGTGGAGCGCCCCGGCTATCGGGTGGACATGGAGCAGTTGGAGCGTCTGCTGCCTGGCATCACCGCCCGTACTCATTTCGTCAATTCGCCTCAGTTGGACATCTCGTCCACCGATCTCCAAAGACGGGTGCGCGAGGGGCTGCCTATTAAGTATCAGGTGCCGGAAGTGGTGGAGGACTACATCTACCAGCACGGGCTTTACGCATGAAGTTAAGTCTGTCCACAGGCAGTATCTACATCTACCCGCTGCGCTCCATCTTCAACATAGCAAAGGAAGCCGGTTTCGCGGGCGTGGAGTTGGTGGTCAGCCCCGAGGTGGAGTGGAGGGGCGGCAGCTACGTCCGCCATTTGGCTGAGAGCTATGGACTGACCATCTTCAGCCTCCACCCACCCATTTTGCCCTTCCCCGGCTGGTCCGACTATTGCGCTGTCGTCCCCAGGTTGATTGATTTGGCGCTGGAGGCTGGGGCGGGATACGCCGTTCTGCATCCTCCCAAGGTCCGCAGCCTGGCCGACGACCGGGGTCGGAGCTGCGTGGAAGCCCTGAGGGCTGGACTGCGGCGAACCGCAGGCGCCGACCTGCGCATCGCTCTGGAGAACCGCGCCTTCTTTCGCAGCAGCGATCGGCGCTACGCTTTGGGCGACCTGCGGGAGCTGCGCGCCTTCGCCGATCAATTCGGCCTGCCCCTGGTCTTGGACACCTCGCATGCCGCCACGTCGAGCTACAGCTTGGCTGAGGCCTACCGCATCCTCGCTGATCGGCTGGTGAATGTCCACTTCAGCGACATGCGGTCTCCCCCCTGGCCTCTGAACGTCCACTATCTGCACACCTACCTCAAGCACCACCAGATGCCCGGCCAGGGCCGACTGCCGCTGGCCGACCTCTTGGGCCGTCTAGCCGCCGACGGCTACTGTGGCCTCATCACCTTCGAGATCAGCCCCATCGCTCTGCGCATCTGGTGGCCTCCCAGCGTCAAGCGCCAATTGGCCCGCTGTGTGGCCTACGTTCGGCGAGCCTTTCGTGCGCTGTCGTGATGCAAGGCCATGTTCCCCGCCATACTACAACGGATTTAGAAAGGCTCGTCCTGAGCTTGTCGAAGGGAACGGATGTTTCTGCTTTGCTCCTCATCCGTTTTATTCCGAATCCGCTGTAGTGTTCCCTTGTGGAAATGGCTCTTGTGTGGTAGAATAATCGAGAGATTGACGATTAAGCAGATCGTGGAGCTGTCATGCCCATCAGAGTACTACCAGAGGAAGTAGCATCTAAGATAGCGGCGGGCGAGGTGGTGGAGCGGCCGGTCTCGGTGGTGAAGGAGCTGGTCGAGAACTCCATTGACGCGGGAGCCGGGGAGATCAAGGTCGAGGTGCGGCAGGGGGGACGCCGCCTGTTGCGGGTGATTGACGACGGGACGGGAATCCCCGCCGACGAGGTCGAGCTGGCCTTCGCTCGCCACGCCACCAGCAAAATCGCCAGCGTGGACGAGCTGTCCTCCATCGCCACCCTAGGCTTTCGGGGCGAGGCCCTGGCCAGCATCGCCGCTGTGAGTCAGTTGACCATGGTGACCCGAACCGCTGAGGAGGATGTGGGCAGCTTGCTGCGCCTGGAGGGCGGCAGGGTCACTCAGCGTCAGAAGAAGGGCTGCCCCCAGGGCGCGGTGGTCACGGTGGAGAACCTCTTCTACAACGTCCCCGCCCGTCTGAAATTCCTGCGCACCGAAGCCACCGAGCGCAAGCACATTGACAGCCTGGTCTACCGCTACGCTATGGCCTACGCCCGTCTGCGCTTCAGGCTCTTGAACGACGGGCGGCTGACTTTCCAATCCTTGGGCACTGGCGAACTGTACGATGTGCTCATCGAGGTCTACGGCTTGGAAATCGCGCAGCAAATGCTCGAGGTCCGAAGTCCTGAAACCGATGACGTAGGACGTCGGACGTCGGAACCAGGACGCATAGACGTCCACGGCTATATCAGCCCACCCTCTCTACACCGAGCCAACCGCAGCTATTTGACCTTTTTCGTCAACGGCCGCTGGGTTCGGGACCGCATGCTCAGCTATGCGGTGAGCGAAGCCTACCACACCCTGCTGCCCACGGGCCGCCACCCGGTTATCGTCCTCTGCCTGGAGCTGGACCCTGCCCAGGTTGACATCAACGTCCACCCCACCAAGAGCGAGATCAGATTTCTGGACGGCAACGCGGTGTTCTCCGCCGTCCAAAAGGCGGTGCGCCGGACCTTGGTGGATCAGGCGCCCATCCCCAGGATGACGGGCCATCCCTCGCAGTGGCCCACGGCGGATATGGAGCGGCGGCGCAAGCTGGTAGAGGTGGGCGCCCAGGCGGGAGCGGCTGGCGTCGAAGCGTTTTCGGCTTTTGAGCCCTCTGAGCCGGCCAAGCTGCCGCCCTTGCGGGTGCTGGGGCAGATAGCTCAGACGTACATCATCGCCGAGGGGCCAGAGGGGCTGTATCTCATTGACCAGCACGCGGCCCACGAACGGGTGCTCTACGAGCGGCTTCTGGCCGAGCGGGCCAAGATGGCCGTCACTTCGCAAACCCTGCTGGAACCGTTGACCCTTGAGCTGCCAGCGGAGATCAGCGAGGGAAGTCTGGAGTTCTTGAGCCAACTGGGCTTCGACATCGAGCCTTTTGGCGGGGAGACGGTTCTGGTGCGGGCGGTGCCGACCATGCTGGCCAGGGGCGACATCGGCCAGGCCGTCGTCGAGATCGTTGACGGATTGAACGAGGGGGGGACGGTAGAAGCGGGGGAAGAGGCTGTTTCCGCTTCCGAGAGAGCGTTGATCAGCCTGGTTTGTCACAGCGCGGTTCGGGCAGGGAAGACCCTCTCTGGGGAGGAGGTGCGCAACCTGATCCGTCAGTTGGAGGCCACGGCCATGCCTCGCACCTGCCCCCACGGCCGCCCGACGATGATCCATTTGAGTGTTGCGCATCTGGCGCGGGAGTTTGGAAGATGATTAGGAGAGGAAAGGGTTATGGCTAAGCGAAAGATTAAGGATTTACCCCTAGAGGATCGTCCTAGAGAGAGATTGCTCGTTGAGGGGTCAGAAGTCTTATCAGATGTTGAACTGTTAGCTATCCTGATTGGTTCGGGGACCCAAGGAAGGTCTGCTTTGGATATCGCGCAGGAATTGTTCGATAGGCTTGGTGGTTATCGAGGTATCGCGGGGCGGGGTATCGCCGAGTTGATGGAGATCGAGGGTATGGGTGAGGCTAAGGCAACGGTAATTGCTGCCGCCTATGAGATCGCGACGCGCATCGTCGAGATGGTACTCGCGGATTTGGATCTGAAAAGGAGGGCTCGGAATGCCTAACAGCCAGCAGTCCCCGGCACAAGTTCGTAGCCCTTTTGACGTGCGAATGAGTGAGCGAAGTGCCAATGCCCTCTTGGTGGAGTGGATCAACCGCCTCATCGAGGATGAGAATCTGCCTATTGGCCGGGCTAAGCAAGAAGTGCTTCTCTACGACAAGACCTCGCCTGACGTGTTGATTCCCCAGAGCAAAGCTGCTGCCGATGTCCTGTTGTTGATCGAGCTAAAGCCGCCCTACTGGGACATCCACAACAATAAGCTGGTGGATGACGCTTTTCTGAAAGCTGGCAAGGTGGCGGCCAAATACTTCGCTACCTGGAACGTTAACCGGTTGGCCCTCTTCGATGCCCGGGCTGTGGATAGGCCCTATGCCGAGCGAATCGTGAACGTCTACGACCACGTGGCCAGTATCGAAGTCTTGGACGATTTGGATCGAGCCGAAGTTGAGGTTCAGGTCAAGGCTTTCCTGCGGCAGCTTTTGACGGAGTTGGTCGAAATTGAGATCGGGCGCAAACCTCGCCCCAGAGTCAACGTTGATCAGATTTTCATCTCTCGTCTGCATTCTTGCGTCAGCGCCCTGACGAGATCCTACCGCCGCGTCATCTCTAATCAGATTGCCCAAGACTTGGACTTCTTAGAGCGGCTCAAAAAATGGTTTGTGGAGCAAAACTGGGCTTTCTCCCATAGCCCCGATGACTACGATAAGGTTGCACGTCAGGCAGCCTATCTGCTGGTGAACAAGATACTCTTCTACGCCGCTCTGCAATCCAAGTTCAATTTGGATCCTCTGGAGATACCTGCCAACCTCACCAGAGGCGACAAGCTCCAAAAAATCCTTCAGCTCTACTTTGACGACGTGTTGGCCATTGATTATGAGACGATCTTCACTACTGATTTCATTGATGACATCGCCTTCCCGCAGGATTACCAGGCCATTGAGATCGTGCGCAGCTTGGTTAACGATGTGCATCGCTATAAGATTGCCGAGATTGGCTATGAGATATTGGGCAACATTTTTGAGGGATTGATTCCACTGGATGAGCAGCGTAAGCTGGGTCAATACTTCACTCGTGCCGATGTTGTTGATCTTATCCTCAAGCTCTGCCTGCGTGGTGTCAGCGACTACGTCCTCGACCCTGGCTGTGGGGCAGGTACTTTCTTGAAGCGGGCCTATCGTCACAAGAGAATCATGGATTCGCGCCTCAAGCATGAGGAGATTTTGGCCACCCTGTGGGGAGTGGACATCGCTAAGTTCGCCGCCCATCTGACCACCATCAACTTGGCCATCAATGACTTGGGCAGCGATGAGAACTACCCTCGCATCGTCCACAACGACTTTTTCGATGAGAAACCGACGGCTATTGCCTTCTCCGTGCCCAGGCGCAGCGCTGCAAACCTAACCGGTATCGGTGGCAGGGGCCGGGAGGTCGAGCATCCAGAGCACTTCGACTGCGTGGTGGGTAACCCTCCCTATACCCGTCAGGAATGGATGGAGGATCTGGTGGGCGACGAGGGGTACAAAAAGTCGCTCATCGAGAGGGCCACGACCGATCAGAACGGCAAGCGGATCGCTACCATCAGCAAACGGGCCGGCATCCACGTCTACTTCTTTGTCCACGGCACGAAGTTTTTGTCCGATGGCGGGCGCTTCGGCTTCATTGTCAGCAATTCCTGGTTGGATGTAGGCTACGGCAAGGGTCTACAGGAGTTTTTCCTGAAAAACTACAAAATTCTGGCCGTCATCGAGTCCAAAGTGGAGCGTTGGTTCGTCGAGGCCGACATCAACACCTGTATCGTTATCTTGGAGAAGTGCGCTGATCCAGAAGGGCGGGATGAGAACATCGTGCGCTTTGTGCAACTGAAGCGCAAACTGGCGGATCTCATCCCCCCTGGAGGGAAGTCTCTGCAGGAGGATGCAAAGCGTTTGCACAAAGTGGACCTTTTGATTCAGCACATCATGACCAAGTACGAGTTCTACCGCAACCAAGACCTGCGCATTTATACTGTCAAGCAGAGTGCTCTCTGGGAGGAAGGGTACGACAGGGAAACCGACCGTTACGAGGGAGCCAAGTGGGGCAAGTACCTCCGCGCTCCTGACATCTTCTTCGACATCCTGGAGACGAGCAAAGATAAACTGATTCCTCTCTCTGAGATCGCCGAAGTCAGGCGTGGATTCACTACTGGAGCCAATGCTTTCTTCTATTTGGACGAGGAAGCTAGCAAGCGTTGGGAGATCGAAGAGGAATATTTGAAGCCTGTCCTCAAGTCGCCCAGAGAGTGCAAGTCCATCCTGGTCAAACCAGAGGATTTGAGCCTCAAAGTGCTGATGGTGCACAAAGACAAAGAAGACCTGGCTGGCACCAACGTTCTCAAATACATTGAGTTTGGCGAAGGCGAAGGATATCATCTGCGCCCGACTTGTGCCTCGCGCCCACGATGGTACGATCTGGGTGGTGGAATAGAAGCGGATTTGGCTTGGGTGAAGGGGCCTTGGCGACGGCACTTCACCCCCTTGCTAGACGAGCCAAATTTTGTAGACCAACAGCTTTACGAAGTTAGGGTTGGCGACGAGAAATATCGAAAAGCCATAGCTGCTTTGCTTAATTCTACTATCAGTGCTCTTTTCAAAGAGTTAGTTGGACGCGTCAGCTTTGGTGAGGGTATTTTATGGATTGCCACCTATGAAGCTCAGCTTATGAGAATCATCGATCCCCACCAGCTTAGCGCTGGGAAGATCGAAACTCTGGAAGTGGCCTTTGATGCACTGGCTGGGCGTCCGATAAAAGATATTTCTGATGAGGTCGAGCGTGACGATCGCCGCCGATTGGACAACGTGGTCTTCGACATCTTGGGGCTTTCTGAGGAAGAGCGAGAAGCGGTCTATGAAGCAGTGGTGGATTTGGTGCGTGCCCGCATCCAGCGCGCGGAGAGTGTGGCCAAGCAGAAGAAACGTAAAGAGAGCGTTGATGTGAGCTGGGTGACGGATTTGGTGTTGCAAGGGACACGTATGGAAGAGTTGGCCCAACTTCATCAAGAGGCTCTGGCCCAGGAGACACGGTTTCTACCTATTGGTCGCCTTGATAGCGAACCCTTCATTGAGCAGGAGCTCTGGGGCTACTGGGTCAGAACTAAAGAACGTGATGTGTTGAAGTGTGATACTGAAGAGGAGGCCCGCTATGTGGCTGCCTTGGCCAAGGTGGGTTTAGAAGAAATCAGGATGCCTACTGATCCTGCTTACGTGGCAGCGATTGTAGATCAACTGGAAGCCATCGTTGAAGAAATCCACAAGCGGCTCGATTTCTACCTCGAAACTATCCCTGACCGCAAGGTATGTCGACGGATCAAGCGCAAGGTTTGGAGCGCGGTGGCAGCGAGGGTAAAAGAGGAACAAGCGCGATGAAGTCTTGCCGAATGGCTTCAGTCTTCGTGTGGAAAAACCCCAAGAGTCTGAACTGCTCCACGACTTGCCAAATTACTCTGTTAGCATTATAATAAAACCATCGGGGAAGTGTCGGAATTGGCAGACGAGCGTGACTTAGGATCACGTGGGCCTAGCCCGTGAGAGTTCAAATCTCTCCTTCCCCACCAACACATCAACCAGCAGGTCGAGCGGAAGTGGCTCAGTGGTAGAGCATCTCCTTGCCAAGGAGAGGGCCGTGGGTTCAAATCCCATCTTCCGCTCCTTTCTTGGCTGTTTCCAAGACATGTCACCGAGGGATCGAATGTACAACGACCTAGTCATAGAACACTTCACGAATCCCCGCAACGTGGGGGTCATTGAGGATGCCGATGGCGTTGGCAAAGAAGGCAACCCCGTCTGCGGCGACCTGATGGAGATATTCATCAAGGTCGAGGACAACCGTATTGACGACATCAAGTTCAAGACCTTCGGCTGCGGGGCGGCTATCTCCACTGGCTCGATGGTCACAGAGATGGTCAAGGGCAAGGCCCTGGACGAAGCCCTGGCGGTTACCAACAAAATGGTGGCTAAGGCCCTGGGGGGGTTGCCTGCCGTCAAAATGCATTGCAGCAATTTGGGCGCCGATGCCTTGCGCAAGGCCATCGAAGATTACTGCTCTCGCCAAGGGCCTGAGGATGGTTGATGATGCGTCCGGGGGAGGGCGAGCGGGTCGTAGTCGCCCTGAGCGGTGGGGTGGATAGCTCCACCACGGCGGCTCTGCTGGTGGAACGGGGCCACGACGTGATCGGCGTCATGATGCGTCTCTGGGCCGAGGACGGCGAGGGCGGCTCCACCAACCGCTGCTGCTCCATTGAGGCTGTAGAAGACGCGCGCCGCATTTGCTATGCCTTGGATATTCCCTTCTACCTGGTTAACTACGAGCGGGAATTCAAGAAAGAGGTCGTTGACCTCTTCGTCGCCGAATACGCTCGCGGGCGCACGCCAAACCCCTGCCTGGTTTGCAACCGCCGCATCAAGTTCGATCTCCTGCTCCGCCGAGCTTTGGCTATGGACGCTCAGTATCTGGCCACGGGGCACTACGCCAGAGTGCGGCGGGTCAATGGCCGTTACCAATTGCTCAAGGGCCGCGACGAGTGGAAGGATCAGTCCTACGTGCTCTACATGCTGGGGCAGAAGGAGCTCCGGAACCTGCTCTTCCCTTTGGGCGAGTACACCAAGGAGCAGGTGCGGGACATGGCTCGCCAGCGGGGTCTGCCCGTAGCCGACAGGGCTGAAAGCCAGGATCTGTGCTTCCTCGCGGATAACGACTACCGCCGCTTTCTGCAGGCCCAGGCGCCGCAGAGCATTCGGCCCGGCCCCATCCTGGACACGGCGGGGCGGGTCATCGGTCAGCACAAGGGGTTGCCCTTCTACACCATCGGCCAGCGGGAGGGCTTGGGGATCGCTGCGCCAGAGGCCCTCTACGTCATGCGCATAGACATGGCCCGCAACGCGCTGGTGGTGGGCACGAAGGCCGAGTTGGGGCGGCGGGAGCTGGTGGCCGCAGAAGTCAGTTACATCTCCGGGCGGGTTCCCCAGCAGCCGCTGGAGATCACGGCCAAGATTCGCTACCAGGCCGCGGCGGCCGAAGCCCTTCTCGCTCCGCTGGAAGATGGCCGGGCGCGAGTGACGTTCGCCGAGCCGCAGCGGGACATCACGCCGGGGCAGGGCGTGGTCTTCTATCAAGGCCAGGTCGTGCTCGGTGGGGGGATCATCGGCCAATAGCGCGGTAGCAGCACAATCAGTAGGCCCAAACCGCTCCAAGGGGATTGCCAAATCCTCGTCTTTGGCCTGGATCTGGCGATCCAGGCTGAGCAGAATTGAATCCACCGAGAATGGAGAGGTCAGACAAATGCTTCTATCGCCTCCTTTGGTCTTATCACTGATCATCGCCAGCGCCTACGCCGCCTTTTTCAACCTGTGGCAAGGGGGCAGCGCCAGGGACCTGCTGATCTATCTGGGGGCCTGCTGGCTGGGCTTTGCCATCGGCGAGCTGGTGGGAGATTTCGTGGGCCTGGACGTGTTGATGATTGGCGAGATCCATATCTTGGAGGGAACCGTCGGGTCTTTGGTGCTCTTGTTCCTGGCCAGGTGGCTGAAGCCGTGATGGTGTTGGCCGCGTTTTGACTATCTCGTGTGCGTGTGATATAATGATGTGTAGTCCAGTGTGAACAGAAGGAGAGAGCAACGTGAACGAGTCCGAGAAGAAGAACTTCCAGATCGCCCTCCTCGCTGTCTTGGTGGTGGTGATCGTGTTGTTGGCTGTGATGTGCTATTTTCTTTTCAATGCACCGAATGCGAGGATCCCCCTGCGGGACATCTCTGTCATTATCCTCGCCCTGGAGTCCATCGTGATGCTGCTGCTTTTGATCGTGGTCATCGGCATGTTGTGGTGGTTGATCCAGACCTTAGAGAAGAAGATAACGCCCATTCTAGACACCACGAACGAGACAGTCAGCAATGTGAGCGAGACAGTGAACACCGTGCGGGGAACGGCCACTTTCATGAGCGACACCGTGGTCTCGCCGGTCATCAAAGTGGTCAGTTATGCATCTGGGGTGAAGAGAGCGATACGGACGTTGACTAAATGGCGAAGCATGCGCGTTGATTAGAGCGCACAGAATTCTTGAGAAGGAGGAATTGACAATGGCGAATGACAATGGTGGAAGCGCTTGGTTTGTGAGCGGATTTATCGTCGGCGGGTTGGTGGGCTTCACAGCGGGATTGCTCATGGCTCCTCAGCCCGGCGAGGAGACGCAGGCGCGGCTCAGGGACAGGGGCATCGAGCTCAAGAGCAGGGCCGACGAATTGGCTCTGGAGGCCAAGAAGAGAGCCGAGGAGCTTCGGGAGAAGAGCCAGGTTGTCCTAGAGGAGCAAAGAGGGCAACTCGAGGAGGCCATCGCTGAAGGCAAAGAGGCCGCGGCCAAGAAGAAAGAGGAACTGGCAGCCAAGCTGGAGAAGGAGAAGGGCAAGGTCGAGGCTGAGGCCTAGCTCACCTCGGCCATCGTCTTCTCCTCAACTTGAATAGTCTCCAGCTTGGGTTTGGCCGAACAGGGGCTGGAAGTGTGAAGAGGGCTCTTTAGGGTGCTTTGTCCTTTCGGGCTAGTGGTGCTTGCCCTGAGGGCGATTCACTTACGTTCGAGGGGTTTGCATTGGGCTGCCATTGGTGTAGAAACACTTGAGAGGGAGACTAGCCATGCTTATCTCGCATATCCATCAGTGCATGGGGAGACACTGTTGTGCCTGAGATTAGCAGGTTCTTCGGTATTGTCATCGCAATGTACTATAAGGAGCATGGGATACCGCACTTTCATGCCAAGTATGGAGGTCGGACAGGAGTCTTCTCTATCTCCGAGTTGAAGCTTATCGAAGGGGACTTGCCCAAGCGGGTCATTGCGCTGGTTCTGGAGTGGGCCTTTGAGCATCGAGACGAGTTGATGAAAGACTGGCGACTCGCTAAGGCGAAGAAACCTTTGCGGAAGATACCACCTCTGCAATAGGGGGAGCAACATGCATTTCGTGAAGAGCGTGACTTATGTATCCGAATACAAGTTGCTGCTATCTTTTGAGAATGGCAGTGCAAAGCTGGTTGATCTGGAGCCTCATTTGGATGGGGAAATCTTTGAGCCATTGAAGGATATTGACTACTTCAAGACTGTATGCGTCAATCCAGATCTGGACACGATAGTGTGGGACAACGGAGCGGATATGTCTCCCGATTTCTTATACGAGATAGGAAAGCCGGTAGAGAAATCCGCTTTGGTCACAGAGGTTGCAGCCTAACAGGATGGTGGTATCCACCATTTGCTATACGCTTTGGCCGAAGTTGTTGAGCCAGCCTGGAAACAGGTTGGCTCTTTTGCTAATGGGTTGCTTCAAACGAGTTGGCTGGTATTGTTGGTCGGAATCGTTTCCGACGAGTTGACGGATTACCAATCCGTCCTATAACCGAGATGAAACACGCCCTCTTGTCAGCGACTCGCTTGCCGATAGAAGCTTGATGGTTTTTGGTAACACGGGCAGGAGGTCGCCCGCCACCATCCCTGCCCCCCCGAGCTCCCTTCGGACCAACTCCCCTGCCAGCCCATGAACGTAGGCCCCGACCAGGGCGGCGTCGAAAGGCGCCAGGCCCTGGGCCAGGAAGCCGACGATGGCCCCCGCCAACACGTCGCCGCTGCCGGCTGTGGCCAGGCCGGGGTTGGCGAAGGGACTGATGACTGCTCTCCCCTCAGGGTCGGCGATGACGGTGTAGGCTCCCTTCAGGATCACGACCTGACCCCACTTCTCCGCCATCTGCCGCGCCACCCCCAGCCTGTCGGCCTCGATTTCGCGCACCGTGATCCCGGTCAGGCGGGACATCTCGCCGGGGTGGGGAGTGAGGATGCTGCGCTCTCTGAGTTGTTCCCACCAGTTGGGGGTATCGGCCAGGGCGTTCAGGCCGTCGGCGTCTATCACCAGCGGCGGCAGCAGTAGCTCTCCCTTCGCGGCCTCCTCGTTCGCTACGAAGCCGATGCGCCCTCTTTTGCCTGGTTCCACACTCAGCAATTGCTGGACGAATTGCACTGTCTTCTTGTCACGGCCCAGGCCCGGCCCCAGGAGGAGGGCGTCGTAATCCCGAATGCTCTCGCCCAACACTTTGATGGCGTCGGGCACGAGGACGCCCATGTCCTGGGGCAGGAGCAGGAAGGTGACCTCGCTGAGCTTGGAGGCCAGGATGGGGTGGATGCCCTCCGCCAGGGCCAGAGTGACCAGGCCCGTGCCCACCCGCGTGGCCGCAGCGCTGGCCAAGTAGGCCGCTCCAGTGTAGTTGACCGAGCCGGCTACCACCAGCGCCTTGCCGAAGGTGCCCTTGTGAGCTCCCAGCGGCCGCGGGGGCAGGAGGTCGCTGATCATCTGCGGCGTGGCCAGCTCCACCCGGACGTCGTCCGCCAAATGCGGCGGTATCTCGATGTCGGCAACGACCAAGCGGCCCACGTACTCAGCGCCGGGGAACAGGAACTGGCCTCGCTTGGGGAAACCAAAGGTCACTGTCAGGTCGGCGGGCACGGCGGCCGGGTCTATGGCTCCCGTGTCGCAATCCAGCCCCGTGGGGACGTCCACGGCGACAAGCAGAGGGAACGTGGGCCGAGCGGTCAATGAGGGAAGCGAGGGCGAAAAGAGAGCCTCTGCTCCCTCTGTCCCCTTTGGCTCGTTTGTCCCCTCTACTGACTCCTTGACCACACTCAATATCTCCTTCAGCGATCCTCCGATCGGCCGCGAGACCCCGGTACCCAGCAGGGCGTCAATGATCACGTTGGACTCGCCCAGCAGGCGGCGCAGCGCAGCAAAGCCCTCGTCGTCTTCGGCCCAGGAGATGGGAATGTCCCTCTCGGTGGCCAGGCGGAAATTCTCGTCGCCCTCGACGCCGCGCTTCCAGATGTAGAAAGTGACATAAGCACCAGCGTCGTGCAAGTATCGTCCGGCCACCAGCCCGTCCCCCCCATTGTTGCCCGGACCAACCAGCACCAGTATCCGTTTATCCGCTACCCCCATCCGTTGACAGGCTTCCGCTACGGCTCTGCCGGCGTTTTCCATCATCGTGTCGTAGGAGAGCCCGCCCGCATCGGCTTCTCTCTCTATGCGCTGCATCTCCTCTGTGGTTACTACTTTCATGTGCTTCAGCCCCTTCTTCGTTTCTCAATCTGTGCCTTTCAGGCGGTCTCTCTGCTACGTGTTGCTGGCCTATCAGTTGGCCCTCGGTCGCGGGAAGTCCTCCTCCACGACCTCGGCTGATACGGGAAATCCGTTGAAACGGATTCAGAACAAGTTAGAATTTGCTAGTACGCCCTCTCGACCAAAAAGGCGGCCAGCTCTCTCAAGTCGTCTTGGGCCTCGTTTTCCACCCCCATAGCATCGAGCTCAGCCAGGGCTTGCTGGTAGCAGTCGCTGGCCATTGCCTCCGCGTAGCGGCGCGATCCTAAATCCTCCAGGATGATGAGCGCGGCCTCCACGGCCTCCTCGCCAATGACTTCCCGTTGATAGATTTTCCTCAGCTCTTTTCCCTCAGCCCTCTGCTCCTCCTCCAAGGCCCGCACGATGGGCAGCGTCTTCTTGCGCTGGCGGATGTCGTCGGCGGTTGGCTTGCCCGTCACCTGTGGATCGCCCCAGATGCCCAGGACGTCGTCCACGATTTGAAAGGCCAGGCCCAGGTTTTGGCCGAAGCGGCGATAGTGGGCAGTGGATTCGGCGTCGCCCCCGGCGACCAGGGCTCCCAGTTGCGCCGCCGCGCCGAACAGGGCGGCCGTTTTGCCCCGGATCATGGAGAGGTACTGCTCCACGTCAACGTCCAGGCGATCCTCGAAGCTCAAATCCAGGTGCTGACCTTCGGTGAGGGCCAAGCAAGCCCGATCGAGAATCTCCAGGGCGGTGAGCGCCCGCTGAGGGGGCAGCCCCCTGTCGGCCAGGCGCCGCATGGTCAGGTGGGCCAGGGCGAACAGACCATCGCCTGCGTTGATGGCCTGGGGCGCGCCCCACACCTTCCAGACGGTAGGGCGGCCCCGCCGCAGATGGCTCTTGTCCTCAATGTCATCGTGGATCAGGGAGAAGTTGTGCACCAGTTCGATAGCCGCAGCGGCGGGCAAGGCTTGCTCGGCATCGCCGCCGCTCGCCTGGCAGGTCAAGAGGCACAGAATGGGCCGCAGGCGCTTGCCGGCGTCCCCCTCGGTGGGAGCAAAGCTCGTGTCAACCCATCCCAGATGGTACTGCATCATGCCATAGAATGGTGCGAGCTGGAAAGGAAAAGGAGCGAAGGTTTTTCGCAACTCGGCCTCGATGAGGGGTAGGTATCTTTCAAAGACGCTTTCCAGGCTCATGGTGGATTGTTCCTGATTCTCTGGAGGGTAGTCTCCCTGGAGAGTGTTGCTGGCCGAGGCCGAGCAATGAATTGCCCGGCTGAGACATAAGATGCGATAAATCGCATTTGTTCTGAATCCGTTTCAACGGATTTCCCGTATCAGCCGAGGTCGTGGAGGAGGGCTTCCCGCGACCGAGGGCCAGCTTATCAGCTCAAAACCTGGTTTCTAAAAGAGAGACCCTCTTGAGCTCCTGCAGGTCCCCAGCGCCCACGCAGAACATGGCCGTGCGCAGCTCTTCCAGAATCTCTTTGATCATTTCCCCCACCGCTTCGGGGGAGACGGTGGCTGGCTGTAGGAAGGGAGTGGCCAGGGCTGCGGCGTCGGCGCCGAGGGCCAGGGCTTTGGCGGCCTCCACGCCGGTGCGGATGCCGCCGCTGGCGATCAGGGTGACTCCGGGAGCGCCTCGCCGGACCATCTGGATGGACTCGGCGGTGGGGATGCCCCAGTCGGCGAAGGCGGCGGCGATGCGGCGGGATCTCTCGTCAGCGGCGCGGTGCATCTCCACCTCGCTCCAGGAAGTGCCCCCCGCTCCAGCCACGTCAATAGCGGCCACGCCGGCGCCCGCCAGCGCCCGCGCTACCTCCTCAGAAATGCCCCAGCCCACCTCTTTGATGATCACGGGCACGGACAATCCTCGGCAGACCGCCTCGATCTTGGCCAGCAGCCCTGAGAAGTCGGTGTTGCCCTCTGGCTGGAGAGCCTCCTGCAGCGGGTTCAGGTGCAGGATCAGGCCATCGGCTTCGATCATCTCCACCGCCCGCCGGCAGTGCTCGACGTCGTAGCCATAGTTCAACTGCACGGCGCCCAGGTTAGCCAACAGCAGGATATCGGGAGCCACATCGCGCACCCGGTAGGTGTGAAACAGATTGGGCTCTTCCAGCGCTGCTCGCTGCGAACCGACGCCCATGCCCAGACCGTGAGTTTGCGCTGCCAGAGCCAGATTCTTGTTGATGGTCTCGGCCTCCTCAGCGCCGCCTGTCATGGATGAGATGATCAGAGGGGCGCCAAGCCGTTTGCCTAACAAGTTGGTGGAAAGATCAATGTGGTCGCGGTCTATCTCTGGCAGAGCTTGATGAACGAAGTGGTACCTTTCCAGCCCCGTGGTCAAATTTCGGAAGCGCACGTCTTCTTTCAGCAGGATACGCAGGTGCTCTGATTTTCGTCGGTTGTGCATGGGCCGAAACCTCCGTAACTTTTCGCCGCCGACGGTGTTGAAATAAATGGGCCGTCCACGCAATCTTACCAGCGGAGTCGGTTCTTGTCAAGTAGCTTTTTGACTATATCGGCCAAGACTGGTAAAATAGGGCCTGTGACCCATCATTAGATTCTGCAGAGGAGGTGAGAGAATGTCGGCATTCGAGGATATCAAAGCCATCATCGTCGAAGTGTTGGGGGTTGACCCGGATGAGGTGACCCCCGAGGCCAGCTTCCGCGAGGACCTGGAGGCTGATTCGCTCGACCTGGTGGAGCTGATCATGGAGTTCGAGGACAAGTTCGGAGAAGAGATTCCCGACGAGGATGCTCAGCAGATCACCACGGTTGGGGAGGCAGTGGCCTACGTCGAGAAGCGCGTGGTCGCGTAACACGCCTGCGGATACCAACAAGCCAAAGCTGGTTGGTGCAGGGGCAAGAAGGTTGGTTTGCCTCCAATTGAGTGCGCCTGGGTGCGCTTGAGCTCGCGACATGGGGATGAAAATCCCCATGTTTTCTTCTCTGCCAATCCCGGCGCCTCGGTGGGTTTTTCTTGACGAGCGGAGGGAGGAGGCCGGTGATAAAAGTCGAGACGGATCGCTGCGGCTATTGCGGCGCTTGTGTGGGCGTCTGCCCTGTGGGAGCCATCGAGCTGGCCGAGACGCACCTGCTCATCCACGAGGGGTGCGTGGACTGCGGCCTGTGTTTGCCGGCCTGCCCAATGGGAGCTTTGCAGGCCGAAGACTACGCCGAGAGCGAAGCGCTCCCTCTCCGGCGGCGCTACGACGTGGTGGTCGTGGGGGCGGGGCCGGGCGGATCAGCAGCGGCGCGAGAAGCGGCGGAGCTGGGCCTCTCGGTGCTGCTGCTGGAGAAGCGCCAGGAGATCGGCTCGCCGGTGCGCTGCGCGGAGGGCATAGCGCCCGACCAGCTGTTGCCCTTCATCGAGCCGGACCCCCGCTGGATCTCGGCGGTGGTGAGCAAGGCTCAGGTCACGCTCGTCGGCGATGGGAAAACCGTGACCCGGCGCGCCGAGGGCGGCCAGGGCTACATCCTGGAGCGGCGGGTCTTCGACCGCGTCCTGGCCGAGGAGGCGGCCAAGGTCGGAGCGCGGGTAATGGTCAAGACGGCGGCCAGCGGGCTGCTGCTGGAAGACGGCGTGGTGCGGGGCGTCGTGGCCCGTGGTCCCGCCGCAGCGATGGAAGTCGAATGCGCGGTGGTCATCGGCGCGGACGGCGTGGAATCGCAGGTGGGCGATTGGGCTGGCCTGGACACCGTCATGCCCTTGCGAGATACCATGACCTGCGCCCAATATCTACTGGCGGGCATCGAAATAGACTCCGCGTGCTGCTATTATTACGTAGGTCAAGAGATAGCCCCCGGCGGCTACGCCTGGGTCTTCCCCAAAGGAGAAGGCAAAGCCAACGTGGGCCTGGGCGTTCAAGCTGATCTAGCGACGGACCCGGCCCTGGTCTACCTCGACCGTTTCATCGAGAGTCAGCCTCACCTGGCCCAGGGCGGTGCGGTGACCCTGGTGGTGGGCGGCGTGCCGGTGGCTCCGCCGCTGCCGCGTTTGGTGAGCAGTGGTCTGATGCTGGTGGGCGACGCCGCTCGCCAGGTGGACCCCTTGACCGGCGGGGGGATCGCCAACGCCATGATGGCCGGCCGTCTGGCGGCTGAGGCCGCAGCCCAGGCCATCGCCGCCGGCGATACGTCGGCCCAGGTGCTGGCCCGATACCAGGATCGCTGGATGGCCGCTCGAGGCCGCAAGATGGCCCGCAACTATCGCCTCAAGGAGCGTTTCGGTCCCGGCGAGCGCACTTCGCCGGACTTTCTGCGCGTTTTCGCGGTAGCAGTAGCAGGGATATGATCTCCGTATTCCGTCGCAGCCCACGCACTACGCAATACGTACTACGCCAAACAAGGGAGGAGCACCCATGTCTACAGTCGGCGTACTAACAGACAGTTGTGCCAGCATTCCGGAGAGCCTGATTGAGGAACTGAACATCGAGGTCGTTCCCTACTACATCCACAGGGAGAAGGAAACCCTGCGCGATCTGGTGGACGTGCAGCGGGAGGAGTTCTTCCGCTGGCTGGCTACGGCCGAGGAACTGCCCAAGACGGCCAATCCCAGTGCTGGCGATTTCCTGGAGGCCTACCAGCGCCTGGCCCGGATGGTGGGCCAGATCGTTTCCATCCACATGACCTCCCTCGGCAGCGGGGCCTATCAAGCGGCGGTGGTGGCCAAAGAGATGGTCCGGGAAGTGTTGCCCGATCTACGCATCGAGGTCATTGATACCCGCAACGTGTCCATGTGTCACGGGTGGATGGTCATCGAGGCAGCGCGGGCGGCCCTGGCCGGCAAGAGCCTGGACGAGATCGTGAAACTGGTCGAGGACATGATCCCCATCACCAAGATGATTCAGACGGCCGACACCCTGCGCTATCTCTACCTGGGGGGACGCATTGGCAAGGCCCAGCATCTGTTTGGCTCGCTCCTCAACATCAGGCCGCTCATCGGCATGGAGGATGGCGTCATCGTGCCCTTGGGGCAGGCTCGCGGACGGCGGAGCGCCTATCGCAAGATCGTGGAGATGATGGAGAGGGACGTCGGCCACCAGGGGCGGGTCAAGGCAGCCTTCGTGCACGCTGCGGCTCTGGAGGAGGCGGAGAGGCTGCGGGCGATGGTAGAGGAGCGGCTGACGTGCGTGGAAGTGCTGATGGCGGAGCTTTCGCCGGCCTTGGGCGTCCACACCGGCCCTGGCACAGCGGGGGTGTGCTATTTTCCCGTGTAGCGACGGATTTGGAGGTGCACTGAAGACGGTTTGAAAAGTGCCTTTGCTTTGAAGTTCTCAGCGAAAGCGACTGGCACCTGAATATGGAGGCGGGGGAGGTGGATTTCCTCTCCCGCCTTTTTGCTTGCAGTCAGGCTGGATATCGAATGGGTGTCTTTCAAACGAGTTGACTGGTGTTGTTGGTCGGAATGGTATTCCGACGAATTGACGGATTACCAATCCGTCCTACGACTGAAATGAAACGCACCCATATCGAACTAGACAGAGACCGCTTTTTGTTGTATACTATGGTGGAAATGGGTAAGAGAAAGAGCGAAGTTCGAGGTCCTATCAGTTGTATCGTGCTGGCTGGGGGGGAGAGCAAGCGGATGGGCGCCGCCGATAAAGCCTTCCTCAGGATAGGCGGACTGACGCTTATTGAGGGGGTCGTGGAGAAGATGGCGCGAATCGGCGACGAAGTGATCATCGTCGCCAATTCCCCCCAGGAGTACGATCATTTGGAGGCGAGGCTGGTGGGCGATATCTATCCTGGCACAGGAGCCCTGGGGGGCATCTATTCCGGGCTGAGGGCAGCTCGCAGCGATTACGGCTTGGTGGTGGCCTGCGACATGCCCTTTCTAGACCTCAGGCTGCTGCGCTATATGATCCTCCTCTCCCCCGGCCAAGACGTGGTCATCCCCAGGGTCGGCGGGCTGACGGAACCGCTGCACGCCATCTATTCCAAGGAGTGCCTTCAGCCCATGGAGCGACTGCTGTCAGCCCGCCGCCTCAGAATCGTTGGCTTCTTCCCCGAGGTGCGAGTGCGCTACATCAAGGAGCATGAAGTGAAGCTGTTCGATCCCCAGTGCCTGTCGTTTTTCAACGTCAACACGCCTGCCGATCTGGAGAAAGCCAGAAGCTTGGCGGCGGAAGCGGCGTTGGCAGAGAAGGAGTGAGGGTTATCGCTAGCCGGAGTCTGTCCTACATTCGATATATCGCTGGCCGCGGCGCGACGGCCACCGCTGTCGCAATGGAGAAAGAGGTGGTGCGAGAGGCGCCAGTGACGGTGTATGTCAACGGCAGAGAGTTGATTACTTTCCTCTGCACGCCTCAACACCTGAGAAACCTGGCGCTGGGATTCCTCTATTTGGAGGGCATCATCAGCGGCCTGGACGAGGTCGCGCTGCTGCGGGTCTGCGACGACGAGGAGACGATTGAGGCGCGGCTGACCCGCGATGTCGAGTTGCCGACCAGGCGCGTGCTGACCTCCGGCTGTGGCGGCGGCACGACCTTCGCCGACTTGACTGCGCAGGCCGATGCGGTGGATTCTGCGCTGACAGTGACGCCATCCCAAATCCTCGGCCTGATGCGCGAGCTTTACAAAGAGGCCGACCTCTACCGCGCCAGCGGCGGCGTGCACACCTCGGCCCTGAGCGACGGTCAGCAGTTGTTGGCCGTGGCCTCGGACGTGGGCCGACATAACACGTTGGACAAGATCCAAGGCCAGTGTTTGCTGGAGGGGATTGACACCAGGGATTGCATCCTCTTGACCACCGGGCGTCTCTCCGCCGAGATGTTGAACAAGGCGGCCAAGATGCGGGCGCCCGTTCTGGTCTCGCGCACCTCGCCCACCGATCTGGCCGTGGAGCTGGCCAAAGCCTGGGGCATCACCCTCATCGGTTATGCCCGTGGCGGGCAAATGCACGTCTACAGCGGCGAGGAGCGAGTGGAGATGGGCTGACGCGATCAACACAGCTCTATCAACGAAAGCCCCAGACCGTCAAGCGGCCTGGGGCTTTGTGCATTGTCAGACTGATGGCTTGTCCTCACTTCCAGCTCTCGAGCAACGCCCCCAGGTCGGCTAACGTGCCGCGATAGGTCGGCTCCGGTGTGGCGGGATCCAGCTTCCCTCTGTCCTCACTCCCAGGCTTGAGAGGACGAATGTGGAAAGTAGCGCAGCCCAGGTGAGCCGCGACCATGTCCACGTCCTCGTCGCCGACTACCAGGCATGTTTCGGCGTGGCAGCCGATGGTTTCCAGGATGTGCTCGAAATAGAGCGGGTTGGGCTTGCAGGCGCGGCTGTTTTCGTAGGTGGTGACCAACCGGTATGGGAAGTCCGCAACGCCGGCCCACGCCATCCGCTGCTCAATAGCCGTGGCGGGGAAGAGGGGATTGGTGGCAATCACCACGTCGAAGCCCAGATCGAACGCCTGCTGGACGACCTGACGAGCCTGGGGTTTGCGTCGGGTGTATTGCCGCAGCGACGGGAAGTCGTTGGCGTAGAAGTCCAAGAAAATCGGCTCCAGTTCCTGACGGGAATGGCCGGCCAGCGGATAGAAAGCCGCCGCGAAAACCTCCTCATTGGTGGCGCGTCCGTCGTTGTCCGCCATGGCGTTGCTGGCTTGCATGAGGCGGGAAACAAACTCGTCGGGGGGCGCGATGTGAGCCACGCGAGCGCTCAGCATCTTGAAGTAGTGCGGCAGGAAAACGTCCATGTTGCTGTCTAGCAATGTGCCGTCCAGGTCAAAGAGAATTGCTCTGATAGCATCATTCATTTGGTTGAGCCGCTCCTTTCTTGGTTGGTAATTTTAGCACATCTCTGACAGATTCACAAGTGTTAGTCACCTGGACGGCTCACGAATCTGTATCAAACCTTTACAACTTCTTCATCACCTCTTCATGCACTTTTGGTACAATACAGGCGAGTTAGGAAAGAGGTAACTCGAATCCCAAACGAGAGGAGGTGACAACAAGATGAAGAAGAGGTTTGTGATCCTGGCTGGTGCAGCGCTGGCAGTGGTTCTCTTGGGAGCGACTTTGGCGGCGCCTGCCTTCGCTCAGGAAGAGACGCCGCCCACACCTGAAGGACACTTTGGTTGTGGCGGCCGAGGCTTTGGCCTGATGGGCGGTTCGTGGACCATGTTCGACACAGTGGCTGATGCCCTAGGGCTGACGCCTGAAGAGCTCTTCGCCCAGTTACACGCGGGCGAGACGCTGGAGGAGATCGCCGAGGCGCAGGGCGTCGAGCTGGAAGAGGTATACGACGCCATAGATGCTGCCCGAGCTGAGGCCATGCGAGAGGCCATCCAGCAAGCCGTGGAGGATGGACGCACAACTCAAGAGCAGGCCGACTGGCTGCTGGAGGGGCTGGAGCAGGGCTTCTTCCCCATGATGGGACGAAGCTTCGGCTCTGACCATGGGATGAGAGGAGGCGGCTTCGGGCGCGGGATGAGGAAGGACTTCGGAAGCTTCGGTCCATCTTCGGCCCCGTCCAATGCCCCGAGTCTCTAAAAGGTGCTGTAGCATTATCCGCCCTGCGGTCGGTTGAATAGAGCCGTCCGCGCCAGTGAGGGGGGTGAGGCCCTGGTCTTGCCCCCCTCGTTTTGTTGAAAGGGATAGAGTCTGATGAAACAACAGAGGGAGAGACCAACGAAAAGATGGACACAGTTTAGAGTTGGGGCTGCTTTGGCGTTGGCCATTGTGCTGATCTGCACCCTGGCTCTTGCGATACCGAGCGTGCGACCCAGCGAGGTCTCGGCTGCGCTGGAGATCGAGGAAGGAGCCGCCCCGGCCTCGGTGCTTGATGACCCGCTGGCCGCAGCCTATGCCGAGGAGCAATTGTTCATCGAGCTTTACGAGCGCGTTAGCCCCTCGGTGGTGCATATCCGCGTCACCACCCGCTTCGGCGGCAGCGGCGCGGGCTCCGGCTTCGTGTGGGACACCGACGGTTACATCGTGACCAACAACCACGTCGTGGAGAGCGCCACCCGCATGGAGGTGGCCTTTGCCGACGGCGCCACCGCTGGAGCCGAACTGGTGGGCAGGGACTCCGACAGTGATCTGGCGGTGATCAAAGTGGATGTGCCCGCCAGCCGTTTGCGCCCGGTGGAACTGGGCGATTCGGATGCGCTGCGCGTGGGTCAGCGGGCCATCGCCATCGGCAATCCCTTCGGTTTCGAGCATACCATGACCACGGGCATCGTCAGCGGCTTGGGCCGTTCGGTGAGACAGGAGAGCGGCTACTCGCTGCCGCAGCTCATCCAGACCGACGCAGCCATCAACCCCGGCAACTCCGGCGGCCCGTTGCTGGATTCCCACGGTCGGGTCATCGGGGTGACGACCTTGATCTACTCCAACAGCGGCAGCAACGCCGGCGTGGGCTTTGCCGTGCCGGTGGATACCGTCCAGCGCGTGGTGCCGCCCCTCATCGCCAGCGGGAGCTACGCCGACCCCTGGCTGGGCATCCAGGGTGTGAGCATCGGCCCTCTCCTCGCCGAGGAGCTGGGTCTGCCAGTCGAGCAGGGCGTGTTGGTGCAGACCGTCGTCGAGGGTGGTCCGGCGGGCGAGGCCGGGCTGCGGGGCGGCGATCGCCAGGTGAGGTTCGAGAACGCGGTTCTGACCAGTGGCGGCGACGTCATCGTGGCCGTGGATGGCGCGGCAGTGCAGGACATGGACGACCTCATCGTCTACCTGGCCGAAAAGTCGGCGGGGCAGAGAGTGACCTTGACGGTGCTGAGAGAGGGCCGTCAGCAGCGTATCCAGGTCAGGCTGGGGGAGCGGCCAGCCTCCTAGATGGGCATCGAATCTGCCGTCCCCACAGCAAAAGCGGGAGGGGCGCAACGCCTCCCGCTTTGGTTTCCCCTCATTTCAGCTCGGCTTCTTGCCGAACACGATCCGTGGATGCATGGGGGTGCTCGCTGAACGCGTGATATCTCGTGCGATCCCTTGGGGACGTTGTTTATGCAGATGGGGCGTAATGGCGACGGGCGGCAGTATCAGTGCGTGCCGCTGTCCATTTCCTCCAAGATGAGCATCTGGCCCATCTCTTTGATCCCGGCGGCCTTCATGCGCGCCTTGAGGTCGGGTGAATCCATGAAGGCCTGCACCTGCTCCGCGCTCTCCTGCACCGAGAGCACGGTGACGGTGTTGGGATCATCCACGTTGCGGAACACCTGGAACGAGATCTCGCCGCTTGCCTTGCGCTGCTCAGCGCTGGCGTCATACCCTTCCTTCCATTGGTCGTAATCTTCGACCTTGAATCCAACGTGCAAATGCGTGACCATCAGACGTACCTCCTCGTATGAATAGTTTTGTGGAAATGTGCACCATGGACGATTATACATCAGCCTGTGGGAAAACGCAAGCTCAACTTGGGAGCGATCGTGTCCCAGCGGTGCAAGAGGGGCTTAAGAGCGACCTGCAACGTCCTTCGTGCTTCGTGCGAGCTGTCAAATCCAATCAAATCTTTACAGCACCTTCATAACACCTTCATCGAATCTTCATGAGAGTGTGTTACAATAGATTGGAGTTTGGACAAACGCGCGGAGGCGGTCAGAAACCAGGTTTCTCCCACTTTGTCCAAAGTCCAACATAATTAAGGGTGGGTAGAAACAGCTATGTCCCCGAACGCGGGGAGGAGGAGAACGATGAGGTCTTTTTGGGGTAACAAGCGTCTTGTTTTCATTCTGGCACTAGTTGTGGTTCTGGCTGGCGCCGCTGGCGGTTGGTACTACTACAAACAGTATCTTCCAGCCCAGGCAGCGCCTCCAGTCGAGACCATGGAGACCGCCCAGGCGTATCGGGGCGACCTGCTCATCACTGCCAGCGGCTCGGGCGAACTGATCCCGTCGGAGGAAGTGGAGTTGGGCTTTTCTAGCAGCGGCACCCTGGTCGAGATGCTGGTGGAAGTGGGCGACCGCGTGCAGGCTGGCGATGTGCTGGCCCGCTTGGACGCCGCGCCCCTGGAGCGGGCGGTGATTCAGGCGGAGGCCAACCTTACTAAAGCGCAGAACAACCTGGAGAGGGCCAAGAATCCCTACACCGATCTGGACCTCATCCAGGGCCGGCTGGCCGTGTCCCAGGCAGAGTTGGATCTGGCCGATGCTCAACAGAAACTGGAGGAGGCGCGAGATCCCTACACCGCTCTCGATTTGACCCAGGCCAAGCTGGCCGTGGCCCAGGCCGAAATCAACTTGGCAAATACCGAGGAGGCCCTGGAGAAGGCACGGGACCCTTACACCGAGCTTGACCTGACCCAAGCCAAGCTGGCTGTGGCCCAGGCTGAGATAGACCTGGAAGATGCCAAGCAGGACCTGGAGGCCGTGCTAAACCCGGACATCGAGGCGGCCCAGGCCGCTGTCCGCGATGCCGAAGCAGCCTTGGAAAGCGCCAGGAATCAGTTGATTGTGGTCGAAAACGACTCCGATAACGCAGCCAAGCTCCGCACCCTGGAGGCCGAAGCGGACTGGTACCGGAGAAACTATTGGGAAGCCCAGCAGAAGTTTGAGGATGGGAAGATTGACCAGGGAAAGCTCAACCAGGAATACAGCAACATGCTGGCCGCTGAGGAGAGACTGACCGCCGCCCGCGCTCAGGCTGAATCGTCCCTGGCCAACGCTCAGAATAAGGTTACCCAGGCGGAGGAGGCGTTGCAGGACGCTCAACAGAACCTGGCTGAGCTCCAGAGCGGGCCGGACGCTGTGGAGCGGACCCGTGCTGAGACGCGGGTGACTCAGGCCGAGTACAATTTGACGCAAGCTCAAGAGACCCTGGCCGAGATGGAGGCCGGATCCGATCCTCTGGAGGCGAGTCGCGCCGAGGCGCAGGTGGCCCAGGCGGAGTACGAGCTGTCTAAGGCCCAGGAAACCCTGGCCGAGATCGAGGCTGGTCCCGATCCCCTGGCGGTGAGCCGTGCAGAGACTCAGGTAGCTCAGGCGGAGTACAACCTGGCCACGGCCCAAGAGATGCTGACCGAGATCGAGGCCGGTCCCGATCCTGACGAGGTCGAGCTGGCCGAGGCCGACTTAATCAGCGCGCAGGCGAGCCTGGAAGAGGCCCAGGCCAATCTGGAGGCGGCGACGCTGACCGCGCCGTTCGGCGCCACGGTCATCTCGGTGGGGGCATCGGCGGGCGATAGTGTTTCGTCCAACACCGTCGTGGTCGCGCTGGCCAACTTGGAAACCCCCCAGATCCTCTTCTGGGTGGAGGAGACAGACCTGGCGAGTGTTGCGCCGGGCAACGCGGTGAACAGCATCTTCGAGGCGCTGCCTGACTACGTCTTTCCCGGCGAGATCTTGAAAGTGGACCCGTCGCTGGTGAGGGTGGACAATACGTGGGCCATCCAGAGCCGGGCCAGCGTGGACCTGTCCGCACATCCCGTCAACTTGCTCTCCGGCATGAACGCTGAGGTCGAGATCGTGGCTGGGGAAGCTCGAAACGCGGTGCTCGTGCCCATCCAGGCGCTGCGGGAAATCGCGCCAGACCAGTACGCCGTCTTCGTCGTGCGGCCCAACGGGGAATTGGAAATGCGGATGGTTGAGGTGGGGCTGAAGGACTACGTCAACGCCGAGATCCTCTCTGGTCTGGAGACGGGCGAGTCCGTCAGCGTCGGCGCGGTGGAAAGCTCGGACACGTCAACCGACTCCTCCAGCGGGGACGAACAGCCCGCGCCGGGCATGATGCGCTTCTTTGGCGGAGGCTAGGAATGTCTGAGCGTCCTCTGATCGAAATCAAAAATCTCAGCAAAATCTACGGCGCTGGTGATATAGCTGTCCACGCGCTGCGGGGGGTGGATTTGCAGGTGGAACGGGGCGAGTTCGTGGCGGTCATGGGCCCCTCGGGCTCGGGCAAATCCACGCTGATGAACATCCTGGGTTGCCTGGATCGGCCCACCGATGGCGCCTACGTCCTGGATGGCGAGGACGTCAGTCGTTTGAGCAAAAACAAGCTGGCCGCGGTCCGCAATCGCAATATCGGCTTCGTCTTTCAATCCTACAACCTGCTGCCCCGGCTGACGGCGGTCAAGAATGTGCTGTTGCCCCTGCTGTACGACGGCCATCAGCGCCTGTCTGACGAGGAGTGCCAGCGGCGCGCCGTCGCCGCTTTGGAGTCGGTGGGGCTGGGCGACCGGGCTCATCACCGCCCCAACGAGCTGTCGGGCGGGCAGCAGCAGCGGGTGGCCATCGCCCGCGCGCTGATCAACAATCCGTCCCTTATTCTGGCCGACGAGCCCACCGGCAACCTGGACACCCAATCCAGTGAGGAGATCCTAGACCTGTTGCATCAACTGCACGACCAGGGGGCGACCATTGTCATGGTCACTCACGAGCCCGGCCTCGCTGATCATGCCGGGCGGGTCATCTTCCTCCGCGATGGGCAGATTGTGTCCGACAAGCTCAACGGCATGAGGCGGGGCAAGCTTGCGGGCCGGGCGGAATCCGTGGATTCGGAAACTCGTGATCTGGAAGTTCGGAATTCGGCCTCCGAATCACGAATCCACGAATCTACGAATCCCGAATCTTCCACTCGCGAAACGAGGTCGCCATGAATCTACGACGAACGTTCAAAGTAGCCTGGGAAGGGCTGACCCTCAACAGGGCCCGCTCGTTCCTGACGACGCTGGGCGTCGTCATCGGCGTGGCGGCGGTCATCATCATGCTGGCCGTCAGCGCGGGGGCCGAGGCCGAGATCGCCGACCAGATCAACGCCCTGGGGGCCAACTTGATCATAGTGATGCCCAAATTCCAGAGAGGCGGTGTCGGAGGGGGGAAGGGTGGATCGTCCGGCCTGGAATACCCAGAGGATCTGGAGGCCCTCGAGCAGAACGTGAGCGGCATTAACGGGATCTCGGCCGAGCAATCAACCATGCAGGAAGTGCAAGGAGGCGGGAATACGCTGTCGGACGTCTCCGTTGTAGGGACGACCGCTGGCTTCCCCGCCGTGCGCGAGTATGAGGTGGCGATGGGGCGTTTTCTGACCGATGAGGACAACGAGCGGAAGAGCAAGGTCGCGGTGCTGGGGTACAACCTGGCTCAGGAACTCTTCGGCGAGCAGAGCCCCCTTGGACAGAAGGTGAAGATCGGCTCTACGAACTTCGTGGTCATCGGTGTGATGGAGAAGAAGGGCATGGTGGGCAACACCGACTACGACGCGCGCGTTTACATCCCGCTGAACGTCGTCTTCCAGCGGTACCAGGCCTCGCGGTTCGGTGGCGACGCGGTGCGCACCATCTACGTCTCGGCCGAGAGCAAAGAGGTGATGGACAGTGTAATGGATCAAATCACCACGGTGCTGTGCAGGCAGCACGACGTGCCGCCTGCAGAGGCCGACTTCATGCTGATGACCCAGGATAGCGTCATTGAGACCGCGGCGTCCACGACCGAGGCCTTCCGCAGCCTGCTGGCCTGGGTGGCGGGGGTGTCGCTGGTGGTGGGCGGCATCGGTATCATGAACATCATGCTGGTCAGCGTCACCGAGCGGACGCGGGAGATCGGCCTGCGGCAGGCGCTGGGCGCCCGTCCCCGCGACGTGCGGCTGCAATTCCTGCTGGAGGCAGTGGTGTTGAGTCTGGTGGGCGGGCTGGTCGGTGTCCTTGCTGGTGTGGGCGGCTCCTACCTCTTTGGTGAGCTTGGGACGATGCGCACCGAGCTGGTGCCGCTCTCCATCCCGCTGGCCTTTGCCGCCGCGGCGGTGGTGGGCATCTTCTTCGGCTACTATCCAGCCACCAAGGCAGCGCAGTTGGATCCCATTGAGGCCTTGAGGCGGGAGTGAGCGAATCCACGAATCTACGAATGTACGAATCCTATGGGGGAGGGGAAATGAAGGTTTTGCGAGTAACATTGATTGTAATGCTTGTCGTTGCAGCATTGGCTGGATGTGGGGGAAGTGAAGCGACCCCGGCGCCGGCGGACACAGGGGGCAGCGAGGTTTATACCAGCGTGGCTCTTGACACCTCTTACGAGAACGCGCTGCCGGTGAGCAGACAGCTTGCGCTGGGCATATTCCAACTGGAGGAAACGGAGAACGCCGTCACGCCGGAGCAGGCCAAGACCTTGCTGCCGCTGTGGCAGGCGATCCAGGCGGGTACGCTGCAGAGCGACGCCGAGACGAACGCCGTCCTGAAGCAGATCGAGGGTGTGTTGACGTCGGAGCAGGTGGAAGCCATCGCCGCCATGCAGCTCACCGCGGAAGACGAGAGGACGTGGGTACAGGAGCAAGGTATAAGCATGGAAGCATCGCCGGAGGCGCTAGCCACACGCCAGGCCAAGGGTGGCGGACAGGGCGGTTCTGGACCGCCCGGCAACATGAGCGAAGAGGATCGGGCGACTAAGCGCGCCACCGCCGAGGCTGGTGGCATGAACCTCAGCGAACGCGGATTCAGGGGCGTCAACATCCTGGCCCAGCCGCTGATCGAACTGCTGACCCAGCGGGCGGCGGAGTGATTTGAGTTATAGCTAGGCTAGGCCTCAGTCAGTTGACTATTTTGGCCTCTGTGCTACAATGAGGACATGAGGATGCCGGATATTGGTGCGATGGGGCAAGTTGCGGAGCCCGCAACTTGTTGAGGCTCTCCTGTTGCGTTGTCAGATTATTGGATTGCAAAGATCACCCTGGTAAAGCCCGAACGAGTTCGGGAGTCCGACTGGCTTTATCCAACGGTTATGCGTGTTTTTCTTTTTTGTCTGATGCAGAGTGAACATGGCCAACAACCGGATTTTGGTGGTAGACGACGATAAGAAAATCGTAGACCTGGTGCAGGCCTACCTGGAGAAAGATGGTTACCGGGTGTCGGTCGCCTACGACGGCTTGCAGGCCCTGGAGTTGGCCCGTCAGAAGCAGGCGGACTTGATCATCCTGGACCTCATGCTGCCGGGCATGGATGGGCTGGATGTCTGCCGCGTGCTGCGCGGCGAGGGCAGCAAGGTGCCCATCATCATGCTCACGGCCAAGACCACCGAGACGGACAAGCTCATCGGGCTGAACCTGGGGGCCGACGACTACGTGACCAAGCCCTTCAGCCCGCGCGAGCTGTTGGCCAGGGTGCGGGCGGTGCTGCGCCGAGCCGGCGAGGAGGAGGGCGAAGGCCCCTCAGAGATCCGCTTCGGCGATCTGCTGGTGGACTTCGTGCGCCATCAGGTTCAAGTGGCAGGAGAACCGGTGAGCCTCACTCCCACCGAGTTCAAGCTGCTGGAGGTGCTCATTCGGGGGCAAGGCAAAGCCTTCAGTCGGTTGGAGCTGTTGGACCGCGTCTTCGGCTACGACTTCGAGGGGTTTGAGCGCACGGTGGATGTCCACGTGATGAACCTGCGCAAGAAGATCGAGCCGGACCGCAAGAACCCGACCTACATCAAGACCGTCTACGGCGTGGGCTACAAGTTCGCTGAGGAGTGACATGTTCCGCAGTTTGCGTTTTCGGGTGTTAGTGGCATTGATTTTGGTGATCGTGGTGGCTGTGGGAGTAGTGGCCTTCTTAGCCAGCCGGGTGACCATCGGCGAGTTTGAGCGCTACGTGGAGCGCGGTGGGATGATGCGCGACCAACGGTTCGAAGTGTTTTGGGCCGAGTATTACGCGAGAACCGGAAGCTGGTTTGGCGTCCAGCCCTTTGTGGAACAGGCGGGACAGATCACGGGCGAGCGGATTGTCCTGGCCGACGGGGAGGGGCAGATCGTCGCCGATTCGGCGAATAAGCTGATCGGACAGACTGTGGGACAGCACTGGGCTGACCCGGTTGCCCTCATCCGGCAGCGGGGGGCGCCGGTGGGCACGGTCTACGCTGACCCTCTTGGCGCGGCTGACGATCCTCGGAGAGAGGCGTTTCTGGCCGGCATCAATCGCGCCTTGCTGCTGGCCGCTGGGATCGCCGGCTTGGCCGCTGTGCTCCTCACAGTGGGCCTTTCACGCCGCGTCCTGGGGCCTGTAGAGACCCTAACCGCTGCCGCTCGCCAAATGGAGAAGGGCGACCTCAGCCAGCGGGTGGAGGTGCAATCCGACGACGAGCTTGGCGAGCTGGCTCAGGCCTTCAACGCCATGGCCGACGGGCTGACCCGGCTCGAAGACTTGCGCCGCAGCTTGGTGAGCGACGTGGCCCACGAGCTGCGCACGCCTCTTTCTAACATCCAGGGCTATCTGGAGGCCCTGCAAGACGGCGTGGTCGAGCCGAGGCAGGAGGTCATTGATTCTCTCCACGAGGAGGCCATGCTCCTGAACCGTCTGGTGGACGATCTGCAGGAATTGGCCCTGGCCGAGGCGGGGCAACTCAAGCTGGAGCGCCAAGCGGTGGCCCCGGCCGACCTGGTAAACAGAGCCCTGGAGGCTGCTCGTCCCCGGGCGGCGGCTAAGGGCATCGTCCTGCGGGCTGACTTGCCCGCGAATATGCCCCTGGTGGATGTTGACGCCCAACGGATCGGGCAGGTGCTGGGCAACTTGTTGAGCAATGCCCTGACCCACACGCCCTCGGTCGGGGAAGTCGTCGTCTCGGCCAGGCCGGGCGAATCGGAGATTGCGCTGAGCGTCAGCGACACCGGCGAGGGCATCCCGCCTGACCATTTATCCTACATCTTCGAGCGCTTCTATCGAGCCGACAAATCGCGGTCGCGGGCCACGGGCGGGACGGGCCTGGGGCTGGCCATCGCCAAGCAGTTGGTGGAGGCCCACGGCGGGCGGATCGAGGTGGCAAGCGAGGTGGGCCGGGGGACACAGTTCACCTTCACCCTGCCGGTAGCGGAGACCTGACCAGGCTATCCAAAGATAGAGTTCCTGCCCCGCCAAGTGATTTGACAGGCGGGGATTTTTCATTATAATATATATGTCTTGGTCATATAGAAGACGTTATCTAGAAAACCTGCGGAGGTTGGAGGATGTGCAGCGCACATCACGGTAAGCATGGGAGGGGAGAAGGGCACTGCTGCCCACCGGGAGGACGGGTGCGCAGCTTCATCCAGCCCTGGATGCTGTTGCTCCTGGCGCAGAAGCCAGCTCATGGTTACGAGCTGATGGAGCGGCTGGGCCAGGACGAGGAGACCCCCGGAGCCGACCCCGGGCTGCTCTATCGCACGCTGCGTCAGTTCGAGGACGATGGGTTGGTGCGTTCAGCGTGGGACACGGAAGGGAGTGGCCCGGCTCGGCGGGTGTACGAGATCACCGACGAGGGGATGGAGTATCTGCGCGCCTGGACGGTGAACATCCACCGCACCCGGCAGCGGCTGGACCGCTTCCTGGCCGAATACCAGACCTATTTCCAATCATCAGAGGAAGGGAGGTGAGCGATATGTGTGGACACGGTGGTCATCACGGCCATCACGGTCACGCTGGTGGGGGCTGCTGCGGTCCCGCAGCCAGCGGCCCCGGTTTTCCTTTCGGGCGACGCTTTCCCACCCGCGAGGAGCGCATCACGTGGCTGGAGGAATACCTGAAGACGTTGCAGACCGAGGCCGAGGCCGTGCAAGAGCGCGTCAACGAGCTCAAAGCGACCGGATAAGGACGAGGCAGCGGGTGGTGCATCCCCAGGGATGCACCACCCGCCCGAATTGCGTTATCGAGGTCAAGCGGACGGGCGGCCTGGATGCCACACCAGTCAAGTCAGAACGATCTGTACGATATGCCAGGAGGGCAAAGAATGTCGAAGTTCCTGAGGAGGTACGTGCGTAAGCTTCATCGTTGGCTGGCTATACCGAGCGTGGCCCTGATTCTCATCGTGCTACTGGCACGGGGTACATCCTTTGGATACGATGCCCAACGGTTTCAGCAGATCCTGATGCTGTCCATGGCCATCACCGGACTTTATCTGTTGGTCTTGCCGTGGTGGACCAAATGGCAGAGGCGTGAAAGGAGAACACGATGACGTACCACATCGTAGAAACAGGAGGGTTGGAAAGCTTTTCAGCGGACGGAGTGCGCTCAACACCGCTGCTTGACACCGGCCAGGTCCGGGCGCTGCTGCTGAACCTGGCCGCCGGCCAGGCGGTGGCGCCGTGCGAGATGCCCATGACTGTATTGTACTATGTCATCGAAGGGCAGGGACACCTGCGTGTGGACGGTGAGCAGGCCGAACTTCGGAATGGCTCACTAGCTGTGGTGCCGGCCGATGCTGTGCGCGCCATCTCCGCCGCCGAGCCGATGCGTGTGCTGGCGGTCCAGGTGTTATGAGGGGGAGACCCATGCTGGATTGGGAGCCTGTAGTCCTGGCCGTCTTTGCTCATCCCGACGACGAGACCTTCCGCTGCGGCGGGACGCTGGCCCTGCTGGCCCGTCAGGGTGTGCGCGTGCAGGTGCTCACCGCCACGCGCGGCCAGGCCGGCTCCTGCGGCGACCCGCCGCTGTGCACACCCGAAGAACTGCCCGCCATGCGCGAGCAGGAACTGCGCTCTGCCTGCGCCGCCCTGGGCATCGAACCGCCTCGCCTGCTGGACTACCGCGACGGGGCACTGGCCGAGGTGGACGAGGAAGAGGCCGTGGAGCAGGTGCTGGCCGTGATCCGGGAACTGCGCCCCCAGGTGCTGCTCACCTGGCCGCCCGATGGCCTGTCCGGCCACCCAGACCACGTGGCCGTGAGCCGCTGGGCGGCGCTGGCCTTTGAGCGGGCAAGCGCACTGGGGCAGGATGCGCCAGTCGCCCTTTACTACCTGGCCGTGCCCCGTTCAATAGCCGAAGCCCTGGGGCTGGCCCACCTGCACGCCATCCCCGACGAGGAAGTGACCTTGGCGGTGGACGTGATGCCGGTCTGGGAACAGAAGCTGGCTGCCATCCGCTGCCACCGCACGCAACTGGGAGGATCGCCTATCCTGGCGGCTCCACCGGAGCGGCAACGTCTGTTTCTCGGCGTGGAGCATTTCCAACGGGCTGCGGAGAGGGAAGGGCCAGACCTCCTGGCGGTGGTTGGGGGAAGCACAGGTACAGCCATCCGTATCACTGACCGCCGGATTTGACCTGGAATCAAAGAAATGAATCGTAGCTAAAAAGAGAGGAGTCAGAACAAGCATGAAATCCATTACAAGTCTATGGCGTTTTGTGAAACCCTATGGTCGTCAGGCCGCCCTGGGTTTGTTGCTGCTGGCGGTCGTCGTCGCGGTGGATCTGACCCTG
>CAZEBW010000006.1:0-29366 GCA_964510205.1 uncultured Anaerolineae bacterium
GGCCGTCGGAACCGTGACAACTGGCGCAGGTCTGCATCCCGCCCCCCATCATCCCCCTCCCCACGTCTGAGGTGATGGGCGCGCCTCGCTGGCTGGTGGCGGTGAAGTAGATCTGCTCGCCGTTGGAGCGGTATCCTGTCGGCACGGCTGTGCCCGGGCCCCAGGGCCAAGCCAGCCCCCACCAGACCAACCCCAGGCAAACCACCAGGAGCAGGCCGACCAGTACCCCGCCGCCGACGATGACCCACCAGGGTATTTTCTTTTCGGTCATCTCATAGCTCCTCGCCGCAGTAAGGACAGTTCTGCCAGTCGGGCTGGGTCGCCCGGCCGCAGGCCGGGCAGGTTTGAGTTGGAGCCGGCGGTGTAGCCGTTTCACCCACGCTGCGCACCAGCCAGACGCCTCCCAGGATCAGCAACCCCAGCAAGCCGATGGGAATCAGCAGGCCCGGCAGCATGAAAAGCGGGCCAAAGAGGCCACCCGTCAGCCCACCGCTGAAGCGACCTGTTCCGCCACACCAGGGGCACCAGCCGCCCATCATGCCGCCGCGCCCCATCATTCCCCAGCCGCCGAAGGCGAAAGACAGCAAGGTGATGCCCAGGATGAACACCACCAGCACGACGGCTGCGAAAACCAGTACTTGTGTCCAATTGATTCTACTCATTTCTCAAAACCTCCTCTCAACGATTGTCAGCAAGTTGTCTCGTAGGGCAGGTTGGGCGCGACGCCTGCACGCCACCCACAATCCCGAACCCGGCCCCACAGACGAACCTTCGCCTCGATCCAAAACCACCAAGCGCCCGTACCTGCCGCTATCCCAAACGGCAGGTAGGCTGCTCCGTTGATCTGGCAGGCCACGTGTTGACGCTACCAAGGCTGTGAGCTAATCGTGCTGGGTTCCATGCCCCCACCGCAGCCAACCTGCCCCACATCTTGTCTCAGCCCTCGCCCTTGAGGTACTTCTGCGGATCCTTGTCGAAGGCCACCTTGCAGCCCGGCGCACAGAAATAGTAGGTCTTGCCCTTGTACTCGCTCTTGGCCGCAGCCTTCTCGGGGTCCACTTTCATCTTGCAAACCGGATCCACTGCCATCACGCTCACCTCCTTCCGTCAACCAAAGTTCAGGAGCCCGTTTCGGCGGCCGGAACCATGGCCCGACCCTGACGCCAACTGGCCACGCCCACGACGATGAAATAGACGCCGTAGGCCATCACCTCCAACAGCGAGGGGTTGCCATTGTAGCCGAACAAGGACTTGAGAATGCTGCCCACTGCTGAGTTCTCATCCAGAATGGGATTGATGTCCCACACGTGCTCGACGATGACGGGTAAGACACCGGCTTCCTGCAATTCATGCACGCCGTGGGCCGCCAACCCCGCCGCGAACAGGATCAGCAGTACGCTGGTCACGCGGAAGAAGGCCCGCACGTCCAGGCGCACACTGACCACGAACAGAAGCCAGCCCACGATCACTGCGGCGGCCAGTCCCAGCACGCCGCCGACCAGGGTCTGCGCGGGCGTGGCGCTGAAGGCCGCGGCGGTAAGGAACAGAGCCGTCTCGATCCCCTCGCGCACCACGGCCACAAAGGCCAGCGCGAACAGCGCGCGACGACTGCCAAGCGTCACCGCCTGGCGCACGTCCGCCTCCAGTTCGGTGCGGATGCTCCGCCCCTGTCGCTGCATCCAGAAGATCATCCAGGTGAGCACGGCAGCGGCCAGAAGCATGGTGATTCCTTCAAAGAGCTCCTCGCTGCGGCCTTCGAAAGCGATGCCCATGACTTGCAAGGCTACTCCCGCGACGATACTTACGATCACCGCCGAGACCACGCCCCACCACACGGCAGCTCGCCGCCGGTAGCCCATCTTCTTCAGATAACTTAACACGATGCCTACGATCAGGGCCGCTTCCAGCCCCTCGCGAAAGGCAATCAACAACGCTGCAATCATCGCCAGTACCCCTTTGCCTATTCCTGTATTCCTTTTCCCATCCGACGCAGTCTCATGCCGTTCAGGATCACTGCCAGCGACGCCCCCACGTCGGCCACGACCGCCATCCACAAGGTGGCCAGGCCCACCGCTGCCAGAGCGAAGATGACGGCTTTGACTGCCAGAGCAAAGACGATGTTGGCCGTCACAATCCCTCTCGCCTTGCGGCTGAGGTGCACGATGAAGGGCAGTTGAGCCAGGTCATCGCCCATCAGCACCACGTCGGCGGTCTCCATCGCCTGGGCCGAGCCGGCGCCGCCCATGGCGATGCCCACGTCCGCCCGGGCCAGCGCCGGGGCGTCGTTCACGCCATCGCCGACCATGGCCACCGTCCCGACCTCCTCCGCCAGCGTTGCGACGGCCGACACCTTCTCCTGCGGCAGAAGCCCGGCCCGCACCTCGTCCACCCCGACCAAGCGGCCGACCTCCGCCGCCACCGTCGGATTGTCGCCGGTCAGCATCACGATGCGGACGCCATCGCGGGCTTTCAGATCGGCCAGCGCCTGGCGTGCGTTGGCGCGAGGCGCGTCGGCCACGCCAAACAGCGCACACACCTCGTCGTCGTGGCGGACCAAAATCACCGTCTTGCCCTGGGCAGTCAGATCGTCGGCCAACTGGCACACCGATGCCTCATGGGGGATATACTCGTCGAAGTGGGCGTGGCTGGCCACCGTGACCTGTTGGTTGTTCACCATGCCCTCCATTCCCCGCCCGCTCAGCACGGTGACGTCCTGGGCGCTGAACGTCGTCAATTCCCTCGCAGCAGCCTCTGCCAGCAACGCCCTGGCCAACGGGTGAGATGACTGCGCCTCCAGCGAAGCAGCGTGCTGCAGGCCGCAATCCACCGGGCACTCCCCGCAGGTACAGACCTCCACGACCTCTGTTACGACGGGACGTCCCTCGGTTAGCGTGCCGGTCTTGTCGAGGGCGAAGACCTTCACCCGGCTCAACGCCTCCAGGTAACGCCCGCCCTTGATCAAGACCCCGCGCGAAGCGGCATTGGTCATGGCGCTCACCAGGCTGACCGGCGTGCTGATCACCAGAGCGCAGGGGCAGGCGATCACCAGCATCTGCAGCGCGCGCATCAGCCAGCCGTGGCTTCCCCAGAAGGGTTGCCCGAAAACCAGCGGCGGGACGAAGGCCACCAGTGCGGCCACTCCCGCCACCGCCGGCGTGTAAACCCGCGCGAAGCGATCAATGAAGCGCTGCACCGGCGCTTGCCGCGACTGCGCCTCCCGCACCAGCGCCACCATGCGGCTGAGGGTGTTGTCGGCCGCATGGCGGGTCACCTCCACTTCCAGCGCGCCGCTGGTGTTGATGGTGCCGGCAAAGACCTCATCGCCCGCTTTCTTGTCCACCGGCACGCTCTCCCCGGTGATGGAGGCCTGATCCACCGCACTCTGCCCGGCCCGCACCACGCCGTCCACGCTGACGCGGTCGCCTGGGCGCACCAGCACCCGATCGCCGACGGCCAGTTGCTCCACAGCGACCTGCTGGGTGTCGCCCTCAGGCAGGAGCTTCAAGGCCACGGGCGGGGCCAGGTCGAGCAGACCATTCAGCGCGCCGCGCGCCTGCTCCGCGGCGTAGGCCTCCAGCGCATCCCCCAACGAGAAGAGCACCACCACAATGGCCGCCTCGGCCCACTCCCCGATGAAGGCCGCGCCGACGACGGCGATCACCATCAGGGTGTTGATGCCCAGGCTCCGCGAGAGCCAGAGCTCCTGAAAAGCGTGGCGCGCCACCGGGATGCCGCCCACGACGATAGCCGCCGCGAAGAGAGCCGTCCGGCCCCAAAGCGGCGCGTCAGCCACCGCCACGGCCAGCCCCAGCAGGGTCAGCAGCCCGGCCGCAGCCGTCATCGCTGTCTCCCGCTTGGACAAAACGAAGCGCACGAAGCCCAGAATCGAGCTGTCTTCCCGGCGGCGAGAGCCCGCTGTTTCGGCTACCAGCGTATAGCCCGCCGAGCTCACAGCCCTGGCGATCTGTTCAGTGGCCAAATCCGACGTCGTTGATGAAACCGTCAGCGTGCCAGCGGCGTGATCAACCTGGCAATGGTCTACGCCTTCCACCTGGCTCACGGCGGCTCGAACTCTGGCGGCGCAATCCAGGCAGGTTAGTCCTTCCACGGCAAATGTCTTAGTCGGCATGGGCATCCTTTTCAGAATAAATCGAGAACCTCAAGCCCGCTCATAATCAGGCCGGATGTTCACTCGCCGCAGCAGGTTGGCATTGGTGACCACGGTGATCGAACTGGTGGCCATGGCGATTTCAGCCAGCACGGGGTGCATCATCCCCAGAATGGCCAGCGGGATCATGACCACGTTGTAGAAGAAGGCCCAGAAGAGGCCCTGTACCACTTTGTTGAAGGTGGCCCGCGAGAGCTTGACCGCGCTGACCACACCGGAGAGCTCGCCGCGCACCAGGGTGACGTCGGCAGCCTCGATGGCGATGTCCGTCCCGCTGCCGATGGCAATGCCCACGTCGGCCTGGGTGAGGGCTGGGGCGTCGTTGATGCCATCGCCGACCATGGCCACCAGGCCATCGGTTTCCGCCTGCAATCGTTTGACCTCGACCAGCTTGTCCTCCGGCAGCACCTCGGCCAGCACGTGGTCAATGCCTACTTGACGGGCGATGGCCTGGGCGGTGCGCTGGTTGTCGCCGGTGATCATCACCGTGCGCAAGCCCACCGCCTTCAGCTCGCGGACGGCGGCTGCAGCGTCGTCTTTGAGGGTGTCGGCTACGGCCAGGGACCCGAACAAGTTCGGGACTCCGACTCGGACTCCGTCTTCGTCCACAGCGACCAACATGGCCGTTTTGCCTTCGTTTTCCAGGCGGCGCATCTCGTCCTCCATGGCCGCCGTCTCGACGCCGTTTTCTTCCATCAGCGTCCGGCGGCCCACCAACACGCTCTTGCCGTCCACCACGCCCCGCACACCCTTGCCGCGCAGCGCCTCGAAGTCGGTCAGGTTACCCAGAGCAATCCCTAGCTCCTCGGCCTTGCGCACCACCGCCTTGCCCAGCGGATGCTCGCTCCCCACCTCCACCGACGCCGCCCAACGCAGTAACTCATCATTTGAGATTTGAGATTCGGGATTTGGGATTTGATCCGTCACTTCGGGCTTCCCTTTGGTCAGCGTTCCCGTCTTGTCGAACACCACCACCCGCACGTCGCGCATGGCCTGGATTGCCTCGCCGGAGCGGATGAGGATGCCGTTCTCGGCCCCGATGCCGCTGCCCACCATCAACGCCGTGGGCGTGGCCAGTCCCAGGGCGCAGGGACAGGCGATGACCAGCACCGAAACTGTGGTAATCAAAGCCAGGGTGAAGGTGTTCAGACTGGGGTCCACCCAGGGCAGGAAACGGCTGGCCCACACGGCGATGGGCCGCAGCGCGTCGGGGAAGAGCAGCCAGGCCAGAAAAGTGAGCAGGGCGACGACGATGACGATGGGCACGAAGACGGCCGTCACCCGGTCGGCGAAGGCCTGGATGGGCACCTTGGTGCCCTGGGCCTGCTCGACCAGGCGCACCACCTGGGCCAGGAACGTATCCTTGCCCACGCGGGTGGCCCGCACCTTGAGCAGCCCGTCCTGGTTGACCGTGGCCCCGATCAACTCGTCGCCGGGACCCTTGTTGACGGGCATGGACTCGCCCGTGGCCATGGACTCGTCCACCGCGCTCTCGCCCTCCACCACGATCCCATCGGTGGGAATCTTCTCGCCGGGGCGGACGACCATCACGTCGCCTGGCTGCACCTCGTCAATGTGGACTTCCTGTTCCACACCATCAACCAGGATGCGGGCGGTCTTGGCCCCCAGCTCCAGCAATTTGCGGATGGCCTGTGAGGCGCGTCCCTTAGCGCTGGCCTCCACGTAGCGGCCGGTCAGGTGGAAGGCCATGATCATGGCCGCCACCCCTGCGTAGGTGGGGATGGGGGCGAAAAATGTGGCGATGCCAGTGAGGAACGACGCCCCGGTGCCCATGGCGATCAGGGCGTCCATGTTGGGCGCGCCGTGCGTCGTTGATCGCCAGGCCGCCACGTAGGTGCGCCGCCCGACCCAGAAGAGCACCGGCGCGGCCAACAGCAGCATCCCCAGCTTGAAAACCGTCTCGTTGGGCCAAGCCAGGCCGAGCAGCATCTCCGGCAGCATCCACAGGATAATGGGAATAGTGAAGGCCCAGGCCAGCAGCATCCGGCGGCGGGCGTTCTGCATCTTGCGCACCTCGCGGGAGAGCTCCTCTTCGGCTCGCTCCTCCGCAGTAGGCAATACCTCATAGCCCACCTCAGCCACGGCGCGGCGGAAGTCGGGCAGGCCGGTCAAGGTGGGAACGTATTCCACGCTGGCCTTTTCGGTGGCCAGGTTGACGTTGACGCTCACCGCGCCGGGGATGCCGGCCAACGCCCCCTCGACGTGAGCCACGCAACTGGCACAGGTCATGCCGCCGATGGGCAGGTACACCTTTTCGGTGGCTACGTCGTAGCCGGTATCCTGCACCGCCTGGATCAGCGTGGTCAACGGAACCGTGCCGTTGTCGAAGACGACCGTCGCCTTCTCCGCGGCCAGGTTGACCTGGACTTCAGACACGCCGGATACTTCCCTCAGACCATTTTCGACGTGATTCACACAGGAAGCACAGGTCATGCCCTCGATGGGCAAGGTAACTTGTTTTACTGACATAGGTTACTCCCTTTCCGTTCCATATATGACTCTACTGAAAAAACTCCATTTTGATGATTGAGCCCACTATAAATTGTAGTAAGTTTGTAGCTATGATACAATTTGTAGTGGCATCGTTTGAGATTCTGACCTTTTTTCAGGGGAGTCATATATTGAAATCAAAAAGGCTACCCTCATTATATCACCAGAGCAGCCTCCTGTCTATGACAAAAGTCACCTTCTGCACCCGACCGAAAACCCGAACAGGTTCGGGGCTCCGTATTCTCCGCACGCTATGCACTGCCAGCGTCATCGCTCAGTATGGTGAAGCAGGCGGTGGCCAAAGGCTCACCCAGGCTCCAATATTCGTTGCCCTGATAGGCAATGCCCTGGGCCTGGGCGTAGTCAATGAAGCCGCGCTCGTCCAGCAACTCCTCATCCACGTGCACAGCCAGGACCTGGCCCACGAACAGGGTGTGCGAGTCCAAGTCCAGGGAATGGACAACCTTACATTCTATGTTGACCGGGCACTCGGCGATGAGAGGAGCTGCCACCTGCGAGGCCGGCGCAGGAGTCAGCCCCGCCTCGGCGAATTTGTCGGAGGTGCGATGGCGGGACATCCGCCCGCAGTAGTCCACCGCGCTCAGCAGTTCCTGGCTGGGGATGTTGACCACGAACTCTCCTCGCTCCTCGATGGCGGCGTGGGAATAGCGATGGGGACGCACGCCGATGGCCAGGCAGGGCGGAGTCGAGGCCGCCGTGCCAACCCAGGAGACAGTCATCACATTCGGTTGGCCAGCCTGATCTAGGCAGGTGACCAGAACCACCGGCGTCGGGTACAGGGCACAGAACGGCTCTTTGATGGTTTTTGCCATGACGCCCTCCTCTTTGCTCTATATGAACAGCGTAACCGCCGACTCGCGCGCCTCCTGGATGTAGGTCCCCACCGCGCCGTAATCGTCAATCCAGTCCTCACGCAGATCCTCGCGGCTGATGCCCATGATCTCCATGGTCATATCGCAGGCGATGATCTTGCCGCCCAGCTCTTTGAAGTCGGTCATCAGCTTTTCCAGCGAGGCCACGTTGGCCTTATTCATGCGCTGCTCGATCATCAACTTCCCCAGACCCAGCATGTGCATTCTGGAGAGCGGGCCTTTTTCCAGACCAGCCTTCGGCATGCTCAGAACGGTGTCTTTTCGCAGCCGCTGCAGCCCCCAGAAAGTAAAGAAAATGGATACGTCCATGCCCATCGCCAGCGCGCCGTTGGCGATGATCAACGCGCTGTAGATTTTGTCCATGTCGCCGCTGTGAGCGATTAGCGTCATTTTGTCCGTCATTGTTTTATCCTCCTCGGTGTAAAATCTATCTCCAATATTCATTCGGGTGTGGCTAAAACTTGTGGTAGTGGCGACTTTAGTCGTTCCAAGCGACTGAAGTCGCTACTACCTTCCACAGACTTTAGCCACACTCTATTCATTCCTCCAGCTTGATCATCAACTACAGGATTTGATTCAGGTGTGGCTAAAACTTGTGGTAGTGACGACTTTAGTCGTTCCAAGCGACTGAAGTCGCTACTACCTTCCACAGATTTTAGCCACACTCTATTCATTCCTCCAGCTTGATCATCAACTATAGGATTTGATTCAGGTACTTCTCGATGAGCGCCTCATTCAGCGGCCCGGTGTGCCGAACCTGAACCAGCCCTTGGCGATTGATGAAAAAGCTGGTCGGTATGCCTGGCACGCGGTACTTTCCTGCCACCCTACTGGTTTCATCCAACAGAATGGGAAACGTCAGGCCATGTTGCTGAGCGTAGGCTTGCACAACTTCCCGCCCTTCGCCGATGTCCACGGACAAGACGACGAAGCCCCGCTCGCGGTACTGCTCGTAAGCCTTTTGGAGAGCGGCCCGCTCTCTACGACAATACGGTCACCAGGTGGCCCAGAAATTGAGGAGCACTGCTTGACCTCGCAGATCGCTGAGCGACACCTCCTCGCCGTTCAAATTGGTCAATGTGAAGTCGTTGGAGCGGGCCGCCGCGGATTCCGGGGGGTCATTGACCGTTTGCTCAGCGGGGTTCAGACATCCGGACAGAACCACCAGCAGAACGACCACGGTAATCATCAGCAGCCAACGCGAAGACAACCTAAACCTACTCATTTGTGGCCTCTACTCCCTACTACAAGTACTGCAGCAACCACTCAGGTGTAATGCGAATGAAATAGTTGTTCAGCACCGAGAACGTGCCCGTGATCAGCAAAACCCCGACGCCGAGCATCAGCAGTCCACTGACGATCTCCACCACCCGCACGTGCTGGTTGAGCCGCTTCAGCCAGTCGCTGGCCTGCGCCAGCAGCGCCGCCGCCAGCAGGAAAGGAACAGCCAGGCCCAGGGCGTAAGTGAAAATGAATCCCATTGCCCGCGCGGGTTCTGCAAAAGCCAGGGTCATCACCGTGCCCAACAGCGGGCCGATACAGGGCGTCCAGCCTGCGGCAAAGGTCACGCCCAACAAGGTCGAGCGAGCGTAGCCCTGATTCACTCCTATCCCCACCTCCACTCGGCGAGTCGTATTGAGAAAGGGAATGGTGACCACGCCCATGGTGTGCAGGCCGAACAAAACGAGGACCGCCCCGCCGATCCGGGTGATCCAATCGGCATACTGCTGCAACGCGCCGGCCAGGAGGGTCGTGGGCAGGCCGAAGAGGATGACGAAGACCGCCGTAAAGCCCGCGACGAAGAACAAGGCGTGGCTGAAGACCTGCCAGCGATCGGATACCGAGTCGCCAGAGACACTGCTGCCCGATAGGTAACCGAGGTAGATGGGCACCAGCGGCAGCATACAGGGCGACAGAAAAGACAGCAACCCAGCCAATAAGACGAGGGGCAAACTGATGGGGTTCATAACTGCAAAATCTCCTCCAGTGCGGTCCTGAGCCCGGCCTCAGTGATGGGGCCGACGTAATGTTTCACCAGCCGCCCATCCTTGGCAATCAGGAAGGTCTCGGGCACGCCGGTGATGCCGTAGGATACGGCGATCCTACTGTAGGGATCAGGACCATTGGGATAAGTGATGTCGAACTCCTCGATGTAAGCTGTGGCTTTGGAATCAACGTCTTTGTAGCTCACCCCGACAAACAACACCCCCCTGTCCTGGTATTCCTGCCAGACCTTCTCCAGGGCAGGCGCTTCATCGCGACAGGGCGGGCACCAACTGGCCCAGAAGTTCAATACCACCACTGAGCCGCGCCAGTCCGCCGGGGATAGCTCCCCGCCATCGAAGAGCGACAGGGTGAAATCGGGAGCCGGAGCGCCGATGCGGGAACCGGGCCGAGCCCGCAAGCCGTAGCCCAGGATGATCAGGAGGGCGACAGCCACCGCCGCGACGATCCACACCGATCTCCCTAAGCCAAGACCTTCGCCGTCCTCATGTTTGACTGTAGCGTCGACCATAACATCTCCCTCTCTCGAACTTCCAATCCCTTCGACGAAGCCCGTCCTGAGCTTCTCGAAAGACTCAGGGAGCACGATCACTCCATCGGATAGCCGGCTTGTTCCCAAGCCACCATGCCACCCAGCAGGGCGGCTACGTTGGTCACTCCGTTTGTAGCTGCGATGAGCGCCGCACCGGCGCTCTCTTCCTCGGCCGGTCAGGTACAGTAGAAGACCACCAGCTTGTCGGCAGGCAGTTCGGCCACGCGAGCGGCCACTTCGTCCTGGGGCATGGAGATGGCCCCGGCGATGTGCCGCCGGGTGTAAGACTCTTGTGAACGTGCATCAAAAAGCACAGCCTGACCAGCGTCCAGCTTAGCTTTGAGTTCCTCGACGTCAATGCGCGGCACGTCATCCGAGTCCGCGATGGTCGCCTCGGCCGCCGTTGAGCCAGTGTTTCCTCGCTGACCAGAGAACCAGATCACGGCCACGGCAACGAGAACAGCCACCAGAGCCAATGCAGCCGTGGGAAGCCATCTCTTCCAATCTTCTTGACGTGCCCGCCGCGAGCGCGCTGCCTTTCTGTTCTTTCTTGATTCTCTCCCTTTTCGGGCCATTGTTGCGCTCCTCTCTACCAGACACAGTACGCTAGGGGTAGGACTCCTTCAGTTCACATCTGTTCGGTTGGCGAAGCGCTCCCAGCTCCAGGGCTCGTCCAGGATGGTCACCTCCACGGTCTCCACGCCCTCCACACTCCTGGTCTTGCGCCGAACCTGCTCCATGAGATAACCAATCAGTGGGCAAGCGGGCGTGGTCAGAACCATCCGCACCTCCACTGATCCGCCGTTCATCACCACTTCCTTGATCAGTCCCAAATCAACGACGTTGATCCCCACCTCTGGGTCAATGACCTCTTTTAGGGCCTCTCGAATTCGTGTTTCCATTCCCCCTTCACCTGTAAATGATACCACTCCTTCCTCTCTGGCGATGGGGACCATGCTCGGCACGCCCATCTCCAACTCTCGCACTCTTTCCTCCAGCTTGCTCTGCCTATCCAAAACCTCGCTGAGGGCCTTCAGCACCGGATCGGGCAACTTGCCGTGTTCCAGGTCTATCTGCGGGCCCTCTGGCTTTTTCGGTCCCGCGATCCTGGCCGGCACGCCGACCACAGTGGCGCCGGGGGGAACGGGCTTGATCACCACCGCGCCGCCGCCGATCTTGGCGCCGTCTCCCACAGTGATGGGGCCGAGCACCGTCGCTCCCGTGCCAATCACCACGTTGTTGCCGATGGTGGGATGGCGTTTCTTCTTTTCCAGGCTTGTGCCGCCCAAGACCACCCCCGTGTACATCAGAACGTCATCTCCGATCTCGCTGGTCTCGCCGATGACCACCCCCATGCCGTGATCAATGAAAAACCGCCGACCTATCTTGGCCCCAGGGTGGATCTCGATCCCGGTCAAAAAGCGATTCACGTGAGAGAGAAGGCGGCCCAGGAAGAGCAGCTTGCGCCGCCAAAAGAAGTGAGCTATCCGATGCAGCCACAGAGCGTGCAGGCCGGGATAGCAGGTTAGCACCTCCCAGACGGTTTTGGCCGCCGGGTCCTTGTCGAAGACGGTCTGGATATCCTCTTTAATCATCTCGAACACCCCAATTCTCCACCCCTCATTACTCGTTACTTGTTCCTTGTTACTCTTTTCCCACATAGTCCTCGATGGCCTTGCGCAAAGCGCGAGGGCCTAAGTTGGAATCCAGCTTCCTTTCGGGGATTTCCCCCAGGGCTTCGAGGACAACCTCTGGCGTGATGCGCAGAGCCTCCTGGAGCGTTTTGCCCTCGGCCAGGGCGCTGGTGAGGCTGCTGGAGGCGATGGCCACGGGACAGCCCAGCGTCTTGTGCTTGACCTCGGCAATGCGGCCCTCGGATACCCGGATCCAGAAGTAGGCGAGGTCGTCTGGGCACTTTGAGCCGCCCCCGGCCTGGCCGAAGCCATCGGCGTCCTCGATGGCGCCTACGTTTCGCGGATTGGTGAAATGGTCTAACACTTTCTGACTGTACATAGCGTTCTCCAAGCGGGCGCCAAGGCGCCGGCAGGCAGGCGAAGCCAGCCCGCTTCCCCCACCTCGTTCAGGAGCATCTGCCGCGAGTATCGCTCCAACATCCCTACCCCGTTTCAAACAGCGGCGTACTCAGATACCTCTCGCCCGTATCCGGCAGGATGACCACGATGAGCTTTTCCCGGTTCTCCGGCCTGGCCGCCACCTGCAGGGCAGCATATGCCGCCGCGCCGGAGGAGATGCCAACCAACAAGCCCTCTTCCCTGGCCAGCCGAAGGGCCATCTGGGCCGCGTCCTCGTTGGCGACCTGGACGACCTCGTCCACCAGCTCCAGCCGCAGGACGTCGGGGACGAAACCCGCGCCGATGCCCTGGATCTTGTGAGAGCCAGGCTGGCCGCCGGATAGAACGGGCGACGCGCTCGGTTCCACAGCGATGGCTCTGAAGCCGGGCTTAAGCGACTTGATCTCCTCGGCGACGCCGGTGATGGTGCCGCCGGTGCCCACGCCAGCCACAACCACATCCACCCGCCCGTCGGTATCTTCCCAGATCTCCCTGGCCGTGTTCTCGCGGTGGATGGCCGGGTTGGCCGGGTTCTTGAACTGCTGGGGGATGAAATACCTTGGATCGGCAGCGGCCATCTCCTCGGCCCTCCGCACCGCCCCCGGCATCCCCTCAGCACCCGGGGTCAGAATCAACTCCGCTCCCAGCGCCTTCAGCAAGCTCCTGCGCTCCAGGCTCATGGTATCGGGCATGGTCAGCACCAGCTTGTAGCCGCGGGCGGCGCAGACGAAAGCCAGGGCGACGCCGGTGTTGCCGCTGGTGGGCTCCAGGATGATGGTGTCTTCCCCAATGAGTCCATCGCGCTCGGCGGCGTCAATCATGCTTACCCCGATCCTGTCCTTCACGCTGGACAGGGGGTTGAAGGACTCCAGCTTGGCCAACACCGTGGCCTCCAATCCTGCCGTGACCCTGTTCAGCTTCACCAAAGGCGTGTGGCCAACGGTTTTGGTGATGTCTTCGTAGATCCTTGCTATCGTGATCCTCCCTTCGAACTGGCGAAAAGCCCCCAAAGGTTTTCAATAGAAAGCTTGATTTCTTTTTATCGCATTTTATGTCTCAGCCGAGCAATTCATTGCTCAGCCAAGGCTTCTTCAAACTCACGAGCCTGGTCGCACAAATCCTTTAGAGTAATAGAGTCCAAGACCCCTTCGATCGTTTTGGAGAGCCTCTTCCAAAGCAAATAGGTTACGCAGCTATCCGTGCGGTAGCAGGCCTCCTCTGGATTGGGACCAACACACTGCACCAAAGCAATGGGCCCCTCAACGGCGCGGATGATGTCTCCGACTCTGATCTCATCGGCCTCCCGAGCCAGGACGTACCCGCCCCCCGGCCCCTTGACGCTCTCGACGAACCCCGCCTTTTTCAATTTTGGGAACAACTGTCCGATGTAATGAGAAGAAACCTCCTGCCGCTCGGCGATGTCTTTTCTGAGAACCGGACCCCGATCCACGTGCAGGCCCAGGTCAACCATCGCCCGCAAGGCATACCTGCCCTTGGTGGAAATCTGCATTTCAACACCCCCCCTCGTCGAACAGCTTGGCGTAGATTATAGTATAGTTGAGTAATTTTGTCAACTATCTATTTTACTTCGGGACAAGCGGCAGGTAAACGTGAAAAGACGGCGTGGGGGTGGGCGGAACGCTGCATCCGCCAAACCAGTCAACGAGGGCATCCATGACGAACTTTCGGTCTGCCAAGTTGGCCAAGCCCTCCAAAGGCCAGGCGAAGAAAGCCGTCCTGTAGTTACCGCTGCTGCACTTGTAGCTTGTGGAATTGGTCTGACCGGTACCTTCCCAACGGAAAGGTGAGTAGATGCCTCAACCACTCTGTCTGACGACGTTATCAGTGTAGAGCTCGCCCGGCCAGCCGCTGGGTGGCGTTAGGTTGTAAGGACCCAAGCCACTGCCAGGGCTGTAGAGGACACCCTCGGGGTCGGTGCGGTTCACGTCGTTGGTATAGCTGCTGATGCTCAGGCGGTTTTGGCCGAACGAGGTCAATCCCCTATCGTAGAGGTAGTCCTCGCTGATCAGCCAGAACCGGCCTTCTGCGTCGAGGTAAGCCGCCACCGCCGCTTCGTTGGCCGAGGTGAAGGTATCACTGCGGGGATAGCCGGTGAACCAGATGACGATCTGGTAGCCCATCAGGTCGTCAGCAGACGGATCGCCCTGGGCGGCTGTGTCCCAGGCGTCGTAGGTTATGTCCAATGCGTCCAGGGCCGAGGTGTAGTAAGGGCGCACATCGGGGTTGTCCTGGTCGTCGTCCACCAGAAGCACGCAAGATGAGGGTGCGCTGGCCAAAATCGTCGGCCCCTGGCCCGCTGAGGCGACAAGGCCGAGAACTAGGGCGCTGATGACGACCAAGACGAGGCCCTTGCCGCTTAGCGAGTAGATTCTGTTTGTCATCGTCTTCCACCTCCTTGTACAACACGGGCCAACGCCTTTTCTACAAAAGCGCCTCAAGGGCATCCCGATCCCAGCCCGTGTATTTCTCCCTTCCATTGATGATGAAAGTAGGATAGCGACGCACCCCATGGCGCAGACTCTTGAAAAAGCCCGGCAGCGATTGAGGGTCTATGACTTTTATGGAAAGACGAGGGCCGTATCGCGCGCTCAATTCCTCCAGCCAGACCAGCAGGCGACGGCCCTCCTCCAGGAACTCGGGGGGATACTGCTGATCCACATCGTGAACCTTTTTACCAAGACCCGCTTGGTCGAAGATGCGCTCGCAGTGCATGCAATGGAAATGGGTGGTGGGCAGGAGAGCGATCACCTCCAAGGTAACTGTCTCTATCATCGCGCATACCTCCGTAAGCTAGACGCCGTTAAGGTGTCCGATTAAGCTCGATCCAACAGCAAGCGGGAGATCTGGAAAAAGAAAAGCAGGTTCTTCGCCACCTGAGATGACCGAACCCCCACCGTCAGAGACCTCCACGGTGAGGAATCACATCCTTTGGCCAAAAGACCTGGCTTGTAATCTATCTCCGAATGCAGATGGCCCAGTCGGTGTCCGCTCCCTCGACGCCCAGCAATTCCAGCCCCAGGGCCTCGACTGCCATCGGGATTTCCTTTTTCGAGGCCGGGTGCGTGCCAACCACTTCGATCACATCACCCGGCGCAGCGCGGCGAATCGCCTTGCGCACCTCCACCAGCGGCACGGGGCAGGTCTCCCCCCGGCAATCCACGACGATGTTGGCCTCCACCGCTGGGCACTGGGCCTCCCGCGTGTCTACCTTGATGTCAACCATGGTTTCACCTCACTCCGTAAACTCTATCGCCACGCTCTCCACGTCCCACAAAGGCTCGATCTTCTCGATGATCTCCTCGCGGATGTTGGCGGCGAACTGGTGATCAGACGGCAGGTCGAGCGCCACGCGCACCGTGCCGTCGGCAACCTCAATGTCTTTGACCACCTTGGTGCGAACCAGGTCGAGTCCAACCAGCGGATTCATCACGTGCTTCAGGCGCTTGCGCACCACCTCCACCGTGGTCGGCACGCGCTCTTTGACCAGCCCGTGTCGCTCCTCGTAGTTCTGAATCGCCGCCCGCAGCCCGTCCACGGCCAACACCGAGCAGTGCGTCTTGATGGGCGGCAGGCCGCCCAGCGCCTCTGAGGCCTGCTTCCAACTGATGGCCTTGGCCTCTTCCAGCGTCTTGCCTTTGGCCAACTCGGTGATGATGGAGCCGGTGGCGATGTTGGAGGCGCAGCCGTAGGACTCGAACTTGATGTCGTCAATGCGCTGGGACTCCTCATCCACTTTGAGATAGACGGCCACCATGTCGCCGCAGGCAGGACTGCCCTCGACTGCTTTGGCGTCGGCGTCCTCGATGCGCCCAACATTCTGTGGGTGTCTGAAGTGTTCCATCACGATTTCGCTATAGGGTAATGGCATCTATACCTCCCTACTCAATCAGAGATCCCCCGTAAAGTCCTCGAACACGCTCTCAGCCCCCGTCCCCGGGGGGTGGCCAGCGAACGTCCTCACGAAGGCCGCTCCGGGGACGGGGCTCCGAGCACTTCCCGGGAAAGTTCAGCCTAGTTCTACTCCTCGCCAGCAGCTTCGCGCTGGCCCAATTCCCTATCCAGCATGACCAGAGCGTGGGTCTGGTCGCCCAGCATCTTGAGCGTCTCTACGATTTCCCCAGCGCTGGCCTCCTCCTCGACCTGCTCCTCAATGAACCACTGCAGCATCATCTGGGTGGGATAGTCGTTCTCCTCCAGCGCAAGCTCGTAGAGTTCGTTGATCAACGCCGTCACTTTGCGCTCGTGTTCGAGAGTCTGCTCGAAGATATCGAGCGGCGAACCGAACTCCACTGGTGGCTGGTCAATGGCCTGGAGCACCACTTGGCCGCCCCGCTCATTGACAAAGTCGAAGAACTTCATGGCGTGCTCCACCTCTTCCTGGCTCTGCAGCCGCATCCAGTGGGCAAAGCCCGACAGATTGGCCGCCTCGAAGTGAGCCGACATCGAAAGGTACAGGTAGGCCGAATAGAGCTCGTCCTTGATCTGTTCGTTGATCCCGTCTTGCATAACCTTGCTCAGCATAGTGCTTTTCCTCCTTAAGATTGTTTGGTCGTCTCCCTCCCAGATCTTGCTGCTGTGTCATTGCGAGCGACTGTAAGGAGCGAAGCAATCCCCACCCTGCGAATTGGAGATTGCTTCGGCGCAAACAGCGCGCCTCGCAATGACACGAACAACCCGTCTTAGGGCACACTCTACAGGGAAACTACCGATTGTTTGTTTTTTGGAAAGAAGCCAGGCTTTTCTCTCAGGAAGCTGGTTTCTGAATCCTCTCTACGCTACTCTTTTCCCAGCGGACTGATGGCCCGCAGCTTCTCGATGACGTCGGATATGGCCTCCGCCACTGCGTCCACGTCCCCCGGCTCGTTGAAGCGGCCAAAGGTGAAACGCACCGAGCCGTGCGCGCGTTCGTGGTTGCCGCCGATGCCCAGGATGACGTGGCTGGCCTCCAACGAGCGGCTGAAGCAGGCCGAGCCGGTGCTGACGGCGAAGCCGCGCATGTCCAGGTGCAGCAGGATGGCCTCGCCCTCCACGAAGCGGAAGGAGACGTTGGCGTTGTGGGGCAGCCGCAGCGTGGGATGGCCGTTGAGGCGCGAGTGCGGAATCCGCAGCAGCCGCTCAATCAGTCGGTCGCGCATCTCCTGCAGCCGCGCCGTCTCCTCTGGCGTGACCAGCTCCACCGCCTTGGCGAAGCCAACCGCACCGGAAACGTTCTCCGCCCCAGCCCGCAGGTTGAACTCCTGGAAGCCGCCGTCCATCCACTTGGCCAGCGGCGTGCCCTCCCGCACGTACAGCCCGCCCACGCCCTTGGGGCCGTGGATCAGGTGCGCCGCCACAGTGACCAGGTCGACCGGCAATTCCCGCACATCCAGCGGCACACGGGGGAAGCTGTGGGTGGCGTCGGTGTGGAACAACACGTCGTGCTCCCGACAGATCGCGCCGATGGCGGCCAGGTCTTGCAGCGTGCCAATCTCTTGGTTGGCTGCCTGGACCGAAACTAGAATCGTCTGCGACGTTATGGCGTCACGCAATTGATCCAGATCCAGTCGCCCGTGCTCATCCACGTCGAGATAGGTCACCTGGAAGCCCTGCTTCTCCAGGGCGCGGGCGCTGTGGAGGACGGGGAAGTCCTCGATTTTGGAGGTGATGATGTGCTTGCCCTTCTTCTCCCCCAGGGCCAGAGCGACGCCTTTGAGCGCCATGTTGCTGGACTCCGTGCTCCCAGAGGTAAAGACAAACTCCTCGGGCTCAGCTCCCAGCGCGCCGGCGATCGCGGCTCGGGCCGCGTGCAGAGCGTCCTTGGCCTCGAGGCCCGGCGAGTAGCCGAACTGGGAGGTGGCCACGGCGTAGGTATCGAAGAAGTAAGGTCTCATCGCCTCCAGCACGCGCTCGTCCAGGCGAGTAGCAGCGGCATTGTCCAGGTAAACAAACTCACCAAACATATCCATTCTCCTCACAAACGGCGATTCATCGCAGGACGGCGAGAAACGCGCAGCCGTGGCGCGGGTTCACCCACTGGGCAACGCCTCTTCCTCTCGACCCGGCTCCAGCACGATCTCGAAAGCACAAGTAATGGCGCCCGTGGGACAGACCTCTTCACACAAAGGGTTTTCCCCAGGGCAGGCATATATACTCGAGCACTTTTCGGTGCAAGAGAATATCGCCCCCCGCTCTCCCAACTCCACGGCATGGCAGGGGCAGACCTCCACACACAGCCCGCAGAGCGTGCAGCGATCCTGGTCCACCTGGGGCAGCGCCCACGCCTCGTTCATCCACACCTCCTGCATCAAAAAACGACTATCCTTATTGTACCACCAGGGCAGCCATCTGTCTATGACAAAAGTCACTTTTCCCCTACCCGCCTGCCGCCTCCCGTTCCAGCCCCTCCCGATCCACCATCACGATCTGCCCGCGCTCTCGACGGATCAGGCCATCGTTGACAAAGGTCCGCAGCACGCGCCCCACTACATCGCGCACCGTGCCAATGTGGGAGGCGATCTCTTCCTGCGTCCAACGTCTGGGCGGCTGCCTGTTCTCAGCCGAGGCCTGATCCAGCAAGAAGCGCGCCAGGCGGGTGCTCACTGTGTGCAGGGCCAGATCCTCCACCATGTCGCTCAGACGGCGCACCTCGGCGGCCAGGTACTCCAGGACAGCCAAGGCCACCTCGTGGTGGTCGCGCAGGATATTGTGGAAACGCTGGCAGTCAATGGTATAGAGCGTGGCCTCGGTCACCGCTTCCGCGGTGGCCCGATTGGGTCTGCGATCGAGTACGGGAACAAGGTTGAAGGTTTCGCCGGGGCCGAGATAGGCCAGCACCTGCTCGCGGCCTTCGAGCGACAGGCGGTACATCCGCACCACGCCGTGCACCACGAAATACACCGCCTGGCAGGGTTCGCCCTCCAACATCACGACCTGATCGGGCGAAAAGATGCGCTCGTGAACGTAGGCCGCGATCTCTAGCAAATCGTCCTCGCCGAGTCCGCCGAAGAACGGCAATTTAGCCAGAGCTTCAACTTTTTTGCTGGTCATCAACAACTCACCGCACGTAGTCGTTTGATCATCAGATGACGGTCCCTTCGGGTATGGCGGCGTTCTTGGGGATGACGACGATCCCATCTCGGATGGCGTAGTGTTCCTTTTCTTGGTCCGGCTCTCCAGCATGGGAGCGGATGACGACGCCTTGTCCAATTCGGGCGTTCTTGTCAATGATGGCCCGCTCGATGTTAACATCCTGGCCAATGCCCATGTGGGGCCGCCCAAGACGACGGTTCTCGGTCTTCTCGTCGTCGTCCTCGTAGAAGTCGGCCCCCATCATCACCACGTGGCGCAGCCTCGCCCCCGGCCGCACCACGCTGCGCAGGCCGACGATGCATTCCTCGACATCCGCGTCGTACAGCCAGCACCCTTCCGCCACCACCGCCTGCTCCAGCCGGCAGCCATCTATCCGCGAGGGGGGTAGAAAGCGAGAACGGGTGTAGATGGGCCGGCGGGGATCGTAGAAGTCAAACGGCGGATTCTCACGAGTGAGAGCCAGGTTGGCGCTGTAGAAAGCGGAGATGGTGCCGATGTCTTCCCAGTAGCCGTCGAAGGGAAAGGCGTAAACTCGCACCGATTCGATGGCCGCCGGAACGACGTGCCGGCCGAAGTCGTCGTCGCCGCACTCCTCCAGCAGGCGAAGCAGCACATCCATCCGAAAAACGTAGATGCCCATTGAGGCCAAATAGGGCCGCTCGTCTCCATGGCGACTCTCCAGCCCTTCCAACTCCTCCGCTCCCTGCGGTTTCTCCTGAAAAGCAACGATCCGTCCCTCGTCGTTGGTTTGCAGGATACCGTAGCGAGGCGCGTCCGCCGCTGAGACGGGAAGGACAGCGATGGTGACGTCGGCCCGGCTTTCCCGATGGAAACCGACGAATTCGCCGTAGTCCATGCGGTAGAGATGGTCACCGGCCAGGATCAGCACGTCCTCCGCTCCCCGACTGAGGAAGCGATGCACCTGCTGGCGAACCGCGTCCGCCGTCCCCTGGTACCAATCGGCGCCGTTCAACGTCTGTTCGGCAGCCAGGATTTCGACGAAGCCATGGGAGAAGACGTCAAACGTGTAGGTCCGGAAGACATGGCGGTTGAGAGAGGCCGAGAGGAACTGGGTGAGAACGAAGACGCGGGTGATGCCGGAGTTGATGCAATTGCTCAAGGGGATGTCAATCAGGCGGTATTTGCCGCCGATGGGCACGGCTGGTTTGGCGCGCAATTTGGTCAGTGGATAAAGCCGGCTCCCCCGCCCACCGCCGAGCACAACAGCCAGCACGTCTTGAAGCGGCATCATCTTCCTCCTTCGAGTTTCACGGCAGCTTGGTCAGAAAATCGGTCACTCTAGTCTGCTTACTCCTCCGGTAAGGCCGTCACTTCTGCCTTCACGAACTCCCGCAGCGCCGTGGTCGCGTAAGACCCCTTGGGCAGCGAGAACGTGAACAGCAGCCCGGCGGGATGGGGCTCAATGTCGAGGTCGTTCAGGAACAGGCAGGCGCGGCGGCGGCTGCCGTTCAGCCGCGCTCGACGCAGCATCTCCGTCGTCACTTCCTCTGCCTCCAGCACCGCCCGTTCCAGCTCGCCAGGCTCGCCGCTTGCCCACCACATGCGGTGGCCATAGATCGGCCCCGTGTAGGTGATCTCCCTCCGCCGGAAACGAGGTAACTCGACCTCGGCGTCCTCGACCTCGAACAAGCCGCCGGTATCCGTCTTCTTGGCGATGTCGCCGTTCAGGAGAAGATCGAACCAATCGCGCTCGATGCGCTCCGTCAGCCAGGCGTTGAACAGAGCCGACTGATAGGCCGAAAGTAGGAATCGCCTCAGCCAACGCTTGCGCGGCCCTCGGCCCAGCAACACCTCGCGCCCCTGCCGCGCGTTGTCGCCGTGGATGCCAAAGCGCTGCGGGCCGTAGAAGTTGGGCAAGCCGCGCGCCTGCAAAGCCTGGGCGATGGCCTCAGCCCGCGCCATCGCCTCCGCCCCTGGACCCAGCACCACGATGCGAAAGCGATTGCCCAGCAAATGTCCTTTCTTCAGCTTGTTGCGATGTCGCCGCACCCACACCACCTCAACCGGCAGCGCTTCTTCGATACGCCCGGCCACAGTCGCCTCGTCCACGCCGTGCAGCAGCAGGGAGAAGGTCTGGGTCACGCGAGCGTGCTTGTCCTTCAGGCCGGCGCAGCCCACGTCCACCGCTCGCAGGTCGAAGAGGTCAACCAGCCGCTCCTGCAGCGCGCGCGTGGTCCACCCCTCGCGGGTCAAGCGCACGTAGACGTGCTCGCCCTCCCCCACCGCCTCGTACAGCGGGACTTCCTCGACCACAAAGTGGGCCGGCTCAGCCTTGATCTCCCCACCGATGCCCGGCAGGTCTGGCGTGATGAAGGGCAGCGCGGAAGTCTGCGTACCATCATCATCTATCATCAACTACCCCCCTAAATTCGTGTTATTCGTTCATTCGTGACATTCGTGTTCCAAAAACCATCCGGTGGCGAATACGCCAGTTGTTTCAGAAAATCGGCCACGGCCTGCAAAAACGGCTGCGGGCACTCCTCGTGGGGCACATGGCCGCAGTCCGGAATGACCACTAACTCGGCGTCGGGCAGCTCGTCGGCCAGACGGACGCTCTGCTCGGTGGGCACGACGCGGTCGTCATCGCCGGTGATGACCAGGCAGGGCATGCGAATCTCAGTCAGTCGCTGCGGCAAGTCTTGGGACCCGCTGGCCCGAACCATCTCCCACAGGGCGCGATCCCAGTTTTCGGCCTGCAGCGGCTCGGTGTACCCCTCCCAGACCTCCGCCGTGATCTTGGAGGGATCGTGCCAGGCAGAGCGAGCAAAGTCTATGCCCCAGCCTCGGATCCGCCGCGCCAGCAACGGCCCGATCCGCTGCATTTGGGGCGTGTTGGCAAGCAAGCCGATGAGGCCCATCGAACCGCCGTGGGCATAGACCGCCGGGTCCACCAACACCAGGGCCTGCACCCGCTGTGGATGGGCCAAGGCGGTGAGCATGGCGATGGTGCCGCCGGCGGAGTTGCCCACCAGAATCGCCTTCTCCGCCCCCAGCTCGTCCAGCAATCCAATCGTCAACTCGACCTGGGCCTCCGCGCTGTACGGGCTCTCACCCGCCCACTCGCCTGGCAGAGGGCGCTCGGTCAGGCCGAAGGCGGGGCGGTCGAAGGCCATCACCGTGCCCATCTCGGCCAGCGGCTCCATCACCTCGCGCCAGGAGAAGGTGCTGGCGCCGAAGCCATGCAGCAGGACAAGCACGGGCTCCCCCTGGCCGGCGGTTTTGTAGTGCACCTGCAAGCCGTTGATCTCCACAAAGCGACTGTCGGGGTCGGCCAACTGCTGAGGCGGCACGGTGCCCTCCAGCGGGGGCACGGGAATCAGCAGCGGGGCGATCAACAGGATGAGCAGCAGCACGATGATCACGATCAGGGCGATGCGTAGCCAGCATTTCATGGTTCTATCCCCCCAGCCGACAAGGCTCATCTTGCCGAAACGACTATAGCACCAGCTTCAACACAAACAGAATCGCCATGCCGCCGATGACCAAGGGGATATTGTAGGGAGTGGATTGGCGACGCGTTTCTGGGATGAGGTCTGAAGCGGCGATGTACAAGAAAGAGCCGGCGGCGACGCCCAACAGTCCTCCCAATACGCTGGCCTGGATGCCCTGCAGGAGCCCATGGGAAACAACAGCGCCCACCGGTGTGGCTAAGGCCACTGCGACCGAATAGGCCAGAGCCTTGTTTCTGGTCAGGCCCGCATGGAGGAGGATGGCCATCATGGAAAGGCCCTCCGGAAACTCGTGCATGATCACAGCCACGGTGGCGATGATGCCGGTGACGGCGCTGTCGGCGAAACCCGCACCGATGATCACCCCGTCGAGGAGGGAGTGAAAACCGATCCCTAGGACAGACACGACACCTAAGGCATGTCGCCGGTGCGCCTCGCTCTCCTCGGAGCACTGCGGGTCTTCATGAGCGGCGTGCACCACCACGTTCTGCTCCAGGACGTAGAAGGCCAGAAAGCTCAGCAAGGCATAAACAGCGGCATTGCCATTCAGCTCCAGGGATTCGGGCAGAATGTCCAGCAGAGAAGCCGAGAGCAGGGCGCCGGAGGCGAAGCTGATGAGGTAGATGGAGCCTCGGCGAGCCCATGCCTCTCTGATCAACACGATGTAGATGCCAACCAAGGTGGCCAATCCCGCCAGACTACCGTAGAGGGCTACATTCCAAAACTGACTTTCCATATCGGTCCCCCTGGTTCACACAATGACGGCTTCCGCGCCGGTCTCGGCTTCGATTTCGGCGGCGAAGGCTCTCAGCTCAGCCGGCACAAAGGCGCTCCCCGTTCCTGCCGGCCGGCCCAACACCACCAGGGCAACGCCCTCCTCACAGGTGACCGCCTTCAACTCGTCCCGAAACTCCCCGCGCCGCAGCAGATAATCGGCAGCAACCCCCTGATTCTCGGCTCGTTCCTGGGCCATGGCCAGCAGAAACTCGCCCATGCGCCCCATCTCCTCCGCCACTACGTCGGGACGAACCGCCCGCTCGGTCTTGTCCAGAAAATGGGTGTCTACCACGAAGAGGAACAGCAACTCCCCATTTCGCTCCCGGGCCAAAGCGATGGCTGCATCCTGGGTGCGGTAGCTGGCCTCGCCGCCTCGCGTGGCACATAAGATTTTGCCCATAGTCACCTCCATAGCGAGAGACTAGGGACAAGGGACTAGGGATTAGGGGTCTTGTCCCTTGTCCCTTGCCCCTGGTCTCTAGTCTCTAGAATCGAATAAAGAGCCACAGCGTCCCGGCAATCACGGTGATGATCGTGGCCGGGAAACCGATCTTCAAAAACTTGGCGTAAGTGATGGGATACCCCGCCCGCTCGGCGATGCCGGCCGTCACCAGGTTGGCCGAAGCGCCGATGAGGGAGCTGTTGCCTCCCATAGCCGATCCCACCGACAGCCCGTAAAACAGCACCTTGCCCTCCGCGCCGGGCACTACGCGACTGAGGAAACGTACCACGGGCAGCATGGCGGCCGTGAAGGGGATGTTGGCAATGACCCCCGACAGGATGGCCCCGCTCCAGATCAGCACCAGCATGGCCAACGTCAGGTTCTCTCGCACCACCGCTTTGATTCCAGCCGCGATGAAACTGATGAGCCCCACCTCCTGAATGGCCCCCACCACCATGAACAGGGCGATGAAGAACATCAGCGTGGTCCAGTCCACCACCTTGAGCATTTCCTCGATGTCGGACTCGACCACCATCAGCATAGCTACTGACCCCAAAATAGCCGTCACCGCCGGCACCAGATGGATTCGCTCTCCCAATACGAAGAGAAGCAGCATACCGATGAACACCACCCCTGCCTTGCGCAGCTTCACCGGCTCGGTGATGCGGGCGTTTTCCTTCAGACGTTCCAACAGAGCCGACGACAACCCGCCGCTCACCGAAGCATACTCTTTGCGATAGATCAGGATCACGTAGACGGTGAGGGCCGCCTGGGCCAGCAGCACCCCCGGCGTGAGGTTGGTCAGGAAGTCGTTGAAGGAGATGTCGGCATAGGAGCCGATGAGGATGTTGGTGGGCGTGCCGATGAGGGTGCTGATGCCGCCCACGTTGGAGGCCAGCACCTCCGGCAGCAGCAGCGACAGGGGATTGATGCCCAGCGCCAGGGCAATCTGCAGGGTCATGGGGGTCATGAGCAGCATGGTGGTCACGTTGTCCAGCAGCGCTGAGGCCACCGAAGTGATGATCATCAAAATAGTCACCAGCAGCCAGGCCCGGCCCCGCGACAGACGGTAAGCCTGATAAGCCAGCCATTGGAAGATGCCCGTCCCCTCGATGATGCCGATGACGATCATCATGCCCATCACCAGAAAAATGACGTCGAAGTCCACGTACTGCAGCGCGCGCTCGAAGTCGAAGATGAACAGATCTGGGTGGATGGCGCCGCCCACGAAGCTGACGCCCAGCACCACCGCCACGCCCAGCAGCGCGGCCATGGTGTTGTGCAGTTTCTCCAGGGCGATGAGCAGCAGGATGCCCACGAAGGTGAGGGTGGCGATCCAGAAGCCCGGAGTGAGCCGCCGCTGCAGCGTGATGTCGGGCAGATGGATGGTGTCGCCCTGACGCAGATGCTCCAGATCGTCGGCTTCGGCGGCCCACTCTACCGTCTTGAAGTGGTGGCGCTCGATCTCCACCCGCAGGGAATCTATCGAACTGTCGGGCAGATCGAGCACGAAGACGCCATCGGGCTGGCTCTCGCCGGCGGCGGTCGGCTCCTCTTCGCCGTTCAGGTACACGGCCACCTCGGCACCGCGCACCGGCTCGCCCTGCGCGTCTATCAAACACCCCACCACGGCTGGAACGCCATCAGCGTAGGCCGGTGAGGGCCTCAAGCGGTCCACCAGGCCCATCCCCACCGCGAACACCAGCAGAACGACAATGCCCAGACGACACGCTTGCCTGAGGTTGATCGGCGTTGATCTTGTCATGGATTGCGACCCCCTCGAAACATCAGAACCAGGTTTGGACCATCGGAGATTGCCGGCTCCGACGGGTTACTCCGTGCGTTCAGTCTTCCAAAATCGCCGCCCAACGGGACAGGCCCCACACTCGCCCTGACGACAGTGACTGCAAACGAGCTTGGGGTGGGGAATCAGGCCAGCCAGCAGCAGCCCCACCAGGGCCGCCAGCAGCGCCAGTCGCCCCGCGCTGAAGCCCTCGACCAGCAAGATGACGCCGCCGGCGATGGGCAGGAGCAGCGCAAGCACGAGCAGCAGCAGGACGACGAACTGAGGCCAGGTGCCGAAGAATTCCTCCTCATCCCGCCTCTTGAAAACCAATCCCGCCGCCTTCCCCAGCCCCAGCGCGCAGCGGCGGCCGTAGTAGCTACAACGGGCGCAGACCAGGGTCAGCAACCCGCCTGCCGTGAGCGCCAGGAGCATCAAGTAGCCAAGCGTGGGCCAGAGGCCGAACTGGGCCACGATGACCCCGCCGACGACCAGCGCCCCGCCCAGCGTGATCAGGTTGTAGATCACGGTCGGCAGTGGAAACTCAGCATAGGCCGCTCCGCTTGCGCTGGAAGACCCATCGGGGCTTTGGGAATCCTCTTTCTCCCCGCCGTTCCCGCTCTTGCTCTCCTTGCCAAAATCTCTGATCCTCTCCGCCAGCTCCTGCAGACGCTTGTCCACGCGGTCGTTCACCGAATCCTGTTCGAAGCTCCCATCGTCTCCTCGCCCCCCGGCCTCGACGCCCGTCAGGATCTCGATCCCTTCGTCAACGGTCTCCACCGACCAGATGTGGAACTTGCCTTCCCTGACTGCCTCCACCACTTCCTCTTTGAGCATCAGGTTCTGCACGTTGCTGGCAGGGATGAGCACGCCCTGCTCGCCGGTCAGCCCTTTGATCTTGCAGGTCTCGAAGAAGCCCTCGATCTTCTCGTTCACCCCGCCGATGGCCTGCACCTCCCCTTTCTGGCTGACGGAGCCGGTGACGGCAATGCCTTGTTTGAGGGGAAGCCCAGACAGGCCGGAGAGGAGCGCGTAAAGCTCTGTGCTAGACGCGCTGTCCCCGTCTATCTCCGAGTAGCTTTGCTCGAAGACCAGGCGGGCCGAGAGGCTGAGGGGTTTGTCCTGGGTATACTTGTCGGCCAGATAGCCGCTCAGAATCATCACTCCCTTGGAATGGATGGGGCCAGCTAGATTGGCCTCCCGTTCGATGTCTACCACCCCTCCCCGACCCAGGCCTACGCTGGCGGTGATCCGGGTGGGTCGGCCAAAGGCGATGTCTCCCAAACTGTAAACAGAGAGACCGTTGACTTGCCCCACCTCCTCCCCCACCGCGTCAATCATGACCCGACCTCGCTCAATCGCCTCGCTGATCCTCTCCTGAACGAGGTTGGAGCGGTAGAACTTCTCTTCAATGGCCTTCTGCACCTGAGCGGTGGTGACGTAGGCTGCACCTTCTTGAGTCGCGTAGAAACTGGCTTCGCGGATGATGTCCGAGATCTCGCCAAAGCGGGCGGAGAGCTTCATCTGATCCTCGGCCAGTCGGGAGCTGTGCTCGATGAGCTTGGCCAGCGCCGAGGCGTCGAGGTGTCTCAAGCCCTCCTCGTTGCAAAGGGTGCAGACGAAGGCGGCGTAGTCTCCGATGTTTTCATCTGTGCGGGCCATGCGGGTATCGAAATCGGCTTTGACCTTGAACAGCTCGCCGAAGTCCTCGTCCCAGGTGTAGAGCAGACGGTAGGGCGTGGACTGCCCGATGAGAACGATTTTGGCATCCAGGGGGATGGGCTCGGGCCGCAGGCCCTTGGAGGTTATGAAGCCCAACCTCTCCCCGGCCTCCTCCACAGCGATTTCTTCATTCCTGAGGGCTCGCTTCAGGCTATCCCAGGAGAAGAGATTGCTCATCATCTCATCCACGGGAAGCACCAGGTAGCCGCCGTTGGCCCGATGCAGGGAGCCCTCTCGGATCAAGGTGAAGTCGGTGACCAGGGAGCCGAACTGGGCCTCCTTCTCAATGCGGCCGAAGAGGTTGCTGTAGGTGGGGTTAAGCTCCATGACCACCGGCGCCCCTTCGAGCTCGGAGTTGTCCACCACCACGTTCACCTCGTATTTCCTGAAGGGCAGTTCCTTGGCCCCAGGCGTGGGAACAGGCGCGGCGGTCTGGGCCTCAGCTTCCCCTCTGAACAGGGAGAGGTTGTCCACGATGTCATCCCGCACCGCATTCAGGTAGTCCACCACCTCCGGGAGGCTCTCATATTTCTCCACCAAGCCGTCCACCGACGGACCCACCGCGAAGAGAGCGACCTCCCGATCCAACGCTTGTACGGCCTCGTTAGCTTCTTTGTCCAGGCCCCTCACCTGCCTCATCGCCTTCTTTAGTTCCTCTTGCAAGCCCTCTCGCTTTTGCAGCAGTTGCCCTTTGACTTCTGGGCTCAGCGCGCTGAACTCTTCTTCGCTGAGAGGTTCCCCGTCTTTCACCGGAATGATCAACAGGCCCATGGGGCTCATCTGGAGCAAGAATCCCTCCTCTTTAGCCTTCTCGCCCATCCGAGAGAGGAGCTCCTGCTTCTGTTTTTGAACGCCTTGAACCGTCTCCTCCTTTTGAGCGACGTATTCATCGCTCTCAAAGACTCTGGGGATCTCCCGCCGCGCCCATTCCACCAGGTTCTTCATATCCTTTTGGAACGCCCGTCCGTGGCCCGGCGGCAGGCGGAGGGCATTGGGGCGATAGGAGTCACGGAAGTTGTTCACGTAGCACCAATCGGGGGGCACAGGCTTTTCCTTGGCCACTTCCTCCAGGAAGCGCCGCACGGCGGTGGTCTTCCCCGTGCCGGGCGGGCCGGCCACGTAGATGTTGAATCCCGAATCCTGGATTCCCAGCCCGAACTCCAGAGATCGGACCGCCCTCTCCTGGCCGATGATGCTTTCCAGGGGCTCTACCTCCTCGGTGGTATCCCAGCCCAGCGTCTGGGGATCGCAGATCCTGCGCAGCTTATCAACGGGCAGTTCTTTTGCCATTCATCTCCTCCAAATCGTATCATTGAACCCAATTGTGCTCCAGCTGGACGACAGTCCAGCGGCGAGAACGCGGACTATCGTCCGATTGGAGCTTGGAATTCACACAGGGATTGCCCCTACAAGCCGGCCAAGCGCTCCAGGAGCCGCTGGATGAGCCAAACCGCCACCGGCAACAGCAGCGGCGAGAGCGCGACGCGCAGCGTGCCGGGCTGCCAGGGCCAGGTCGGGATTTTGGCCACCATCTCTAGTTCGATCTCCAGGCCGCCTATCGCCCTGTACAGCTCCGTCATGTCGGTCAGATCGCCGGCATCCACGCGGCGGTGCAGTTCAGCGATGGCCGCTTCCAGGCGCTGGTTGGCCTCGGATTCCAGGCGCGTCTTCTCCTCGACCATGCGGCGGTGCATGCCCAGCAGTGGCAGAACGAAGGTCACTGCGGCCAAAAGCATCATGAAGACCATAATCCCAAGGGCCATGGGATCCGTCTCGCTCATGAACTCATACATGGCCAGGAGCGCGGTGTCTGCCAGCACCAGGTAGCCCATAGCGGTGCGCGCAGTCAGGCCTGAAAAGGCGTAGAGCGGGTCGGGCTGGAACAGGTTAATGCGCGTGACCG